>NZ_LZIJ01000109.1 GCF_001667115.1 Mycobacterium sp. 852002-51163_SCH5372311 | reverse complement strand
GTGGGCTTCTCGTCGATGTCGTATCGTTCGCGCAGCCGCCTGCTCACCGCCAGCGCCAGCGGTCCGTGCACCCGCAGCCCGTACGGCGAGTGCAGGATCACCCGCCAGTCACCCAGTTCGTCGCGGAACCGTTCGACCAGCAATGTGGTGTCGGTGGGGATCGCCCCGGTGGCGGTCCGCTGATCGTCCAGCAACACCCAGAGGTTGTCCGTCGCGTAGTCGTCGAAACCCAGACCTGCACAGCGTTTCCCGAATGCCTCGCGGTCCAGGCCGGCCAGCTCGCCGGTGAACGCGCCGAGCGCGGCACCGAGTTCGGCCGGGCGGCCGACGTCGTCGCCGCGCCAGAACGGCAGCCGGGCCGGCTGGCCTGGCGCCGGTATCACCAGCACCCGGTCGTGGGTGATCTCGGTGATCCGCCAGCTGGTGGCGCCCAGCGAGATGACGTCGCCGGGCCGCGACTCGTAGACCATCTCCTCGTCCAGTTCGCCCACCCGGGAAGGCTTTTCCGATTCAACAGAAGAAGCGAGGTACACGGTGAACAGCCCGCGGTCGGGGATGGCGCCGCCGGAGGTGACGGCCAGCCGCTGCGCGCCGGGCCGCGCGGTCAGGGTGCCGGTATCGCGGTCGTAGACCAGCCGTGGTCGCAGCTCGGCGAACTCGGTGGACGGGTATTTGCCGGACAGCAGGTCCAGGGTGGCCTCGAACACGCTGCGCGGCAACGTCGCGAAGGGCGCGCTGCGGCGCACCGTGTCGAACCAGCGGTCGGCGTCCAGGGGCTCCAGCGCGGCCGCCGCCACGGTGTGCTGCGCGAGGATGTCCAGCGGGTTGGCGGGCACTCGCATGGTCTCGATCTGGCCGGTGAGCATCCGCTGCACGCTGACCGCGCAGCCGATCAGGTCGGTGCGGTGCTTGGGGAATAGCACGCCACGCGAGATCTCGCCGACCTGGTGCCCGGCCCGGCCGATGCGCTGCAGCCCGCTGGCCACCGACGGCGGAGCCTCGACCTGGATCACCAGGTCCACCGCGCCCATGTCGATGCCCAGCTCCAGGCTCGACGTCGCAACCACGGCCTTGAGCTGCCCGCGTTTGAGGTCTTCTTCGACGACGGCGCGCTGTTCCTTGCTGACTGATCCGTGGTGGGCCCGAGCCAGCACCGGCGGCGCGCCGAAGGTCTGGCCACTGGCCATCACATACGCCGGCGCCCCGCCGGCAACCTGCGGGTTACCGCCGTCGGACAGTGCGATCCCGGAGCGTTCGGCATGGATCTCGTTGAGCCGCGCGGTCAGTCGCTCCGCCAGCCGCCGTGAATTGGCGAACACGATCGTCGAGTTGTGCGCCTCGATCAGGTCCACCAGCCGGGCCTCGACGTCGGGCCATATGGTGTTGTTCGTCAAGTTGGCCATGTCGGGCACCGGCACCTGCACGGACAGCTCGACGGTCTTGGCCGACGGGGGAGCCACCACGGTCGTCTGGGCGGCCGGGGAACAGCCTGACAAGAACCGCGCGAGCTCTTCGGGGGGACGCACGGTCGCCGAGAGCCCGATCCGCTGCGCCGGCCGGCCGTCGGCCAGGTCGTCGAGCCGCTCGAGCGACAGCGCCAGGTGCGCGCCGCGCTTGCCGGCGGCGATCGCGTGGATCTCGTCGACGATGATCGTCTGCACGCCGGTCAGGGTTTCGCGTGCCGCCGACGTCAGCATCAAAAACAGTGACTCCGGCGTGGTGATCAGCACGTCGGGCGGACGGGTGATGAGTTCGCGCCGGCGTGCTGGCGGTGTGTCGCCTGAACGGACCCCGACGCTGATCTCAGGTGGTTTCAGACCGCGCTGCTCGGCGAGCCGGGTGAGCCCCGCCAGCGGCGTGCGAAGGTTGCGCTCGACGTCGACCGCCAGCGCCTTGAGCGGAGACACGTACAGCACGCGGGTCCCCGGCCGGCGGTCGGATGCAGCAGCCAGGCGGGCGAGGTTGTCCAACGCCCAAAGGAAGGCCGCCAACGTCTTGCCCGACCCAGTCGGCGCGATGACCAGCGTGTTCTTGCCGTCCGCAATGGCTTCCCACGCGCCGGCCTGCGCGGCGGTGGGCGCGGCGAAGGTGCTGGTGAACCAGTCGCGGGTGATCGCGCTGAATCGGTCTAACGAGGTCACCCAGCCATCGTGCCAACGGGCACCGACAAATAACCACCGTGACCGAAGCAGACGAGCCGGATTACTCCTGCGGGACCTGCCGCGCGGTCGCCATCGCATGCGCGAGTTCGGGCGGAATGTCCGGCACCCGGGCGATCGCGTCGAGCAGCGCATGTGCGCAGGCGTCGGCCAGGCGTTCCGCGTTGGTGGTGGGGTCGATGATCCGCTGCCGGCAGATCTCAAAAGTGAATGACAGCCACCCGTTGAGGATCACCCGCAGGTCCCGCTCGACGTCCGGCCCCAGCTTCGCGTCCGGAATGCCACCGACCACCACACCTATGCGCTCCATGATGTGCTCCAGCTGGCGATTCTTGGCTTCGTCGTCGATACCCAGCAAAACCGGATCGGTCCGGCCCAGGCCGACATACGCGGCCCACGCGGCCTGCGGATGCTGCTCGTGGTAGGCCATGTACCCCAAGACCCCGATCCGGATTTCCTCGAACATCGTCAGCCCGGTGGGCGGCAGGTTTTGGGTGGCCTCGTGGAGGCGGTCCGCCTCGTCCTTGACGACCGCGGCGAAGAACGCGCGCTTGTCCGGAAAGTAGTGGTACATCAGGGCCCGGGACACCCCGGCCCGCTCGGCGATCTCGTCGATGCGGACCTCGTCGTAGGGCCGCTTCCCGAAGACCTCGGCCCCCAGAGCAAGCAACTCGGCTCGGCGGTCTTCCGGGGATAACCGCCTCCGAGCTGCTGCCATGGGTCTAGATACTACCCATGGGGACTGTGTGCTCCGCCACTAAAGATGTTCAGCCGAACCGCACTCCCTGCGCCAGCGGCAGTTCGCTCGAGTAGTTGACCGTGTTGGTGGCGCGCCGCATGTAGGCCTTCCACGCGTCCGAACCGGACTCCCGGCCGCCACCTGTCTGCTTCTCGCCACCGAACGCGCCGCCGATCTCGGCGCCCGACGTGCCGATGTTGACGTTGGCGATGCCGCAGTCCGAGCCGTCCAGGAAACGTTCGGCCTCGCGCAGGTCGGTGGTGAAAATCGCCGACGAAAGACCCTGTGGCACCGCGTTGTTGAGCGCGATTGCCTGGTCGAGGTCGTCATAGGTCAGCACGTAGAGGATCGGGGCGAAGGTTTCGGTCGCCACGATGGCGGTCTGGGCCGGCATCCGGACGACGGCGGGTGCGACGTAATACGCGCACGGCGGGTCGATCTGTTGACGTTCTCCACCGATCACCTCACCGCCGTCCGCGCGCGCCTGTTCCAGCGCTCCCACCATGTCGCGGTAGGCGGTCTCGTGGATGAGCGGGCCGACGAGCGTGCCCGGAGCCGACGGGTCTCCGATGGGCAGCTGCCGGAAAGCGCCCGCCACCCCCTTCACCACCGAGTCGGCCACCGAGCGGTGCACGATCAGCCGGCGCAGGCTGGTGCAGCGCTGCCCGGCGGTGCCGGCCGCGGCGAACACGATGCCGCGCACCGCGAGGTCAAGATCGGCTGACGGGGTCACGATCGCCGCGTTGTTGCCGCCCAGCTCCAGCAGCACCCGGCCGAAGCGACCCGCGACGCGCGGACCGACCTGCGCACCCATCCGCACCGAGCCGGTCGCCGACAGCAGCGCGATCCGCGAGTCGTCGACCAGCCGCTCACCCAGTTCACGGTCGCCCAGGACGAGCCCGCTCAGTCCCGACGGCGCACCGACGTCGGCGGCAGCCCGCGCAATCAGCGCCTGGCAGGCCAGCGCGGTCAACGGCGTGAGCTCCGAGGGCTTCCACACCACCGGGTCTCCGCACACCAGTGCCACCGCCGCGTTCCACGCCCAGACAGCGACGGGGAAGTTGAACGCGGTGATCACGCCCGCCACGCCCAGCGGATGCCAGGTTTCCAGGAGCCGGTGCCCGGGGCGCTCCGAGGCAATGGTTCGGCCGTAGAGCTGGCGGGAAAGGCCGACTGCGAAATCGCAGATGTCGATCATTTCCTGGACCTCGCCCAGCGCCTCGGAGGTGATTTTGCCGACCTCGATCGTCACCAGCGCCGCGAGGTCGTCGCGGTGTGCGCTCAGCAGCTCGCCGAGCCGGGCCACGAGTCGGCCGCGCACCGGTGCCGGCGTTGCCCGCCACGCCGAAAACGCCTCGGCAGCATCGGCGATCACTTGGTCGGCCTGCTCGGGCGTGGTCTGCGCGACGGTGAACAGCACCTCACCGGTGATCGGGGTACCGGCGGGCAGGCCGGCGGCACCACCGCTCGGGTCGCTTGGGTCGCCCAATTCGGTGGTGACGCCGATCGCGGCGAACACTTCGAGTACCCGGGCCGGCAACGCGCTGTGCTGGTTCATGCCGAGGCCTCCTCGTAGAGCGTGTAGGGGTCGTGAATGTCGCGGCCGATGGCCCCGGCCAGCCACGGCTGGTCGTAGCTCGAATGGTCCGCGACGTCGTGAGCTATGCCGTCGCGGTCCAGGTTGGAACGGAAGATGCCCGCCGCCGACGCCGGGAGGAAGTCTTCGTAGACGACCGGCGCCGACGGGTCGCCGCCGCGATAGTAGGCCAGTCCTTGGGCGGCCATCTCCGCATCGGTGGCCGGGAAGTGGTCGTCCCATACGCGGGGGGGATCTGGGTGAGCCATCGCGGCGTCGTAACGGGCGCGGCCCTTGGGCGTCAGCGCCACGCCGCGCGACTCGACTTCCCCGAAGCGCACCCGCAGGCTGCCCCGGCGGACGACACCCGTCCCGTCGCGAAACAGGCATGGTTCGGCCAGGGCGCGAAACGACGTCTGGCGCAACAGCACCGCGGGTCCTTGCGTGCGGGGAGGTCCCTGGATGGTATCGATCATGGTGATGCCGCACCGGTTCATCCGCGCGTACAGGTCGTCGATGTCGAGCACTCGCGGCGTCAGGTGGTTGATGTGGGTGGAGCCGACGCCGGCGATGTCGGCGGCCACCGCAGACACCCGCGACAACTCGTGGTACCAGGCTTTGTCGATGGGCTCGCGGGACAGCGCGAACGCCATCACCGCGGCCGCGACGAAATCGCGCGCCTGTTCGGCGTCGCAGCCGCCGTCGGCGGTGATCGCGCGAGCCCGAGCGAGCAACGCCGGGTCGAACAGCCGGCGCCGCGCAAGGAACGACTCCACCCGCCCCCGCAGCCCGGCATCGAAGAATCTGCGGTCCCCGGTCGTGAGCATCGAGGTGAAGACCCGGAACGGATTGCGCGCCAGCTCGGCGGTGTCGACGGGACGAAAAGCGGTGCACACCACCGGAATCGCCGACTCGGCGCAGCGCAGGTCGTAATAGCCCACCGGCAGCATCCCGAACGCGGCGAACAGGTCGGCGACCGCGGTCAGCTCGGCCGGGCTACCGACGCGGATGGCGCCGTGGCGCTCGGCGGTGACTCGCTGCAGCGACCCGAGTCGCTCGGCGTCGGGATGGCGCGTCGCGTAGTCGCGGTTGACCTCTTCGCTGACCCGCACCAGCGTGCCGTAGGCGGGCACTTCGCCGGCGTACATCGACGACAGGCCCGCGGCGAACGCGGCGCGCAGCTGCCAGGCTGGCAGCCTGCTCATGGAGCGCCTCGGGGTGGAAGCGCGCTGCGATACTCTCCGGCCATGGGTGAGACGTTCGACGACATCGACCGGATTCTGATGCGTGAGCTGGTCGCCAACGGACGCGCCACCC
This sequence comes from Mycobacterium sp. 852002-51163_SCH5372311, assembly GCF_001667115.1. Classification (GTDB taxonomy): domain Bacteria; phylum Actinomycetota; class Actinomycetes; order Mycobacteriales; family Mycobacteriaceae; genus Mycobacterium. The sequence goes on along the minus strand of NZ_LZIJ01000109.1, from coordinate 145,904 downwards.
TTTCGGAGCTGGCCGCCAGTGCCGGCCTGTCGGTGTCGGCCGTCCAGTCGCGGGTGCGCCGGCTGGAGTCCCGCGGCGTGGTCTCGGGATACTCGGCGCGGATCAACCCGGAGGCCGTCGGGCACCTGCTGTCAGCGTTCGTTGCCATTACTCCTCTCGATCCGTCTCAACCCGATGATGCGCCGGCCCGCCTGCAGCACATCGGGGAAATCGAGTCGTGTCACTCCGTGGCCGGCGAAGAAAGCTACATATTGCTGGTTCGCGTCGAGTCCGCGCGGGTGCTCGAAGACCTGTTGCGACGGATTCGGGCGACCGCGAACGTACAGACTCGGAGCACCATCATTCTGAATACTTTTTACAGCGACAGACAGTACATACCATAAAATCTCCGGTTTATTAGCAGGGTTTCCGGAAAATTCCCAGCTATCATGAGCGGCATGACGAGTGCCCTCAAGATCACTCAAGCGGCGATCGGGCCCGACGAGGTCCGTGAGGTGCTGGCGCGCAGCGTCCTGGTCGACGGCTTCGACATGGTGCTCGACCTGCAGCGGTCCGCCGGTTCCTATCTGGTCGACGCCCGAGATGGGCGGCGGTATCTGGACATGTTCACGTTCGTCGCGTCCTCGGCGCTGGGCATGAACCATCCGGCGCTGGCCGGCGATGACGAATTTCGCGCCGAACTGCTGCAGGCGGCGCTGAACAAGCCCAGCAATTCCGACGTCTGCTCGGTGGCAATGGCCCGGTTCGTCGAAACGTTCGTCCGCGTGCTGGGCGACCCGGAGCTGCCGCATCTGTTCTTCGTCGAAGGTGGGGCACTGGCCGTGGAGAACGCGCTGAAGGTCGCCTACGACTGGAAAAGCAGGCACAACGAGAAGCACGGCATCGACCCCCCGCTCGGCACCCGGGTGCTGCACTTGCGTGGGGCTTTTCACGGCCGCAGCGGGTACACCCTCTCGCTCACCAACACCAAACCGGTCACCGTGGACCGATTCCCCAAGTTCGACTGGCCGCGCATCGACGCGCCTTACATTCAGCCGGGCCTGGATGCCCGCGCCATGGAGGCCCGGGAAGCCGAGTCGCTCCGCCAGGCCCGCGCAGCGTTCGGGGTGTATCCGCACGACATCGCGTGTTTCATCGCCGAACCAATCCAGGGCGAAGGTGGCGACCGCCACTTCCGGCCCGAGTTCTTCGCGAAGATGCGCGAGTTGTGCGACGAACACGACGCGCTGCTGATTGTCGACGAGGTGCAGACCGGCTGCGGGTTGACCGGAAGCGCCTGGGCCTACCAGCAATTGGGCGTCCTGCCTGACGTCGTGGCTTTCGGGAAGAAAACTCAGGTGTGCGGGGTGATGGCGGGCCGCCGGGTCGACGAGATAGCCGACAACGTCTTCGCGGTCGCCTCCCGGCTCAATTCGACGTGGGGCGGCAGCCTGGCGGACATGGTGCGTGCGCGTCGCATCCTCGAGGTGATCGAGGCCGACGGGTTGTTCCAGCGAGCCGCCGAACTGGGCGGCTACCTGCGCGCCCGGCTCGACGAACTGGCCCATGACTTCCCCGGCCTGGTCCTCGACCCGCGCGGGCGCGGCCTGATGTGTGCGTTCAGCCTGCCCGGCACCGCAGAGCGCGACGAATTGATCCGCAAACTTTGGCAGCGTGCGGTGATCGTGCTGCCCACCGGCGCGCGTGGGGTGCGATTCCGTCCAGCACTGACAGTCTGTCGCGCCGACATCGACGCGGCGATCGCCGCCGTGCACAGCGCTCTGACGTCGATGAAGTAGGGATTGAGGACGATTACGTCGGCGGTAATCGGGTATTCAGGGTGAGTCAGTCCCACAACCAGCAGCACGCGATCGGCAATACGATTACCAGCTGATAGCACTGAAACGAATCCGGCATAGCGAACGAAACACCTTAAGACGTCAGAGCCGATCGCTGAAATATGAGGTTCACAATGCAGAGAGCGCGTGAGCGGTCACCCGGTGATCGTTTGGGCCAGGAGGACAGCGAGGTCCACGCCGCTATCCGCTTTGCACTTCTTGCCGCGGGCGCGGGCGTCGGCTTCGTCATTCTGGCCGCATTGTGGGTGAGCACCTGCCCGGGAGTCAGCGTGGACACCGCGGCGTGCGGCCCGCCCGAGCGGACTCTTCTGGGGCTCGGCGGCCCCTTGATCCTGTTCGTGGGCGGCCTCTGGGCCTTCGTGCGCACTTATCGCGTGTGGCGCAGAGAGGGCACGTGGTGGGGATGGCACGGCGCGGGCTGGTTTTTGTTCACGTTGATGGTGTTGACGCTGTCGATGGTCGTTCCGCCCATCGTCGGGCCGGTAATGGCTTTGTGAGTCCGTCTGCCGTCAGCGGAGCATGACCAATTATTGACATCCCAATTTCGGGCAATTCCCTCTTCAGACGGCGCTGGTGAGATAGGCATTTTGCGCAGTTAGCGCGCTTCTTCACAGCCATGCTCCCACGACCTACGCTTATTGCCATGAGGCAAATCTTGCTGCGGACAGTTGTGCTTCTGGGATGCTGGGCGGTCGGACTTCTGGTGGCGGCGTGGGTTGTTCCCCGAGTTTCGTTGTCGGTGTCAGGGTTCATCGTCGCCGTGGTGGTGTTCGCGGTAGCGCAGGGGATCCTGTCGTTTGTGATCTTGAAGTTGCCCCATAGTTATGCGTCGCTGCTCCTCGGCGGCGCCGGTCTGGCATTGACCGTCATCGCACTAGGTGTTGCCTCGGAATTGACCGACGGGCTCACCATTCGAGGAGGCGCATCCTGGGTGGCCACCACGGTTGTGGCGTGGCTCGTGACGACCATTGGGGCAATTTCACTGCCGGACCTGTTCGCCCGCGAGAACGCTGACTCAATCTGACCAAATCACGCACCTCAGGCCGGTGTATTCGCGAGGCCGTTGAATTCGGCCTTTTGAAGGCCCTTGCAGGTCCTTTGCAGCGTCTTTGCAGCATTCCGTGACTTTCTCGGCTCCCGCCGGCCCGCCAAAATCGGCATTTCGCCGGGTCTGCCGAATGGGTAGCATTTCAGTATCTCGTCCGACGAGGGAGGGAGGCGTGATGGGAGACACGCATCACGATCCGACGGATTACTCCCGGACCACGCAACCGCACGCCGGCATCGTCATGAAGGACAACTTTTTCTGGCCCGGGTTGATCCTGCTGGTTGTGGCCGTGTCCGGGATGATCAGCACGGCGGTAGCTGCCAGCTACCGACATTACGAGTGGCTTGCCACGACGATCCTGATTGCCGTCCTCGGATTGATCGCCGGGGCGATCTGGTTCGTCGTGGAGAATCGCCGGGTGAGCCGCATCGAAGAGCAGTGGTACGCCGAGCATGCGGACAATCTGCCGCGACAGCACACGGCCCAAAGTTGAAACGTCAACGTCAAGACCCCAAAGTCAAGACAAAGGGGGAAATCCGCATCTCCGCGGTGGGTTAGAGTAGTCCGCCGGCGGCCCTGCAGCCACACCCGCAGTTTCGCGCCACGGCACCCACGTGAATTCGCGCGGTTACCGGCTGCGTCGAGCGGGTATCAGGTCTAGACCATGATGAGTACCGGCGGTATTGCGATAGCGTGGCTAACCCGTCATGGGGCGCAGAATCATTGAAACCACCGACGAACATCCTTACCGCAACCAAGATCAATATGACCAGCATGATCCCGCGTGCCGCCCAGGCCCCTGCCTGGCCGGTTCGATGGCGCGGTTGTCGCATGCTGGTCCTGTCAGACTCGCCCCGGTCGGGTCGGATATCCGGGGAAAACTATGGCTAACCAGCTTGAAGGCAGGACCCAAGGTGGGACTAGGGTCGACCACATATTGCCGGGAGACTTTATGAGCGATGCGGAATCGCGCAGCAACAAGCGCCAACGCGGTGAGCGCGCTGTGGAACTGCAAGTTGCCGCGCGCCTGGAGAACTTGGCGATGCTGCGCACCCTGGTTGGTGCCATCGGCACCTTCGAGGACCTGGACTTTGATGCCGTTGCGGACCTGCGACTGGCGGTGGACGAGGTGTGCACCCGGTTGATCCGCTCGGCCACCCCGAATGCAATGCTCACCGTCGTCGTCGACCCGCGCGACGACGAACTGGTGGTGGAAGCTTCCGCGGCCTGCGACACCCACGACGTAGTCGCACCCGGTAGCTTCAGTTGGCATGTACTGACCTCGCTGGCCGACGACGTCCAGACCTTCCATGACGGACGTGAGCCCGATGAGTCCGGCAGTGTTTTCGGCATCACGCTGACGGCGCCACGGGCGGCCACTAGCAAGTGAGAGCCAGGTGACAGCGCGAGCTGCCGGCGGTTCTGTGTCGCGCCCTAACGAATACGCCGATGTTCCGGAGATGTTCCGTGAGTTGGCGACACTGACCGAAGACCCGTCGGAATTTCAGCGCCGGCGCGACGAGATCGTGCAGCGGTGCCTGCCGCTGGCCGATCACATCGCCCGGCGGTTCGAGGGCCGGGGCGAACCGCGCGACGACCTGGTTCAGGTCGCCCGGGTCGGATTGGTCAACGCGGTGGTCCGCTTCGACGTAGAGACCGGTTCAGACTTCGTGTCGTTCGCGGTGCCCACGATCATGGGTGAGGTCCGGCGTCACTTCCGCGACAACAGCTGGTCGGTGAAGGTCCCGCGGCGGTTGAAGGAATTGCACCTGCGGCTCGGCACAGCGACTGCCGACCTTTCCCAACGGCTCGGCCGGGCGCCCACCGCAACGGAACTGGCCGACGAACTCGGGATGGACCGCGAGGAGGTCGTCGAGGGCCTGGTGGCCGGCAGCTCCTACAACACCTTGTCCATCGACAGTGCCGGCGGCAGCGACGAGGACGACGCCCGCGCCATCGCCGATACGCTGGGCGACGTCGACAACAGTCTGGACCGGATCGAAGACCAGGAGGCACTTCGCCCGCTGCTCGAGGCGCTACCCGAGCGGGAGCGAATGGTTTTGGTACTCAGGTTTTTCGAATCGATGACGCAAACGCAGATCGCCGAACGGATCGGCATCTCGCAGATGCACGTGTCGCGGCTGCTGGCGAAATCGCTAGCGCGGCTGCGGGACCAGTTGCAGTAGGCCCGATCTGGAGGCCGCGTTCACGTCGCCGCTGACCGCCTCGGCCAGCGAGGTTGCGGTCGGCAGCGTCGCGTCGGGATCGCAGATGCGTAACAAGTGGTTGACCGCCCTGCCGGGTATCAGCGCCCATTGCGCGCCGACGGATGAGCACACCACGTTGATTCGGTGCAGGGCCGAAAAACCGGCAGTACCAATGAAATCCACGCTGCGTAGGTCCAGGACCATTCGCTTGGATCCGCGCAGAGCGCGTTGGACGTAGTCGGTGAGCTGGTTGGCGTTCGCGGCGTCGATTTCACCGTGTGCGGTGACCACGGTGGCGAACTTGTCGCGGCATGTGGTGAATTCCGCGGGGCGGCACTCTTGCCACGATTGGGTCACAGACATTGCTGACTCCGATCAGCTGCTTGTGCTGTGGATCGCGCCGGCGGATCTGATATCGCTAGCAGGCAAGGGGTGCGCCTCCCGAGCGTCAGTGGTCCTGGTGGTGGCGACCGGCTGCGCGCGGCTGTGCCGCGCTCGCGATCACCAATGGCGTGATTCCGGGCGGCTGTGAACTCAACCTTCTCGCACCCTACCCAAGGTGCGCCCGGCCGACAACGACGCAGGCCAGGCGAGTCTGATTGCTACTTGATCTCGGCGAGCACGGTGCCCTGAGTGATGGCCGCGCCGGCCTCGACCGCCAGACCGGTGATGGTGCCGTCCTTGTGCGCGGTGACGGGGTTCTCCATTTTCATCGCCTCGAGCACCACGACCAGGTCGCCGACGGCGACCTCTTGTCCCTCCTCGACCGCGACTTTGACCACCGTGCCCTGCATGGGCGCGGTGACCGCGTCACCGGAAGCCACCGCTCCTGAGTGGCCGCCGCGCTTGCGCGGCTTGGGCTTTTTGCGGATGACACCGGCCGGGTCGGCCGAGCCGTTGCTCAACGCCAGATCGCCGGGCAGCGACACCTCGAGGCGCCGGCCGTCGACCTCGACGACCACCTTCTGCCGCGGGCGGGTTTCCGCTTCATCGTAGAGGGGTTCCGCGCCGGTGAACGGCTCGACGGTGTTGTTCCACTCGGTCTCGATCCACCGAGTGTGCACCGAGAAGCCGTTCTCGTCGCCGATGAACGCCGGGTCGGACACCACGGCGCGGTGGAAGGGGATGACGGTGGCAAGGCCTTCGACCTGGAATTCGTCCAGCGCCCGCCGCGCCCGGGCCAGCGCCTCGGAGCGGTCCGCGCCGTACACGATCAGCTTGGCCAGCATCGAGTCGAACTGGCCACCGATCACCGAGCCGGTTTCGACACCGGAATCCAGCCGCACACCCGGGCCGCTGGGTGGGTGGAATTTGCTCACCGGCCCGGGGGCGGGCAGGAAGTTGCGGCCCGCGTCCTCGCCGTTGATCCGGAATTCGATGGCATGCCCGCGCGGGGTGGGGTCCTCGGTGATGTCGAGCTTTTCGCCGTTGGCGATCTTGAATTGCTGCAGGACCAGGTCGATGCCTGCGGTTTCCTCGGTGACCGGGTGCTCGACCTGAAGCCGGGTGTTGACCTCCAGGAAGGAGATCAGTCCGTCCTGGCCGACCAGGTATTCGACCGTGCCCGCGCCGTAGTAGTGGGCCTCTTTGCAGATCCGCTTCGCCGACTCGTGGATCTCCTTGCGCTGCGCGTCGGTGAGGAACGGCGCCGGCGCCTCTTCGACCAGCTTCTGGAAGCGGCGCTGCAGCGAGCAGTCCCGGGTGCCGGCGACGACGACGTTGCCGTGCTGGTCGGCGATCACCTGCGCCTCGACGTGGCGGGGCTTGTCCAGGTACCGCTCGACGAAGCATTCGCCGCGCCCGAATGCGGACACCGCCTCGCGGACGGCCGATTCGTACAGCTCGGGGATCTCCTCCAGGGTGCGGGCCACCTTCATGCCCTTGCCGCCGCCTCCGAACGCGGCCTTGATTGCGATCGGCACGCCGTACTCCTTGGCGAACGCGACCACCTCGTCAGCGTCCTTGACCGGGTCCGGGGTGCCCGGGACCAGGGGGGCCTGCGCGCGTGCGGCGATGTGGCGGGCGGTGACCTTGTCGCCGAGGTCGCGGATCGACTGCGGGCTGGGCCCGATCCAGATCAGGCCGGCGTCGATGACCGCCTGGGCGAAGTCGGCGTTCTCCGACAGGAAGCCGTAGCCGGGATGGATCGCGTTTGCGCCGGACTTGGCCGCCGCGTCGAGGATCTTGGCGAAGTCCAGGTAGGACTCGGCCGAGGTTTGCCCGCCCAGGGCATAGGCTTCGTCGGCCAGGCTCACGTGTGGAGCCTCGGCGTCGGGTTCGGCATAGACCGCCACGCTGGGCAGGCCGGCGTCCCGCGCCGCCCGGATCACCCGGACCGCGATCTCGCCGCGATTTGCGACCAGAACCTTCGAGATCCCAGGGATCCTCGAGCTGGCATGACTAGCCACTGCGCCTCCTGTTGGCATATCTGCAAACCTTGGATGTCTAAGAGAGTTTCTTACAACTCGTGGGAAGTCTAAGCGCCGCGCCGGATGCCCGGCCAGGCGGTGCCGGGAATTCAGGATTCCGGTGAGGTCTCGCGTAATCGCCGCTTGATCCTGGCAAGCATCGCCGACATCCCGCGCAGCCTAAGCGGGCTGATCAAGGCGGCCAAACCCAGGTCGGTGTAGAAATCTTCGGGCACCGCGAGGATGTCGGCGGCGGGTTGTTCGTCGAGGCCCGCGGCCAGGATGGAGGCGAACCCACGGGTGGTCGGCGCTTCGGCCGGCGCGCTGAAATACAGTCGGACCCGGCTCGGGTCGTCTGCGTCGACATGCAGAAACAGCGGGGATTGGCACTCGGGCACCGGCTCCATCGCCGCCTCTTCCAGGTCGGACGGCAGCGCGGGAAGTTCATTGGCGAATTCCAAGAGCAGCTGCAGCTTGTCCTGGCCCTGGACTTCGGCGAAGTCGGACACCACCTCTGCGAGCGGGGCGGGCAGGGTCATGGTGCCGATAGGGCTCCGGGGACGCGTCCCGGTTCTGCGCCCGCGACGATAGGCACCCGCACGGTGTTGCCCCACTCGGTCCACGAGCCGTCGTAGTTGCGTACTCCCGGCTTACCCAGCAGGTGGGTGAGGACGAACCAGGTGTGGCTGGACCGCTCGCCGATGCGGCAATAGACGACGGTTCTGTCGTCCGGCGTGATGAAGTTGTAAAGCTCTTCCAGCTCTTCGCGGCTGCGGAAGCGGCCGCTCTCGTCCACCGCCTTACCCCACGGGATTGATCTGGCGGTGGGGATGTGGCCGGCGCGCAGCGCGCCTTCCTCGGGGTAGTCGGGCATATGGGTGCGCTTGCCGGTGTATTCCTCCGGTGAGCGCACGTCGATCAGCGGTTGGTTGCCGATGACGGCCAGCACCTCCTCTTTGAACGCGCGGATGGGCGCGTCGTTGCGCTCCACCACGGGATAGCCCGTCGACGTGTTGGTCGGCACGTCCAGCGTGGTGTCGCGGCGCTCGGCCAGCCACAGGTCGCGACCGCCGTTGAGCAGCCGCACGTCGGGATGGCCGAACAGGGTGAAGACCCACAGCGCGTAGGCCGCCCACCAGTTGCTCTTGTCGCCGTAGATGACCACGGTGTCGTCGCGGGATATGCCCTTGCGGTTCATCAGGTCGGCGAACTGCTCGCCATTGATGTAGTCACGGACCCGCGGGTCGTTGAGGTCGGTGTGCCAGTCGACTTTCACCGCGCCCGGAATGTGACCGACGTCGTAGAGCAGCACGTCCTCGTCGGACTCGACGATTACCAGGCCGGATGCACCCAGGTTGGCGGACAGCCAGTCGGTGGTGACCAGTCGTTCGGGGTGGGCGTAGGCCGACAGTGTGGGACTCGGATCTGGGGGTAGCGGCACGCATTCGAGCCTACCGCTGGCGCGCGGGCCGGCAGGTGTCAGTGCTGGCTGTGCATCTGCGGCGTCGGCTGTGCATCTGCGGCGTCGGCTGTGAATCTATGGCGTCGGCTGTGCATCCTGGGCGAAAAATCGCGCGGATCGGCGCCCTGGTTTCACACCGAAAGCCTTGTGTTCACACGCAAAGCCGTGGCTTCACACTGGATTGGCGGCCCAGAGCGCGGCGATCGACAGCCCCATCCCGCGCAGCAGTGACCGAAGCAGCGGCAGGCTCAGGCCGACGACATTCGACGGATCGCCGTCCACGCCGTCGATGAACCATCCGCCCAGTCCGTCGAGAGTGAAGCCGCCGGCGACTCGCAACGGCTCGCCGCTGGTCAGGTAGGCCCGCAGGTCGTCGGCCGACGGCGTACCGAAACGCACTGTGGTGATTGATGTTTCGGTCTCCTGGTGGACGACTCGGTGGTCCACCAGGCGGATGACGCAATGACCGGTGAGAAGCTGGCCGGCGCGCCCTGCCATCGATTGCCACTGCTCGCGCGCGTCGGCCGGCGATTGCGGTTTGCCGCATAGCCGGTCGCCGAAATAGAGCATCGAGTCACAGCCGACGACAACGCAATCCGCGCCGATGGACTCGTCGAGCCTGGCCGCGACCTCTTCGGCCTTCGCGCGGGCGAGCGCGCACACGACCTGATCAGGCGATTCCGGCGACCCCAGATTTGCGGTGACGCGATCCTCGTCGACGCCGGAGACGACGACCAGCGGGTCGATGCCGGCCTGGCGCAGCACCTTGAGCCGGCCCGGCGAGGCCGACCCGAGTACCAGGCGGGTCAATGTCTCATGTGCGTCATCTGCTGAAGGGTGAGCCGCTGGTAGTTGGACATCGCAAAACGGAGCCGGTCGACCGGGAGCCCCCAACGGGTGCGCTCGGGCTGTGTTGGCTCGGCGGAAGCGGCGCCGACGCAGCCCAGGACGGCGATCAGCGCGGCCAGCTCCGCATCGGAAGGGTGGCCCTTTTCGATGTGGATGTGCGGCTCGTGGGCGTGGACCGTCTCATCCCCGTAGCTCAGGGCTTGATGGTTCGTCTCGTTCCCGTCGTGACTCACAGCGGTATGTTCCCGTGCTTCTTGGGGGGCAGGTGGGAGATCTTGCGTTCCAGCAGTCGCAGCGTCGTGCCGATGTAGCCCCGGGTGTGCGACGGCGGGATCACCGCGTCCACGTACCCACGCTCGGCCGCGACGTAGGGATTGACCAGCGTGTCCTCATACTCCTGCTGCAGCTGCAGGCGCAGCGCATCGACATCCTGGCCGGCGTCGGCTGCTTCCTTCAGCTGTTTGCGGTAGACGAAGCCGACGGCGCCGGAGGCGCCCATCACCGCGATCTGCGCGGTCGGCCAGGCGATGTTGACGTCGCAGCCCATGTCCTTGGAGCCCATGACGCAGTACGCGCCGCCGTAGGCCTTGCGGGTGATGACGGTGATCTTGGGGACGGTGGCCTCGCCGTAGGCGAACAGCAGCTTGGCGCCGCGCCGGATGATGCCGTTGTACTCCTGGCCGGTACCCGGCAGGAAGCCCGGGACGTCGACCAGCATGACGATCGGGATGTTGAAGCAGTCGCAGGTCCGCACGAACCGGGCCGCCTTCTCCGACGCGTTGATGTCCAGGCAGCCGGCGAAGTGGGTGGGCTGGTTGGCCACGATCCCGACCGGGCGGCCGTCGATGCGGCCGAACCCGACGACGATGTTCTGGGCGTAGCCCGCCTGGATCTCGAGGAACTCGTCCTCGTCGAGGATGCGGGTGATCACCTCGTGCATGTCGTAGGGCTGGTTGGGCGAGTCCGGGATCAGCGTGTCCAGCTCGATGTCTTCCTCGGTGAGGTTGTCCTCGATCGCCCCCTCGGGCACCGGCTCGGCGTAGCGCGGGGGATCGGTGAAGTTGTTGGGCGGCAGATAGCTCAGCAGGTCGCGCACCCAGTCGAAGGCGTCCTGCTCACCGGATGCGACGTAGTGCAACGTGCCCGACTTGGCCATGTGGGTGTGGGCGCCGCCGAGCTCCTCCATGGTGACGTCCTCGCCGGTGACGGTCTTGATGACGTCGGGTCCGGTAATGAACATCTGGCTGGTCTGGTCGACCATCACGACGAAGTCGGTGAGGGCGGGGGAGTACACGTGGCCGCCGGCCGCGGCGCCCATGATCAGCGAGATCTGCGGGACGACGCCGGAAGCGAGGATGTTGTTGCGGAAGATCCGGCTGTACAGGCCCAGCGAGACCACGCCTTCCTGGATGCGTGCGCCGGCGCCGTCGTTGATGCCGATGAGCGGACGGCCGGTCTTGATCGCCAATTCCTGGACCTTGACGATCTTCTCGCCGTACACCTCGCCGAGGCTGCCGCCGAACACCGTGGCGTCCTGGCTGAAGATGCACACGTCGCGGCCGTCGATGGTGCCGTAGCCGGTGACCACCCCGTCGCCGAGCGGGCGGTTGGCCTCCAGCCCGAAATTGGTGCTGCGATGCTTGGCCAGCGCGTCGAGTTCGACGAACGAGTCCTCGTCCAACAGGGCGTAGATGCGCTCACGGGCGGTCAGCTTGCCCTTGGCGTGTACCTTCTCGACGGCGGCCTCACCGACGGGGTGCAGCGACTCCTCGCGTCGCCTGTGCAGCTCGGCCAACTTGCCCGCGGTGGTGTGGATGTCGATCTTGTGCTCTGCGGCGGGCTCGGCGGTATGAGCCGAGTGGTCGGTAACGCTTGTCATGGGAGTCGATGTTATCGGCAGTCGTCGCGGCCAGTCGTAGGCTGGCCCCGTGAACGAGCGCGACCGGCTCAGGCAGCCGCTCGATGCCGACGCGTTGCGCGCCCGGGTGACCGATGCCGGTTGGCAGCAATTCGACGTCGTCGCGCAGACCGGATCCACCAATGCTGACCTGTTGGCGCGTGCCGCCTCGGGCGCCGACATCGACGGGGCGGTGCTGGTCGCCGAACACCAGACCGCCGGGCGGGGACGGCAGGGCCGGGGCTGGTCGGCTACGCCCCGAGCCCAGATCACCATGTCGGTGGGCGTGGCAGTGGTGGACGTTCCGGTGCGCGCGTGGGGCTGGCTGACGCTGGCCACCGGGGTCGCAGTGCTGGACGCCCTGGACGTGGACGCCCCCCAGCTAGCAGCGACCGGCGTGCAGACGGGCCTGAAGTGGCCCAACGACGTGCTCGCCGGTGGGGGCAAGCTCGCCGGGATCCTGGCCGAAGTGGCGCGACCGTATGTGGTGATCGGGCTGGGGCTCAACGTCACGCAGGGCCCTGAGGAGGTCGACGGCCCCGGGGCGACCTCACTGCTGGACCTGGGTGTGGCGGCACCCGACCGGGGCGCGCTGGTGGTCACGCTGTTGGACAAGCTGGCGGCGCGCATTGCGGCCTGGCGGGCCGCCCACGGTGCCGATCCGCGGTTGGCGGCCGACTACCGGGCCCGCTGCCTCACCCTCGGTAATCGAGTGCGAGCGGAGCTTCCCGGCGGCGGCCAGGTCGTCGGAACCGCACGCGACATAGACGACCAGGGCCGGCTGTGCATTCGAACCGACGACACCCAAACCGACACCGTCGTCTCGGCCGGCGACGTCGTCCACCTGCGTTAACCTTCCCAGGTGGGCTATCCGGAGAATGTCCTGGCCAAAGGCGAACACGTCGTCCTGCACCACCATCCGCACTGGAAGCGGCTGATCGGGCCGGCTCTGGTGCTGATCTTCGGGACAGGGCTGGCCGTGTTCGGGGTTGCTGTCGTCAACTCGACGCAGTGGCCCCAAATCACCAAGAACGTGATCTACGGCGTCGTCGGGGCGATCTGGCTGGTGCTCGTCGGCTGGCTGACGCTGTGGCCGTTCCTGCGCTGGCTGACCACGAATTTCGTCGTGACCAACCGCCGGGTGATGTATCGGCACGGAGTGCTGACCCGAAGCGGGATCGACATCCCGCTGGCACGGATCAACAGTGTGGAGTTCCGGGACAGGATTCTGGAGCGGATGTTTCGTACCGGGACGCTGATTATCGAGTCGGCTTCACAGGATCCGTTGGAGTTTCACGACATTCCGCGCCTGCGCGAGGTACACGCGCTGCTGTATCACGAAGTTTTCGACACCGGGCCGTCCGGCTCGCCGAACTGAGCGAACCGGTTGGCCCTGCGGTTGCGCCAGGCGCGCAGCAGCGTGACGTTGCCATCTTTCAAGCCGACGTCGTAGGCGTCCTCGAAGACCTCGGCAATGCCGCCCGCGGTGAGGGCGGATTCCAGCGCCTTCTCCGGGTTGCGGGCGAACTGGTCGGGGAACACCCAGCGCCGGAACGCCCAGAAGCGGAACGCCATCTGCAGCAGGTTGCCGATGATGTAGGCCGAGACGAAGTCGGCGATGTTCTCCACCGTCAGCGACACCGTCGGCACCCGCAGCTGCAGGATGTAGCTCGAGATCCACAGCGGCGCCATGCTCAGCAGCACCCCGACACCGCTGAACGCGAAGAACAACAGCGCCTCGTGATGGCGCTCGCGGCCACCGCGGTCACGGAAGCTCCACTCCCGGTTCAGGATGTAAGACGCGATGACGGCGACGATTCCGGCAATCACCTTGGCGGTCACCGGCTTGGGCTCGAGAATCGTGAGTTTCAGCGTGTAGAAAATCGCCGAGTCAATGATGAAAGTGGTGCCGCCGACAATGGCGAATTTGATCAGCTCGTGGTGGCGCATCGCAAAAGGTTGAAGCACCTGGGGAAGACGCGCGATCGTGGCATCGGCAAAGGACACAGCACGCCAGTCTACGGAGTAACGCAAAAGGGGCGCAAAATCGTACATAACGATTTGGTCGCGCAGCCGCTAACACGCCGGTCAGGCCCCATGACACCATGATGGCCGTGCCGAGTACACGAACGCCGTTGGTCGCGATGGTGGGCGGCGGCCAACTTGCCCGGATGACTCACCAGGCAGCAATCGCGTTGGGACAGACCTTGCGGGTGCTGGCGCTCAACGCCGATGAACCCGCCGCTCAGGTCAGCCCCGACGTGGTGATCGGCTTGCACACCGACCTTGCGGCGCTGCGTCAGGTTGCCGACGGAGCCGACGTGCTGACCTTCGACCATGAGCTGGTGCCGACCGAGCTGCTGGAGAAGCTGGTCGCCGAGGGCATCGCCGTGGCGCCGTCGCCGCAGGCGCTGGTGCACGCCCAGGACAAGCTGGTGATGCGGCAGCGGCTGGAGGCGCTGGGCGCGCCGGTGCCCCGTTATGCCGAGATCCGAAGCGTCGACGAACTCGATGCCTTCGCGCGGGACATAGCCGGCCCCGTGGTCGTCAAGGCGGTCCGCGGCGGCTACGACGGGCGTGGGGTGCGGATGGCGCGCGACCCGTCGCACGCCCGCGAGATCGCGGCCAGCTTCCTGGCCGACGGGGTGCCGGTGATGGCCGAGGAGCAGGTGAATCTGCGGCGGGAACTGTCGGCGCTGGTGGCGCGCTCCCCGTTCGGCCAGGGCGCGGCCTGGCCGGTCGTCGAGACGGTGCAACGAGATGGCATCTGCGTGCAGGTGATCGCCCCGGCGCCGGACTTGCCCGAGGACTCCGCCGCGGGCGCGCAGCGCCTGGCCCTGCGGTTGGCGGACGAGCTCGGCGTGGCCGGTGTTCTCGCCGTCGAGCTGTTCGAAACCACCAACGGCGCACTGCTGGTCAACGAGCTCGCGATGCGGCCGCACAACTCTGGTCACTGGACCATGGACGGATCGCGTACCAGCCAGTTCGAACAGCATCTGCGCGCCGTGCTCGACTACCCGCTTGGGGACACGGCTGCCATTGCACCGGTGACGGTGATGGCCAATGTGCTGGGCGCGGAGCAGCAGCCGGCGATGACCGTCGACGAGCGGTTGCACCACCTGTTCGCCCGCATGCCCGACGCCCGCGTCCACCTGTACGGCAAGGCCGAACGTCCCGGTCGGAAGGTCGGGCACGTCAATTTTGTGGGCGCGGATCCAGGCAAGCTGCGTGAACGCGCCGAGCTGGCGGCACACTGGTTGTCACACGCCGAGTGGGCCGATGGATGGGACGCGCATCGCGCCGAGGAGGAGCGGCTTAGATGAACCAGCAAGCCCGCGTCGCGGTCATCATGGGCAGCGACAGCGATTGGTCGGTGATGTCCGACGCCGCCGACGCCTTGGCCGAGTTCGGCATCCCCACCGAGGTTCGGGTGGTCTCGGCGCACCGCACCCCAGCGGACATGCTCGACTACGCGCGCAGCGCGGCCGGCCGCGGCATCGAGGTGATCATCGCCGGCGCCGGCGGTGCCGCCCACCTGCCCGGGATGGTTGCCGCCGCGACGCCGTTGCCGGTGATCGGGGTGCCGGTGCCGCTGGCCCGCCTGGACGGCCTGGACTCGTTGCTGTCGATCGTGCAGATGCCCGCCGGAGTTCCGGTGGCCACGGTGTCCATCGGTGGGGCCCGCAACGCCGGTTTGCTGGCGGTGCGGATCCTGGGATCGGCCGACCCGCGGCTGCGCGCCCGGATCGTCGCGTTCCAGGACCAGTTGGCCGAGACCGTACGGGCCAAGGATGCGGCGCTGCAGGAGCTGCACGATAAAGTTACCGGCGAGTAGCGAGGAGGCTGACATGGCTGGATGGGCCGGAAACCCCGACTTTGATGTGTACAAACTGCCCGAGGAGCATGACGAACTGCGGGCCGCGATCCGCGCGCTGGCGGAACGGGAGATCGCTCCCTGCGCCAAAGACGTGGACGAAAAATCCCGGTTCCCCGAAGAGGCGCTGGCGGCGCTGAATGCGTCCGGTTTCAACGCGGTGCACATTCCCGAGCAGTACGGCGGTCAGGGCGCGGATTCGGTGGCGGCCTGCATCGTGATCGAAGAAGTGGCGCGCGTCGACGCGTCCGCCTCGTTGATCCCGGCGGTGAACAAGCTGGGCACCATGGGCCTGATCCTGCAGGGTTCCGAAGAGCTGAAGAAGCAGGTGCTGCCGTCGATCGCCAACGAAGGGGCCATGGCGTCCTACGCGCTGAGCGAGCGCGAGGCCGGCAGCGATGCCGCGTCGATGCGAACCCGGGCCAAGGCCGACGGTGACGACTGGATTCTCAACGGCACCAAGTGCTGGATCACCAACGGCGGCATGTCGACCTGGTACACCGTGATGGCGGTGACCGATCCGGACCGCGGCGCCAACGGCATCTCGGCGTTCATGGTGCACAAGGACGACGAGGGATTCAGCGTCGGGCCGAAGGAAAAGAAACTGGGCATCAAGGGCTCGCCGACCACCGAGCTGTACTTCGAGAACTGCCGCATCCCCGGCGATCGGATCATCGGCGAGCCGGGCACCGGGTTCAAGACCGCGCTGCAGACCCTCGACCACACCCGCCCCACCGTGGGGGCGCAGGCCGTGGGCCTCGCGCAGGGCGCGCTGGACGCGACGGTGGCATATACCAAGGAGCGCAAGCAGTTCGGCAAGTCGATCTCGGAGTTCCAGGGCGTGCAGTTCGAGCTGGCCGACATGGCGATGAAAGTGGAAGCCGCCCGCTTGATGGTGTACACCGCCGCTGCCCGCGCCGAACGCGGCGAGCCCAACCTCGGATTCATCTCGGCGGCGGCGAAGTGCTTCGCCTCCGACACCGCCATGGACGTCACGGAGTCGGCCGTACAGCTGTTCGGCGGCGCCGGCTACACCACCGACTTCCCGGTCGAACGGATGATGCGCGACGCCAAGATCACTCAGATCTACGAGGGCACCAACCAGATTCAGCGGGTGGTGATGTCGCGCGCCTTGCTGCGCTGACGAGCAGCGCCCCGCGGCCGACGCCGCATGTTCGGCCTGTGCTGCTCGGCCGGCGTCCACCCAGTTGATGCATTAACATCAGATGCATGCGCACCACGCTGTCGTTGGACGATGACGTATTGCTCGCGGTGAAGGAACGCGCGCGCCGTGAGAACCGGACCGCGGGCCAGGTACTGTCGGATCTCGCCCGGCAGGCGTTGACGCAACAGCAAAGCGCCGATCCGCGCACAGGGCCAACGAGCTTCTATGGTTTCGAGCCCTTTGAGCATCGGGGCCCGGCGGTGTCCAACGCTTTCGTCGACCGGCTGCGTGACGAAGAAGCGGTGTGACGCGCGCGCTGCTGGACGTCAATGTCCTCGTCGCACTGCTTGACAGCGATCACGTCGACCACCAGCGCGTTCGCCGATGGGTCGGCGCCGAGATCGGTCACGGCTGGGCGTCGTGTGCGATAACTCAGAACGGCTTCGTTCGCCTCATCAGCCAGCCTCGATATCCCAGCCCGGTGCCACCTGCTCAGGCGATCAGGAAGTTGGCAAATGCCGCTGCGACGGAATATCACGAGTACTGGACGTGTTCGGTCAGCCTGCTGGACGACGAGCTCATCGACTATTCACGATTGCACGGACATCGCCAGGTGACCGACGCATATCTACTCGCGCTCGCCACCGCCAACGGCGGCCGGTTCGCGACGCTGGATCAATCGATTCCCATTGACGCGGTTCGGCACGCAAGCACGCGTAACCTGGCGCTGATCTGATGTCGCCGGTATTGCCGCGCTGACGAGGAAAGCCCCGACACATAGGGGAACGAGGACAAAAGCTCGGCTTCACCGCATACCATCCACTGAGGCTTTAGGACCAAGGCCGCGTAATGGCAACCACCAGTCGGGCTGGCGAGACACGTGAACGGCCACAGGTACCGGCCTTTTCGGCATACCCGCCGGCGTCCAACCTGTGTCCGAGAGGGTATGAGGTGAAGCACCCGTGCGCGGCCGGGACTTGATGCAATCGCGAGCTCCAGTTGCCCAGGTGGCCAATTGGCGGTCGCTGTCGTTGCTGCTGGTCGAGGATGACCGAGCCGACGCGGTACTTGTGGAAGAGCTGATCGCCGACACGGTCGCCGATATTCGCGTGGTGTGGGCCGAGTCGATGGCACACGCGGAGCGTGAGCTGGCCGCCGCCCGGCCCGACTGCGTACTCCTGGACCTGCATTTGCCGGATGCCCATGGCATCGAGGCGCTGGAGCGCATCGCCAAGCATGACGCCACCGTCCCCATCGTCGTGCTGACCGGGCTGAACGACGAGTACTTCGGGGCTTCGGCGGTGGCCGCCGGTGCGCAGGACTACCTGGTCAAGGGCCGCGTCGAACCCGATGTGCTGCGGCGTGCGGTGTTCTACGCCATCGAACGCAAACGCGCCGAGCTGATCGCGGCCGATCTGCGCGCAAGCCAACTCCGGGCTCGCGAGAACGCTTTGCTGGAGCGCGGCCTGCTGCCGTCCCCGTTGCTGCACGAGAACTCGGGTGTCGAGATCGTGACCCGGTATCGGCCGAGCCGCGAGGACGCGTTGCTGTGCGGGGACTTCTACGACGTTGTGCAGACACCCGACCAGACGGTCCACGTCGTGATCGGTGACGTCGCCGGCCACGGACCCAACGAGGCCGCGTTGGGCGCGGCACTGCGGATCGCCTGGCGTGCACTCACCCTCGCCGGTGTGCACGGCGCTGCGCTGATGGCACAGCTGGAGCGGGTACTGCATGCCGAGCGGGCAGGCAGAGGAATCTTCGCGACGGTGCTCAACCTGACCATTCCGGGAGGCACCGGCCGCGGCGACGGCCAACCCATCACGGCCATCCGGGCCGGTCATCCGGGGATGTTGCTGCACGGCTCCGGCGGTCCCGGCACGGTCGAATGGATCGTGCCGCCGGGTGGTCCGGCCCTGGGCCTTCGGGCCGACGACTGGCCGCATCACGAGTTGATGTTGCCGGCGAATCACGGGCTGGTGCTGCTCACCGACGGACTCTTCGAGGGCTACTCGGGACGGGGCAACGAACGGCTCGGCGAAGACGGCCTGCTGGCCCTGGCCCGAACGCATGCGGACTTGCCGGGACCGGCGTTCGTCGACGCGCTGATCGACGGGGCACAGGAACTGGCGCAACCGCTGGGCGGGCTCAGCGACGACATAGCCGTGCTGCGCGTGGAGCGGACCGCCGAGTGAGCCTCAAGTTCAACCTGCGGGAGCTGCAGCTCACCGTGCGTGAATGGCAATTCCTGGTGTTGTTCAGCATGGGTGTGCTGGTGCTCGCGGGTGCTGCGGTGGGGACGGTGTTGCTGCATCGCGCCGACGACGTGTCGCACGGGCTGACCGACGGCATCTCGCCGGCGAGGATAGCCGCGGGCCAGCTGCAGTCGGCGTTGCGCGACCAGGAGACCGGCACCCGTGGTTACCTGATCTCTGCCGATCGGCAGTTCCTCGCCCCGTACTACGACGGGCAGCAAGCCGAACAGGTTGCGGCTCAAGCCATTCGGCAGCGACTGGGCGAGCGCGCCGACCTGATCGCCGACCTGGATGCGATCGAGACGACCGCGCGGGAGTGGCGGAAAAACTACGCCGAGCCCGTCATCGCCGCTGTGACGCCGACGGCACCCAATCTGGTGAGCCGCACGGCGGCGGAGCTCGACAAGGCCGAATTCGACCATCTGCGTGCGCTTTTCGAAACCCAGAACGCGCACCTCGCCTGGGCGCAGCAACAGGCCATCGACCAGGCCCGCAAAATCGCCGACTGGCGCGACAGCGTGCTGGGCGCAATGGTACTGCTGTTCTGCCTCACGGCGACCCTGCTGGGGGTGTTGACCCGGCGCGCGGTCACCCTTCCGCTGGCTGACCTGGCTTCGGCCTGCCGACGGATCACCGAGGGCAACTTCGGGGAACGCATCTCGCCGCCGCAGCGACCGAAAGACATCCGGGATATGGCGATCGACGTGGAGAACATGCGACAGCGCATCGTCGAAGCGCTCGAGGTATCACGTTCGGCGACAGCGCAATTGGACGAGCAGACGGCCGAATTGCGGCGTTCGAACGCCGAGCTCGAACAGTTCGCCTATGTGGCGTCGCACGATCTGCAGGAACCGCTGCGAAAGGTCACCTCGTTCTGTCAGCTGCTGGAGAAGCGGTACGGCGACAAGCTCGACGACCGCGCCTCCGAATACATCGGCTACGCGGTCGACGGGGCCAAACGCATGCAGGTACTGATCAACGACCTGCTCAGCTTCTCCCGGGTCGGCCGGCTGGGGACGACGAGCGCCGAGGTGGACCTTGACGACGCGCTGGATGCCGCGCTGGCCAACCTGGCCACCGCGATAGAGGAATCCGACGCCCAGATCGTGCGCCCGGAGCACGGGCTGCCGCAGATCACCGGCGACCCGATGCTGCTGACCATGTTGTGGCAGAACCTGATTGGCAACGCGGTCAAGTTTCGCCGGGAAGATCGTGCACCCCGCGTCGTCATCGACTGCCAACAGCGCACCGACGACATCGTGGTCACCGTCACTGACAACGGTATCGGCATCGCACCAGAGTTCACCGACAAGGTCTTTTTGATTTTCCAGCGCCTGCACGGCCGCGACGTGTACGGCGGAACCGGTTTGGGCCTGGCGCTGTGCAAGAAAATAGTCGAGCACCACGGCGGCACCATCGGGATCGACACGTCGTACACCGACGGGACCCGGTTCGAGTTCAAGGTGCCTACCGCTCAACCTGGTGTCGAGCCTGACGCCGAGCTGTTACTGGCCGGCGCGGACGCACAACACTCCGCCGTCTCGGCGGACCCAGCAGAAGGAGCGCGCGAATGATTCCGGACGGCCGACCAATCGAGATTCTGCTCGTCGAAGACGACCCGGGCGACGAGCTCATCACCCGGGAAGCATTCGAGCACAACAAGCTCAGCAACCGCCTGCACGTCGCGCACGACGGTGAGGAGGGACTGAACTTCCTCTACCGACGCGGCGAATACCAGGACGCGCCGCGACCCGACCTGATCCTGCTCGACTTGAACCTGCCGAAATACGACGGCAGGCAACTGCTCGAGAAGATCAAGTTCGATCCCGACCTGTCCCGCATCCCGGTCGTCGTGCTCACTACCTCCTCGGCCGAGGAGGACATCCTGCGCAGTTACCAACTGCACGCCAACGCCTACGTCACCAAGCCGGTCGACCTCGACCAATTCATCAGCGCGGTGCGGCAAATCGACGAGTTCTTTCTTCAGGTCGTGCGGCTGCCGCAAAGCTGAGCTAGGTCACGGCCGCAGGCTCGACGGGCCGCACGAGTCCCTGCTGATTCACCTCGTAGACACGGGCCGTCGAAATGTCGAAGAACATGCCGTAGACCTTCAAAGTGCCGGCGGCCTTGGCGGGGGCCAAGATCGGGTTGCGGGCCAGCTTTTCCATCTGCACAACCACGTTCACGATGGCCAGCTGGTCGGCCTCGCGCAGGCCGTCGGATTCCGCACCCACGCGTGCCGGATGACCGTCCCGGAACGCGGCGAGGCTGTCACGACCGTGTTCGAGCCACTGGCCGACAGCCGTGTGGTCGCCGGCGTCATGAAGTCCGGAATGCAGGACCTCCATCGCCCGGCACGACGAATGGCCGCACACCACAACGGAAGTCACACCGAACTGGTTGAACGCGATGTCGAGCACGGCATCCACCGATCGGTCGGTCGCATCGGTGGGCACCAGGTTGCCGACGTTGCGGACGATATACAAGTCGCCCGGCCCACTGGCGGTGATCACGTCCGGCAAGACCCGAGAGTCGGCGCAGGTGAGGAACACCGCACTCGGTGTCGTCGCTTCGGTCAGGTCGGCAAGCCGCGGGTACAGCTCTCCGCGACCGTCCCGATGGTAAGCGTCGACGCCGTCGAGAATCGAAAGCCCGGCGTCCCCATGGGCGCCGTGGTCTCCGTTGCGCGAAACGGCCTGCGCCGGCGGGCGCCGGTAATGACGCTTGGGCCGGCTGGTGTGTGCGTGATGCAGTGTCGCCGGCGACGTCTCGACGATGACAACGGCCCCACCCGTCGCCTCGTGCGCCAAACGCCAGTCGGAAATGGCTTCGGAGACCGCCTCGTCGATGTAGTCCGCGTTGAGCGTGAGCCGCACGTGAGACCCGGGCGGCATCGTGGACAGCACCGTGGTCAGGCGGGGCAGCAGCAGGAAGCTGAGCGTGCCGTCGATGTCGATCCGCCAGTTTTTCGACTCGGCGTCCCCGTACGGCCGGGCCTCGATCGGTGCGCGTACCAACCGCGTCAACAGCATGAAGATCGCGACGCCGAGTCCAATCGCCACACCCTCGAGCAGGTTCAGGAATATCACGCATCCGATGGTGATGGTGTAGATGGCGAAATTCCCTGTGCGCCAAGCGAGTTTGATGTGGGCCAGCTTCACCAGCTGGATGCCGATGACGATCAGCAGGCCGGCCAGCGCTGCCTTGGGTATGAGTTCCACCAGATCGGTCAGCAGCGACGCGAACAGCAGGATCCAGATGCCGTGCAGTATCGCCGAGGCCCGGCTGCGAGCGCCGGCGGCTACGTTCGTGGAGCTGCGGACGATGACCCCGGTGATCGGCAGGCCACCCAGCAGCCCCGACACCAGGTTGGCGCTGCCCTGTCCGATCATCTCCCGGTTGAAGTTCGCGCGCGGGCCGTTGTGCAGCTTGTCGACCGCGACCGCCGACAGCAGCGATTCGACGCTGGCGATCAGGGCGACGGTGACGACACCCAGGGCCACGCCGCTGATCTCGTGGATCCACGGCACTCCGCCCGGGGTGGTGGGGGGCAGCTGCGGCAAGCCGATGGCGTGGAAGAAGTTGCCGGAAAGGTTGATTCGGTCCACGCCTTCCAGCCCCGCCGCCTCGGCGACCGCGGTGGCCGCCACGATGGCCACCAGGGCGCCGGGAATGAAGCGGATCTTGGCGGGCAGCTTGGGCCACAACAGCAGGATGGCGATGACGATGCCGCCCACGATCACTTCGTGCAGCTCGTGGTGGAGGATGCCGCCGGGCAGCGCTTCGATGTTCTTCCACGCCGAGCTGCGTGACGAGCCGCCCATCAGGACGTGGACCTGCTGCAAAACGATGGTGACGCCGATGCCGGCCAGCATGGCGTGCACCACGACAGGAGCCACGCCGAGTGCGGCGCGAGCCACCTTGACCACGCCGAACAGGATCTGGATCCCACCGGCGCACATGGTGATGATGCACGTCATCTGCCAGCCGAAGTCGCTGATCAGACCGGCGACTACCACGGTGAGGCCCGCGGCCGGCCCGCTGACCTGCAGCATCGAGCCACCGAGGGAGCCTGCGACGATGCCGCCGACCACCGCCGCGATCAAACCTGCCATCAGCGGCGCCCCGGAGGCGATGGCGATCCCCAGCGAAAGGGGCAGCGCCACAAGGAAGACGACGATCGACGACGGTATGTCGTGCCGCAGGTTTGGCAGGAAGGCGCCGGACCTGAGCGCACCGACGAGCCGGTTGGTATCGGTTTTCCCGGGTTGACTCTGGACGTCGGTCGTCATCGTTTGACTCCTCGAACCGGTCAGTCAGGTGGCCGGCTGCAGTCATGAGCGCTCGCCGTTGAACGTGAATCGGCCAAATTTGCGGGCAGCAAATATGCTGCCCCCTAAAGCATTCTGTAGAAATCCTCGTCGACGACTTTGCAAATGCGGTGAATCCGAAGCGGATTCATCGGCAATTCAAAGAATTCAAATAATGCACATTTGTCGTTAACTTGAGTCCGGCGCGAGAAATGTGTCGTTGTGCTCGCCGAGCGCCGGCGGCGGATCGGTTGCCACGGCGCTGAAGCTGGAGTAGCGAGCCGGCGTGCGGATCACCGTGATCGCTCTGTCCCCGCTGCCGACGTCCAGGGCGAGGTCGTTCTCGGCGAATAGCGGAGTGTCGACGACCTGCTTCCAGGTGTAGGGCAGACAGGCCATGAGTCCGCCTTCGTGGAGCAGCTCGACCCATTCGGCAGCGGTTTTGGCGGCCAGGGCGGACTCGAGTTCTTCGGTCAATTCGGGGTAGTTGAGGGCCCGTGCACGCTGGTCGATGAATCGCTCGTCTTCGAGCAGGTCGGGGCGGCCGATGATCTCGCACAGCTTCGCCCAGTGCTTGGGCACATATGCGGACAGCACGAGGTAGCCGTCGGCGGCCCGGTAGGCGTCGGACGGCTGGGTGGCGAACCCGACCCCCTTGCGCCGCTTGGCTTTCGGCGCCTGGTCGGCGCTGCTGTTCGGGGGCGCGGCGGGACGGTTCAGATGGATGGTCAGCTGGTTGGCCTGCAGCCCCACCGCAACGTCGTACATGGCGACCCGGACGGTGTCGGCCACGCCGTGGCGCTCCCTGTTGAGCAGCGCGGCCAGCACCGCCTGGGCCAGGACATGGCCGCTGGCGTTGTCGACGAGCTGGAACGGGATGATCTGCGGCTTGCCGTCCGGGGTGGGCATCCCCGTGGTCATGCCCGACTCGGCGGCGACCATCAGGTCGACACCCGGCCTGCTGCTGTGCGGGCCGTTGCCGCCGAAGGCCGACAGGCGGGCGTAGATCAGCTTGGGGTTGCGTGACCGCAGGTCGTCGGGTCCCAGGCCCATCTTCTCCATGACCCCGGGACGAAACCCTTCCAGCACCACGTCGGCGGTGTCGGCCAAGTTCAGCACCTGCTGCTTGGACTCTTCGTCGGTCAGGTCCACCGTCACCGACTTCTTGCCCCGGTTGTTGGGCAGGAAGTAGGTGGCCAGCGGCGGGCGCCCGGGCAAAACGGCGGTGATGTGACGGGCCGCCTCGCCGCCGGGCGCCTCGATCTTGATGACTTCGGCGCCGAGGTCGGCCAGCACCTGTCCGGCCAGCGGTCCGGCGACGTTCTGGGTGAAATCCAGTACCCGGAACCCGTCAAGTGGCTTGACCGCCTCGCTGTTCGACATTCCGAGCTCCTCAATTCTTGTGCAATACCGCGGTGCAGTAGTAGTTGCGGGCGAACGGCGCGTCTCCATCGGCCCCGGCGGGGTGCACCGGTAATCCGTTGTCGGCCAACAACTTGTTGAGCGGGGTTCGCGCCGTTTCCCAACCGCGCTGGTCCAGGTAGGTGGCCACATCGTTGCGTTCGCCGGGGAAACCCAGGTTCTCCATTACGACGTCGAGACCCTGCTCGCGCCATCGCTGACCGGCGGCATTCAACGCCGCCAGATTGGGACCGGAATTCATGAAGATTTCGGCCATCAGCCGGCTGCCGTCGGAGCTGAGGGCGGTGACGCTGTCCAGCAACCGGTCCTGGGCATCCGGCGGCAGGAACCCCAGCAGGCCCTCGGCCGCCCACGCGGCGGGACGTTCGGTGTCGAAGCCGGCATCGCGGAGCGCCGACGGCCAGTCGTGCCGCAGGTCGATGGGGACGGCGCGGATGTCGGCGGTCGGTTCGGCGCCGAGACCGGCGATGGTCGCGGCCTTGAACTCGATGACCTGGGGCTGGTCGATCTCGAACACCGTCGTGCCGGCCGGCCATTTCAGCCGGTATCCGCGAGCGTCCAGGCCGGAGGCCAAGATGACCGCCTGGCGTATCCCCACCGCCGCCGCTTCGGCGAAGAACGCGTCGATGTGGCGGGTGCGGGCGGCCAGCAGGTCGGTCATGCGCTGCATGCCCCACGGGGCGGCGGGTTCGTCGACCGCGGCGGAGTCGAGTTCGCCGCCGGCCCACCGGGTGAAGAAGTCGATGCCTACCGCGCGCACCAGCGGCTCGGCGAAGGGGTCGTCGATCAGTCCCGCTCTGGTGGCCCGGGCACGTCCGGCGGCCACCATGGTGGCGGTGGCTCCCACGCTGGTCGCGAGGTCCCAGGTGTCGTTGTCGGTGCGTGCCATCGGCGTCGTCTCTCCGTCCGTCACGTCGTACTGGTTAGACAGATTAACGACACGCCCGCCGCCGCCGCTCGCCAGCTTTACAGCGCCGAGCCCCGCCTTGCCTTTAGCATCGTGAGATGCGGCCGGTGACTACTTCCCCCTCGGTCGGCAATACCGGGGTTGATACCTGCTGCGACGGACCCGCGTTGCAAGTGCCTGACACCCGCGACGCCGGATGGCAGCGCAGCGCGCGATGGGCCCGGCGGCTGGCGTGGGTGAGCCTGGTGGTGATGCTTTCCGAGGGCGCGATCGGGCTGTGGCAGGGCCTGGCGGTCGGGTCGGTCGCGCTGACCGGGTGGGCGCTGGGCAGCGCGCCCGAGGGGCTGGCCAGCGCGATGGTGATCTGGCGCTTCAGCGGCTCACGCACCCACTGCGACAAGTCCGAGCGACGGGCCCAGCGCGGGGTCGCGGTCTCGTTCTGGTTGACCGCGCCATACATCGCCGCCGAGTCGATTCACCACTTGGTCGAGGGCAGGCACGCCGAGACCTCGCTGATCGGTATCGGGCTGACGGCGCTGGCTCTCGTCCTGATGCCGACATTGGGTTGGGTCAAGCACAGACTGGCCGCGCGACTGGGCTCCGGGGCGACCAAGGGCGAAGGTACCCAGAACTACCTGTGTGCTGCCCAGGCCGCCGGGGTGCTGATCGGTCTGGCGATCACCGCCAGCTGGTCCGGTGCTTGGTGGGTGGACCCGGTGATCGGGCTCGCCATCGCCGGGATCGCAATCTGGTCGGGCATCCGGGCCTGGCGCGGCGAGGATTGCGGCTGCTGATCGGACGAAACGGCCTGGCGAGCGTGCGCGTTTGCCCGCGACCCGCCGTCCGACGATGTACATGCACGCACGCTCGGCGGGGGATCGGGTGATCAGTCCAGGCGGTAGCGGATCAGCCGAGAGCTGTTGACCACAACCGCCACCGACGACGCGTTGTGCAGGATCGCGGCGAGTACCGGCGACAGCGCCCCGCCCGCGCCGATGAGCAGTCCCGCGGCGTTGACCGCGATGGACATCCCGTAGTTCTCCCGGATCACGTCGACCGCCCGCGCGCCCAGGTCCCGCACGTCAAGCAGGCGGTGCAAGTCGTCGTTGGCCAGCGCCACGTCGGCGGTCTCGACGGCGACGTCGGTGCCGGCCAGGCCCATGGCGATTCCGATGTCGGCGGCGGCGAGCGCCGGGGCGTCGTTGATGCCGTCGCCGACCATCCCGACGACGTAGCCGTCGTTCTGCAGCTCGCGTACCACCTCGAGCTTGTCCTCCGGCATCACCTCGGCGCGCCATTCGTCGATGCCCAACTCCCGCGCGACCACCTCGGCGATCTCCGGGTGGTCCCCGGTGAGCATGACGATCCGGCGAACGCCATTGGCGCGCAAATCCTTCAGGACATCGGTTGCCTCGGGTCGCACCTCGTCGCGCAGGCTGATCAAGCCCACCAGCTTGCCGTCCACCGCGAGCAGCAGCGGGGTCTCGGCCTGGCGCCGCAGCTTGTCCACCCACTCCGACGCCTTCTTGGACACCCGCACTTTTTCCGAACGCAGCAGGCCCGGGCTGCCCAGCAGCAGGGTCCGGCCGTCGGCCCAGGTCCGCATGCCCAGGCCGACCAGCACCTCGCACTCCTCGTGCGGCGGGATGCTGATGTGGCGTTCCTCGGTCGAGCGGATCACCGCCTCGGCCAGCGGGTGCCGCGAGTGGATCTCCGAGCTGGCGGCGTAGGCCAGCACCTGCTCGGGCTCCCAATCCTTGTGCATGGCAACGATATTGGTGACCACCGGCCGGCCCACGGTCAGCGTTCCGGTCTTGTCGAAGACGATCGCGTCGAATCGGCCCGCCTGTTCCAGATGCGATCCGCCCTTGATCAGGATGCCGCGGCGCGCGCCGTTGCCGATCGCGGCGCTGATCGCCGTCGGAGTGGACAAGCCCACCGCGCAGGGGCAGGCGATGAGCAGCATCGTCATCGCGCGCCGGACGTCGCCGGTGATCAGCATGGTGATTGCCGAGACGATGAACGACGTCGGCACGAACCGCCGGGAGAAGTTCTCGCCGACCGTCTGAATCGGCGCCCGATCATGTTGCGCCTCTTCGACTCTGGTGATGATGCGGCCGATGGTGGTTTGCTTGCCGACGGCGCGGGCGCGCACCACCAGCCGCCCCCGCTCGACGACGGAACCCGCGTGCACGTGTGTTCCGGCCGTCACCGACACCGGCAGGTTCTCCCCGGTGATGGCCGACTGGTTGACGATCGCCTCGCCGTCGAGCACCTCGCCATCGACCGGGATCGCCACGTGGTCGTGCACCACCACCTCGTCGCCGATCTGGACGGTGTCCATCGGCACCTGTATCTCGGTGAGGTCGGCCAGCCGGATCCAGGCGGTGTCCTGGTTGCCGCGCAGCAGCTCGGAGATGGCTCGCCGGGTCCGTCGCAGGGTCAGGTCCTGCAGGTACTCGCCGATGTTGAGCAGCCACAGCACGGTGAGCGCAACGACGTTCTCGCGCAGAATGAGGCTGGCCACGGTGGCTGCCGATACCAGCGCGTCGGTGCCGGCCCTACCTGAGCGCAGTGAGCGCAGGGCGCCGCGCAGGAACGGGTAGCCGGTGAAGACGGTGACCCCGGTGGCGACCAGCCGGCCGCTGGGCCCCAGCAGCGGCGGGCGCGCGAACACGTAGCGGCGCACTCCGAGCAAGGTCAGCGCGGCGCCGCCGATGACCATGCGCAGCACGTCGGCGTTGCGGATCTCCGACGAGTGCGGCGCCCGCGCGGGGATGAGCTCCGCAGCGACGTGCGCGGCGCCGCTGATGGACGCCAGCACCGCCGCGCGGTCGCAACGCGTCGGCGAGTACCAGACGACGACGGACCCGGTGCGCGGGTACGCGTGCACCACGCGGACACCGTTCTCCTTGGCTACCGCCTCTTCGACCGCCACGGCCCGCCGGGAATCGGAGCGCACCCATGCCACCTGGACGCGCATCCGTCCGGCCGCGTCCGAAACCACTTGCAGGGCGGGGTCTTCGGGTGATGCGATCTCTTCGACAACCGCGAGGGCCATGCGGTGGCGATCAGTGCTCGTGCTGATGGACGTCACCGACGGCGGGAGTGGGTGCTTCCTCGCCGATGCGCTCGCGGGCCTCGGCCATCACGTCGGCGATTTTGAGCCGCGCCGATTCGGCGGCCTCCTCAGCCCTACGGGTCCCGCGCAGCCCTAGGGCTGCCGCCGATACCGCCGTCTCGTGCAGCGGCGCCTTGGCCAGCCCCTTGCGCAACAGCTCGTAGGCCGTCACCCCGGCCAACCCGGTGACCACCGTCGACGCCGCCTTGCCCAAGAGCCCGTAGACCGCCATCGCCCTACCTTCCGCTGCTGCCGTATTGTTCTTTCCGACGACGCTAACATCGAAATATTGCGATATCAACATGTATCTGCCGGTGGAACGGCGCCTGGCCGCTACAGGACTCTCGTCACCTTTTCGGTGTCGATCCGGTGTTGCAGCGCCTTCGGGTCGGGATTGGCGACTTGAACCAGGGACCCGCCGACGGACAACACCGCCAGCAACCCGTCGACCACGTCTTCCGCCGTGTTCCACGCTGCGGTGGACAGCACTCGATCGCCCGCCGTCAAACCCCTTGTAGCCGCGGAGTTTTCGCAGTCGGTCACCAGTTCGTCCACCGATCGGCCGGCGAGTGCGGGACCGGGATGGCGCTCGGGGACGATCTGGTCGCCGTGCACCCGCACCGCGGTCGCGTAGTCGGTGACCCCGACGGGCAGGTCGGGCGCCGGGCGGCCGAAGGCGTCCAGCGACAGCACCGCCACCTCACCTCCTGGGCCGCCGCCGACCGCGGCGTCCGCGTCAGCCAGCCGCTCGGCCGTACACAGAGCCAGGTCTGCGGGGCCGTCAAGCACTACCTCGGCGCCGATCCACCAGACCCCGAACAGCACCGCCGCGGTCTGCCAATGCGCCGGCAGCAACACCGCGACCCGGCTCCCCGGACCGGCGGCCAGCTCGTCTCGCAGCAGGTTGCCGGTCTTGGCGGCCCAGTTGGCCAGCGTCACCGCGGACAGCTCGATGCGCTCTCCGCTGGCGTCGTCGTAGTAGGTGATGCGCGGGCCGACCGGGTCGGCCCGCAGCAGCGGGTCCAGGATCACCCCGCTCAGCGTGCTCAGTTGATGCATTCCGGCTTGTCGGAGCCCGCGGTGAGGATCGGCGATGGCGGGGGAGCGGTGCCGTCGGGAGAGCCGCCGCCGGACGTGCGGGGCGGCGTGACAGCGCCGGAAAGTCCCGAGCCGGGGCCGGTGTAGTCGTTGGCCAGTACCACCCGAACCGATCCGGCCGGCACCGACGCATCGGCGACCACCGGTAACCCGCCCAATTCCTTGGCGACCTCCTGGGCGCCCATGTCGTCGGGCTTGGCGGCACGCACCTGGCTGTTCTTCACATGCCCGCCGTCGTTGTTGCCGACGGAGCCGGTGGCGAATCCCTTGGCGCTCAACACGTCCGAGACCGCGGCGGCCAATCCGTTGATGTCGGTGTCGTTGACGACGTTGGCGGTGGTCTTGGCGGGCGTGTAGGCCAGCTGCTCGGTTTTGCCCTGAGATTGCTCGTGCAGCAGGCCGTCGACCCACTGCTGGACTTGGCGCGGGTCGATCCGCACCACGCTTTGCATGCCGTCGTCGCTCCAGCCGGAGCCGTCGAGTACCGGGATGGTGGCGAAGGCGACGTTGCCGCCGGCCAGCTTCTGCAGCTGCTGCATGAAATCCATGATGTCCCAGCCCGACGACAGCACTACCGACCGCTGCACGGCGGCCTCCAGCCGTTTCAGCGTGGCCGGGCTGGACAACGTCTTGCCGGAGATGACCCGGTGTGCCAGCGAGGCCATCACCACCTGCTGACGCACCACCCGGTCCAGGTCGCCGCGCGGGAGCTCGTGGCGCTGGCGGACGAAGCTGAGCGCCTGCGGCCCGTTCAGCTTCTGCCGGCCGGCCGGAAAGTCGGCGCCTGAAAGTGGTTCGTACACAGCCTCTTTGAGGCACACGTCGACGCCGCCGAGCGCATCGGTGATCAACGCGAAACCCAGCAACCCGATCTCGGCGTAGTGGTCGACAGTGACGCCGGTCAGGTCGGCGACCGTCTTGATCAGTGCCTCGCGACCCGCCTCGGTGCCCTGCGCTGCGGCCTCGCCGGCCGACGCTCCGGCTTGGACCAGGCGGGTCCGCTTGATCTCCCTGGTCTGGCCGTAGACGCCGTTGATCTTGGTCTTGCCCAAACCGGGGGCCTGGACGTAGGAGTCCCGAGGAATCGAGATCGCGGTGGCCGACCTGCCGTTGTTCGGTATCCGGATCAGGATGATGGTGTCGGTGTTGGTGGCTTCCTCGTCGCCGGCCCGCAATGTCGCCAATTCCTCGGCGGACAGAGCGTTGCCGTGGGCGTCCGTGCGGCTGTCCAGGCCGACGAGCAAGATGTCGATCGCGCCGTCGTCGCCGCCCTTGCCCAACGAGGGTGCCGACATGTGGAAGATGCCGTCCTGGAACGAATGAACATTGCTCCACGCGACCCCGGTGCCGAGGACGACCGCAACAGTCAGCACAGTGGCAACCACACGAACCACACGTTGCACAGGCATCACAATAGGTTACTTGCGACACACCCGCTTGGCGGGAAGCTAACCCCCGGCGTGCCCGAGGCACGCGTCCGGCATGCCAGACTCGAACACATGTCAGAACGGCTCGTGATCACCGGCGCCAGCGGACAGCTGGGCAGTCGTTTGGCGGCACGGGCTGCTCACCAGGGCCGCGATGTGGTGGCGCTGACGTCGTCGGACTGGGACGTGACCGACGCGGGCGCTGCGCAGCGGTTCGTACAGCGTGGCGACGTGGTGGTCAATTGCGCGGCCTACACGAACGTCGACGCTGCCGAGAGCGATGAAGCCGGCGCCTTCGCGGTGAACGCCGAAGGCCCCGAACTCATCGCGCGGGCCTGCGCACGCGCCGGAGCGCGGCTGATTCACATCTCCACCGACTTTGTGTTCGGCGCGCAGCCGGCGGGGTCCGACCCACACCCGTATGAGCCGAGCGATGACACCGCGCCGCAGGGTGTGTACGCGTGCAGCAAGCTGGCCGGCGAAAAGGCGGTGCTGGCAGCGCTGCCGGATGGGATTGTGGTGCGGACCGCGTGGCTCTACACCGGCGGCAACGGCAAGGACTTCGTCGCCGTGATGCGCCGGCTGGCCGCCGATGAAGGGCCGGTGGACGTGGTCGACGACCAGATCGGCTCGCCGACCTATGTCGCCGACCTGGCCGACGCGGTGCTCGAGGTGGCAGACGGTCGCGCGCGGGGGCCCATCCTGCACGCCGCCAACCAGGGCGCGGTATCCCGATTCGAGCAGACCCGCGCGGTGTTCGAAGAATGCGGCGCCGATCCGCAGCGGGTGCGGCCGGTCAGCACCGCGCAATTTCCGCGGCCGGCGCCCCGCCCGCACTACTCCGCGCTGGGCAGCCGGGAGTCCGCCGAGGCGGGCCTGACGCCGTTAAGACCCTGGCGCAGTGCACTTGTCGCTGCACTGGCAGCAAGTCACAGCCGCGCCTGTGTCGAACGACCGTTACCCTCTACGCGTGACTGACGTGCTGCCGGTCGTGACGGTGACCTACTCGCCGGGACCCCATCTGGAGCGGTTCCTGGCTTCGTTGTCGCTGGCCACCGAGCGTCCGGTGAGCGTGGTGATGGCCGACAACGGGTCCACCGACGGGGCACCGCAGGCCGCGATCGAGCGCTACGACAACGTGCGGCTGTTCGAGACCGGAGGCAACCTCGGGTATGGAACCGCCGCGAATCGCGCCATCGCGCAACTCGACAGCGATGACGAGTGGGTGATCGTGGCCAACCCCGACGTGCAGTGGGGACCGGGCAGCATCGACGCCCTGTTGGACGCCGCGACCCGCTGGCCGGGGGCCGGGGCGCTCGGACCGCTGATCCGTGACCCCGACGGGTCGGTGTACCCGTCGGCGCGCCACCTGCCCAGCCTGATCCGGGGCGGCATGCACGCGCTGCTCGGGCCGGTCTGGCCGGGCAATCCGTGGACGGCGGCCTACCGCCAGGAGCGGCTCGAGCCCAGCGAACGCGTGGTGGGCTGGCTGTCGGGATCGTGCCTGCTGGTGCGCCGGTCCGCCTTCACCGAAATCGGCGGTTTCGACGAGCGCTACTTCATGTATATGGAGGACGTCGACCTCGGCGACCGGCTCGGCAGGGCCGGCTGGCTGAGTGTGTACGTTCCGTCCGCCGAAGTGCTGCATCACAAGGGCCACTCCACCGGCCGCGACCCGGCAAGCCACCTGACCGCGCACCACAAGAGCACCTACATTTTCCTGGCCGATCGGCATCCCGGTTGGTGGCGGGCGCCGTTGCGCTGGGTGCTGCGGGGATCGCTGGCGGTGCGCTCCCGTTTGATGGTGCGCAGTTCGCGTCGCAGACTGCTCAAGCTCGGAGAAGGGCGGGATTGAGTTGACTACCCCGGTCGACGCGGTGGTGCTGGTCGGCGGTAAGGGCACCCGGCTGCGGCCGCTGACGCTATCGGCGCCCAAGCCGATGCTGCCCACCGCCGGGATGCCTTTTCTCACCCATTTGTTGTCGCGGATCGCGGCCGCCGGCATCGAGCACGTGATCCTCAGCACGTCGTATAAGGCCGCGGTGTTCGAGGCCGAGTTCGGCGACGGGTCGAAGCTGGGCCTGGAGATCGACTACGTGACCGAGGAGCAGCCGCTGGGCACCGGTGGCGGCATCGCCAACGTGGCCGACAAGCTGCGGCACGACACCGTGATGGTGTTCAACGGCGACGTGCTCTCCGGCGCCGACTTGGGCGAGCTGCTGGAGTTCCACCGGGCCGAACAGGCCGACGTCACCCTGCACCTGGTGCGAGTGGGCGACCCGCGGGCGTTCGGCTGCGTCCCCACCGCGGACGGCCGCGTCACCGCATTCCTGGAGAAGACCCAGGACCCGCCGACCGATCAGATCAACGCCGGCTGCTACGTCTTCAAGCGCCACATCATCGACCGGATACCGCGGGGCCGAGAGGTGTCGGTGGAACGCGAGGTGTTCCCGATGCTGCTCTCCGACATACACATCACGATCTGCGGTTACGTCGACGCCAGCTATTGGCGCGACATGGGCACACCGGAAGACTTCGTGCGCGGATCGGCGGATCTGGTGCGCGGGATCGCGCCGTCACCGGCCATGGGCGGCCATCGCGGCGAGCAGTGGGTGCACGACGGCGCGGCGGTGGCTCCCGGTGCGGTGCTGATCGGCGGGACCGTCGTCGGGCGGGGCGCCGAGATCGGCCCCGGCGTCCGGCTGGACGGCGCGGTGATCTTCGACGGCGCGAAGGTCGAGGCGGGCAGCGTGATCGAGCGCTCGATCGTCGGCTTCGGTGTGCGCATCGGTCCGCGGGCGCTGATCCGCGACGGCGTGATCGGCGACGGCGCCGACATCGGTGCCCGTTGTGAGCTGCTACGCGGCGCCCGGGTGTGGCCGGGTGTCTCCATCCCCGACGGCGGCATCCGGTATTCGTCCGACGTCTGAGTCGCCTTCGTCTAGCTGTTGCCTTCGTCGAGATCGACGCTAGCGTGGCGTCCACTCGATCTTTTCCGCGCTGGCGTCGATCTCGACGGAGGTGTCGGTACCGCGGATCACGATGTGCCGCATGGCCGAAGTATTCATGGCAGCGATGCCGTCGATTCAGGTGAGCTGACCGAGCATCAGCTCCGACGTTGGTATCGGCCGATATTTCGCGACGTGTACGTGCCCAAGTCGGCTGCACCGTCGCTGAACGATCGCATGCTCGGCGCGTGGCTCTGGTCGCGTCGGCGCGCGGTCGTGGCGGGTGCCGCAGCCTCCGCGCTGCATGGAGCGCAATGGGTGGACGCCGACACGCCCGTCGAACTCGTCGCGAAAAGCGCTCGGCCGCAAGCTGGGCTGGTGGTGCGCAACGAGACCCTCGGGTCCGACGAGGTCACGTGGCGACGGCGCCTTCCTGTCACGACAGTCGCGCGCACCGCCTACGACCTCGGTCGTCATTTGCCGCGCGGCCAGGCATTGGAACGACTCGACGCGCTGATGCGAGCCACGCCGTTTTCCGCAGAAGACGTCGGGGTGTTGGCCAAGCGCTACCGGGGCGCGCGAGGTCTGCGGCAGCTTGAGGAGTTACTGCCGCTGGTGGATGGTGGCGCCGCGTCGCCCCGCGAAACCTGGTTGCGGCTATTGCTCATCGACGCCGGTTTGCCCAAGCCGACCACACAGATACCCGTCGTGGACGGTTGGTATTTGGTGGGTGTGCTCGACATGGGTTGGGAACACTTCCAGGTCGCCGCGGAGTACGACGGCGACCAGCACCGCACCGACCGTCGACGCTATGTCAACGACATCAATCGAAACGCCAAAGTTCAGGACAAGGGCTGGATCACGATCCGAGTGGTCGCCGAACATCGGCCGGATGATGTGGTCAGACGGGTGTATCAAGCGCTCATTCGTCGCGGCTATCGCCCAGATCGACGTTAGCGTGGCGTCCACTCGCAATTCCCCGCGCTGGTGTCGATCTCGTCGCCCGCTGCACCAGGTACCGCAGCGCGTGATCGGTGCCGGACGGCAGGGCGTCGGCCGGCCACCATCGCAAGTCGTCGGACTCGTCGCTGAGCGCGATCTGCGCGCCGGCCGGTGCCTGGGCGACGAACTGCAAATCCAGATGGCGGGTCGGTACGCCGAGTGAGCAGGTGACCGGATGGACATGGATGGCGGCCAGCTCGGGCGCGATGCGCAGACCGGCCACCCCGGATTCCTCGGTGGCCTCGCGCAACGCCGCGGCGACGATGTCGTCGTCGTCCTCCTCGCAATGCCCGCCCAGCTGTACCCAGCGACCCAGGCGCGGATGCAGGGTGAGCAACACCTGAGCGCCGCTGTCGTCGAGCACCAGTGCCGAAGCGGTGATGTGGCCCGGCACGCATTCACGAAGGCAGGCGTCGTCGCGGGCCAGCACGAACGCCAGCACTGCCTGCCGCAACGAGTCCTGGGCCGGGTCGGGCGCCTGCCACCGCGTCAAGGTCGCGATCGTGGACTCCCGGACGCTCACCGCGATCCCCGCCGGGTCCGGCGATCCCGCAGCGCCGCCCACGCCGATCGGCATTGCGCCACGACGTCGCGCGACAAGCCCAAACCGTCGACAAGCACCCGGGCATCCACCAGGTCGAGCGCCTTTTCGGTTTCGTTGGCCTTCAGCAGCAGATCCACGTCCTGGGCCAGTTCGGCGCTGGCATAGTCCGGCGGGGCAATGGGCAGCTGCTCGGCTTCGGCGGGTTCCAGCTCCAAGATGCCACCGCCGTAGCTGCGGCCCATGATCTCGGCGAAGGCGAACGTCGCGCTGTTGTGGAAAACCGTGGCAAGTGCGGCCGGATCGAATTGCCGGCTAATCCTGACGCGGTGGACGGTATCGGTGCAGGTTGCCGCGGTGGCGTTGACGGTCAGGCGGGGTGCCAAGTGGATCTGGCGCAGCAGGAACAGGTCCGGAATCCACAGCGACGGCGTGCTCCACCACGGCTTGCGGATCGAGCACTTGTAACCGCGGTGCACGCCGGCGGCCTCGCCGGCGCGGATGTGTGCGACGAGTGCCGGGTCGGTCGGTTGGTGCGGTGCGTCGAGTAGCCAGGTCCGGTGATTGACGGCGACGTCGCCGATGCGGCAGTCGGCGTCGTACACGAGGCCGCTCAGCTGGGAGCTGCGGGAGACGAGCGGTACGCAATGCTCGGTCAGCCCGAGCGTGCGGGCCTGCGCATCGGTGAAGGTGAAGAAGCTGTTGCGGCCCGTCACGATGCCGACGTCGACCTCGGCCACATCGCCCAGCCGCGCCATGACGCCGGATGACCTGAGCGTCCGCAATAGCTCGATCTCGGCGGGACGCAGGAAATACTTGGTCCACTTCTCCTTTTCGTGCAACAGGGCGGGAGCCCGGGCGACGTCCAGGTCGGCGTGTGCGAGGGCGTCGGCATCGCCCAGGCTGACCGTGCGGATCTGTGCGGGTCCGGGACCGGCGAGCCCGCAGAACAGCACCACTTCCTGCAGGATGCCGTCGAACACCAGCCGTTGGAAGGTCAGCAGCGTGATCTCGGCGAAGCGGCTGACCAGAAAGTCGCGCAGCTGTGCGGCATAGCCGACCTGGAGCAACTCGGCGGGCAGCACCAGGCCCACCCGGCCGCCGTCGCGCACCAGCACCGTGCTGGCGACGACGAACGGGACCCAGGCATTGGTCAGCTTGGTCGGGTTGAGCCCGACGCCGCGCATCAGCTCCAGGGCCGGCTCGCGCTGCTCTGACGGCCAATTGCCGAACCGGATGTAGGGCGGATTGCCCGCGACCCCGTCCCAGCTGCCGACGCCGGCGTCGCGCACCCAGGTGAACAGGTTCGCCGCGTCGACCGGAGCGAAGGCCCGCGACTTCGCGGCCTCGTCCGCCACCAGTTCCACGCCGCGGACTTCGCCGCTCAGCGCGGCCAGCTCACGAAGGACTGCGCCGTCGCCGCAGGACGGCTCGAGGATTCGCGGACCGGCCTGCCGTACCCAGCGGGCCAGGAACCGGGCGACGGGCGCAGGCGTGTAGTAGCCGCCGCGGATCTTGTCAGCGGACGCCGCCGCCTTGCCCGCGAACGTCCGCATGGGATCAAGTATCGCCTTACTTGTGGATCAGCAGGTCCGCTAGCGCATCCAAGGGCACCGGATCTCGCAATCCGGCCGGCTCTTCGGCGTAACCGATCGCGACGGCGCCCAACGGCTCCCAGTCGGCCGCCAGCTGAAGCTCGGCGCGGACGAGGTCGGCCGCGAAGATCGTCGAGCCGATCCAGCAGCTGCCCACTTCACGCACCGCCAACGCCACCAGCAAAGCTTGCACGGCCGCTCCGACCGCGACGGTGAACATGGCGTGTTCGGCGTCGGTGCGGGCGGCATCGGGGTAGGCGTGTGCGCCGTCGGGAACCAGGAACGGGATGACGACCTCGGGCGCGTCGTAGAGGATCTGGCCGCGCGCCACCCGGCGTTCCACCGAGTCGGCGGGCCGGCCGTCGCCGGTGAGGTCGGAACGCCACTTGTTTTTCATCCGGTCCAGCAGCCGGGTCCGGAGGGCCGGGGTGCGCAGCCAGACAAACCGCACCGGTCGGGTGTGGTGGGGGGCCGGCGCGGTGAGGGCCTCCGCGACGGCGGCCTCGATCAGTTCCGGGGGCACCGGCTGGTCGCTGAACCGGCGCACCGACCGGCGCAGCAGCTGCGCCTGCCGCCGGCCCATCTCCAGAGCCTCGGCGGTGCCGAGCCAGAACAGGTCTTCGGGGCCGGGCCGCAGCAGTTGCCGGGCCGTCGAGCCGTCGTCGGTCACCACATGGCCGGGCAGTCCGCGCACCACGGCCACCGGCAACGCGGTCAACTTTCCCTTGACCAGATCGGCGGCCGCGGCGACCTCGTCGGCGACCGCGATCTCGGTGACCACCAATTCGTTGCCGTGCCGGTCGACGGAACCCGAATAGTTGTGCAGCACAGCCAGGCCGGCCGAGCCGACGGCGGCGTCGGTCTGGCCGTTGCGCCACGCGCGGCCCATGGTGTCGGTGATGACCACGCCGACGGTGACGCCGAGCCGCTCGCGCAACTCGGCGCGCAGCCCGGCGGCGCTGGCGTCCGGGTTGACGGGCAACAGCGCGAGTTCGTCGCGGCCGACGTTGGATCCGTCCACGCCGGCGGCGGCCTGCACCAGCCCGAGCCGGTTCTCGGTGATCAGGGTTCGGCCTTTGCGCGCCAGCACGCGCACCGCCTCGTCGTCGACCAACTTGCGGCGCAATTCGTCTCGGCTGTCCGGATCCTCAGGCGCCGGCACCAACCGGCCCTCGCACTTGGACACCACCTTACTGGTGACTACGACGACATCGCCGTCGCGCAGCCAGGGCGCGGCCGCCGCGATGGTGGCCGCCAGGTCGTCGCCGGGTCGGAATTCGGGAAGCCCGGTGACGGGCAGGATCTCGACCGGCGAACCGGTGCCGTGTTCAGTCACGCCACGCCCGCGAGTTCTAGCCCGGCGCTGACCATTTGTGCCGTTGCTTTCGGGTCGCTCATCAGCAGCGGTACCGAGCGCACCGCGACACCCTCGATTTCGGCGTCGGAGTCGGCCGGGTCGTCGTGCACCAGCCAGCAGTCCAATATCCCGGTGGCGGCGCGCGCACCGTAGTGCCGGCCCACCGCCTGTGCGGTGGACTCCACCCCGATCACTTTCAGGCAGGCATCGGCCATGCCGCGCAACGGCTTTCCCCCGATGATCGGCGAGTAGCCGACGACGGGGGCGGTGGTCGCACGCAGCGCTGCGCGGATACCGGGGACGGCCAGGATGGCGCCGATGCTGACCACCGGGTTGGACGGCGCCAGCAACACGATATCGGCATCCGCGATGGCCGTTGTGGCTTCGGTTGCAGCGCTTGCCTTTTCGGCGCCGATGAAAGCGAAGCTGTGGGTGGGCACCTGGGCGCGGTAGCGCACCCACCACTCCTGGAAGTGGATCGCCCGCCGATTGCCGTCGGCCGGATCGGTGATCACCACATGTGTCTCACACCGGTCGTCGCTGGCGGGGATCAGCCGGGCATCGGGCTGCCAGCGGTCGCACAGCGCCGCGGTGATCTGCGACAGCGGATAGCCGGCGTTCAGCATCTGGGTGCGTACCAGGTGGGTCGCCAAGTCCCGGTCCCCGAGCTCGAACCAATCGGGCTGCACACCGTAGCGCGCCAGTTCCTGCTTAGCGTGCCAAGTTTCGTCACGGTGACCCCAGCCGCGCTGCGGGTCGACTCCGCCGCCGAGGGTGTACATGCAGGTGTCCAGGTCCGGGCAGATGCGCAGTCCGTGGATCCAGGCGTCGTCGCCGATGTTGACGACGGCGGTCAGCTCGTGCCCGGTGCTCGGTTCCTCGGTTGACGCGAATTGACCCAAACCGAGCAGCTGCTGCACGCCTAGCAAGAAGCGGGCGCCGCCGACCCCACCGACCAGAACGGTGACCTTCACGTCGTTTGACAGTACTGCCCGGCGAAAATGTCGTCTGGGTCGGCCGAATTCGCCCATCGTGATGCGAACTCTGTAACGGGCTGATATTAGTGGTAATGCAGTGACTGTAGAGACGATTGTGACTGCGGCTGAAGGCAATTGTGAGCAGTCGCACTAGACACGCCGAAGGCCAACCGTGACAGAAACGCAGAAATTTGATCACGAGATGGTATTGAAATGCGCCAAAATGCTTGACCGGGCAGGCCAACCCGTGTCTAATCACATCAGTGTCATTTCCCGGTTGGCCGGCCGGTTCCGGTGTCGCAGACCGAGATTCGATCACTTGTTCGAATTGTCTGTACATCACAACAGCGCCAAACATTCACTCTCCCAAAGCATCTGAGGAGGCGGAGGAAGCATGTCCTACGAGCACCTTCGGGGCGTACTGGCAAGCACACCGCACACCACTGTGGGCTCGCCGCCGGCGGCAATTACTCGGCCGCATTTGACTGTGGTTCCCGAAGCGCCCGCCGCTTTCGAGCCCGAACCCCTGCCGACTACCCCAGATCAATGGCAGGACCGCGCATTATGCGCGCAAACGGATCCGGAAGCCTTCTTCCCCGAAAAGGGTGGATCGACCCGCGAGGCCAAAAAAATCTGCCTGGGTTGCGAGGTGCGCCATGAATGCCTCGAGTACGCCCTGGCGCATGACGAGCGCTTCGGCATTTGGGGCGGTCTGTCCGAGCGGGAGCGCCGCCGCCTCAAGCGCGGCATCGGCTGACGCTGGCTCCTTCAGTCGTCGTCGATCGTCGGGTCGATGACCGAGGGCTCAACGTCCAGATAGATGGCGACTTGAGCCACCAGGATTTCATGTAGCAATTCGGCGAGTTCGACGGTGTCCTTCGCCCGTCGCTCGATCGGCTTGCGGAACAGGACAATTCGCGCCCGGGTCGCGTTGCCGCGGACGTCGACGCCGGCCGGGATCAATCGCGCGAGCGCGATCGGCCCGTCGGCGATGACCTCGGGTGGCCATTGCACGCTCTCGGGGTCCTTCGCGGCGATGCGCGGAATCTCGTCCACCGCGACGTCGAGCTCGGCCACCCGTTCGCGCCAGCGTTGCTCGATGGGTTCATAGGCTTCCAGCACCGCCATGTCGAACCGCTCGGCGCGGGTGCGCCAGCCCGGGACGGTCGGCGGCAGCAGGGGACCGCGCATATCGCGGCCCCGCCGGGAAGTTCGGTGCGCAGCCGAGCGGCCGCCCCGCGGGTAGCTGCGCGAATCGCCCACGCGCCGATGGTAACGGTTGCACATCCCGCCCCGACCGGTTGCGCGTGTCCGGCGCTTCGCGGCGTTTCCGCACGATAGCCTTTCGGTCGTGAACGTACCCCGTCGCTGTTGCCGGCCCGGGTGTCCGCACTATGCCGTGGCGACGTTGACGTTCGTCTACTCGGACTCGACGGCGGTAGTAGGTCCGCTTGCGACCGTGCGGGAGCCGCATTCGTGGGATCTGTGTGTCGGCCACGCCGGCCGCATCACCGCACCGCGCGGGTGGGAGTTGGTTCGGCACGCCGGGCCCCTACCCACTTTGCCCACCCATCCCGACGAGGACGACTTGGTGGCCCTGGCGGATGCGGTCCGCGAAGGTGGTCCATCTGCGGCCGCGTCTGGATTCGGCGGGGCCCGCGCGCCGGTGAACGGCTTTACCGACCCGTTGCAGCATGCGGGTGCCCAGGCGACCCATGCGACCATGCCCAGTGGTGGTGTGTTGGCACCACCCGAGCATCGCTCGGGGCGCCGCCGTGGACACCTACGGGTGTTGCCCGACCCTGCTGACTGACGCCGCAGGTTCCGACCCGCTTCGCCCGGCTACGCCGCGCTCGCGATCGCCACGGGGTCTGATGGTGGCGACCCGCTTCGCCCGGCTACGCCGCGCTCGCGATCGCCACGGGCCTGGTCCGGCCCGTGCTCGGCCCGGGCCGTTAGGCTGGCGGCCAAGAGGCGCAATCAGTCCAAGTTCTCAGGAGCCACCGCATGTCTCGGACCGCCGCGGCTGTCCACCGTGTCATCAAGGCTTACGACGTGCGCGGGCTGGTCGGCGAGGAGATCGACGAGTCGCTGGCCGCCGAGCTGGGCGCGGCATTCGCCAGACTGATGCGTGCCGAAGATGCGCGGCAGGTGGCGATCGGCCACGACATGCGGGATAGCTCTCCGTCCCTGGCGGCCGCCTTTGCGGCCGGGGTAACCGGCCAGGGCCTCGACGTGGTGCGGATCGGGTTGGCGTCGACCGATCAGCTTTACTTCGCCTCCGGTTTGCTGGATTGTCCCGGGGCGATGTTCACCGCCAGCCACAACCCGGCGGCCTACAACGGCATCAAGTTGTGCCGGGCGGGCGCCAAGCCCGTCGGCGCCGACACGGGGCTTGCCGTCATCCGCGACGAGGTCATCGC
The DNA here is from genome assembly GCF_001667115.1 of Mycobacterium sp. 852002-51163_SCH5372311. Lineage (GTDB taxonomy): Bacteria > Actinomycetota > Actinomycetes > Mycobacteriales > Mycobacteriaceae > Mycobacterium. The sequence goes on along the minus strand of NZ_LZIJ01000109.1, from coordinate 103,773 downwards.
CGGTGTCCCGGGCTATGACGGACCACCCGGTACCAGCTCCGACCGGGATGTGCTGGCCGACTACGGCGCGTACCTGCGTTCGCTGGTGGACACCTCCGGACTGCGCCCGCTGCGGGTGGCGGTGGACGCCGGCAACGGCATGGCGGGGCACACCGCCCCGGCCGTGCTCGGCGCGATCGACTCGATCACGTTGCTGCCGCTGTACTTCGAGCTGGACGGGTCGTTCCCGAACCACGAAGCCAACCCGCTCGACCCGGCGAACCTGGCAGACCTGCAGGCCTACGTCCGCGACACCGGCGCTGATATCGGGCTGGCCTTCGACGGCGACGCCGACCGCTGCTTCGTGGTCGACGAACGCGGCGAACCGGTGTCGCCGTCGACGGTGACCAGCCTGGTGGCCGCTCGTGAGCTCAACCGCGAGATCGGCGCCACCATCATCCACAACGTGATCACCTCGCGCGCGGTGGCTGAGCTGGTCACCGAGCGTGGCGGCACACCGCTGCGCTCACGGGTCGGCCACTCCTATATAAAGGCGCTCATGGCCGACACCGGCGCGATCTTCGGCGGTGAGCATTCGGCGCACTATTACTTCCGCGATTTCTGGGGTGCGGACTCGGGGATGCTGGCCGCGCTGTACGTGCTGGCCGCCCTCGGTGAACAGGAGCGCCCGTTATCCGAGCTGACCGCCGACTACCAACGCTATGAATCGTCCGGCGAGATCAACTTCACCGTGGCCGACGCGACGCAGTGTGTGGACGCCGTCCTGAAGTCTTTGAGCACCAGGATTCATTCCATCGATCATCTCGACGGGGTGACGGTGGATCTTGGCGACGGCAGCTGGTTCAACCTGCGCAGCTCCAACACCGAGCCGTTGTTGCGGCTTAATGTGGAGGGCCGCACCACCGAGGACGTCGACGCGGTGGTTGCGCACGTCAGGGCTCAAATCGCCGCTCAGTCGGCGCCCGAAGGCGTTCTTCCGTGAACACCGCTGGCACCGTCGATCTCGAAGACACCGAGGGTCTGCTGGCCGCCGACCGGCAAGGGCTGTTGCGTGCTGCATCGTCGGCAGGCGCGCAGGTGCGTGCGGTTGCCGCCGCCCAAGACGAAGGCGCGCTGCAATCGCTCCGTACCGACGACCGGCCGCGAACGGTGATCTGGGTGGCCGGCCGCGGTACCGCCGAGACGGCCGGGGCCATGCTGGCCGCGACGATGGGTGGCACGGCCGCCGAGCCGATAGTCGTCGCCACCGAGGCGCCGCCTTGGATCGGGCCGCTGGACGTGCTGGTCGTCGCGGGCGACGACGCCGGCGACCCCGCCCTCGTCGGCGCCGCCGCGACCGCTGTCCGTCGGGGATCACGGGTGGTGGTGGCGACGCCGTATGAGGGCCCGCTGCGGGACACCACTGCGGGCCGCGTCGCGGAGCTGTCGCCGCGGCTGTGGGTTTCCAACGAGTTCGGCCTGTGCCGCTATCTGGCTGTCGGTCTGGCCACCCTGCAGGCCGTGGACCCGAGACTCAGCGTGGACCTGGCGGTGCTGGCCGATGAGCTGGACGCCGAAGCGCTGCACAACAGCGCGGGTCGCGAGCTGTTCACCAACCCGGCCAAGATGCTCGCCGCACGCATGTCCGGCCGGCGGCTGGCGCTGGCCGGCGACTCGGCCGCCACACTGGCGCTGGCCCGGCACGCTAGTTCGGTGTTGCTGCGAATCGCTGACCAGGTTGCTGCCGCCACCGGGCTGACCGAAGCGATGGCGGCACTGAGCATCGGGGCGGCCGATAGATTTCAGGATCCCGCCGACGCCCTGTTCCACGACGAAGAAATCGACGGGCCGCCGCCTGACCGGCTGCGGGTGCTGGCGCTCACTTTGGCCGCCGAGCGGATGGTGGTCGCCGCCCGGGTCGCCGACCTGCACGACGTCGACCTGGTTGCCGCCGGTGATGTGCCGGGCCTGCCGGACGTAGCCGGCACTTTGCCCACGCCCAGCCGCCCCGAGCAGCAACTGGCTATATTGGCCGTTCGACTGGAGATGGCCGCGGTTTATCTGCGACTGGTGCGGGGATAGATACACAAGTGGAACTGCTACGCGGAGCGTTACGGACATACGCGTGGGGATCGCGCACCGATATCGCGGAATTCACCGGGCGGCCCGTTCCCGCTGCTCATCCCGAGGCCGAGCTGTGGTTCGGCGCGCACCCCGGCGACCCCGCGTGGCTGGAAACCCCGGACGGCGAAGTCTCGCTGCTGCAGGCGCTGGTCGCCGATCCGGAAGGCCAATTGGGCAGCGCGTCCCGGGCCCGGTTCGGCGATGTGCTGCCGTTCCTGGTCAAGGTGCTGGCGGCCGACGAGCCGCTTTCGCTGCAGGCCCATCCCAGCGCCGAGCAGGCGGTCGAGGGTTACCTGCGTGAGGAGCGACTTGGAATTCCGGTGTCAGCGCCTACCCGGAACTACCGCGATACCAGTCACAAGCCGGAGTTGTTGGTAGCGCTGCAGCCGTTCGAGGCGCTGGCCGGATTCCGCCAGGCCTCGCGTACCACCGACCTACTGCGGGCGCTTGCGGTCTCCGACCTCGACCCGTACATCGAATTGCTGAACGACCAGTCCGACGCCGACGGTCTGCGCGCGTTGTTCACCACCTGGATCACCGCACCCCAGCCCGACATCGACGTGCTGGTGCCCGCCGTCCTCGACGGAGCGATTCACTACGTCAGTTCTGGCGCAACGGAATTCGAGGCCGAAGCCAAGACCGTCCTGGAGCTCGGCGAACGCTATCCCGGTGACGCCGGCGTGCTGGCCGCTTTGCTGCTCAACCGCATCGATCTGGCTCCCGGAGAGGCGATCTTCCTGCCGGCCGGCAATCTGCACACGTATCTGCGCGGCTTCGCGCTGGAGGTAATGGCCAACTCCGACAACGTATTACGCGGCGGCCTCACCCCCAAGCACGTCGACGTGCCCGAGCTGTTGCGGGTGCTCGACTTCGCCCCGACCGCCGAGGCCGAACTACGCACGCCGATTCACCGCGACGGTCTGTCGCTGGTCTACGACACCCCGGCCGACGAGTTTGCGGTCTCGTTGCTGGTGCTCGAGGGTGAGCATCTGGGCCACGAGGTAGACGCGGCGTCGCGCCACGAAGGCCCCCAGATCCTTTTGTGCACAGAGGGTTCCGCGACGGTGTACGGGAAATCCGACTCGCTCACCCTGGACCGCGGCATGGCGGCCTGGGTGGCCGCCGACGACGGGCCCATCCGTCTACTCGCGAACGAACCCGCCAAGCTGTTCAGGGCGACGGTCGGGCTGTAACGGCGTTTGCACGGGTTTCCCGTCGTTCGCGAAGCCACAACCGCATGTTGTGCCGCATCGCACGGCCGATGATGCGCGGCGGGGGGATCATGTACAGGCTGTCCAACAACGAGAACCGGCGCAAAAACCATTCGGCGAGAACGGGTTCGGTTTCGGCGGCGCCGAGAAACTGGTCGAACAGGGCACCCGACGGACGCCACCACCACGGGATGGTCTCCGCCTCGGCGTGGTGGAAGGTGATATCGCCGATGGCGTTCATCATCCACACCGGATAGGTCGTCTTGGCGGTGGCACGGTTGATTTCGGCGGCCAGTTGGTCGTCGGGGAATTCAAGTGCCCGTCGCAGATGACCACCCTGTAGCGACGTCATAGTCATGCCCTGGCCGAAGGTGGGGTTGAAGCTGGCCACGGCATCGCCGAACGCGACGATCCCGATCGGGAAGCGCTCCAGCTTGTCGTAGCGGCGCCACTTGCTGGCCGGGAAAGCGTGAAATGCCGGTTCTCCCAAGGGTTCCGCGTGGGCCAGCGCCGCGCTGAAGTGGGACGGCAGCAGGTGGTCGGCCAGCGCAAGCATCTGGGGAAACGTCTTCGGCGGTTTGGCGTTGGCCACCCCGAAGGTGGTCAGCACCCAGGTGCCGTCCTCGTAGCACAGCATTCCCAGCCCCAGCGATTCGTCGTGTGAGGCGCCGGCGACCACCACCTTCTCCCGGATCAGTCCTTCGGGGATGCGGAACTGGTGGGTGGCATAGCTGATGCCGATGTCCACTGTGTCCTCGGGGGGGCGCTGATATCCCCACTGCGTCAACCACACCGGCAGCCGGGTGCCACGTCCCGCCGCGTCGACCACCAAGTCTGCGGCGACGAACTCAGAGTCGCCGTTGCTGTCGGGATCCAGCAGCACGCCTGTCACCCGCCGGCGGGTCCGGTCGAACCGTGGCTCGAGGACGTGGCGCTGGATGACTTCCACGTTCTCGATGTCGAGGACCCGCCGTCGCAGCTGCCATTCCAGGTGGGGACGGCTGGGCACGTAGGCGGTGAACTCCTTGCGCAGGGTGTGGCCCGTCCCCAGGACGTGGCCGGCGGCACCGAGGTAGATGCAGTCTGGCCGGTTCTCCAGCATCGGCACGCCTGCGTCCACCATGTCGGCCAGCAGTCCGGGAAACAGATTCTCGAACTCCATTGCGCCACGGGCCATCAGCATGTGTAGGTGCCGGTCCTGGGGTACCGCGGCGCGGTTCGCCGCTTCGCTCGGCAGATCGTCGCGCTCGAAGACCGTCACCCGGGAGTAGAAGTCCGAGAGCACCCGTGCCGCGCACAACCCAGCGATGCTGCCCCCGATGACGACCGCGTGGTCCCGCACGATTTCCCCTTGATCGCGCACCAACGCGAGGTTACTAGGTACTGTGCCGTCACAACCAGTAATGAAAGGACACCGCAGATGGCCGGTCGATGGCGCACCAAGTCGGTCGAACAGTCAATCGCTGACACCGACGAACCGGGTACGCGGCTACGCAAGGACCTCACCTGGTGGGACCTGGTGGTGTTCGGTGTCGCGGTGGTTATCGGTGCCGGAATCTTCACGGTCACCGCGTCCACCACCGGGGACATCACCGGCCCGGCCATCTGGATATCGTTCGTGATCGCGGCGATCACGTGTGCGCTGGCGGCGCTGTGTTACGCCGAATTCGCCTCGACGCTGCCGGTGGCCGGCAGCGCGTACACCTTCTCCTACGCGACCTTCGGTGAGTTCCTCGCCTGGATCATCGGCTGGAACCTGTTGCTGGAGTTGGCGATCGGCGCGGCAGTGGTGTCCAAAGGCTGGTCGAGCTACTTGGGTACGGTGTTCGGATTCGCCGGCGGCACGGCCAAGGTCGGATCGGTGAGCCTGGACTGGGGTGCGCTGGTCATCGTCGGGATAGTGGCGACGCTGATCGCCCTCGGCACCAAGTTGTCGTCGAGGTTCTCAGCGGTGGTCACCGGCATCAAGGTGGCCGTGGTGCTGTTGGTCATCGTGGTCGGCGCCTTCTACATCAAGGCCGCCAACTACTCACCCTTCATTCCGAAGCCGGAAGCGGGAACGGACGCCCGCGGCATCGACCAGTCGGTGTTGTCGTTGCTGACTGGGGCGCACGGCAGCCACTACGGCTGGTACGGGGTGCTGGCCGGGGCGTCGATCGTGTTCTTCGCGTTCATCGGGTTCGACATCGTGGCCACCATGGCCGAGGAGACCAAGCATCCGCAGCGCGACGTACCGAAGGGGATCCTGGCGTCGCTGGCGATCGTGACGGTGCTCTACGTCGCGGTTTCCGTCGTGTTGTCGGGGATGGTTTCCTACACCCAGCTCAAGACCGTTCCCGGCGGCGCTCATGCGAACCTCTCCACCGCCTTCACGGCCAACGGGGTGCACTGGGCGAGCAAGATCATCGCCGTTGGCGCGCTGGCCGGGTTGACCACGGTGGTGATGGTCCTGATGCTCGGCCAGTGCCGGGTGTTGTTCGCGATGGCCCGCGACGGACTGCTGCCGCGTCCACTGGCCAAGACTGGGACGCATGGCACACCGGTGCGAATTACCGTGCTGGTAGCCGTCGTGGTGGCCCTGACCGCGTCGGTGTTCCCGATCAACAAGCTCGAAGAGATGGTCAACGTCGGGACCCTGTTCGCGTTCGTGCTCGTCTCCGCGGGAGTTGTCGTGCTCCGCAGGACCCGGCCCGACCTGCCTCGCGGCTTCCGGGCGCCGTGGGTTCCGGCGCTCCCGATCGCCTCGATCATCGCGTGTGTCTGGCTGATGGTGAATCTCACCGCGCTCACCTGGGTCCGGTTCGCGGTCTGGCTGGTGGTCGGCACTGCGATCTACCTCGGTTACGGGGTCAGGCATTCGGTGCAGGGCAAGCGGCAGACCGAAGAGGCCGACAAGGAACCCGACCCGGATACGACCACGGCCGCAGCGTAGAGGTTTGCGTTTACGGCTTTGCGCGTGAACTCACGGCTTTGCGCGTGAAGCCAGGGCTTTGCGCGTGAACTGGCGGCTTTGGGCGTGTATCTAGGGCCGGGAAATCGCGATTTTTCCGCCCTGGCTACACACTGAACGCCCTGGATACACACTGAACGCCCTGGATACACACTGAACGCCCTCGGTACCCGCCTAACCCCCTGAGCACCCCAACGATGAGCATCATCGACTGGAAGCTGCTTTACAAAACAATAGTCTATGTCTAGACAGGAGACGCAAACCTCGGTATTGTCAACCCCGAACGTGGTGCGACTCACAAGGAGGTTTGGCATATGACCACACAACTCAGCCCGCAAAAAGCGGAAGCACCTGAAACTCGTGAAGTGCCCGAAACGGAGTGGCGCGACAAGAAGCGCTACCTGTGGTTGATGGGGCTCATCGCTCCGACGGCACTGTTCGTGATGCTGCCGATCATCTGGGGAATGAACCAACTCGGCTGGCACGCCGCCGCCCAGGTGCCGCTGTGGATCGGCCCGATCCTGCTCTACATCCTGCTGCCGATACTCGACGTGTTCTTCGGTCCCGACGGGCAGAACCCGCCCGACGAGGTGATGGAACGGCTGGAGAACGACAAGTACTACCGGTATTGCACCTACCTCTACATCCCGTTCCAGTACGCGAGCGTGGTGCTGGGCGCCTACCTGTTCACCGCATCCAACCTCAGCTTGCTGGGGTTCGAGGGCGGACTGAGCTGGGCCGGAAAGATCGGCCTGGCGCTTTCGGTCGGTGTGCTCGGCGGCGTCGGGATCAACACGGCCCACGAGATGGGACACAAGAAGGACTCGCTGGAGCGCTGGCTGTCCAAGATCACCCTGGCCCAGACCGCCTACGGCCACTTTTACATCGAGCACAACCGTGGCCACCACGTGCGCGTCTCCACCCCGGAAGACCCGGCGTCGTCCCGCTTCGGTGAGACGTTCTGGGAGTTTCTGCCCCGCAGCGTCATCGGTAGCGCGCGCTCATCCGTCCACCTCGAGGCGCAGCGGATTCGCCGGCTTGGCAAGAACCCGTGGAACCCGAAAACCTACCTGTCCAACGACGTGCTGAACGCGTGGGCCATGTCGGTGGTGCTGTTCGGCGCGCTGATCGCGGTCTTCGGCCCGGCGGTGATCCCGTTCGTGGTCATCCAGGCGGTGTTCGGCTTCTCCCTGCTGGAAGCCGTCAACTACCTCGAGCACTACGGCCTGCTGCGGCAGAAGAATGCCAACGGCCGCTACGAGCGCTGCGCACCCGTGCACAGCTGGAACTCCGACCACATCGTCACCAACCTGTTCCTGTACCACCTGCAGCGGCACAGCGATCACCACGCCAACCCCACGCGGCGCTACCAGACGCTGCGCAGCATGGCGGGTTCGCCCAACCTGCCGAGCGGATACGCGTCGATGATCTCGCTGACGTACTTCCCGCCGCTGTGGCGCAAGGTGATGGACCGCCGGGTCCTGTCGCACTACGACGGCGACATCACCAGGGTGAACCTGCAGCCACGGCTGCGCGAGAAGCTGCTGGCCCGCTACGGTGCCTCTGAGACGGCCACCGAGGAGGTTGCAGCATGATGGCCGCCTACAAGTGCCCCGTGTGCGACTACGTCTACGACGAGTCCAACGGCGATGCCCGGGAAGGTTTTCCGGCCGGCACGAGGTGGGAACAGATTCCCGACGAGTGGTGCTGCCCGGACTGCTCGGTCCGCGAGAAGCCAGATTTCGAACCCGTCTGAGAGGAGCAAACCAATGAACGACTACAAGCTGTATCAGTGCGTGCAGTGCGGCTTCGAGTACGACGAGGCGCTGGGCTGGCCGGAAGACGGCATCGCACCCGGCACCCGCTGGGACGACATCCCCGAGGACTGGAGCTGCCCGGACTGCGGAGCGGCCAAGTCGGACTTCGTGATGGTCGAAGTGGCCCGCCCGTGATCAGCGCCGGCACCGAGCCCAAAACCGACGAGCCCAAAACCGATGAGCCCAAAACCGCTAGTGTCGCGGCTGTGAAGCGTATTCCTTACGCCGAGGCGTCGCGGGCGCTGTTGCGGGACTCGGTGCTGGATGCGATGCGGGACCTGCTACTGACCCGGGACTGGTCCGCGATCACGCTGTCGGACGTGGCGCGCGCCGCGGGCATCAGCCGGCAGACCATCTACAACGAGTTCGGCTCCCGGCAGGGCCTGGCGCAGGGCGTAACCCTGCGCCTGGCCGACCGCCTCGTCGACACCGTCAAAGGCGGCCTGGAGGCAAACGTCGGCAACATCTACCAATCGTTCCTGGACGGGTTCCGGGCCTTCTTCGCCGAGACGGCGGCTGACCCGCTGGTGGTCTCGCTGTTGACCGGCGTCGCCAAGCCCGACCTGTTGCAGCTGATCACCACCGACAGCGGGCCCATCATCACCCGCTCGTCGGCCCGGCTGGCCACGGCCTTCACCCAGACCTGGCTGACCACGAGCGACGACGACGCCAACGTGCTGGCCCGCACGATCGTGCGGCTGTGCCTGAGCTACGTGTCCATGCCCCCCGAGTCGGACCACGACGTCGCGGCCGACCTGGCCCGGCTGATGACGCCGTTCGCGGAGCGCCACGGGGTCATCAACGTCCCGTGACCAGGACGCGTGGGTGCCGCGACTAGAGTGGCTGACGCTAACGAACTCCGGCCTCTAGCCCGTAAACGCCCCAAAGAAGGACGAACACCCCTATGACGACGACCGAAAATGCGCTGACCCCCGACGTGCTCAACGGGATCGACTTCAAGATCGCCGATCTGTCGCTGGCGGATTTCGGCCGTAAGGAACTCGATCTCGCCGAGTACGAGATGCCCGGCCTGATGTCGCTTCGCCGGGAATATGCCGAGGTGCAGCCGCTGAAGGGGGCACGTATCTCCGGTTCGTTGCACATGACCGTGCAGACCGCGGTGCTGATCGAAACCCTGACGTCGCTGGGCGCCGAGGTGCGTTGGGCGTCCTGCAACATCTTCTCGACCCAGGATCACGCGGCGGCCGCTGTAGTGGTCGGCCCGCACGGCACCGCCGAAGAACCCAAGGGCGTCCCGGTGTTCGCCTGGAAGGGCGAGACGCTCGAAGAGTACTGGTGGTGCGCGGAACAGATGCTGACCTGGCCGGACCCGGACAAGCCGGCCAACATGATCCTGGACGACGGCGGCGACGCCACCATGATGGTGCTGCGCGGCATGCAGTACGAGACGGCCGGTGTGGTTCCGCCCGCCGAGGAAGACGACTCCGCCGAGTGGAAGGTCTTCCTGAACGTGCTGCGTCAGCGCTTCGAATCCGACAAGACCAAGTGGACCAAGATCGCCGAGTCGGTCAAGGGCGTCACCGAGGAGACCACGACCGGGGTGCTGCGGCTCTACCAGTTCGCCGCGGCCGGGGACCTGGCCTTCCCGGCGATCAACGTCAACGACTCGGTGACCAAGTCCAAGTTCGACAACAAGTACGGCACCCGGCACTCGCTGATCGACGGCATCAACCGCGGCACCGACGCCCTGATCGGCGGCAAGAACGTGTTGATCTGCGGCTACGGCGACGTGGGAAAGGGCTGCGCGGAGGCGGCCAAGGGCCAGGGGGCGCGGGTCAGCGTCACCGAGATCGACCCGATCAACGCACTGCAGGCGATGATGGAGGGCTTCCCGGTGGTGACCGTCGAGGAGGCGATCGGCGACGCCGACATCGTGGTGACCGCGACCGGCAACAAAGACATCATCTCGCTGGAACACATGAGGGCCATGAAGGACCACGCCATCCTGGGCAACATCGGCCACTTCGACAACGAGATCCAGATGGCCGCGCTGGAGCGGTCCGGGGCGACGAAGCTCAACATCAAGCCGCAGGTCGATCTGTGGACCTTCGGTGACACCGGCAAGGCGATCATCGTGCTGTCCGAAGGACGCCTGCTGAACCTGGGCAACGCCACCGGCCACCCGTCCTTCGTGATGAGCAACAGCTTCGCCAACCAGGTGATCGCGCAGATCGAGCTGTGGACCAAGAACGACGAATACGACAATGAGGTCTACCGGCTGCCCAAGCACCTGGACGAGAAGGTGGCCCGCATCCACGTCGAGGCGCTCGGCGGTCACCTCACCAAGCTGACCAAGGATCAGGCCGAATACCTCGGCGTCGACGTCGAGGGTCCCTACAAGCCGGACCACTACCGCTACTGAGCTGACGCGCGGTGCTGATCGCGATCGAGGGCGTCGACGGCGCCGGCAAGCGGACGTTGTCCGACGGGCTGCGCACGGCCTTCGAAGCCGGCGGAAAGTCGGTGGCCACGCTGGCCTTCCCGCGCTACGGCCAGTCGGTTCCGGCCGACATCGCCGCCGAGGCCCTGCACGGCGAGCACGGCGACTTGGCGTCGTCGGTGTATGCGATGGCGATGCTGTTCGCGCTCGACCGCGCCGGCGCCGTCGAGCAGATCGGGCAGCTGCGCCGCGAGCACGACGTCGTGATCCTGGATCGTTACGTCGCCTCCAATGCGGCATACAGCGCGGCCCGCCTGCACCAGGACGCGGCCGGTGCGGCGGCGGCCTGGGTACAGCAGCTCGAATACCAGCGCTTCGGGGTGCCCGTGCCCGACTGCCAGGTGCTGCTCGCGGTGTCCGCCGAACTCGCCGGACAGCGGGCCCGCAGCCGGGCCGAAAGCGATCCCGGCCGGGTCCGCGACAGCTACGAACGTGACGACGGGCTTCAGCAGCGCACCGGCGCGGTGTACGCGGGCCTGGCGGCCGCTGGCTGGGGCGGACCGTGGCTGGTGGTCGACGCGGACGTCGATCCGGGCCGTCTGGCGACCACCTTGACCCGCGGCGGGCTCATCTGAAGCCGTCCGGAACCCGAATTTGGGCGATATTTGCCCTTTCAAGCAAGAAGCGCCCACGAAACGCCCGTGCGGTACCTCAGTTTTGTCCCGATCTGGTGACACCATGGACAGCATGAGGCAAAGGATTCTCGTCGTCGATGACGACGCTTCGCTGGCGGAGATGCTGACCATCGTGCTGCGTGGGGAGGGCTTCGACACCGCGGTCGTGGGCGACGGCACCCAGGCACTGACTGCGGTACGTGAGCTGCGACCGGATTTGGTGCTGCTGGACTTGATGCTGCCCGGCATGAACGGCATCGACGTGTGCCGCGTGCTGCGTGCCGACTCCGGGGTCCCGATCGTGATGCTGACCGCCAAGACCGACACCGTGGACGTGGTGCTGGGCCTGGAGTCGGGCGCCGACGACTACATCATGAAGCCGTTCAAGCCCAAGGAGCTGGTGGCGCGGGTGCGGGCACGGCTGCGGCGCAACGACGACGAGCCGGCCGAGATGCTGTCCATCGCCGACGTCGAGATCGACGTGCCGGCCCACAAGGTGACCCGCAACGGCGAGCAGATCTCGCTGACACCGCTGGAGTTCGACCTGTTGGTCGCGTTGGCGCGCAAACCCCGCCAGGTGTTTACTCGTGATGTGCTGCTCGAACAGGTATGGGGGTACCGGCACCCGGCGGATACCCGCCTGGTGAACGTGCACGTCCAGCGTCTGCGCGCCAAGGTCGAGAAAGACCCGGAGAACCCGACTGTGGTTCTCACCGTTCGAGGAGTGGGATACAAGGCCGGACCTCCGTGACCTGCCCTGCAGACGATGCGTGGCGCTCGGGGCACCCCAGCTTGCGAGGGGACGACTTTGAGGAGGACCGGCGCCGGTGACGTGGGGCTCACGACGGCGCACACGCGGTCGTTGGGGGCGATCGGGTCCCATGGCACGCGGCATGAGTGCGCTGAGCCGGGCCGTGAGCGTCGCTTGGCGGCGATCGCTGCAGCTGCGAGTCGTTTCGCTGACGCTTGGACTGTCGCTGGCCGTGATCTTGGCGCTGGGCTTCGTGCTGACCAGCCAGCTCACCAATCGCGTGCTCGACGTCAAGGTGAAAGCCGCCATCGAGCAGATCGAGCGGGCGCGCACCACGGTCAGCGGGATCGTCAACGGCGAGGAGACCCGCTCGCTGGACAGTAGCCTGCAGCTGGCCCGTAACACTCTGACCTCGAAAACCGACCCGGCCTCTGCCGTCGGTCTGGCCGGCGCGTTCGACGCGGTGCTGATGGTGCCCGGTGACGGTCCGCGCGCGGCGACCACCGCGGGGCCCGTCGAGCAGGTGCCCGGTTCGTTGCGCGGTTTCGTCAAGGCCGGGCAGGCGGCCTACCAGTACGCCACTGTGCATACCGAGGGCTACAGCGGGCCGGCGCTGATCATCGGCACGCCGACGTCGTCGCGGGTGGCCAACCTGGAGCTCTACCTGATCTTTCCGCTCAAAAACGAGCAGGCCACGGTAACGCTGGTGCGCGGGACGATGGCCACCGGCGGCCTGGTGCTGTTGGTGCTGTTCGCCGGCATCGCGATCCTGGTCTCGCGCCAGGTGGTAGTGCCGGTGCGCTCGGCGTCGCGCATCGCCGAGCGGTTCGCCGAAGGGCATCTGTCCGAACGGATGCCGGTGCGAGGTGAGGACGACATGGCGCGGCTGGCGGTGTCGTTCAACGACATGGCCGAGAGCCTGTCCCGGCAGATCGCCCAGCTGGAGGAGTTCGGTAACCTGCAGCGCCGCTTCACCTCCGACGTCAGCCACGAACTGCGTACCCCGCTGACCACCGTGCGGATGGCCGCCGACTTGATCTACGACCACAGCTCCGACCTGGACCCCACGCTGCGGCGCTCCACCGAGCTGATGGTCAACGAGCTGGACCGGTTCGAGACGCTGCTCAACGACCTGCTGGAGATCTCCCGGCACGACGCCGGTGTGGCCGAGTTGTCCGTCGAGGCGGTGGACCTTCGCACCACCGTCAACAGCGCGCTGGGAAATGTCGGCCACCTGGCCGAGGAGGCGGGCATCACGCTGCGCGTAGACCTGCCCACCGAGGAGGTGATCGCAGAGGTCGACGCGCGACGGGTCGAGCGGATCCTGCGCAACCTGATCGCCAACGCCATCGACCATGCCGAGCACCAGCCGGTGGACATCCGGATGGCCGCCGACGAAGACACCGTCGCCGTCACCGTCCGCGACTACGGAGTGGGACTGCGCCCCGGCGAAGAGAAGCTGGTGTTCAGCCGGTTCTGGCGCTCGGACCCGTCCCGGGTGCGGCGATCCGGCGGCACCGGGCTGGGGCTGGCGATCAGCATCGAGGACGCCCGGCTACACCAGGGCCGGCTGGAGGCGTGGGGCGAGCCGGGCGAGGGCGCCTGCTTCCGGCTGACGCTTCCCCTGTTCCGGGGTCACAAAGTCACCACCAGTCCACTTCCGATGAAACCGATTGCCCAACCGCCCGCCCAACCACCGCAAACCCCAGGGCAGCCGCGCCAAGAGCGTCAGCGTGAGCACGCCGAACGGAGCGGGTGATGCGGCGGTTCTTGATGATGCTGCGGCTGGCGTGCGCGGCCGTCCTGCTCGCCGGCTGCGCGGGAGTGCCCAGTTCGTCGGCCCCGCAAGCCATCGGCACCATCGAGCGACCGGCGCCGTCGAATCTGCCCAAGCCCACCCCGGGCATGGATCCAGACGTGCTGCTGCGCGAGTTCCTCAAGGCCACCGCCGACCCCGCCAACCGGCATCTGGCGGCGCGGCAGTTCCTCACCCAGTCGGCGTCCAACGCTTGGGACGACGCTGGTAGCGCACTGCTGATCGACCATGTGGTGTTCGTCGAAACCCGTGCCGCCGAACGTGTTTCGGCGACGATGCGGGCGGACATCCTGGGTTCGCTGTCCGATGTGGGGGTGTTCGAAACCGCCGAGGGCGTGCTGCCCGACCCGGGTCAGATCGAATTGGTCAAGACGTCGGGTGGCTGGCGAATCGACCGTCTGCCCAACGGGGTCTTCCTGGACTGGCAACAGTTCCAGGCGACCTACAAACGCAACACGTTGTACTTCGCCGACCCCACCGGCAAGACCGTGGTTCCCGACCCGCGCTATGTCGCGGTGTCCGATCATGACCAGCTGGCCACCGAGCTCGTCTCCAAACTGCTGGCGGGGCCGCGCCCTGAGATGGCGCACACGGTGCGCAACCTGCTGGCCCCGCCGCTGCGGCTGCGCGGACCGGTGACCCGGGCCGACGGCGGCAAGAACGGCATCGGCAGCGGCTACGGCGGGGCGCGCATCGATCTGGAGAAACTGACCACCACCGATCCGCACAGTAGGCAATTGCTTGCCGCGCAGATCATTTGGACCCTGGCGCGGGCCGACATCCGGGGGCCGTACGTGATCAATGCCGACGGCGCTCCGCTGGACGACAGGTTTGCCGAGGGCTGGAACACGTCCGACGTCGCCGCGACCGACCCGGGCGTGGCCGACGGCGCCGGCGCGGGCTTGCACGCGCTGGTGAACGGATCATTGGTCGGGGTGGACGCACAACGCGTCACTCCGCTGCCCGGAGCCTTCGGACGCATGGGCGACCAGACCGGTGCTGCTCTGTCGCGCAATGGGCGCCAGGTGGCGTCGGTGGTGACGTTGCGACGCGGCGCCCCGGACATGGCCGCATCGCTGTGGATCGGAGACCTCGGCGGCGAGGCGGTCCAGTCCGCCGACGGACACAGCTTGTCGCGCCCCAGCTGGGCGCTGGACGACGCGGTCTGGGTGGTGGTCGACTCCAACAATGTGCTGCGGGCGATCCCGGAGCCGGCGTCGGGACAACCCGCGCGTATCCCGGTCGATTCCGCCGCGGTGGCCAGCCGATTCCCGGGGCCGATCACCGATCTGCAGCTATCCCGGGACGGGACTCGCGCCGCGATGGTGATCGGCGGGCAGGTGATCCTGGCGGGCGTCGAGCAGACGCAGGCCGGCCAGTTCGCGCTGACCTATCCGCGCCGGCTGGGCTTCGGGTTGGGAGCCTCGGTGGTGTCGCTGTACTGGCGAACCGGCGACGACATCGTGGTGACCCGCAACGATGCCACGCACCCGGTGTCGTACGTGAACCTCGACGGGGTGAACTCCGATGCGCCGGCCCGCGGGTTGGCGATTCCGCTGTTCTCGATTGCGGCCAACCCGTCGACGGTCTACGTCGGAGCGCCGCAAGGAGTGCTGCAGTATTCGGCCTCGGTTGCCGAAAGCCAGCAGGGCTGGCTGGAGGTGCCCGGGCTGATGGCGCCGGGCGCGGCCCCGGTATTACCCGGCTGAGCTGGCGTTTCGTATTGGCCGATCGAGTCGTATCGGCGAGGCGACCCTACCGGTTACTCTCGGCAGGAAGGTGGCCTAGAGAAAGCATTGCCGATGTCGCCGAGAGTTCCCCGCCTGCGTTGGGAGGACCCCTTCGGCGCGCTGGAGATGCTGGGCTCGTTGTGGTCCTCAAGCGGGCTGCCGTCGGTCACGGCGAGTGCTGCCCAGGCCGCCGCGATGCCCTACCGGACCTTGTTCCTCACGCTGCAGCAACTGCTCGTCGGCAAGGAAGTGACGGTCCGGATCGGGGACCAGGACGTTGTGCTGACCGTCACCGAGCTGGATTCGGCCCTGGATCCGCAGGGTTTGACGGTCGGCCAGCTCGGTGACGTGCGGCTGGCGGCCCGCGACGTCCGGTGGGACCGCAACCACCTGAAGACCGCCGATGCGGTCTTGCACAACCTGCACATCCGTCCGGGCATGCCGCCGCTGGTGGTGGCCGCCCCGGCGGAGCTGTCGACGGCGGTGTCGTCGCACATTTTCGACGATGTGCTGCGCCGGGCGACGCCGCAGTTGCGCGGAGAGCTGTGCGAGGACGGGAACGCCCGGCTGCGGTGGGCCCGTCGGCCCGGCTGGGGAGGTCTGGACGTCGACGTGGACGTGGTGGGTAAGACCTTGTGGCTGCGCCCGCGCGCGTTGGTCACCGGGCAACGGCGTTGGACGTTGCCGGCCCGGATGCCCGCCTACCGTGTGCCGCTACCCGAGCTGCCGCACGGGTTGCTGGTCACCGGCGTCAGCGTGGGCGTGGATTCCCTGCAGTTGACGGGTCTGCTGCCGGAGTGGCGGATGGAGTTGCCGCTGAAGTACCTCGAAGACCTCATCAGCCGGCTGAGTCAGGGCGCGCTCAGCTTCGCCTGGCCATCGGTATTCAAAAGCTCGGACTAAACGGCCGCTGTTCGCGCCGAACGTGTACCCAGTGCGAAAAATCGGGCGAAAGCTCGCCGTGAGAACACGCTCGCCGACCGGCTGAGCGTGTCAGACCCGGCCAGCACACTTGCGGTGTGCTCGATCTGATCCTGCCGCTGGAATGCGGCGGCTGCGGGGCGCCGTCGACACGTTGGTGCGATGCCTGCGCGGCCGAGCTCGACGTCAAAGCCGACCAGCCGCATGTGCTGAGCCCGCGCATCGACCCGCAGGTGCCGGTGTTCGCGCTCGGCCGCTACGCCGGCGCCCGCCGCCAGGCGGTCCTGGCACTGAAGGAGCACGGCCGCGCCGACCTGGCCAAGCCGCTGGCATGCGCGCTGGCGGTGGGTGTCCACCGGCTGCTGTCGTGGGGCCTGGTCGACACGCCGCTGAGCATCGTGCCCGCGCCGACGCGGCGCTCGGCGGCCCGCCGGCGCGGAGGTGACCCCGTCGCCCGAATGGCGGCGGCTGCGGTCGCGGGGCACCCGGATATCGCCGTCGCAGACGCACTGCGAATGAGGGCGATGGCACGTGACTCGGTCGGCCTTGGCACCTCGGCCCGGGAACGCAATATCGCGGGTCGGGTGCGGCTGCGGGGCCGGCCGCCGCGCACCGAAGTGATGGTCGTCGACGATGTCGTCACGACCGGTGCGACGGCTCGCGAATCCGTCCGGGTGCTGCGTGCAGCCGGGGTCCACGTGAGCGCCGTTCTGACCCTCGCGGCGGCGTGAGGCAGCTGGTGTGCCGAACCGATGAAGATCCCATGAAGACGTGAAGAACTCGCAACAGCTCACCCAAATTGGTGGCACGCCGGGGCTAACACGAGCTAACGTCGAGAACAACGTTCTTGGCTTACCGGAAGACTCATGGTCGAGATTTCCCAGGTTGAAACGCCACCACGGGAAGGGGGTGAGTATTCGACACCTTGCCCCGGCGGGCAGCCTGCGGCGGCAACCGATTAGGAACCGCTCCAACCCCGTCGGCGCGTTCAGAAATGCCGGCACGCAGGGCGCGTGTGACGCGAAAAGAGAAACGAGTTGTCACGTATGTCAAGGCTAACCGTGGATTCCAGTCGGGCCCTGGACCAACTGCCAGCCGACACCGACGAACAGGCCGAACCGGCGGCGCATGCCGAAGTCGTCGTCAAAGGCCGCAACGTCGAGATCCCCGACCATTACCGCATTTACGTCTCGCAGAAACTCGCTCGCCTGGAACGGTTCGACCGGACCATCTACTTGTTCGACGTCGAACTCGATCACGAACGCAACCGACGCCAGCGCAAGTCCTGTCAGCACGTGGAGATCACCGCTCGCGGCCGCGGGCCGGTAGTCCGGGGGGAGGCGTGCGCCGACAGCTTCTATGCCGCATTCGAGGGCGCGGTCGCCAAACTGGAGAACCGCCTGCGCCGCGTCAAGGATCGGCGCAAAGTGCACTACGGGGACAAGACCCCGGTTTCATTGGCCGCGGCCACCGCCGTAGTGCCCGCGACCGCGCAGACCCCCAAGCCACGCAAGAAGAAGGCCGTCGAGCCACCGGAACACGACGGTGAGGAACTCAAAGCCGACACCGATCATGAGCCTGGCCGCATCGTCCGGGTCAAGGAGCACCAGGCCAAGCCGATGTCGGTCGACGATGCGCTCTACGAGATGGAGCTGGTCGGGCACGACTTCTTCTTGTTCTATGACAAGGAGACTGAACGGCCGTCGGTGGTCTACCGTCGGCACGCCTACGATTACGGCCTGATCAGGCTCGCCTGACGGGGTCTTCGGGCGGCGACCCGTTGCGCGCGCACGGCCGCGCTCGCGATCGCCTTGCGGACGGTCAGCACCGGCTCGTCACCTACGATGGAGTCGCCTGTCGAAGAAGACTCCTGCCAAAAGGGGAACATCCCACAGGGAACATCCCGACAAAAGGGGACAACACCGTGCTGTCGAAGTTGCTGCGCCTTGGTGAAGGTCGCATGGTCAAGCGCCTCAAGAAGGTGGCCGACTACGTCAACACGTTGTCGGACGACGTCGAAAAGCTCACCGATGCCGAGCTGAGGGCCAAGACCGACGAGTTCAAGAAGCGTCTGGAAGAGGGCGAGGACCTCGACGATCTGCTGCCCGAAGCGTTCGCCGTCGCTCGGGAGGCCGCCTGGCGGGTGCTCGACCAGCGTCCATTCGACGTGCAGGTGATGGGTGCCGCCGCGCTGCACCTGGGCAACGTCGCCGAAATGAAGACCGGTGAGGGCAAGACCCTGACCTGCGTGTTGCCCGCCTACCTCAACGCCCTGGCCGGCAAGGGCGTACACATCGTCACCGTCAACGACTACCTGGCCAAGCGCGACAGCGAGTGGATGGGCCGGGTGCACCGCTTCCTCGGGCTGCAGGTCGGGGTGATCCTGGCCAACATGAACCCCGACGAGCGCCGGGTGGCCTACAACGCCGACATCACCTACGGCACCAACAACGAGTTCGGCTTCGACTATCTGCGTGACAACATGGCGCACTCGCTCGAGGAGCTGGTGCAGCGCGGTCATACCTACGCGATCGTCGACGAGGTCGACTCCATCCTGATCGACGAGGCCCGTACCCCGCTGATCATCTCGGGTCCCGCCGACGGCGCCTCCAACTGGTACACCGAGTTCGCCCGACTGGCGCCGCTGATGGAAAAGGACCTCCACTACGAAGTCGACCTGCGCAAACGCACTGTCGGGGTGCACGAGAAAGGGGTGGAGTTCGTCGAGGACCAGCTCGGCATCGACAACCTCTACGAGGCCGCCAACTCCCCGCTGGTCAGTTACCTCAACAACGCGCTGAAAGCCAAGGAGCTGTTCAGCCGCGACAAGGACTACATCGTCCGCGACGGCGAGGTGCTGATCGTCGACGAGTTCACCGGTCGCGTGCTGATCGGGCGCCGCTACAACGAAGGCATGCATCAGGCCATCGAGGCCAAGGAGCACGTCGAGATCAAGGCCGAGAACCAGACGCTGGCCACCATCACGCTGCAGAACTACTTCCGGCTCTACGACAAGCTCGCCGGCATGACGGGCACCGCCCAGACCGAGGCCGCCGAGCTGCACGAGATCTACAAGCTCGGCGTGGTCAGCATCCCGACCAACAAGCCGATGATCCGCACCGACCAGTCCGACCTCATCTACAAGACCGAGGAAGCCAAATACATCGCGGTGGTCGACGACGTCGCCGAGCGGTTCGAAAAAGGCCAGCCGGTGCTGATCGGCACGACGAGTGTGGAGCGCTCGGAGTACCTGTCGCGCCAATTCCAGAAGCGGCGCATCCCGCACAACGTGCTCAACGCCAAATATCACGAGCAGGAGGCGGGCATCATCGCCGTCGCGGGCCGCCGCGGCGGCATCACCGTCGCCACCAACATGGCCGGCCGCGGTACCGACATCGTGCTGGGCGGCAACGTCGACTTCCTCACCGACCTGCGGCTGCGCGAGCGGGGACTCGATCCGGTGGAGACCCCGGAGGAGTACGACGCGGCGTGGCACGAGGAGCTGCCCCAGGTCAAGGAAGAGGCCGGCGAAGAGGCCAAGGAAGTGATCGAGGCCGGCGGGCTGTACGTGCTGGGCACCGAGCGGCACGAGTCGCGGCGCATCGACAACCAGCTGCGCGGCCGCTCCGGCCGGCAGGGCGACCCGGGCGAGTCGCGGTTCTACCTGTCGTTGGGCGACGAGCTCATGCGCCGGTTCAACGGGGCCGCCCTCGAAACCCTGCTGACCCGGCTGAACCTGCCCGACGACGTGCCGATCGAAGCCAAGATGGTCACCCGGGCCATCAAGAGCGCGCAGACCCAGGTGGAGCAGCAGAACTTCGAGGTCCGCAAGAACGTCCTCAAATACGACGAGGTGATGAACCAGCAGCGCAAGGTGATCTACGCCGAGCGCCGCCGCATCCTCGAAGGCGAGAACCTCAAAGAGCAGGCACTCGACATGGTCCGCGACGTCGTCACCGCCTACGTCGACGGCGCGACCGCCGAGGGCTACGCCGAAGACTGGGACCTGGCGAAACTCTGGGAGGCACTCAAGACGCTGTATCCGGTCGGGATAGAGCACGAGAGCCTGACGCGTCGTGACGACGACTCCGAGCGGGACGACCTCACCCGCGAGGAGTTGCTGGACGCGCTGCTCGAAGACGCCGAACGCGCTTATGCCGCAAGGGAAGCCGAGCTCGAGGAAATGGCCGGCGAGGGCGCGATGCGGCAACTGGAACGCAACGTGCTGCTCAACGTCATCGACCGCAAATGGCGTGAGCACCTCTACGAGATGGACTACCTCAAGGAGGGCATCGGCCTGCGCGCGATGGCGCAGCGCGATCCGCTGGTGGAGTACCAGCGCGAGGGCTACGACATGTTCATGGCCATGCTCGACGGCATGAAAGAAGAGTCGGTCGGCTTCTTGTTCAACGTCACCGTCGAGACGGTCCCGCCTCCGCAGGTGGGCCCGGTCGAGGAACCGGAAGAGCTCAAGGAATTCGCGACAGCCGCCGCCGCTGGCTCGGCACAGCCCGACGGCAAGAGCGCCGCCCCTGCCGCGGCTCGCGAAGAGGCTCCGAGCACCTTGCGCGCCAAGGGTATTGACAACGAGTCGCCCGCGCTGACCTATACCGGACCCTCGGAGGACGGTTCGGCGGCGGTGCAGCGCAACAACGGCGGCGGCAAGACGCCGGCCGGGGTGCCCGCCGGGGGAAGTCGTCGGGAGCGGCGCGCGGCCGCCCGGCAACAAGGTCGCGGCCCCAAGCCGCCGAAATCGGTGAAGAAGCGTTAGCCCGGCGACGGCGAGCGCCTGTATGGCGCGAGTGAGAACCCGGGCAATCATGGCTAGCCACAGGCGCATTCGCCGTAATTCGATGCCGTGGACACTTGAAATGATCTGAGTGTTCTGGTATCAGAAATATATATCGACAGGTGCAGGTCATCTCGCGAGCTGAGGTGGATGTGATGTTGATTGGTCTTGACTCTCCGGGTGCGGTTGAGCCGGTTTGCCCGGCGGTCATCGAGGCGTCGGCGATCGTGGAGGCCGAATGGATCCGCCTACGGCGCCCGAGCGAACCGGCTCAGCAAGTCACTCGTGAGCTGCTGGCGCGCCGGCGTTTTGGGAGCCGGGCGCGCATCAGCGTGACGACGACGGCCAGGCCGACCGCATGGGCGACTCTTGACGCTGAACTCCCGGTCCGACGCCCGAGCGGCGCGGTGTGGCCGCGGCAGCGTTCACCTCCGAGTCGAAGTGACACGCACAGTGCCAGCACTCGTTCCGTACGTACGAAGGGGGTGGTTTGAGAGAACCAGCAAGAATGAACAACGCGTAGATCCGATGGCTGTCATGCCGTCCACGAATATTGCGACGCATTGTCAGCGCTTGACTGAGACTCATCAGCGCACCGCCACTTGTCGTGGCCATCTACGTGGACCGCATGAATGTCACTACTGAAAACACTGAAAAAGGCGGGCCGCGCCAAAGCTTGGCGCGGCCCGCCCTTGGCCGTATAAGGCGTCGTATCAGGCATTGATGGCCTGCTGTGCGCCGGTCGCAATGGCGACCTTGCGCGGCTTGGCCGCCGCTGCCACGGGGATGGTTATCCGCAACACGCCGTCGGTGTAGTCGGCGCTGACCTGTTCGGTATCCAGGCTCTGGCCCAGGTACAGCCGCCGGGTGAACGCACCGCGCGGGCGTTCGGCGGCCAACCACTCGCGGCCGTCGGTTACTTCCGGGCGCTCGGCGCGCACGGTCAACACGTCGTGATCGACGCTGACATCCAGCGAGTCAGCCTGGACGCCAGGCAGGTCGATCTCGACAACCAGCTTGTCGCCCTCACGCCAGGCGTCTGTCGCCGCAGTACCGTTGGCGGTGCCCCATAGCTGCTGGGTCAGACGGTCGATGTCACGGAGGAATGGGTCAAACGTCAGCATGGTCATCACCTCCTGTGCTAACTCGGAGTAGTTCTGTGTGTTACGTCATAGATAACCTATGTCGAAGCCGATATATTTCCGGTTGACCGCCGTTCGCGTTGAACCTTCGTCCGCGCTAGCCCGTTTGAAACATGGGGCGAAAGCCCCATGGGATAAACGACTGCGCGGAGGACAATCGGGCCATGAAGCGTTTCTTGACAATCGGTTACGGAGCCGTGTGCTACCTGGCTTTCGTGGTTGCTTTCCTGTATGCCGTCGGTTTCGTCGGCGCGATCGTCGTGCCCCGCACTGTCGACCACGGCATCGCCGCCCCGGTAGGCGAAGCGCTGGCGGTCAACGTGCTGTTGCTGGGGTTGTTCGCGGTCCAGCACAGCGTCATGGCGCGGCCAGGGTTCAAGCGCTGGTGGACGCGGATCGTGCCGCAGTCGATCGAGCGCAGCACCTACGTGTTGCTTTCGAGCGCCGTACTGCTGCTGCTGTATTGGCAATGGCACACCCTGCCGTCTGTCATCTGGGATGTGCGGCAGCCCGCCGCCCGCCTGGCTATGTGGGCGCTGTTCTGGCTGGGCTGGGCGACGGTCTTCGCGTCGTCGTTCATGGTCAATCACTTCGACCTGTTCGGTCTTCGGCAGGTGTATCTGGCGTGGCGCGGAAAGCCGTATACCGACATCGGTTTTCGCGTCCAGTTCCTCTACCGGTTGGTACGCCATCCGCTCATGCTCGGGTTCTGCATTGCCTTCTGGGCGACACCCACGATGACGGCGGGGCACCTACTTTTCGCGGTCGCCACCACGGGCTACATTCTGATCGCCGTGCAGCTGGAAGAGCGTGACCTGGTGGCGAACCTGGGCGACCAATACCGTGACTACCGCCGCCAGGTGCCGATGCTGTTGCCGATTCCCCACCGGCACAGCGAGGTTGCCGCCGAAACCGTTGAGCCGGCGGAGGCTTCGGGCTAACCCTCGACCAGTCGCGCGATCCGCTCGAGCGTGGCGCGCATGCCTTCCTCGGTCAGCTTGGCCATTGAACCACTCGTGATCAGCTTCTTCTGCTTGTCTTGGGACACATCCCACGTCTCGCGCACCAGTGTGCCGCCGTCTGCTGGAGTCAGCTCGTAACGCCAGATGCGTCCGCCGACCAGGCCACCCAGCGAGGTTGTCTGCCATGCGATCCGGCGATCCGGCTCGTACTCGATGACTGTGTTGGTGGTCCGGTACGGGATGAACAGCGTCTCCTTACGCCCGCGCATCGCCATGCCGAATTTCGATCCCTTCGTCAGTGGGACCGATTCCTGCATGGCGTGATTCACCGACTCCGAACCGTCGAAGCTCGCGTGTTTGCCCGCGTCGGCCAATAGAGCGAAGATCTTGTCGGGCGATGCGTTGATGACGCGCTCGACGCTGACTGTGTTCCCGTCCATCCGACGATTATCGCCGCGCCGGCAAATATGAGGTTGGCCGGTAGCGCTTCTATCCCGACGGCATTTCGTCAAGGATTGTTCTATGGATGTCAAGGAGGTGCTGCTGCCCGGCGTCGGCCTTCGCTATGAGTTCACCAGCCATCAGGGTGAGCGGATCGGCATCATCGCCCGGCGCGGCGGCGAATTCGACATCGTCCTGTATAGCCGCGATGACCCGGACCAGGCCCGACCGGTATTCCAGCTCACCGACGAGGAGGCCGACACCGTGGCCCAGATCCTGGGCGCACCGCGGATCGCCGAGCGGTTCACCGAATTGACCCGCGAAGTGCCCGGGCTGGAAGCGGGTCAGGTCCACATCCTGCCGGGCAGTCCCTTCGTGGACCGCCCGTTGGGCGACACCCACGCGCGTACCCGCACCGGCTCCTCGATCGTGGCCATCGTGCGCGAGGAGGACGTGCTCGCCTCGCCCGGCCCAGCCGAAATCCTGCGCGCCCGCGATGTACTGATAGTCATTGGCACCGAAAAAGGCATCGCCGGAGTCGAGCAGATCGTCGACAAGGGCTGAAACGGTGCAAGTCTCGGGGGCGCTGCTGTTCCAACTCGGCGCCCTCCTGACCACGCTCGCCGTATTAGGCGGGCTGGCGCGAAGATTCGCGCTTTCGCCGATACCCGTGTATCTGCTGGCGGGTCTTTCGCTCGGAAAGGGCGGCATCCTGCCGGTGGCCGCCGCCGGTGAGTTCGTCACCACCGGCGCGCCCATCGGCATCGTGCTGCTGCTGCTCACCCTGGGTCTGGAGTTCTCTGCCACCGAATTCGCCAGCAGCCTTCGGCACCACCTGCCGTCGGCCGGAGTCGACATCGTCCTCAATGCCACACCCGGCGCGGTCGCCGGCTGGCTGCTGGGGTTGAACGGTGTCGCGATTCTCGCCGTGGCCGGGGTTACCTACATCTCCTCATCGGGCGTCGTCGCGCGTCTGCTCGAGGACCTGCGCCGGCTCGGCAACCGGGAAACGCCGGCGGTGCTGTCGGTGCTGGTGCTCGAGGACTTCGCGATGGCGGCCTACCTTCCCCTGTTCGCGGTTCTGGCATCGGGCGGCAGCTGGCTCGACGCCGTGGGTGGGATGCTGGCCGCGGTGGGCGCTCTGCTCGCCGCGTTCGCCGCGTCGTTCCACTGGGGCCATCACGTCGGCCGGCTGGTGGCGCACCCCGACTCCGAGCAGCTGTTGCTGCGGGTGCTGGGCATCACGCTGATGGTCGCCGCCTTGGCCGAGGTTCTGCACGCGTCGGCGGCGGTCGGGGCGTTCTTGGTCGGCCTCACCCTGACCGGCGAGACGGCCAACCGCGCGCGCAAAGTGCTGGGGCCGCTGCGGGACTTGTTCGCCGCGATCTTCTTCCTGGCGATCGGACTGGCGGTCGATCCCAAAGAGCTGATTCCGATGCTTCCGGTGGCGCTGGCGTTGGCCGTGGTGACGACGGCGACCAAGGTGCTCACCGGGATGTTCGCGGCCCGGCGCGACGACGTGGCGCTGCGCGGGCAGCTGCGGGCCGGCGCCGCGCTGGTGGCCAGGGGTGAGTTCTCCCTGATCATCATCGGCTTGGTCGGCGCGTCGATCCCGGGCGTCGCAGCGCTGGCGACGTCGTATGTCTTCATCATGGCGATCGCCGGTCCGGTGCTGGCCCGTTACACCGGCAATCCGGTGTCCATCAGGGCCGAACCGCCGAACTGACCATCACACGTCTTCAGTGTGAAGTGACGGCGTTGAGTGTGAATTGACGGCTTTGGCTGTGACTCTAGGGCCAAAAATCCGCGTCGATTCCCGCCCAGGCTTCACAACCAAAGCCCAGGATTCACGCGCAAAGCCCAGGTTTCACGCGCGAAGCCCGGGCGCCGCATCAGCCGATGTGCAGCGCGACCACCAGCCACTGGCTTACCTTGGCGGCGCGCACCAGTTCGACCCGGCAGGCGATGGCGTGCAGCCGGTTCCCGCGGCTGTAAGAACCGAAAACCTCGGCAGCCGTCGCCGGATCGGGGTGTCCGGCCGGTTGCAGCCGCAGCCGGCGCAAGACGGCAGCGCCTGCGTGCTCGGTCCGGCCGAGGGACAGCACGGAGTCGACGAGACTTGGCGCCAGCACGGGCCGTAACTGGGCCGGCGGACGACGACGGTCGATGACTTCCAGCACGCGGCGCAGGGCCGCGTCGGCGAAGACGGCCGCCTCGCGCATCGGGGCGGAAAGCACGGCGTCGGGCTGGCTGCCTGGCGCCCGGCGGGGCCCGGTCGAGATGCGACGCCGCAAGATCACATGGGATGATTGCCGGGCGTTCCCAGGCAAGCTCTGGCTCGGCGGTTCGTACTCCACCACCGGCACGACGGCAAAACCGTCGCGGAGGGGTGCGCTGACGTTAGGAATGACGGTCAACGGGCACTCTCCAACTCATCTTTGGACGGGGAGCCTGCTGGAGAGTGGCAGACATGGCATTTTCCCGGGGTTTCCGGCTTTCCGGTTGCCGGCCATCATCGCACAACCGCGGCCGGCGCGTACCCGCGCCGAAATGCGCCCGAGAAGGCGGTTACCGTGGGCGGGAACTCCGAGTAGTCGCGACCGACTGACAAGGATTGACAAGGAGGACAGGGCCGCAATGGTGACCCGGTTGTCCACGACGGACGCGTCTTTCTATCGGCTGGAGAACACGGCCACCCCGATGTACGTCGGATCGCTGGCCATCTTGCGTCGCCCGCGCGCCGGACTGAGCTACGAGAAGCTGCTGGCCACCGTGGAGCAGCGGCTGGCGCAGATACCGCGGTACCGGCAAAAGGTCCGCGAAGTGAAGATCGGGATGGCCAGGCCGGTCTGGATGGACGACCCCGATTTCGACATCACCTATCACATCAGGCGCTCGGCGCTGCCGTCTCCGGGTAGTGAAGAGCAACTGCACGAGCTGATTGCGCGGCTGGCCGCGCGGCCACTCGACAAGTCACGGCCGCTGTGGGAGATGTACCTCGTCGAAGGCCTGACCAAGAACCGCGTCGCCCTCTACACCAAGTCGCACCAGGCGCTGATCAACGGCATGAGTGCGCTGGAGATCGGCCACGTCATCGCCGATCGCACCCGTCGTCCGCCGCCGTTCCCCGAGGACATCTGGGTCCCGGAGCGCGACCCCGGTAACACCCGGCTGCTGCTGGGCGCGATCGGCGACTGGGTAGTCGGTCCGGGGGCGCAGATGCAGGCCGTCGGCTCCGCGATCGCCGGACTGGCGACAAACTCCGGGCAACTGGTCGACGCCGGTCGCCGGGTGTTCGACGTCGCGCGCACTCTGGCGCGCGGTACCGCGCCTAGCAGTCCGCTCAACGCAAAGGTTTCGCGCAACCGCCGGTTCACGGTCGCCCGCGGCAGCCTCGAGGACTACCGGACGGTACGTGCGCGCTACGACTGCGATGTCAACGACGTGGTGCTGGCGGTGATCGCCGGCGCACTCAGCAACTGGCTGATGTCCCGCGGCGAAACCGTGGCATCGACCGCCACGATCAGGGCGATGGCGCCATTGTCGGTGTATGCGGACGACCAGCTTGACTCGACCGGCCCTGGTCAGGCGATCGGCCAGGTGACGCCGTTTCTCGTCGACCTGCCGGTGGGGGAGGGCAATGCGGTGGTGCGGCTCTCGCAGATCGCGCACGCCACCGAATCCAACCCGACGGGCGCCAGTCTGGTCGACGCGCGGACCATCGTCACCCTGTCGGGTTTCGCGCCACCCACCTTGCACGCCATGGGTATTCGCGTGGCCACCACCTTTCCCAGTCTGTCCAAGAAGCCGTTCAACCTGTTGATCACCAATGCCCCCGGCGCTCAGTCGCAGATGTACATCGCCGGCACCAAGCTGCTGGAGACCTATGCGGTGCCGCCGCTGCTGCACAATCAGGCGCTGGCGATCAGTGTCACGTCCTACAACGGCATGCTGTATTTCGGCATCAACGCCGACCGCGATGCGATGGCCGATGTCGACCTGCTGCCGGGCCTGCTGAGCCAAGCGCTGGACGAGCTGCTGGTGGCGTCTCGCTAGTTGTCCGGGGCCAAATTTGCTGTCTGGGGCTACCATTCGTTGATGTGAGCACCGTGACAAGTGACGGCGCGCCGACGAAGTCGAAGAAACGCAAATCGGGTGCGCCGGTCAAACCGAAGATCTCCAATGACGTCTACGAAGCCGAATTGTTAAAGCTGCAAACGGAATTCGTGAAATTGCAGGAGTGGGTGCGGTTTTCCGGCGCACGTATTGTGGTGCTGTTCGAAGGCCGTGACGCTGCGGGCAAGGGCGGCGCCATCAAACGGATCACCGAATACCTCAGTCCGCGCATCGCTCAGATCGCCGCGTTGCCGGTGCCGACCGATCGGGAACGTGGGCAGTGGTACTACCAGCGTTACATCGCCCATCTGCCCGCCCGGGGCGAGATCGTGCTCTTCGACCGCTCCTGGTACAACCGCGCGGGCATCGAGAAGGTGATGGGTTTCTGTACGGCGCAGGAATACGTGCTGTTCCTGCGACAGACGCCGATCTTCGAGCAGATGCTGATCGACGACGGGATTCTATTGCGCAAGTACTGGTTTTCCGTCTCGCCGGACGAGCAGCTGCGCCGGTTCAAGGCGCGGCGCAACGATCCTGTGCGGCAATGGAAACTCAGCCCGATGGACCTGGAGTCGGTGTACCGCTGGGGCGACTATTCGCGCGCCAAGGACGAGATGATGGTGCATACCGACACCCCGGTGAGCCCCTGGTATGTGGTGGAATCCGATATCAAGAAACACGCGCGGCTGAACATGATGCGCCACCTGCTGTCCAGCATCGACTACCAGGACGTGGACCGCCCGCAGGTCAAATTGCCGCGACGGCCGGTGGTCAGTGCCGACTACCAGCGCCCGCCGCGCGAGTTGTCCAAGTACGTCGACGACTACGCCGCTACGTTGATCGGATAATGCAGGTCTATATCCCGGCCACCCTGGCCATGCTGCGGCAACTGGTTGCCGACGGTTCCTTGTCGCCGGTGAACGGCACCGCGTTCGCCGTCACGCCGACTTTGCGTGAGTCCTACGCCGAGGGTGACGACGACGAGCTCGCCGAGGTCGCGTTGCAGGAGGCGGCGCTGGCGTCGCTGCGCCTGCTGGCAGCGGAGTTCAGCGATGAGACTGCCGAATCCCTGCCCAGACGCGCGGTGATCGCCGCCGAAGTCGACATGGGCGAATCCGGGGCCAAGTACCGGCCCGACCTCGACGACGCCGTCGTTCGGCTGGCCGGGCCGGTAGCGATCGAGAAAGTCATCGCCGCCTATGTCGACAACGCCGCCGCCGAGCCGGCCGTCACCGCGGCGATCGCCGTGATCGACGCCGCTGACCTGGGGGATGAGGACGCGGAGCTGGTGGTCGGCGACGCTCAGGACCACGACCTGGCGTGGTACGCCAACCAGGAGTTGCCCTTCCTGCTCGACCTGCTGTGACCGGTGAACCCGGGTCCGTCGAGCCTGCGCTCACGGCGCCGAGCCTGCATAGAGATTGCGATTTGCCCCTGAGACCGCGCCCTGTCCGCAGTCTCGGCCAGTGTTGGATTCAACGGGTGTGACGCAATCAGGGCCGCACGGCCTGGATACGGTGCCGTAGGTTACGGTACCGTAGCTTTTATAGACCGGCCCGCGGCCCGTCCCCGCCCGAGTGGAAGCCCGAAGGTCGCGCCGTGAGCAGGAGCCCTTCCAAATGAGCAAGAAATACGCGCCGATCACCGCCAATGTCGTCGACACCAAACGCGTCGCGGTCGCCGGCGCCGACCGGCACCCGGGCTGGCACGCGCTGCGCAAGCTCGCTGCGCGCATCACGACCCCGTTGTTGCCGGACGACTATCTGCATCTGGCCAATCCGCTGTGGTCGGCCCGCGAATTGCGCGGCCGCATCGTCGAGGTCCGCCGCGAGACCGAAGACTCGGCCACCCTGGTCATCAAACCGGGCTGGGGTTTCAGCTTCGACTATCAGCCCGGCCAGTACATCGGGATCGGGTTGCTGGTCGACGGGCGCTGGCGCTGGCGTTCGTATTCGCTTACCTCGAGCCCGGCCAGCTCTGACTCGGCCCGGACGGTGACGATCACTGTCAAAGCGATGCCCGAGGGTTTCCTGTCCACCCACCTGGTGGCCGGCGTCGAGCCCGGGACCATCGTGCGGCTGGCCGCGCCGCAGGGGAACTTCGTGCTGCCCGACCCGGCGCCGTCGTCGATCCTGTTTCTGACCGCCGGCTCGGGAATCACTCCGGTGATGTCGATGCTGCGAACACTGGTGCGCCACAATCAAATTGGCGACATTGCTCACGTACACTCGGCACCCGCCGCGGCTGATGCGATGTTCGCCGCCGAACTCGCCGCATTACAGGCCGACTACTCCGGCTATCGGTTGCGGGTGCGCGAGACTCGCACCGAGGGCCGTCTCGACCTGTCCCGGCTGGACGTGGAGGTGCCGGACTGGCGAGAGCGCCAGACGTGGGCCTGCGGCCCGGAGGGCATGCTCAACCAGGCCGAGAAGGTCTGGGCGTCGGCCGGCATCAGGGACCGGCTGCACCTGGAGCGCTTCGCGGTGTCCCGGGCCGCACCTGCGGGCGCGGGCGGGACGGTGACATTCGCGCGCAGTGGCAGGAGCGTCGCCGCCGATGCCGCGACGTCGGTGATGGACGCGGGTGAGGGCGCCGGCGTTCAGATGCCGTTCGGTTGCCGGATGGGCATCTGTCAGTCGTGTGTGGTCGACTTGGTCGACGGCCACGTCCGTGACCTGCGCACCGGCCAGGAGCACGAACCGGGCACCCGTATCCAGACCTGCGTGTCCGCCGCGTCGGGCGATTGCGTCGTCGATATTTAGTGCTACCGGCTGGTAACTTACGGAATCGTAGGTTACGATTGCGTAGGTCACCGATTGCATAACCGTAAGGAGGCAAGACGATGGCTATCACAGACGTCGACGTATTCGCGCATCTGACCGACTCCGACATCGAAAACCTGGCCGTTGAGCTCGATGCCATCCGCCAGGACGTTGAAGACTCGCTCGGCGAGAGCGATTCCCGCTACATCCGCCGTACCATCGCCGCGCAGCGCGCACTGGAAGTTGCCGGCCGGCTCCTGTTGGCCGCCAGCTCACGCCGGTCGGCCTGGTGGGCGGGGACGGCGACCCTCGGCGTGGCCAAGATCATCGAGAACATGGAGATCGGCCACAACGTCATGCACGGCCAGTGGGACTGGATGAACGATCCCGAGATCCACTCCACGACGTGGGAGTGGGATATGAGTGGGTCCTCCAAGCATTGGCGATACACCCACAACTTCGTGCACCACAAGTACACCAACATCCTCGGCATGGACGACGACGTCGGCTACGGCATGCTGCGTGTCACCCGCGACCAGCGCTGGAAGCGCTTCAACATCTTCAATCTGATGTGGAACACCTTGCTCGCGCTCCTCTTTGAATGGGGTGTCGGGTTGCAGCACGTGGAGATCGGCAAGATCCTCAAGCGCCGGATGGATAACACGGAGGCGCGGCAGCGCATCGACGAGTTCTTGGCCAAGGCCGGTCGCCAGGTGGTCAAGGACTATGTGGCGTTCCCGGCGCTGACCGCACTCTCACCGGGCGCGACGTACCGGTCCACCTTGACGGCCAACGCGACGGCCAATGTGATCCGCAACGTGTGGGCCAACGCGGTCATCTTCTGCGGTCATTTCCCTGACGGCGCAGAGAAATTCACCAAGACCGATATGATCGGCGAGACCAAGGGCCAGTGGTATCTGCGCCAGATGCTGGGCAGCGCCAACTTCGACGCCGGTCCCGCTCTGCGCTTCATGAGCGGGAACCTGTGCCACCAAATCGAGCACCATCTCTATCCCGATCTGCCGAGCAACCGGCTGGCCGAAATCTCGGTACGGGTACGCGAAGTCTGCGACAAGTACGACTTGCCTTACACGACAGGATCATTCCTGGTGCAGTACGGCAAGACCTGGCGCACTCTGGCCAAGCTTTCGTTGCCGAACAAGTATTTGCGCGACGACGCGGACGACGCTCCGGAGACCCGCAGCGAGCGGATGTTCGCCGAACTGGGGCCGGACTTCGCGGCCACCGACCCGGTGACCGGCCGGCGGCGCGGACTGAAGTCCGCGATCAACGCCGTGCGAAGCTGGCGCCGGGGCAGGCGCGTCGAAGCCGGAAAGCTCACCGACACCGACGATCTGGCCGCCTAGTCTGTCGCCGAACGTGCTCTGACGGCGAGATTTCGGCAGGTTTTTCACCCTCATAACACGTGCGGCGCGAACTGTGCGGACTAGTGCACCATGGTGCCGAAGAGATACCCGATTCCGTAGGTCAGCGCCAAACCAGCTGCGCCACCGATCACAACGCGTAGCACGGCGCGCCAGGCGTGGCCACCGCCGATCCGGGCGCTGAGGGCTCCGGTGAGCGCCAGGGCGGCAAGCACGGCGACGAAGGTTACCGGAACTCGCCACGCTGTCGGAGGCAACAGGATGGCCACGAGTGGCAGTAGTGCCCCGACGATGAACGAGGCGGCCGAGGCCGCCGCGGCCTGCCAAGGATTGGCCAAGTCGTCGGGATTGATGTTGAGTTCGGCGTGAGCGTGCGCAGTCAGCGCGTCGTGTGCGGTCAGCTCTCGGGCTACCTGCGCCGCGGTTTGATGCGACAGACCCCGGCCTTCGTAGATGGCCGTCAGTTCCGCGAGCTCGGCATCGGGTATGTAGCGCAACTCGTTTCGCTCAATGGCCAGCTGGGCTTTTTCGCTGTCCCGCTGGCTCGAGACCGAAACGAATTCACCCAGTGCCATCGAGACCGCGCCACCAACCAGGGCCGCCAGTCCGGCGGTGAAGATAGGGCCACGCAGCGTGGTGGCCCCGGCCACACCGACCACGATGCCGGCCACCGAGACGATGCCGTCGTTGGCGCCGAGCACTGCGGCCCGCAGGCTGTTCAATCGGCCGGAGCTGTGGCTGGTGTGCGGCTCTAAGGCGTGCGTCGATACCCCATCGGCGGCCGCCGCGTCCCCCTGGCCGTGAGGCACCGGATGCTTCGGGTGCTGTTGATCGCCCATGTCGCCCAGCGAAGCGCATATCCGTCGGTCACGCCAGCAAGCGAAGGCTTATCAAAGTCAGCGGCAATAGCGCTTCCGGCATCCCGCTTGCCAAGCACTGGGAAGGCACACCATAGCGGAGGCTCAGGTTGCCACCTTCGCGGCGAGAGCGGCCAACTTGGCGTCGAGTTCCTCTGCGGCGCTTAGCAGTTCCGGATTGTGCTCCGCGTCCTTTTCCAAGACCATCAGCGACGACGGCTTGACATAGGTCAGACTGCTGTGGTCGCTCTCATCGGCCAGCAGCACTTCGACCGGTGCGAACAATCCCGCCGTCACGTCGTGGCGCAGCATGGTAATCGCGATGAGCGGATTGCCCAGGATGACGCGTAAGACCTTGCGATCGATGCCGGCCTTTTGGATCCAGGCGCCATGGTCGAACAGCTTGAATAACATGAATCCGCTCGGCCCGACGTGGGATTCGACCTCCCGCTGATACGACTCCCAGTCGTTTGCCGCGGTAAGGGAGTCTTCGAGCGGGACGGGCAGCTCGCCGATATCGGCAAGCAGCGCGGCGACAAGTTGGTCGTAACTCTTCGTGCTGTCGTAGCGCAACCGCACGCCGTCGAAGCGGAATTCGTGCGGTTCAGATGCGGATATCGTCGGCATGTTCTGGTGCTCCCTCCAGAGGGCGCTCGAAACGCTCGTGCAGATGCGCAGCCGGGGTGCGGTCCACCATCAAGCTGAGCAGTTCGGGCCGGCTGTAGTGGCCGCTGGCGTCCATGAGGATTTTCCTGACGTTGATCAACGAGAGGTCGAGGTCGGCTATCACCTCGCCCTCGCCAGATCGCTTTGGCTCGCCCAGAAACTCGCCGTGCGGCGAGATGATCGCGGTGAAGAACCCCCCAGACACGGGGGCGGTAGGACTATTCGTGTCGGCCGCGATCTGCGCACGCTGATCGGTGTCCAGCCATGCGGTGGCATTCACGACGAACGCGCCCGATTCGAGTGCGTGATTGCGCGCACTGATCTCCGCCTGTTGAGCGAACAACTCACCACCAAATGATCCTGGGAACATGCTGGAGTGGATCTGCTCGCCATCGGCGATCAGTGCATACCGGGCCAACGGGTTGTAGTGCTCCCAGCACGCCAACTGTCCAATACGTCCTACCGCGCTGTCTACGGCACGGAGTCCGCTGCCGTCGCCCTGGCCCCAGATCATCCGTTCGTGGTAGGTGGGTGTGGTTTTGCGCCGGCGCTGGATCAGGGCGCCATCGGCGTCGAACAACAACTGTGTGTTGTACAGCGAGCCGCCGTCGCGTTCGTTGATCCCGACGGACACCACCATGCGGGCAGAACCGGCGGCCGCGCTGATTGCGTCGACCTCCGCCGAAGGGATCGTCACCGCCTGATCGATGAGCCGCAGCTGTTCCGAACGCATCTCGTACGGGCGCTGGATGAAGGCGAAGTACGGGTAGTAGGGGATCACCGTCTCCGGGAACGTCGCAAACTGCACGCCCTGGGAACCCAACTGCTCGATCTTGGTGATCACCTTCTCCACCGTGCCCTCCCGGCTGTACAGCACCGGGCTGAGTTGTACTGCAGCAGCGCGGATTACACTCATCGCGCCGCTCCCTTCTAATCGAGCCGTTCGACGATGGTGGCGTTGGCCCTCCAGCCGCGTTCTACATTGTCTGCAAACCATAGTGCCATCCGCGCTGTTTCACCGCGTGGACAAGTGTCGTCATGATGGCTGGAAGATTGAAACCGATTGCCTACCAGTGTCGTTCAGGCGGGGGACCGATGGTCCGACCTACAACTTCCCTGTCCTCCTATCCTCACCAACCTTGAGAATCGGACGCCAGTTGTCCGGTTGAACCCGCTCCCAAAGACCGCCCTTCCCCAGCTCTCTTCCCACCTGGTCTGCTCTGGTGAACCACTCCTCAGCAGTTTTGATCCGAGTCGGGTGAATCTCGTCGAGCAAGGCGTAATCTCGCTTGACGATTCCGTACTTCCAAAGATTCCAGAACCCCGTGAAGTTGTCGCGGATGCTCATGGTGCTCTTGTCATCTGGGTCAGCGTTGTACCCGGCGGGCATGTCTGCGACAGCACTGAGCGGACCTGTGCGCCAGTACGTCTGCAAATCGGTGTCGACGTATCGGGCCGGATGCCCGGTGACTTTTTCGAACGCCGCGGCAAGATCCGCGTAGGCGATGTGTTCAACGGCGACTTCGAGGTCCATGCCGTTCGCGCGCTCGGGATGGTCGAAGAGCCAGCGGACGTAATATCCGCAATCCTCCAGCGATACGTGCGGAACAGTTCCCTCACCGAGCGGAACTCGCCAGGTCAAGACACCGTCCTCCACGGTAGGCGCCATGGGGGTCCCCGGCGAAATCACCATCTCGATGTACGGACCGGTCGTGAAGACCGCTGCTCCCATCCGATTGCTGTTCTCCTGATTCTGAAACAAGATCCACTCACCCACACGGCCCTTGCCGTCATAGTGGCCGGTGCGGAACTGAGAGTCATAACCTGACTTTTTGAGCCCGTAGTCGAGGTTTCCATACACGAAGAATTTGATTCCTTCTTCGATGGCTATCTCGTAGCTGCGTATCGCCCAGTAGATCTCGGTCTTCTCGCCGGTATTGAACCCGTCGATGTTGATAAATGCGCCGTCGCAACCGCGAAATCCTTCCCGCAGGATGGCTTCATCCGCGAAGGAGCCCTCCAGGACGGAGACGTTGTCGAGCGCGAGCAGTTCCTTGGCGCGTCGAGAGCCGGCGTCGCGGGTGAGGAAGCGAACGGAGTATTTCTGGTCGGTGACCAGGGCACGGATGACGGGGATGCCCTGGGCTCCGGTGCCGCCTACGACAAAGATTTTGGAGGTGGTGTGAGATGACATTTGGTCGCTTTCTGTTCAGCGCGCGTCAGACACGCTCGATGATCGTGGCGTTGGCCATGCCGCCGCCCTCGCACATCGTCTGCAGCCCGTAGCGTCCGCCCCGCTGCTCGAGCGCGTTGACGAGCGTGGTCATGATGCGTGCGCCGCTGGCGCCCAGTGGGTGGCCGATCGCGATAGCTCCACCGTTGACGTTGGTCTTGGCGAGATCCGCGCCAGTGTCCTTCGCCCAGGCCAGCACCACGGGAGCGAATGCCTCGTTGACCTCGAACAGATCGATGTCGGCCAGCGTCAATCCAGCTCGGTGCAGCACCCTTTCGGTGGCGGGGATGACGCCGGTCAGCATGTACAGCGGGTCCGAGCCGACGGCCGTGGTGGTGTGAATACGGGCGAGCGGGCGCAGGCCCAGCTTCTTGGCCACCCCGCTGGTGGTGACCAGGACAGCGGCGCTGCCGTCGGAAAGCGGCGAGGAGTTGCCCGGGGTGATCAGCCAATTGATCTGCGGGAAGCGCTCTTTCACCGCTTCGCTGTAAAAGGCGGGCTGCAGCGCGGCCAGCGTCTCGACCGTCGTGCCGGGCCGGATGATCTCATCGGTGGTGAGTCCGGCGATCGGAAGCAGCTCGTTGTCGAACAGTCCGTCTTTGGTGGCCGCGGCGGCCTTCTCATGGCTGGCCGCGGAGAACTCGTCGAGCTGGCCACGGGAAAGGCCCCACTTTGCGGCGATCAGTTCGGCGCTGATGCCCTGTGGCACCAGGCCGTCGGGGTAGCGCCGGGTCATGTCGTCGCCGAACGGGTTGCTGCCCGGCAGCACCGAGGTCCCCATCGGTACCCGGCTCATCGATTCCACGCCGCCCGCGATCACCAGGTCGTAGGCGCCGGCGATCACACCATGAGCGGCGAAGCTGATGGCCTGCTGGCTGCTGCCGCACTGCCGGTCGACGGTGGTGCCGGGCACCGATTCCGGGAATCCGGCTCCCAGCAGGGCATTACGCGCGATGTTCGCCGCCTGGTCACCGGCCTGGGTAACGGCGCCGGCAATGACGTCGTCGATGTGTGCCGGATCTACACCCGTACGTGCCACGAGTTCGCGCAAACTGTGCGCCAGCAGGTCGGCCGGCAGCACGTCGTGCAGGGCGCCACTGGCCTTGCCCTTGCCGACGGGGGTACGGACAGCGCCGACGATGACGGCGTCACGAGCCATGGCTCCTCCTTGAGCTGAGTATTTACTGCTATACCCAGCTATAGCACCTGGGTATACTTGATGCAACCCAGATGGGAGGGTGATCTCCGTGACAATGCTGCAAGGGCGACTGGCCGACCGCGATGCGTGGTCGGCGGTCGGGGAGTGCGCGATCGAGAAGACCATGACGGTCGTCGGCACCAAATCGGCGATGCTCATCATGCGCGAGGCGTACTACGGCACCACCCGGTTCGACGACTTCGCCCGGCGGGT
Source organism: Mycobacterium sp. 852002-51163_SCH5372311 (assembly GCF_001667115.1). Lineage (GTDB taxonomy): Bacteria > Actinomycetota > Actinomycetes > Mycobacteriales > Mycobacteriaceae > Mycobacterium. The sequence goes on along the minus strand of NZ_LZIJ01000109.1, from coordinate 66,635 downwards.
CGGCATCACCAAGGCCGCCGCCGCCGCGCGGCTGGCCGAACTGGTCGACATCGGGCTGCTGCGGCGCCGACCCTACCAAGAGCCGGGTCAGCGCAGCCGCGAGGAGTATGTGCTCACCGAGGCCGGAATCGAGTTCATGCCGGTGGTGTGGGCGATGTTCCAGTGGGGCCAACGCCACCTGCCGGGCCGTCATCGGTTGCGGCTGACACACCTGGGCTGTGGCGCCGACGCTGACGTCGAAATCCGCTGCGCGGACGGCCATCTGGTGCCACACGAAGAGCTCGGTATGCGGTTGGCCCGTTAGCGCGAGGGTGCGCAAATGCACGCCATTTCGCGGCGTGTCACTGTACAAACACGCACCCTCGGCAGGCGGTTCAGCTCTCCCTGAGCGCGGCCAGCAGCCGCCGCGCCGCGGCGACCCGGCGCTCCGCGGGCCCCGACAGCATGTCCAGCGCGCATTCGGGATCGGCCGGCGGCCCCATGTGTCCGCAGCCCCGCGGGCAGTCCTGTGTCGCTGCGGCCAGATCTGAGAACGCCATCAGCACATCGTCGGGTTCGATGTGGGCCAACCCGAACGAGCGAATGCCCGGGGTGTCGATCACCCAGCCCGCCGGAGCCCCGGGGCCTCCTAAGGGAATAGCGACCGACTGCGTCGAGGTGTGCCGGCCCCGGCCGATGTCGGTAACTTCTCCGACAGCCCGATCCGCTTCGGGCACAAGGCGATTCACCAACGTCGACTTGCCGACGCCGGAGTGGCCGAGCAGCACGGTGATCTTGTCGTCGAGCAGGTCGGCCACCGCGAGCAAGGGATCGTCGACCCCCGCGCTGACCACCGTCAGGTCCAGGTCTACGAAATGTGCCGCAAACGGCTCCGGCGGGGCCAGGTCCGTCTTTGTCAGACACAGGATCGGCGTCAGACCGCCCGCATAGGCGGCGATCAGGGTCCGGTCCACCAGACCGGTGCGCGGCGGCGGGTCAGCCAGCGCCACCACGATCAGCAGCTGGTCGGCATTGGCGACAACCACCCGCTCGGTCGGGTCGGTGTCATCGGCGGTGCGCCGCAACACCGTTCGTCGCGGACCCCGCCGCACGATGCGGGCCAGGGTGTCCGTCCGTCCGGACAGGTCGCCGACCACGTCAACGTCGTCGCCGACGACGATCGGGGTGCGTCCCAGCTCGCGCGCCCGCATGGCCGTCACCCGCCGATCGGGATCCCCGCCCAGCACGCATCCCCAACGGCCCCGGTCGACACTGACCACCATCGCCGATTCGGCGTCGGCGTGTTCCGGGCGGGTTTTGGTGCGGGGCCGCGAGCCTCTGCCGGAACGGACCTTGACGTCAGACTCGTCGTAGTCGCCGGGCCTCAATCGCCGGATCCCGGTTGGATTGTGCGGCTCTCTCCCGCAAGCGGGAGGTGCCCCCACCGCGGGCTGCCATGGCCGTCCGCATCGTCGCCGGACGTGACCATTTCGGCCCACAGTCGCGGAAATTGCGGCAGCGTTTTGGTGGTGGCGGCGATGTCGTCGACTTCGACTCCGGCCACCCGCAGTCCGACGATGGCCCCGGCCATCGCCATCCGGTGATCGGCATAGGCACGCCAGGCACCTGGTCGCAGCGGCGTCGCGGTGATCTCCAGGCCGTCGGTCGTCTCCCGGCAGTCGCCGCCCAGGCGGTTGATTTCGGTGCTCAGTGCGGCGAGCCGGTCGGTTTCATGGCCGCGCAGATGGGCGATGCCGGTCAGCCGGGACACCGATCCGGGCGCGGCCAGTGCCGCGAGCGCGGCCACCGACGGCGTGAGTTCGCCGACGGCGCGCAGGTCGACTTCCAACCCGCTGTAGCCGGCTGAGCCCTGTACCTCGAGATACGAATCAGTTTGGGTGACAACGGCGTTCAGCTTGCGCAGGATGTCGAGGATGTGATCGGCGGGTTGGACGCTGGCCGCCGGCCAGCCGGTGATGCGCACGGTGCCGCCGGTCACCACCGCCGCCGCCAGGAATGCGACAGCGTTGGTCAGATCGGGTTCAACGTCCCAATGCCGGGCTTTGACCACACCCGGGCGAACCTGCCAGCGGTGGTCTGCCGAGTCGTCGACGTCGACGCCGGCCTGCCGCAGCATCGCCACCGTCATCGCGATGTGCGGCGCCGACGGCAACGCCGCGCCGGTGTGCTGCACCGTCAGGCCCTGGGTGAACGACCCACCACACAAAAGCAGGCCGGACACGAATTGCGACGACGCGGACGCGTCGATCATCACCGTCCCGCCGGTGACCTCCCCGCTGCCCTGAACCTGGAACGGCAGTCCCGTCCCGTCGACGGGAACACCGAGACCGCGCAGCGCGTCCAGCAGCGGTGCGATGGGCCGGGCCCTGGCCTGTTCGTCGCCGTCGAAGGTGACCGGGGCGGCGCTCAGCGCGGCCAGCGGCGGGACGAAACGCAAAACCGTGCCGGCCAGGCCGCAGTCCACTCGCGCGTGCGGGCCGGGCTGGATTTCGCCGCTCACCGTGAGCTCGGATCCATCCCCGTCGACCTGCAAGCCCAGCGTCCTCAGCGCCCCGATCATCAGGTCGGTGTCCCGGCTGCGCAGCGCACCGGAGATGGTCGACGTGCCTTGGCCCTGCCCGGCTGCCAGCGCCGCGAGGATTAGCGTCCGGTTGGTCTGGGACTTCGAGCCCGGGACCGTCACCGTCGCGTGCACAGGTGCCGACGTTGACGGGGCCTGCCATGCGCTCACTGGTCCATCATCGCCTGTTCGGCCGGCTCTGCCACCATGGAGACATGTGCGGACGTTTCGCAGTCACCACCGACCCGGCCCTGCTGGCCGAGAAGATCAAGGCGATTGACGAGGCGACGGGAGCCTCGGAACGGGCTTCCGAGCCCAATTACAACGTGGCTCCGACCGCGACCGTCGCAACCGTGGTCAAGCGCCATGGCGAACCCGACGACGAGGCGACGCGTCGCGTGCGGCTCATGCGCTGGGGGTTGATCCCGCCGTGGGCCAAGGCAGGCGCTGACGGAGCACCCGAGGGCAAGGGCCCGCTGCTGATCAATGCGCGCGCGGACAAGGTCACCACCTCGCCGGCGTTTCGTTCGAGTGCAAAATCCAAGCGCTGCCTGGTGCCGATGGACGGCTATTACGAATGGCGCGCCAACCCCGATACCCCCGCCGGTAAGAAGTCGCGCAAGACGCCGTTCTACATGTACCGCAGCGATGGCGAGCCGCTGTTCGCGGCGGGCTTGTGGTCCGTGTGGAAACCGGCCAAGGACGCTCAACCGCTGCTGAGTTGCACCATCATCACCACCGACGCGGTGGGCGAGCTGGCCGAGATCCACGACCGGATGCCGCTGATGCTGTCCGAAGCGGATTGGGATACCTGGCTGGATCCGGACGCCGCGCTGGATCCGGAGTTGCTGGCCCGCCCGCCGGATGTCCGGAACATTGAGCTCCGACAGGTGTCCACGCTGGTCAATAACGTGCGCAACAACGGGCCCGAGTTGCTCGAACCCGCCGAGGCGGAGCCCGAACAGATCACGCTGCTCTAGCGGTGGCGGAAGCACCACCTCCCGCGAGCGCGCGTGTTTGTACATCGACACGCCGCATTTTTGGGTACAACAGCGCACCCTCGAAGCTGGGCGAATCCGAATGTTGTCAGTTGAAAACAACAGATCACCAGTCTTTGTTGCCTCGCTACGGACCTGGACGCAATGCGGCGACTTAGCATGCTCGTGTGACTGGCAAGTACACCTACACCTTCGAAGACATCCGCAACCGCCCCGTCGCGGTGATCGGGGCGGGAACCCTGGGCCGTCGCATTGCGCTCATGCTGGCGAGCCGCGGCGGAACCGTGCGGATCTACGCGCGCCGCGCCGAGCAGCGCGCCGAAGCCACCCAGTACGTGACTGAGAATCTACCTAAACTCTTGCAGGACAGAGGCTTTGGTGAGATGGGTACGGCAATCGGGGTGGCGTCGCTGGAAGAGGCGCTGGACGGCGCCTGGCTTGCGGTCGAATCCGTCCCGGAAAGGCTCGACATCAAGATTCCGCTGTGGGGTGAGATCGACCGGGCCGCGCCGACCGACACCATCTTCGCGACCAACTCGTCGTCGTTCCCGTCGCGGCTGATGGCCGAAAACGTCCGCGACAAAACACGTTTGTGCAACACACACTTCTACATGCCCCCGCAGTTCAACGCCCTCGACCTGATGTCGGACGGCCAGACCGACCGCGGCCTGCTGGACACCCTGTTGACCGTCCTGCCCGAGTTTGGTGTGCACCCCTTCGAAGCGCGCAAGGAGTGCACCGGCTTCATCTTCAATCGGGTCTGGGCGGCCATCAAGCGCGAGTGCATCGCCGTCGTCGCCGAAGGTGTGGCCCGGCCGGAGGATGTCGACGGGATGTTCAAGGTCAATTGGGGGGTGCCCGCCGGGCCATTTCAAATGATGGACATCGTCGGCCTGGATGTGGTGCTCGACATCGAAAACCATTACGCGGAAGAGTTCCCGTACCTGCCCAAGAGCGTGCGGGACTTGTTGCAGGAGTATGTCGATGCGGGCAAGCTCGGCCTCAAGACCGGCGAAGGCTTCTATACGTATTAGGCTCGCCGGGAACGGTCAGCCGTTGCTGAGAACCAAGCGCCAGTGACCTGCGGCCCGCGGATCAGGAACACACCAGAAGTTGTTCCAATTGAACGGCGGCGTCGTGGCCTTCATGCCGGGGCCGGCATCCTGACAAGCCTGGTGCGTCGGATAGCTGCCCTCGGTCTGTAGCGTGTCGGCATTGCTGATGCCCACACCGGTTGCCACCGAACCGGCAACAGCCAGCAAACCCGCGGCGACAAATTTGAGAATCCATCGCTTCATCTTGATCCAATCTTCGTGCGGGGCTCCTGCATGGAGATATGGCGACAATGTTAGTTCGACTCGGACGCGAAAAGAGGGCTTTTCGCGAGACGCTATGCCCGCTGCAGCGAAACGGCCGTTGCGTCCGCGTCCGGCAGACGGCCGAGTTGCCCGGTCGGTCAGCGGAGGATGGTGCCGCCGTCGATATTGATGACCTGGCCGTTGATCCACTCGGCGTCGGTGGAGAGCAGAAAGGCCACCAGAGCCGCTATGTCGGCGGGTTCGCCAACACGCGGTCCGCGGATGCGTTTCAGGGCTGCGGCCTGCAGCTCCGGCCATTGCGGTACCGATCGGATGGCCTCGGTCGCGGTGAACCCGGGCGCGACGGCGTTGCAGCGTATGGCCTCCTTGCCCCATCTCGAGGCGACATGCCTTGTCAGAGCGCCGATTCCGGCTTTGGCGGTGGCGTAGGCCGGGCGCGCGGGCTCACCCTGAAAGGCGGCCGCCGATGACATGTTGACGATCGCGCCCTCACCCCGAGCGAGCATGCACGGGATGGCGTACTTCATTGCGGCCACGTACCCGCGCAGGTTCACCGCCATCACCCGGTCCCAGACTTCGAAGTCGATGTCGACCACGTCGGTGTCGGCACGGATGGTGCTCATGTCGGCGCCGACGTTGAACATCAGGTCGACGCCCTCGTAAGTGGTTGTGGCACAGTGAATCAACTCGCTGACCGACGCGGGGTCCGCCAGGTCGAAGACGGCATGCGTCGCCGTTCCGCCCGCCGAGACGATGTCCGCGGCCGTCTGTCGCGCCGCGTCGGCGGCGACGTCCCCGACGACCACCCGGCAGCCCTCCGCGCCGAGCCGAGCGGCCGTCGCCGCGCCGATGCCGGTGGCGCCGCCGACCACGACCGCAACCTTGTCGGCCAGGCCGCGGTGTCCCACATCTTGCAAACGTGTTGCCATTACCTCTAGAACAATAGGGGCTGCGGTTCTAGACGAAGGACATCGGGATGGTTGGGATTCATCGAGAGCGACCCGAAGCCGCTGACCTCGCGGAGGCGACCGGTACTCCGGTGGCGCGCTTGATGTCACCCGGTGTCTCTAACTGCTGCGCGGTAGCCACCGGTGCCCGGTCCCTGTAACCGCCGGACCAGTGTTGGTTAGGGAGCTGAGGGCGCAATGAACACTGTCAGCTTCGACTTCACCGGCACCAACGTGCTCGTGACTGGCGGGACCAGCGGCATCGGGTACGCGATCGCCAACGACTTCGCCAAAGCGGGCGCTGTCGTCACAGTCACCGGTACCCGCGCGTCGGCCGGGGACTACCCCGAAACCGACTTGAGCGCAATGCTATTCCGGCAATGCCAGATGTCGGATACCGCGGCCATCGACGAGCTGGCGGCATCGCTGGGCGAACTCGACGTTCTGGTCAACAACGCCGGTGGGCCGTACGCGGCGCGCAAGGACGAGTGGGATCCCGACGGCTACGCCGGCTCGGTGGCGGTCAACATGTTCGCTCATATGCGCTTGACCATGGCCTGTCACGAGCGGCTCAAGCACAGCAACGCCGCCGGGGGAGCCAGTGTGGTCTCCATCGCGTCGATGTCGGCGTTTGTGTCTGCGGTCAACGTGCCCGCCTATAGTTCGTCGAAGGCCGGAATGGTGGCCTTCACGAAAAACCTTGCGCGGCGCTGGGTTGACGACGGCATCCGGGTCAACGCCGTGGCGCCCGGGCTGATCGAAACCCGGATGACGCACCCCATGCTAAGCATTCCTGACCTGTTTGAACCGGAAATGCGGCACACCCCGATGGGCCGGATGGGGCTACCCGGCGAGGTCGCACCAGCGGTGCTGTTCCTGTGTACCGACGCCGCTCGCTATATCACCGGCACCACCATCGCCGTCGACGGCGGATACCTGACGGTCTGAGCCAGGGGCGATACGACGTATTACCGCGACAACTGGCGTGCGCCAGCTGATTTGGCGCAGCCTAGGCTGAAAGACCCACGTCGGCGGTGCCTGTGAACCGGAATTCGTAGTCAACGGCTTTCGGAATGGATTCTTGACTTTGGTTGTGAATCCACGGCTTTGGGAGTGAATCGTTGGTGTCGGGTGTGCGACCTGGGCGAAAATTCGCGCCGATTGGCGCCCTACATTCACGCTGAAAGCCGTAAGTTCACACTGAATGCCATCAGCTTCGGGAAGTGAGGTAGCCCAACGCGAGTCGGGCGGCGTTGGCGCCGCACATGCCATGCGCGCCGGGCCCCGGCGGGGTGGCTGCCGAGCAGATATACATACCCGGCACGCCAATAGTGTAGGGCGACAGTGTGATCCGCGGCCCGAACGTCAGCTGGCGAATGTCCTTGGCGCCGGTCATGATGTCTCCGCCGACGTAGTTGAGGTTGTAGGAGGACATCTGCGTCGTGGTCCGGGCAGCCTGGCCTACCACGCGGTCCCGGAAGCCGGGCGCGAACCGCTCGATCTGCGCGGTGATCGCCTCAGTCGCGTCGCCGGTGTAACCGTTGGGGACATGCGCGTAGCTCCACACCGGGTGGACATTGCCCACCGAGCGTTGCGGGTCGGCCAGATACTGCTGCCCAACCAGCACGAACGGCCGCTCGGGCATCCGCCCGGCGTGGATGTCCCGCTCGGTTGCGGCGAGTTCGGCGTAGGTCCCGGCCAGATGCACCGTGCCGGCCCGGTGAGCGTCGGGATTCGTCCACGGCACGCCGCCCTCGACGGCGAAGTCGACCTTGAATGCGCCGGGACCGCGCCGGAACCTGGTGAATGCACGCGCAATTCGGCGGGGCAATCGGTCGCCGAGAATACCGGCGACCGCGCCGGGTGCCAGATCGAACATGGTGACGTCCGCCGGCGGCAATTGCGACAAGGCCTCGACCCGGACGCCGGTCTCGATCTTGCCGCCCAGTTCTCCCAGCAGCGCCACCATTGCGTGGGTGATGGACTGCGAACCGCCTTCGGCCACCGCCCAGCCGTGCCGGTGGCCGGCGGCGATGATCCCCATCCCGATGGCCGTGGTCATCGGGTAGTGCAGCGGCCGGAAGGCATGGGCCGCAACGCCTCCGAACAACGCGCGGCCCTCGTCGGTGCGGAATAGCCGGGCAAACGTCGACGCCGGCAACACGGTGGGTGCGCCGAAGCGCGCCAACGTCAGCGGATGGTGCGGCAGCCGTAGCAGGGGCCGCATGATGTCGTCGCTCAACACATCGAATCGCGCCGCCGGGTACCCGAACGCCAATCGCCACCGCGACCCGTCGCGCCCGAGACCGGCGGCGGTCTCCGACACCGAGCGGTAAAGCACCCCGGCGGACCCGCCGTCGAGCGGGTGCACGCAATCGATCTCCGGCCAGCGCCACGACAACCCGTACCGTCCCAGGTCGAACTCGGCCAGGAACTGCGAGCCGACGGCCATCGGGTGGATGGCCGAGCAGTGGTCGTGCAACAGGCCCGGGATGATCGCTTCGCTGCTGCGTACACCGCCACCGACCTCGTCGGCGGCCTCCAGCACGGTGACTTCCACGCCTTTGGCCGCCAGGAAAATGGCGGCGGCGAGCCCATTAGGCCCGCCGCCCACCACCATTGCTGTGCTCATGCCAGAGCTCCTCGCTCACTCCCGCGCTGCGACGAACCCGTCCCGTCGCGCAGCGACCAACTCACGTGGGTCGGAATGGGGCCGTTGGGCAGCCACGGCTGTTCGGCCACCACGTCGGCCACCTTCCAGGTCCCGCGCTCGACGACCCCCAAAGCGGCGTCGATCAATTTGTAGTGCTGTACGCCGCTGCCCACGGCCTCCGACTCCACCCAGGCGATGACACACTCGCCCGGATCGAATTCGGCTTGCCGCTGCACTGCTTGGATCAAGTCTTCATTGTGCAGGTGGCCGTCGCCGAAGTTGAACCCGATCAGGGAATTGCACAAGAACTCGCCTTCCCGCACGGTCCGGGTGTCGACGTCGGGCAGGTGGCTGACCAGTAGCGAGAACAGGCCGCGGCCCTGACTGTGCATGGTGCGCCAGGCGATGGTCTTCTGCGCGGTGATCTCGGCCCACTGCGGTTCGTAACCGAATGCGATGAACTGGTCGACCTGGTTCCCCGCCGAGCGGGTGACCCGGTCCAGCTTGGCCTCCGCACCCGGCGCGAACGCCCACACCGCCGACGCCCAGTTGCCCGCGTACTGCCGCAGCGACGGCAGGAACGAGACCTTGTCCGGCCGCAGGTTACCCAGAACGGGGAAGAACAGCAGACCCGCGGCGATAACGGCGGCCAGCCAGGGCGGCGTCATGTCCCACGGGGCGTATCCGCCCCGATTCGGGAATCCGAGGAACAAAAACACTGTGGTGTAAGCGAATACGACGTTCCATTCCAGCGGCACGGCCAACGGGAAGGTCGAGATGATGAACAGGTGGAACCCCACCATGAGCAGCGCCCCGGCCAGCGTCAGCCATTTGTTGGTGGAGAAGAACAGGACCAGCGGGGCGACGATCTCGACGAAGGTGCCGTTGACGTGCGCCATGAAATCCGCCACCCGCGACGGCCGCATGTCGCGCGGGAAATCCCGGTAGTGCGCCCGCTTGAGCCATTTGAACGGGATGAAGGGGCTGTTGCTGACCATCGGCGGAATCACGCTGGAAAAGTGCTTGCCGAACTTCGAGAATCCGGCCCCGACCCACACCACCACGATCAGCATCTTCAGCGCGACGATCATGTTGGTGAAAGGCAGCACGGCGAAGAACACCAGCGCCGGAAAGTACTGCTCGCCGCGGGCGGCCAGAAAGATGGTCTTGTCGCGCAGGCCCACCAGAACCAGCAGCGCGATCGGGGCCACCAGCAGCGCCGGGTTGACCAGCCCGGATATGTTGTCCGGCACCATCTTTGACAGCGAGTCGCTGTGCACGCCCGGCAGGACCAGGGCAACGCCCAGGCTGGTCAGCAGCGCCAGGTAGAGCCCGATGTCGAACCGGGTGCGCCGGTCACCGTCGGTGAGCGGCACCCACTTCCACGGCCGCAGCCGGATGGTGCCCGGTCGGGCCCAGAAGTAGATGCCACCGGTCATCGGCTTGATCTTGCCGGCCAGCGGACCCCAGGATCCGGCGACGCCGATGGCCTCGAGCAACACGGTCCACAGGATGACTTTCTGGTAGACGATGGGCTGGTTCCACCATTCGGTGACATGCCAGAAGGCCGGCAGGCCCGATGTCGCCGTGGCCACCGTGATGCCGCCGATCGCGAAGAACACGACCAGCTTCACGATGTAGATCAGGTGGACGATGCGCGGTGAGCCGAAGCCGTTTTCGGCCCAATCGGCGGCGAGGATGCGCATTCGCTCCATCAGCGGCTTGCGCAAGAACTCATCCGGATCGACCGCGGGGAGATGAGGTTGTGTGAGTGCCATGGTGGTGGCTCCTTGGTTGCGACGACAGAGTGCCGCTAACGGTAGGAATCCCCGGACGCGCGAGACAGTCGCTGACCGACAAACCTGAACGGCGGTGTTATCGCCTAAAAACAACTGCGGCGGCTAACGTCGAGGGCGTGGAGAAACCGCGGCCGGGCACCCTCGATGCCCAAGTCGAGGTGAGCCGCTACGTCGCCGACATCGCCGCCCGACTGCACGGTCGGCTGGCCGACGTGACGTCGGAGATCCATGCTGCCCTGAAGGATCAAATCGCCGATCTGCGCCGTGACCCGCGCATCATGGAGCTGCTCTGGGCCAGCATCGAGGGCAACGTGGACACCATGTTGCATGCGATGCGCTACGACATTGCGGTCGAACGTGTCGAGGCGCCCACCGCGGCGCTGGAATATGCGCGCCGCCTGGCCCAGCATGGGGTTCCCGTCAATGCGCTGGTGCGCGCCTACCGGCTCGGTCAGCGCCGTATGACCGAGCTGATCTTCGCCGAATTGCGCGCGATCGACATCCCGGACGCGATGCGGGTAGCGGTGATCGAGGCGATGGGCACCGCGATATTCGCCTACATCGACTGGATGTCGCAGCAGGTCGTCGTGATCTACGAAGACGAACGCGAACGATGGCTGGAAAATCAGAACACGCTTCGCGGCGTGCGGGTGCGGGAGATCCTGGCCGCAACCAAGAGCATCGACGTCGATGCCGCGACCACGTCGATCCGCTATCCGCTGCGCTGGCACCACGTCGGGCTGGTCATGTGGTATCCGGACCAGGGCGCCGAAGTCGACGAACTTCCCCGGCTGCAGAGGTTCTTGCGCGAACTTGGCGAGGCCGCCGGCGTCGACGCGAGCCCGCTGTTCGTCGCCGCGGACCGCAGCAGCGGGTGGGGCTGGCTGCCCTATCGGGCGACGGCTGACGACGCCGTGGCGACCATTCGCCGGTTCGCCCAGACCGAGAAGGACTCGCCCAGCGTGGCAATCGGGACGATGGGTGCCGGTGTGGACGGCTTTCGCCACTCGCACCGCCAGGCGGCCGAGGCCCGCGCCGTCGCGATCGTCACTGAACAGCCGAACTCTTCGACGCGGACCGTGATCGCGGCCAGCGACCCCGGCTTGTCCGTTGTCGCGCGACTCGGCGGCGACGTCGACGGCATCCGGGAATGGGTGGCCGATGTGCTCGGCGACCTTGCCGCCGACACCGATAACGACGCGCGGCTACGTGACACGCTGCGGGTGTATCTGGGTTGCGGCTGCAGCTACAAGCTGGCCGCCGAGGAACTCAACATGCACTTCAACTCCGTCAAGTACCGAGTGGGCCGGGCCGTTGCCCGGCGCGGGCGCGAGATCGGTACCGACCGGCTCGAGGTTGAACTGGCTTTGCTCGCCTGTCATTGGTACGGCGCGGCGGTCCCGCGAACGAAATGACCGGGCCCGGCGGCGGTGGCGGGCCCGGTCGGGTCGTGTGGCGCAGCGATCAGGCTGCGGCGGGAACCGCGAGGCGACGGGGCGCTGTGATCCGGGGCATCCGGATTGCCCGAGCCTGCAGGTAGGACTGCTTCCGCTCGCGGGCCACGTAGAAGACATGGAACGCTGCCGGAATAAGCACCGGAAGCAGAACCATCGCGAGGTAGATGCTGATTTGCGTGATTGCTTCGAACATGGCTTCGCCTTCATTTCTCCGCTGTGCGGCGGGGTGTCGGGATAGGTTGTAGCACTTGAGGATTCGAGCTGTCGGTGATCGAATCACTGGCTTCGGGTAGAAAATTTACCGAGCCGGACTCAGCCCAGTAATGTCTCGAACCGACCAACTTGCGACGAGTGCTTGTCTTCGGGAAACAAAAAACCGCTACGGCAGACGGCGTTCGACCTCGAATGCCAGACACAGCTCGGCAAGATCCCTTGGCCGCGAAAGTGATCGGCCGGTCAGCTCCTCGATGCGGCGCAACCGGTGGCGCACGGTGTTGGGATGGCAATAGACCGTTTTGGCGGTGTCGTTGGCAGAGCCGCCCGCCTGCAGCCAGGCCTGGAAAGTGTCGAGCAGCACCGCGCGTTCCTCGTCGGGCAGCTCGTCCACTCGCCCGAGCAACGTCGTCTTGATCTTCGCCATCACCTCTGGCGCGCTGACCGCTGCGACCGCGAGCGGGGTGTCGTCGAACACGGCGACCAGCGACTCCGCCGACGGTTTCCCGATGACCGCAAGCCGGGCGTAGCGCAGGGCGTCACTGGTCTCGGACAGCTCGTCATACGGCGGACTGATGCCGACGCGGGCGGTTGCCACCTGCCGGAGCACTTCGACGAGTGTGCCGAGCGTGCCGGACGAACCCGAAGGGCGCAGGTGCACGATCCCGACCTGCAGGTCGGGCAGCAGCCGCCACGCCGAGCGGATGTCGCGGGCGGACAGCTTGTTCTCGATCGCCGGCAATCCCAGCTTTCCGATCGCGGGCAACTCCGCGGCCACCACGACGTAGGGCCCCGAGGTCGGCAGTCGCAACAGGTCTGCGGCCTCCCACAAACTCTGCCGGTCGGTCATTCGTCGCGACAGCAGCGCTTCCACCAGCGCCGATCGCTCTTCCTCCCGCTCGAGGATCTGTGCGGTCAGTTGTTGGCGGTAGGCGTTGCTCATGGCCTGGGTGAAGGTCTCCTGGGCGAAGAAGACGCGGGCGGTGGCATCCAGGATCGAGTCGGTGGGGATGGCCGCCGCCCGCGCGGTGGCCAGGGTCTCCTCCCACATGAACCGGAAGCCGATCCGGTAGGCGGTCATCACCGCCGGCAGCGGCACGCCGGCGAGCGCGCGCTCGGTGCCGGTCTGCTCGGCCGGCGAGATGTCGGCATCTCCGGCCAGCGAGTGGAAGATGAACGTCAAGTTTGCGACACAGCTTTCGGCGACCTGATCCCTGGCGACGACGCTGGCATCCCGGTATGCGTCGATCTCTTGACAGAGCAGATCCGCCATCGCTGTTCCGAGTTTCGGCGCGCGAGCCAGCATGAGCTTTCCGAGTTCGATGACGTGCGGATCAACCGCCGCGCCATGCGGCGCGCCGCGGGGTTTGGATACCACGCCCATACCGGCAAACCCTATGCCCGGGAATGGGCGGATGTGCGTGGTAACACCGAACGGACCTCGCTGTTGTTTGCGCGCACATTGTGGTCTGCGGTCGCGAAGACGACGCTGGAAACACGCACGACAAGCACTTCCCGGAGGCAGCTCATGACCGCACTAAGCGCCAATCTCGTTGCATCGAAAGACCGTCACCCCGACCGCGTCGCGCTCCGCTGTGGTGATTTGCGGTTGACGTTCGCCGAGTTGGACGCCGCAGCGGCCCGGGTCGCGACGCTGCTGCAGCGGGCCGGAGTCGAGCCGGGCGATCGGGTTGGCGTGATGTTGCCCAACACGCCGGCATTCGCGATCGCGTTCTACGGGATCATGTATCGCGGCGCGGTGGCGGTTCCGATGAACCCGCTGCTCAAAGCCCGTGAGGTGACCTACTACCTGTCCAACAGCGGCGCCAAGGCATTGTTCGCCACACCCGCCTTCGCCGAGGAAGCCAACGCCGGCGCCGCCGAGGTGGGCGCCAAGTGTTGGGTTGTCGACGATGCCGGACTGGCCGAGCTGATCGCCGACCTCCCCAGCCAGGGCGCGCCTGTGCAACGCGACGACGACGACGTCGCGGTCATCCTGCACACCTCGGGCACCACCGGAAAACCCAAGGGCGCCATGCTGACTCACGGCAACATGTGCCGCAACGCCGACGTGTGCGTGCGGACCCTGGTGCAGATCAGTCCCGACGACGTGGTGATGGGTTGCCTCCCGCTATTCCACGTCTTCGGTCTGACCGGCGGGCTGAACGCCTCGGTGCTGGCCGGCGCGACGTTGGCGCTGCTGCCGCGATTCGAGCCACGCGAGGCGGTCAAGCTGATCGAACGTGAGGGCGTAACCGTTTTCGAAGGCGTGCCGACGATGTATTCGGCGTTGTTGAGCGTCGCGGACGAGACTGCCGCCGAGGCGACAAAGAGCCTGCGCGCGTGCATGTCCGGTGGAGCGTCCCTGCCGGTGCAGGTGCTCAACGACTTCGAGAGTGCCTTCGGGTGCATGATCCTGGAGGGCTACGGACTGTCCGAGAGTTCGCCGGTCGCCTCGTTCAATCATCCGGACCGGCAACGCAAGCCAGGCTCGATCGGCACGCCGGTGGAAGGCGTCGAGATGCGGGTTGTCGACCTGGACGGCGCTGAGGTCCCTCAAGGGGAGACGGGCGAGATCCAGATCCGGGGGCACAACGTCATGAAGGGCTACTGGAACCTGCCCGACGCAACCAAAGCGACCATCACCGCCGACGGCTGGCTCAACACCGGCGACGTCGGACGCGTCGACGGGGATGGCTACTTTTACATCGTCGACCGCACGAAGGACATGATCATCCGCGGCGGCTACAACGTGTATCCCCGCGAGATCGAGGAAGTGCTCTACGAGCATCCGGCGGTGGCCGAAGCCGCCGTCATCGGTATCCCGCACGACTCCCTCGGCGAGGAAGTCGGTGCCGCGGTCGCTCTCAAGAAAGACGCCTTGAAACAGGGCACAGTGACCCCTGACGAGCTGCGCGATTACGTCAAGGAGCGGGTGGCCGCCTACAAGTACCCGCGCCAGGTCTGGCTCGTCGACGAGCTGCCCAAGGGACCCACCGGAAAGGTCCAAAAGCGGGACATCGTTCTTCCCGAAGAGGGACCCGTTCCGACGACTGAAAGCACCCGATAACGATGGCAACTCAAAACACCGCACCGGACGAGCTGGCCGCCCCGCTCGACCTGTTGCTCACCAGCGCCACCCGGCCGTTCGTCAGGCGGATGATGCCCGACGCCACCTGGGCCCGCGTCGCCGCCAACCTCGCGCAGCAGCCCGGCGCAGTGGCCGGCCGCGCCGCCACGCTCACCCGCGAACTCGGCAGCATCGCCGCGGGCAAGTCGCACCGCGCTCCGGCACGGGCCGACAAGCGGTTCGCCGACCCTGCGTGGCAACAGAATCCGCTGCTGCACCGAATCATGCAGGCCTATCTGGCCGGAGCCGAGACCGCGGAAGGACTGCTCGCCGACGCTCAGCTGGACTGGCGCGACAACGAGAAGATGCAGTTCGTGGTGGACAACTTCGTCGAGGGCCTGGCGCCCAGCAACAACCCGCTGATCAGCCCGCTGGGCTGGAAGGCGCTGATCGACACGGGCGGTCTGAGCGCGGTCCGGGGCGCGAAAGCATTCGCCCGCGACATGATTTCCAAGCCGAGGGTGCCGGCGATGGTGGAGCCGGACGCTTTCGCGGTGGGCGAGAACCCTGGAGGCTTAGCCGTCACCAAAGGTGCTGTGGTGCTGCAAACCTCGATGTTCGAATTGATCCAGTACGCCCCACAGACCGCCAAGGTGCGCACCATTCCATTGCTGATGGTGCCGCCGGTGATCAACAAGTACTACATCATGGACATCGCGCCAGGACGCAGCATGATTGAGTACTTTGTCCAGCAGGGCCAGCAAGTCTTCGTGATTTCTTGGCGTAATCCACAAGCGCGGCACCGTGATTGGGGGTTCGATGCCTACGGCGCGGCGATCGTCGAAGCGATGGACGCGGTGCAGAAGATCGCCGGCACCGACAGCACCCATCTGCTGGCCACCTGCTCGGGAGGCATCTTGGCGGCGATGGTCGCGGCCCATCTCGCCGACATCGGCGAGGGCGACCGGGTAGCGGGCCTCAACCTCGCGGTCACGGTGCTGGATGAGACGCGCGCGGGATTTGCCGTAGCGGCGATGAGCGATCGCGCGGCGCATGCGGCGATTCGGGTTTCGGCCAGGAAGGGTTTCCTCGACGGGCGCGACATGGCCGAGATGTTCGCCTGGCTACGACCCACCGACCTGGTGTGGCGCTACGTCGTGAACAACTACGTGCAAGGCCGCAAACCCGCGCCGTTCGACGTGTTGTTCTGGAATGCCGACACCACCCGGATGGCCGCCGCACTGCACCGCGACATGGTGCTGATGGGACTTCGGAACGCGCTGGTCACTCCAGGCGAGGTCAGCATGCTGGGCAGCCCGGTCGACCTGAGCAAGGTCGCCTCCGACGCCTACGTGATCGGCGGGGTGGCCGACCACATTTCCCCGTGGCAGGCGACCTATCGCAGCGCGCGCCTGCTCGGCAGCAAGGACAACCGCTATGTGCTGTCCACCAGCGGCCACATCGCTGCCTTGGTCAATCCGCCCGGTAACCCGAAGGCGTCTTTCCGAACGGGTCCGGTCGACGCGGAAGATCCCCAGCAGTGGCTGGATTCGGCTCAGAAGTTCCCCGACTCGTGGTGGCCGGACTATGTGAGCTGGCTCGCCGAGCGCAGCGGCTCCGAGGTCGACGCCCCCAAAATACTTGGCGGGGACGGCTTCCCGCCGCTGGGTCCGGCGCCCGGCAGCTATGTGATGGAGAAGTGAGGTGCCGCGCACCCGTGCCGCTGCCGCATCCGCTATCGGCGAGGAACACTACGTCAGTGCGGGTGGCCAGCGCATTCGCGTGAACGTGCACCGCGGAACGGGCGTGCCGTTGGTGCTGTGCAACGGCATCGGCGCGAGCCTCGAGGTGCTCGATCCACTCGTCGAGCAGATGGGTTGCACGGTAGTCAGATTCGACGTGCCGGGCACCGGTGGATCACCCACTTCTGTTCTGCCGTACGGGTTTCCCTATCTTGCCTGGGTGCTGGGCCGGGTGCTGTCCAAGTTGGGTATCGGCGTGGTGGACGTGCTTGGGCTGTCCTGGGGCGGGGCCCTTGCGCAGCAGTTCGCGTTCCAGAATCCGCGCCGATGCCGGCGCTTGGTGCTGGTCGCGACGGGCACCGGCGCGCTGATGGTGCCCGCCCACCCGAGAATTCTGGCGAAAATGGTTACCCCGCGCAGGTTCTCGGATCCGGACTACGCCGCGTCCATTGCCGGAGAGCTCTACGGCGGCACGGTCCGCGCCCACGGCGAGGACGTGGCGCGACTGTTCGTGCGTCAGCTGCATGCCGGATCGCGGATCGGATACCTACATCAACTGCTCGCGGGCTCGGTGTGGACCAGTCTGTTCGCGCTGCCCGCGGTGCGACAACAGACGCTGATCGTGGCCGGCACCGACGATCCGATCATCCCGGTGGTCAACGCCCACATCATGCACACATTGCTGCCCCATTCTCGCCTGCATTTGCATGACGGCGGGCACATCGATCTGGTACACAACGCGACCCAGCTCGCTCCAGTCATCGAGAACTTCCTGTTCGGGCCCGGAGAACGACCATAACTTCGGGCCCCGGATGAGGGCGAGCAGACGCAAAATCACCGAAAACCACGGCGTGTCGCGAGCTTTTGCGTCTGTTCGGGCTGTCGAGGGGCGCTGCGCGCTGTTCTTACTTGGACTCATAAGTAAGGAGAAAGGGTGGATATTGCCGCTAAGGTGACGTCAAAAGGGCAAGTCACCATCCCCAAGGCGGTACGGGATGCGCTGAGAGCTGCTGCTGACTGATCTCGTTTTGGCCGAGACGGTGTACGTGTTGGAGTCGTTCTACGAAGCGCCGCGCAACCAAATAGCCCAGGCAATGCGGTCGCTCGTCGCCTTCGACTCGATTGTCAGCGTGGATCCGGGATTGCTTCTGCGAGCTATCGAGGTTTATGAGACCGAGCGGATTGACTTCGCGGAAGCCTATTTGGTCGCCTGTGCCGAGAGCACAGGAGTGGGCCGGGTCGCGTCCTTCGACCGGTCGATCGATGGGGTCAACACGATCCAGCGGGTCGAGCCGTGAGTGCAAGCAGACGCAATCGCCCAAAGTCACGGCGTGGCACGGGTTTTCGCGTCCGCTCGTCCGGTCAAATCCCAGGTGACCGCGTCGGTCAACCGGATCAGATCCTGCGGCGGCACCGCGATGTCCCAATGACGCTTGCCGGCACTGCACAACACCCGATCCCACTTCAACGCCGAGCTGTCCACCACGGTCCGCAACCGCTTCCGCTGAGCGAACGGGGAGATGCCGCCGACCACGTAGCCGGTCGCCCGCTCGACCGCAGCGGGTTCGGCCATGCTGGCTTTGGGCACGCCGAACGCCGCCGCGGCTGCCTTCAGCGACAACTTCGACGGCACCGGCACGACGGCGACCGCGAGCTCGCCGGGCAGTGCGATCACCAGCGTCTTGAAAACCTGATCCTGCGCGAAATCGCCGGAGTCCGACAGGTCTGTGACGACGTCGAAGTGCAGGATCTCGTGCCGCACACCGGCATTGACCAACGCGGCGACCGCAGGTGTTGCTGCACCCGCCACCCTAGGGCTGGGAGTATCCCGGCGGGTTTACCCCGTCCACCCAGAAGTCGACACCGAGGTTTCCGCCCGGCACGCAGTCGTAGACCGACAAGTCGGTGACGCCGGATTCCACCAGCACGTCCTCACATAACAAGGTGTTGCCGGTGTATTCGCGGGCCGGCTTGTTGAGGATGACGTAGGCCGCGTCGGCGTACACGTCGGGCTTACGGGCCCGCCCCATCGCTTCCTCGCCGCCGAGCAGGTTCTGCACCGCGGCGGTGGCCACCAGCGTGCGCGGCCACAACGTGTTGGAAGCGATGCCCTCGTCGCGCATCTCCTCGGCAATACCCAACGCGCACAACGTCATACCGAACTTAGCCATCATGTAGGCCGTCGGCTTCAGCCATTTCTTGTCCAGCAGCACCGGTGGCGACAGCGTGAGGATGTGTGGATTCTCCCGACCCTTAAGGTGCGGAATGCACGCCTGCGACACGGCATACGTGCCGCGGACCTGGATGCCGTTCATCAAATCGAAGCGCTTCATCGGCACTTCGGTGATAGAGCCCAGGTTGATCGCCGACGCATTGTTGACGCAGATGTCGATGCCGCCGAACTGATCGACGGTCTGGGCCACCGCGGTGGCGACGGAATCCGGGTCGCGGACGTCCCCGACGATCGGCAAGGCCTGACCGCCCGCTTCCTCCAGCTCCTTGGCCGCGGTGTACACCGTGCCGGGCAGCTTGGGGTGGGGCTCGGCGGTCTTGGCGATCAGCGCGATGTTGGCGCCGTCCTGGGCGGCCCGTTTGGCGATCGCGAGGCCGATGCCGCGGCTGGCGCCGGAAATGAACATGGTCTTGCCTTGCAGAGACGTGGCGTGGGACATGGCGTCACACTAACGTCCGGGTCGGCAGGTCTGGATCGCGGGACCTGCGGTCCGCCTGGGCTGCGGAAATAGTGCGCGCGGTGGCGCTGTTGATCGATGAGGTTTCTGCAGCTAGGTGCCCGCGACACGAGCCGGGCAGACACTGTCGGTCACAGCCCTTAGATTGGAGGAGTCTGGTGTCAACGGCGACGAGCCTGTTGGGTGACGCTGAGTTGGCGCCCTCGTCTGCAGAAGGGAACGTGCTAATCGATATGGCCGACCTGGAAAACGTGCGGGACGGCGCCACCGACTTGGACGTTCCCAAGTCCGGGCCGCCGCCTGACGAAACCGACGCGGAACTGACCGCACGCTTCGAGCGTGACGCCATTCCACTCCTGGATCAGCTCTACGGCGGTGCACTGCGCATGACGCGCAATCCGGCCGACGCCGAGGACCTGCTCCAGGAAACGATGGTGAAGGCCTACGCGGGTTTTCGCTCGTTCCGGGAAGGCACCAACCTCAAAGCGTGGCTGTACCGGATTCTGACCAACACCTACATCAACAGCTACCGCAAGAAGCAGCGCCAGCCAGCGGAATATCCGACCGAGGCAATCACCGACTGGCAACTGGCGTCCAACGCCGAGCATTCCTCCACCGGCTTGCGTTCAGCCGAGGTCGAGGCGCTCGAGGCACTGCCCGACACCGAGATCAAAGCAGCGCTGCAAGCTCTGCCGGAAGAGTTCCGGATGGCGGTCTACTACGCCGACGTCGAGGGTTTCCCTTATAAGGAAATCGCCGAGATCATGGATACGCCGATCGGGACGGTGATGTCGCGGCTTCATCGTGGCAGACGTCAGCTGCGCGCTCTGTTGGCCGATGTGGCCAAGGAGCGCGGATTCATCCGCGGTCAACAGGCGCACGAGGAGGTGTCGTCATGAGTGATACGCCCGGCCCAGTCGACCCCTGCGCCGACGTCAGCGCTGTCGACGACTCGCACGGTGGGCTCGGTTGTGCGGAAGTAATCGCCGAGGTATGGACCCTGCTGGACGGTGAATGCACCCCGGAGTCCCGGGAGAAGCTGCGCCGGCACCTCGAGGCATGCCCCGGATGCTTGAAGCATTACGGGCTCGAGGAGCGGATCAAGGCGCTGATCGCGACCAAATGCAGAGGCGACAAAGCCCCCGAGGGGTTGCGGGAACGCCTGCGGCTGGAGATCCGCCGAACCACCATCATCCGCGGCGGGTCCTGAGAGCTGACGCGAAAGGCCCCTGATTCGGCACGAATCAGGGGCTACTGCGTTCGGTGCGGCTACGAGTTCGGGCGCTTGCCGTGGTTGGCTTTGCTGTACTTCCGGTCGCGCTTCTTACGGCCACGCTTGGCCATGGGTAACCTCCGTTTATTCGAATGCGGGGCGGCCATAAGTGTGTTGAGGTCCGCCCGGTTACCCAACAGTGTCCCATGCGCCCTGTCACGCCACGTCGGTAGCCTGCGCGCCGCTGTTCTGGACCGTCTTGTGGTTCGATATACATGAGCCTGAGAGACCAGCAGTCAGCATGCGGAATGGCCGAAACAAGTGGGGTGAAGATGGCCGAGGATGTTCGCGCCGAGATCGTGGCCAGCGTGCTCGAAGTCGTTGTCCGGGAGGGCGACCAGATCGGCAAAGGCGACACCGTCGTGCTGCTGGAGTCGATGAAGATGGAGATCCCCGTGCTGGCCGAAGTCGGCGGCACCGTCAGCAAGGTCAGTGTGTCGGTCGGCGACGTCATCCAGGCCGGCGACCTCATCGCTGTGATCAGCTAGCCGTTGGACTCGACAGATACGCAGGCCGGGGTCATCCGGGAGCACGCGGGGGAGCGTCATGTCCACTCTCGGTGATCTGCTTGCCGAACACACGGTGCTGCCCGGCAATGCGGTCGACCACCTGCATGCGGTGGTGGGGGAGTGGCAGCTGCTAGCCGACCTGTCCTTCGCCGACTACCTGATGTGGGTGCGCCGCGACGACGGCGTGCTGGTATGTGTGGCGCAATGCCGGCCGAACACCGCGCCCACAGTTCTGCAGACCGATGCCGTGGGCAGCGTCGTCGCTGCCGATCGGTTGCCGCTCGTCGCCGCTACCTTCGCTTCTGGTACTTCGGAGCGGGAAAACGATGCGGTGCAACCGCATTCGTGGCAACTGCCCGGGCCTAACGTCGAGGCCTCCCCGGTACGGTATGGCGACCAGGTGGTGGCGGTGCTGACCCGCCACCAAACCGACGTGGCGGTCGAGCGCTCGTCCGGCCACCTGGAAACCGCCTACCAGGAGTGCGCCACCGACCTTTTGCACATGCTGGGCGACGGCACGTTTCCCGACGTCGGAGACGTGGCCATGTCGCGTTCCACCCCGCGTGCCGGCGACGGCTTCATCCGCCTGGACGTCAACGGCGTCGTCGCCTACGCCAGTCCCAACGCACTGTCGGCCTATCACCGGATGGGTCTGGTCAGCGAGTTGGAAGGTCACAACTTCATCGAGGTGACACGCCCGCTCATCTCGGACCCCTTTGAGGCGCAAGAGGTGGCCGAGCATGTGCTCGACTTGCTGGCCGGCGGGACGAGCATGCGGATGGAAGTCGACGCCGGGGGTGCCACGGTCCTGCTACGCACCGTGCCGCTGGTGGTCAACCGCGCCAGCGCAGGTGCCGCGATACTGATCCGCGACGTCACCGAGGTGAAACGGCGCGACCGCGCGCTGATATCGAAGGACGCCACCATTCGCGAAATTCACCATCGGGTGAAAAACAACCTGCAAACGGTGGCGGCGCTGTTGCGCCTGCAGGCCCGTCGTACAGCCAATGCAGAGGGGCGCGAGGCGCTGATCGAATCGGTACGCCGGGTCTCGTCGATCGCCCTGGTCCATGACGCGCTGTCGATGTCAGTCGACGAGCAGGTCAACCTCGACGAGGTCATCGATCGGATTCTGCCGATCATGAACGATGTGGCGTCGGTGGACAGGCCGATCCGGATCAACCGCGTCGGTGATCTCGGTGTCCTGGACTCCGACCGTGCCACGGCGCTGATCATGGTGATCACCGAACTCGTGCAGAACGCTATCGAGCACGCCTTCGATCCGGCGGCCTCCGGGGGGGCCGTGACGATCCGCGCTGAGCGCTCGGCACGCTGGCTGGATGTCGTGGTTCACGACGACGGGCGCGGCCTGCCGGAGGGATTCAGCCTGGAAAAGTCGGACAGCCTCGGCCTGCAGATCGTGCGGACCCTGGTGTCCGCCGAGCTGGACGGCACGTTGAGCATGCACGAGGGCGCCGGGAAGGGCACCGACGTGGTGCTCCGGGTGCCGATCGGCCGGCGGGCCCGGTTGCTGCTGTAATACCGGCACGCAACAGTGCGGCCCCGACGTTTGTCGAGGCCGCACTGTCGGAAACTGCGTCAGACTCCGCTACGGGCCTTCGTCCGGGCGCTGCGACGCTTGAGTGCGCGCCGCTCGTCTTCGCTCATGCCGCCCCATACGCCCGAGTCCTGGCCTGTGTTCAGAGCCCAGGCGAGGCATTCCGTGGTCACCGGGCACCGATTGCAGACCAGTTTCGCGTCAGCGATCTGCGCGAGTGCCGGGCCGCTGTTCCCTACCGGGAAAAACAGCTCGGGATCTTCGTCGCGACAGACCGCCTTGTGGCGCCAATCCATAAGTACTTACTCCTCACTGAGTGCGCAGCAAGGCGCACGGCCATTTTTGTTCCGCAGTTAGCGCGTGCACAAGAAAGGTATCCGTACCCCTACAAAATTTCTGCATGCAACCTTTTGATCGTTTCACAGGCTCAAGAGATGTCAATAGCGTCAGTTAGCTCGTGGGCTATCTCACTTTGACGAACTCTTACCAAAGCCCTTACACCGTTGTACTACACTGCGGGCCACTTCCCTAGAGATTTTCGTCTCACTTTTGTGTCACCGGCTAGTCCCTGCAGTTCAGGACGGCTTTTTGGCAGGCGGGGCGACCACCGCCAGCGCGTCGGGAACCGTTCGGAACGTCATGCTTTCGCGCATCCCGAGGTACTCCCCGTCGAACTGGGTGGCGGCCGGTTCGCCGTTGGTGGTGACGCGCAGCCAAGCCGTGTCGTCGTCGCGGATGAGTTGCTTAGCCTGCGGGTTGGGGCGTTTCGAGAGCATCTGGCGCACTAATCGCAGCGTGGGGAAAATCTTCATACTGGTGAGCGCGAACACACCGAGACCCGTTTCGAAGCTGCAGTCGGGATTGGTCACCATCGGCCGCTCGTTGCTGTACGTCCACGGCGTGGTGTTGGACACCCAGGCGAAGTGCACGCCCGGAATGGCCTCGCGGTCCGGCAATTCCAGCGTGAGAGTTGGTTCGCGGCGGCTGAAGCCGACTGCGACAGGCACCGCCACTCGCCAATAGCGCAACGGGGTCACCTTGGCGCCCTTGCTGCGTTGGGCTTCCACGCCGGCGACCACTTCCGCGTCGACGCCCATCCCCGCATTGATGACGGCCCAGGTCTCGCCGCAATCGATCAGGCTGATCCGGCGCCAGGTCCGATGACGCCGGTAGTCGTCGAGCAGCTGGATCAGCTGGTTGGTGGCGGCAACCGGGTCCCGGGACAGGCCCAGCGCTCTGGTCAGCACATTCGCCGAGCCGCCCGGCACCACCGCGACCGCCGGCAGGGCTTCTCTCGGTGTGCTCCCGGGGCGACCGAGCAAGCCGTTGACCACTCGGCTGATCGTTCCGTCGCCGCCGTGCACGACCACCAGGTCGACTCCGTTCTCGGCGGCGGTGTGAGCGAGTTCAGCCCCGTGACCTGGATGGGTGGTGTGCTCGACGGTGAGCTCGAGGCGGCTCTTGAGCGCGCTTGCCAGCAGGTCACGGGCGGCCGGTGTGGTGGACGTGGCAGCGGGGTTGACGATCAGCACGGCGCGCATGATGCACGAGCTTAAGGCTTGTCCGTGAGAGGTCCGCTGACCAGCCGCCAAGCGTGACTACGCTGGCGTCGTGACGAATCCAGGCCGTGATCCGGCCCCGCGTGCCGTGCGTGGCGCCGGTGTGATCGTCGGGCTGCAGGGGGTGGCCGCATTGGTGGTGGCCGCGGTGCTGGTGGTCCGCGGGCTCGCCGGAGCCGACCAGCGAGTGGTCAACGGGATGGGAACCGCGATCTGGTTCGCGCTGATCGGCGGCGCCGTGCTGGCTGCCGGCTGGGCCCTGATGAACGGTAAGCGCTGGGGCCGTGGCCTGGGTGTGTTCACCCAGTTGCTGCTGCTGCCGATTGCGTGGTACCTCGCGGTGGGCTCACACCGGCTCGCCTTCGGGATTGCGCTGGCGTTGATAGCGCTGAGCGCGCTGGTCTTGCTGTTCAGTCCGGCGGCTGTGCGCTGGGCGGCGGGCGGCTATCAGCGGGATCGCGCCAGCTCGGCCAAGCCCGAGCCGGACAGCCGATAGGTGGTCCACTCCCGCTGCGGCACTGCCCCGACTCGGTCGTACAGCGCGATGGCGTCGGAGTTCCAGTTCAGCACCGCCCACGACAACCGCGTGTAGCCGTGGTCTTGGCATTCGCGCGCCAACTCCGACAGCAGCGCGCGAGCCAGCCCGCGGCGGCGAAACTCTGGCCGTACGAACAGATCTTCCAGATAGATCCCCGCCACACCGTCCCAGGTGGAGAAGCTGAGGAACCACAGCGCCATCGCGGCGGTTTCGCCGTCTACCACCGCGACGTGGCCGTGCACTGTCGGTAACTCACCGAATAGTGCTGTGGCGATCTGCGTTTCGGTGACCGTACATTGATCCGGGGCGCGCTCGAACTCGGCCAATCCGTGGATCATGTCGGCAATGTCTGCGGCGTCCCTCGGGGTGGCGCGGCGGATGAACTCAACCATGCGCAACTCCAAGTGCGTTGAGTACCGTGGCGAATTTCATTGTGGTTTCTTCGACTTCGTCATCAGGGTTGGACTCGGCGACAATTCCTCCGCCGGCGTGCGCCAGCGCGGTGCGCCGGTCGGGCGACAGCTGCGCGCACCGGATGGACACCACCCAGCGACCGTCGCCCCGGGCATCGCACCAGCCCACCGCGCCGGCGTAGAAGCCGCGGTCCCCTTCCAGCTCGCGGATGAGTTCTGCTGCGGGCTTGGTCGGCACTCCTCCGACCGCCGGGGTGGGATGCAGCGCCAGCGCCAGATCGATTGCGGTGGTTGAGGAGTCGCGCAGCCGGCCGCTGATCGGCGTGCACAGGTGCCAGAGCACCGCGGTGCGGCTAAGTTGCGGCTGGGGCGCGATGGTCAGGTCGTCGCACAGCGGTTCCAGTGCGGCGCGCATGGCGTCGATGACGAGTTGGTGCTCGTGCCGGTCCTTGGCGGAGGCGGCCAGCGCCGCACCGTGGGCGGCGTCGACGTCCGGGTCGGCGGCACGTGGGGCCGAACCGGCAAACGGTTGGCACACAACGCGATTGCCGGAGCGAGCGACCAGAAGTTCTGGGCTGGCGCCCACCAGCGCCGCGCCTACGTAGCCGTCGCCCGCGGGAGTGAGGTCGACGAGGTAACCGTATGCGGTCGGGTCGGCCTCGACCAGACGGCGCAGGATGACGCGAGCGTCCAACGCTTCGTCGGCACCGAGTTGCAGCGCGCGGGCCAGCACTACCTTGCGCAAGGGTCGCAGGGGATTGTCAGGTGCCGCGAGCTGATCCCGGGCCCGGCTGATCCGCTCGCGGTGGGCGTCGGGCGCGGGCAACTTTGCCGTGACCCGCACCGAGGGCAGCGGTCCCGTCGGCCAGTCGGGCAGCGCGTCGGTGCGCCGCACGGCCTCCGGCGCCAGCAGTGCGACGGGCCTGCTCACGTCGAAAGGCAACGCGCCCAACACTATTGGGGCCTCTCCCGAGCGCAGGGCCGCTTGCGCGGCGGCCACGTCGCGGTACTGTGCCCGCACGCCGTCGGCAACCACGGTCCCCGCCGGCCCGCATAGCGCGAACGGCGGTTCGGGATTGCTCATGGATTGCCCGGCTGCTTGACGCGCGCTGTCACTGTCCCGTCAATCCCAGTGCGACCAGCTGGCGCACCCCGTGCTCGAAGCCGCAGACCGCGACCGACGCGGTTGGCATTCCGAATCGGCTGCCCTCCACCAGCGGAAGCTCGACCCAGCGGGTGATCACCGACCGGGAGAAATGGCTGTGGCCGACGAAAACCACGTCGCGCGTTGCCATGTGCTCAAGCGCCATCGCCACGGCCCGATCGGCGCGATCGCTGACCTGCTGGACGCTTTCTCCGTCCGGGCACCCATGGGTCCATACCAGCCAATCAGGTTCGGATTCACGGATTTGCTCGGTGGTCAGTCCCTCGTAGGAACCGTAATCCCATTCAGCGAGTAGCGGAGAAACCTCGTCGACTTTAAGGCCGGCCAATTCTGCGGTAACCAGGGCGCGTTGTCGTGGGCTGCTGATCACCAGCGGTTCGGTGAGTTCGAGGTCGCCCAGGGCGTGGCCGGCCAGCTCCGCCTGGTCTCGGCCGGCGTCGGTCAACTCGAGCTCGGTACTCCCGGTGTGCTGGCCCGATTTCGACCACTCGGTCTCGCCGTGGCGGAGCAGCACCAGTCGGTGGTCTTCCACCCCTTTTTTCAAGCCCATGCCGACCGATTCTGCCGGACCCGACATGCCAGGACCGTTGCGGGAGCCACCGTCCGAAGCTTCGGGCAAAGGACGTGCCAGGATGGGCAGAGTGACCGCGCAGCAATAAGGAGGAGCGGCGCTTTGACTAAAACGCGGGTATTGGCTGTGGCAAACCAGAAGGGTGGCGTAGCCAAGACGACGACGGTCGCCTCGCTGGGTGCGGCAATGGCGGATCTCGGAAAGCGCGTGCTGATTGTAGATCTGGACCCGCAGGGCTGTTTGACCTTCTCGCTTGGCCAAGACCCGGACAAGCTGCCGGTGTCCGTGCACGAGGTACTCCTCGGTGAGGTCGAGCCGAACGCCGCGCTGGTCACCACCAGCGAGGGAATGACCCTGCTGCCGGCGAACATCGACCTGGCGGGCGCCGAGGCGATGCTGCTCATGCGGGCCGGCCGCGAGTACGCGCTCAAGCGTGCGCTGGCCAAACTCTCCGACTTCGACGTCGTCGTCGTGGATTGCCCGCCCTCGCTGGGGGTGCTCACGCTCAACGGCTTGACGGCTGCCGACGAGGTCATCGTGCCGCTGCAATGCGAGACGCTGGCCCACCGCGGTGTCGGCCAGTTTCTGCGCACGGTTGCCGATGTCCAGCAGATCACCAACCCGGACCTGCGGTTGCTGGGCGCGTTGCCGACGCTGTACGACTCGCGAACCACGCACACCCGCGACGTGCTGGTCGACGTCGCAGACCGCTACGACCTGCCGGTGCTGGCTCCGCCGATCCCGCGCACGGTCCGCTTCGCCGAGGCCAGCGCGTCGGGCTCGTCGGTGATGGCCGGGCGCAAGAACAAAGGAGCCGTTGCCTATCGCGAGCTGGCCGAGGCGCTGCTGAAGCACTGGAAGACCGGAAAGCCGCTGCCCAGTTTCGCGGTCGAGGTTTAGCGCTCGGTTGCGCGGGCTGATAGCGCCGGCAACTAACCCAGCGCCACCACGGTGTCGCCGCGCTGCTCGAAGACCCTGGAGCCCGAAACGGCAGGGACGACCGCTGAAGTGCTCGGCTGCCGGCTCACCGGGATGAAGCTGGTGTTCTCGCCGCTGAGCGGGTCATAAATCCCGAGGCCGCCCGTGATGGGCACCAGCAGCTGGCCCGCCATCATCGCACCCGGGCCCAGGGGCGTGGCCGTCTCGCCGGAGGCGATCGTGTAGCGAAGACTCAGCTTGCCCGTTTCGAAGACCATCAGGGAATCACCGGTCCACCAGGTCACCAGGTTTCCGGCTGGCGAGGCGACAGCCGAACTCGACGGGGGCTTGGGCAGCAGCGTGCTCGCCACCGTCGCGCCCGTCTCGTCGATGATGTCGACCCTGGGTTGGGGCAAGGGCAGATACACGGCCGTGTTGGTATCCGAGACGGCCAGCACGCGAGCACCCGAGCCGGGCCGGATCCCGGGTTCGGTAACAAGGTGTTGCTGGGGTTCGTCGTCGTCTTTGCCCGGCCGCAACAGCACGAGTCGCAGATCGGCCTGGTTCGTGCAGGCTTCCAGCACCGATACCGCAGACGAGCTGGCCGCTGCCGACTCCAGCCGGCAGCCCGAATGCAGGCCTCGCGCCGACGGTTTCACCCGGGCGTCGGTCTCGCCGTAGACCAGCATCCGGACCATGTCGGAGCGCCACAGCTCCAGGCGGGTCTGGCCCGCCGACAAGACGGTCGTGCCGTCGGCGGACAGGCGCACCGCCGGATCGGCATAACTGCTCCGCGCGGGTCCGCGACGACCCGTGGCTCCGTCGATGGTGCTGACCTGCCCGCAACCGCGGTCGTCGCGATAGACCGCGACGGCGAAGTGATAGACCCAGGACAGCCCGCACAGGTCGGTGTCGCGGGAGTAGCTCCAGCGCGTTTCACCCGTGGCGGGGTCGTGCCCTTGCACCTGTCGCCCATCGCCGGTGGTCACCGACCCACCGACCACGACCGGTGCCGTGGTGGCCGGGCTCGCGGCGCTCCACAGCTGCTTCAGCTCGGTCGGCACGTATTTGGCCGGAGTGGGATTGGGCGCCGGCGAAGCTGCCGGCCGGCTCACGGTGGCCCGGGCGTCGCTGGTCCACCAGATCAGCGCCGCGACCACCGCGACCACCAGCGCGATCGTCGCGGCGGCCACGATGTCGCCTTTGGTCCGGCGTTCGGGTCTCACCATGAGGAACCGTTGGTCAGTTCGTCTGCGCGGCGAGCTTCGCTCCACTGTCTTGAGCGTTCCCACCGCCACCGCGCTGGCGGCGACGACGGCGACGGGCCGGCCCCGGTTCACCCGAGGCGGGCGCGGACGGCGCCTCGGCAGGGGCTTCGATGTTGGTGCCATTCGCGCCGGCGGGGTGCCCGGTGGCGGGTTGGCCGCCGCGCGTGCGCCGGCGCCGTGCGCCGCCACTGCGGGTGCGTGGCTTAGGGCTGTTGCCTGGGCTGTTGCCTGCCTTCTCGGCGGCGGTGCTGCGCCGCTTGACCGGCGACTTGCGCGCGGCTCCGACCTTGCCGCCGGCGTCGGCCGGGATGGCCAGTTCGGCATACAGGTGGGGCGAACTCGAGTAGGTCTCGGCCGGGTCCGGGGACCCCAGGCCCAGCGCCTTGTCGATCATCGTCCAGCGCTCCAGCTCATCCCAGTCCACCAGCGTGACCGCGACACCGGTGCGACCGGCGCGGCCGGTGCGCCCGATGCGGTGGACGTACATCTTGTCGTCCTCGGGGCACTGATAGTTGATGACATGGGTGACGTCGTCGATGTCGATGCCGCGCGCGGCCACATCGGTAGCCACCAGCACGTCGACATCGCCGGACCGAAACGCCTTGAGCGCCTTCTCGCGGGCGATCTGCCCGAGATCACCATGCACGGCACCCACTGCGAAGCCGCGTTCGGCCAGCTCGTCGGCGACCTTCTGGGCGGTGCGCTTGGTGCGGGTGAAGACCATCGTGGCGCCGCGGTCGCGAGCCTGCAGAATTCGGCTGACCAGCTCCACCTTGTCCAGCGCGTGGGCGCGGTAGACGAACTGCTCGGTGGTGTCGTGCACGGCCAGCGAGTGCGGCGACTCGGCCCGGATGTGGGTGGGCTGGTCCATGAACGTGCGGGCCAGCGTGATGATCGGGTCCGGCATGGTCGCCGAGAACAGCATCGACTGGCGGTCGAGGGGAATCTGACGCAGGATGCGTTCGATGTCGGGCAAGAAGCCGAGGTCAAGCATCTCGTCGGCCTCGTCGAGCACCAGCATCGACAGCCCGCCCAGCTGCAGATGGCCCTGCTGGCAGAGGTCGAGCAACCGGCCCGGTGTGCCCACCACGACGTCGGCGCCGTTCTGTAACGCCTCGATCTGCGGTTCGTAGGCACGTCCACCGTAGATGGACACCACCGACAGCGGCCGCTGCACGCCATCCCCGGCGGTCAGGTATTTGGCCGCTGTCGCCAAGTCGCCGGTCACCTGCAGGCACAGCTCGCGGGTGGGCACCACCACCAGGGCGCGCGGAGCGCCGCTGAGCGGCCGTGCTGCGTCACCCGCCGTGATCCGCTGTAGCAGCGGTACACCGAAGGCGAAGGTCTTGCCCATCCCGGTGCGGGCCTGCCCGATAACGTCCTCTCCGGCCAGCGCCAGCGGCAACGTCAATTCTTGGATAGCAAAGGGATGGTCGATGCCCTTTTCCGATAGTGCGCGGGTGATTTCGTCGCGGACTCCGAGTTTGGCAAATGTGGGTTCAGTTGTGCTCTTAAGCGCGGTCATACGGGGTGAATAAGCCTTCCGGTGACGGTATTTCGTGTCGGTTTTCTCTGTCGCGGTCACGCGCGCACTGAGTTCCGACTCCGAAATTCCGGTCGCCGGCCGATGTTCGGTCCAGAGGAGCCGGTCCGAACGCGGCAGCTGTGCGCGCACATTTCGCCGGTGACGGCAGTACCAAAACGGTACATAGATACAGCCATTACCTATGAGCATCATAGCCGGTGGCTCAGCGGGCACCCATTTGCGCCTAATCTTGCCGACTAGAGTGTTGCCATGACCTCGACCTCGTCCGCGGACCAGCTGGCAGATTCAGCGACACCACGGATCCCGGCGGATCATCCGGCCGTCAACGAATTCTTTGCGCTGCTGGCATATGCCGAGGTAGCGGCGTTTTATCGGCTGACCGAAGAGGCGCGGATGGCGCCGGACCTACGTGGCCGGATCTCGATGGCCAGCATCGCCGCCGCCGAGATGGGGCACTACGAGCTGCTTCGCGACGCCCTGGAAAGTCGTGGCGTCGACGTGGTTTCGGCCATGTCCAAATACGTCTCCGCGCTGGACAACTACCACCGGCTGACCACGCCGAGCACGTGGCTGGAAGCCCTGGTGAAGACGTATGTCGCCGATGCCCTGGCGTCCGCCTTGTACCTCGAGATCGCCGGCGCCTTGCCCGAGGAGGTCGCCGACGTGGCGCGGGCGGCCCTCGCGGAGACCGCGCACTCGCAGTTCGTCGTCGGCGAGGTGCGTAAGGCGGTTACCGCCAGTAGCAAACAGCGCAGCCGGTTGGCACTGTGGTCTCGCCGGTTGTTCGGCGAGACGATCACTCAGGCCCAATACCTGTTGGCCGACCACGACGAGCTGGTCGACCTAGTGGTATCCGGAACCCAGGGCCTCAGTCAGCTCGGCGCGTTCTTCGACCGCTTACAGGAGACGCACGACCAACGGATGCGTGATCTCGGTCTGAGCTAACGGGTGCAGGTCGCCAGGTTCCCGTTTTTGGCCGACGCCACCACCGTTTGACCCGCGGCGTTGACCACCGCGCAGTTGAGTTGGCTGTAGATGCTGGTCGCGATGACCGACTGGGTCTGCACGCCAGGATTCAGGACCACGATCTTCGTCCACGGCAGCGCCACGTTCAACTCGGTCCGCGGATAGCCGTGCGCATCGGTGTAGACGATGTTCACCAGGTCGAAGGTCTGCTTGACCCCGGTGACGGTGTAGACCACGGTGCGTGGATTCACCGTGGCCGACGGAGGTATCGCGGTGGGCGCCGGGGCGGCGGTCGGGGTCCTGGGCGGCGTCGTGACCGGCAGTCTGCCTGAGGGCGGCACCGTGGTGACCGTCTCGGGTGGTAGAGAGGGCCGCAAAGACGGGCTGGGCCGGGCAGTCGTCGTTTCGCTGGGCGGGGCCGTCGCCCGCGGTGTGGTGGAAATCACCGGGCTCGTGGTCGCCGGCGGGCCGATGGTCGCCTTCGTCGATGCGCTGTCCCCGCTGTTGATGATGACCGCGGTCGCAACGGCGCCGATGGCCACAACCGCGCCGGCGACCGCCATGATGGGGCCCCAGCGAGGGCCGCCCGGCAAGAGCGATTCGCCGTAGCCGTCGTAGTCGGCTCCGGTGTCGTCGTACTCGTCGTCCGGGTAGTCCTCTACCTCGTCGTCGAGATGGGGCAGGGTGGTACTGATGGTGCCGATGTTATAGATGTGAAGGCGGCCGGGTGGCTGCCGCAGGGTGGGTTTGGACGGGTTGCAAGCGAATCGTTACCTGCTCGCGAGCTTCGTTTCGCTGACCGCGAACCGGCCGGTGCGGCCGTGGGGCGATATCCGTCCGCGGCGTCAACTAGCCTGCTGCTGACACGTATTGCGAGGGAACAGCTGGAAGGGGCGAGCGTGGAGGTCAAGGTCGGTATCACAGACAGTCCGCGCGAGCTGGTCTTTTCCAGTGCGCAGACGCCTGACGAGGTCGAAGAACTCGTCAATGCCGCGTTGCGGGAGGGCTCTGGTCTGCTCAGCCTGACCGACGAGAAGGGGCGTCGTTTCCTGATCCACACCGCCAAAATCGCCTACGTCGAAATCGGCGTCGCCGACGCCCGCCGGGTCGGCTTCGGAATTGGGCTCGATTCCGCCCAGAAAGGGCACTGAGAGCGGGCCCTAGGAGCGGGTGAGCGGCACGTGCGACAGCCCGCCCCAGGCGAACTGCACGGTGCCCTCGACGGCGTCCGACTTGGATATCGGGCGGTCCGCGTCCAGCCAATACCGAGCGGCGTCGACGCTCATGCCGACCAAGCCCACCGCGATCATCCGGGCACGATGGGGCTCCAGTCCGGAGTCTTCGGCGATGAGGGCGAACACCGCGTCGATGCACGATTCGGTGGCCGCCCGCACCTGCGCAGCCACCTCGGGCTCGGTGACGTAATCGTTTTCGAAGATCAGTCGGTAGCCCTGACTGTCGTGCTCGATGAAGTCGAAGAATGCCTGGACCGCCGCATGGAGCCGCTGCCGGTTGTCGGTGGTGGTGCGCAGCGCCTGCTGCACCCCGGAGACCAGGTTCTCCACGTGCCGGTGGAGCACCGCCAGATACAGCTCAAGCTTGCTCGAAAAGTGTTGATACAGAACGGGTTTGCTGACCCCTGCCCGGTCCGCGATCTCGTCCATGCCGGTCGCGTGGAAACCGTGGTCCACAAAGACGTCGCTGGCGACGACGAGCAGCTGCCCGCGACGCTCGTCGCGGGGCAGGCGGTTGCCGCGCCGGTTGGACGCGGTCACGCTGTCTGCGGAGCGCGCCCGGTCGGCCGCCTTGACGGCACGACGTTGCGCTGTCTTGGCGAGATCGCTCATCGAGTCCTCATCTGATTCGTTGGCCGCTTGATTATTGCGGCTGTCGCGCGGCGCGGCCCAGCCTTCCTGGCTTGTCGGAAAGACATTACTACCCATGATTGCCTCAGGACGGCTCATCGACCTGCATCGCCGTCGTTGGTGCTGGCAGACGGGAGTGTTGGGGTGCACTCGGGCGCGCCAGCAGTCGCAGTCGGCGCTGACTATGCCAT
Source organism: Mycobacterium sp. 852002-51163_SCH5372311 (assembly GCF_001667115.1). Lineage (GTDB taxonomy): Bacteria > Actinomycetota > Actinomycetes > Mycobacteriales > Mycobacteriaceae > Mycobacterium. The sequence continues at coordinate 32,847 of NZ_LZIJ01000109.1, read as the reverse complement.
CCTGGGGAAATGACTTCACCGCGGCCTGTGCGCAGCACCGGTCGGGCACCGGTGCTGCGTGACGAATGGCGAGAACCGCTGCGGGCGCAGCGCGACCCGCTCGCCGAGGCCGGACGCGTCCGCGCAGAACGCGATCGGCCGCGTCAATGGCGCAAACAAACCTGGCTGGGGCGGTTCGTGTCGACCTACGGCTGGCGCGCGTACGCGCTGCCGGTGCTGGCGGCGCTGACCGTGCTGGTGGTGTACCAGACGGTGACCGGGACCAGTGCGCCCAAGCCCGCGGCCAGCGAGTCACTGCAGGGGCCGCCGGCCATCGGTGCAGTGGGTACCGCGATTCTGGACGCGCCGCCTCGCGGCTTGGCCGCCTTCGACGACAACCTGCCCGCGGGGACGCTGCCGGACGGCGGTCCCTTCACCGAAGCGGGCGAAAAGGCCTGGCATGTCGTTCCGGGCACGTCGCCACAGGTCGGTCAGGGCACCGCGAAGGTTTTCAAATACACCGTCGAGATCGAGAACGGCCTGGACCCGACGATGTACGGCGGGGACAACGCCTTTGCCCAAATGGTGGACCAGACGCTGGCCAATCCGAAGGGCTGGACACACAATCCGCAGTTCGCGTTCGTCCGAATTGATAACGGAAAACCCGATTTCCGCATTTCGCTGGTGTCTCCGGTCACCGTGCGGGAGGGGTGCGGCTACGAATTCCGGTTGGAGACGTCTTGCTATAACCCGGTTTACGGAGCTGACCGCCAGGCGCGCGTGTTCATCAACGAGGCGCGCTGGGTGCGCGGAGCAGTTCCCTTCGAAGGGGATATCGGCTCGTATCGGCAGTATGTGATCAACCACGAGGTCGGCCACGCCATCGGTTACGTGCGCCACGAGCCGTGCGACAAGCAGGGCGGACTGGCCCCGGTGATGATGCAGCAGACGTTCTCCACGTCCGATGACGACGGAGCCAAGTTCGACCCCGAATTCGTCAAGCCGGACGGTAAGACCTGCCGGTTCAATCCCTGGCCGTACCCGATCGCCTAGTCGGCTTCCAGCCGCTGTCCGGCGTAGCGCCGGCGTGAAGGTGGGCGGCCGGGAAGCAACCGGACATGATTGCCGTTGATCGGGGCAACTGCTGTGATGGAAGTTGAATTGCAAACCGAGGAGATGTTCGGTGTCGACATCCCAGATGTCCCAGACATCACTGCCACGACTGCCGCCACTGGTTGAGCCGGCCGCTGAGCTGAGCCGCGAAGAAGTGGCTCGCTACAGCCGTCACCTGATCATCCCTGACCTCGGCGTCGACGGGCAGAAGCGGCTCAAGAACGCGCGGGTCCTGGTGATCGGCGCAGGCGGGCTCGGCGCGCCGGCATTGCTCTACCTGGCCGCGGCGGGCGTTGGCACAATCGGCATCGTCGATTTCGACGTCGTCGACGAGTCGAACCTGCAGCGCCAGATCATCCATGGGGTTGCCGACGTCGGTCGCTCGAAGGCCCAGTCGGCGCGCGACTCGATCCTGGCGATCAACCCGCTGGTCGGCGTGCGATTGCACGAGTTCAGGCTGGATCGCAGCAACGCCGTGGACCTGTTCGGGCAATACGACCTGATCATGGACGGCACCGACAACTTCGCCACTCGCTACCTGGTCAACGACGCCGCAGTGCTGGCGAAAAAACCGTACGTGTGGGGGTCTATTTACCGCTTCGAGGGCCAGGTCTCGGTGTTCTGGGAGAACGCGCCCGGCGGTCGCGGCCTCAACTACCGCGACCTTTATCCGGCGCCGCCGCCACCCGGCATGGTGCCGTCCTGTGCCGAAGGCGGCGTGCTGGGAATCATCTGCGCGTCCGTCGCGTCGGTGATGGGTACCGAGGCGATCAAGCTGATCACCGGAATCGGCGAATCGCTGCTCGGCCGGTTGATGATTTACGACGCGCTGGAGATGAGCTACCGCACCATCAAGATCCGCAAGGATCCGTCCACACCGAGGATCACCGAGCTGATCGACTACGACGACTTCTGCGGCGTGGTCTCCGAGGACGCCGCCGCGGCGGCCAGCGGTTCCACCATCACGCCGCAGGAGTTGCGAGATTTGCTGGACTCCGGGAAGAAGCTGGCCTTGATCGACGTCCGTGAACCTGTGGAATGGGACATCGTTCACATCGACGGAGCACAGCTGATCCCGAAGTCGTCGCTCAACTCGGGCGAGGGCCTGGCCAAGCTGCCTCAGGATCGCATGCCTGTGCTCTACTGCAAGACGGGAGTGCGCTCCGCCGAGGCGCTGGCCGCGGTGAAGAAGGCCGGTTTCTCCGACGCGGTTCATTTGCAGGGCGGAATCGTCGCGTGGGCCAAACAGATGCAGCCCGACATGGTGATGTACTGACCGAGTTCGCTCGCCGCCGGTGGCGACCCGCCGCGCCCGGCTTCGCCGCGCTCGCGATCGCCACGACTCCGCATGGTGGCGACCCGCCGCGCCCGGCTTCGCCGCGCTCGCGATCGCCACGACCCCGCTCTACTAGGCTGGCCGGTGTGAATGTCGAGCCACCGCCCGAACACGTGCTGGTGGCGTTCGGTTTGAGCGGTGTGAAGCCGATCCGGTTGGGCGCCGGGTGGGAAGACGGGTGGCGATGCGGCGAGGTCGTACTGTCGCTGGTGGCCGACAACGCCCGCGCGGCCTGGTCTGCCCGGGTGCGCGAGACGCTGTTCGTCGACGGCGTGCGGCTGGCCCGGCCGGTCCGCTCGACCGACGGGCGGTATGTGGTTTCGGGCTGGCGGGCAGACACATTCGTCGCCGGTAAGCCGGAGCCCAGGCACGATGAAGTCGTCTCGGCGGCGGTACGACTGCACGAAGCGACGGGCAAGCTGGAACGCCCTCGCTTCCTGACTCAGGGACCCACGGCGCCATGGGGGGAGGTCGACGTTTTCATCGCCGCGGACCGGGCGGCGTGGGAAGAGCGGCCGTTGCAGTCGGTGCCGCCGGGGGCGCGCACCGCGCCCGCCACTGCGGACGCCGAGCAATCGATCGACATGATCAATCAGCTCGCCGGGCTGCGCAAGCCGACCAAGAGCCCGAATCAGCTGGTGCACGGAGACCTTTACGGCACAGTGCTTTTCATCGGGACAGCGGCGCCGGGGATCACTGACATCACGCCCTACTGGCGGCCCGCTTCGTGGGCCGCGGCCGTGGTCGTCATCGACGCGCTGTCCTGGGGCGAAGCCGACGACGGACTCATCGAACGCTGGAACGCATTGCCCGAGTGGCCGCAGATGTTGTTGCGGGCGTTGATGTTTCGGTTGGCCGTTCACGCGTTGCACCCGCGGTCCACTGCCGATGCCTTTCCCGGTCTGGCCCGCACCGCGGCCCTCGTCAGGCTGGTGCTCTAGATCCCGCGTGGAAACTCGTAGCGGACTTCGCCGAGCGCGACCCTGCCGTCGACGCTGAGCACTCCCTCGGCGCGCAGCAACTCGAGCTGTCGGGTGGTCAGATGCCTGGCTGGGCGGCCGGAAGCAGTGATCACCCGATGCCAAGGCAGGTCGGAAGAGTCGGTCCGCATGATCCAGCCGACGATACGCGGACTGGAAAGCTTTGCGACAGCGGCGATGTCGCCATAGGTGGCGACCCTGCCGGGTGGAATCGCCGCGACCAGGAAGCGCACCCGCTCGACCTGCTCCTCGGTTACCTGTGCCACGGCTAATGCGCTGCCAACTGCTTGCGGATAAGCGCGGCGATCTCAGCGGGCTTTGCGTGCGGCACCATGTGGTCGCACTCGAAATCCAGCAGCTCGAAGTCGGGGCCCAACCGTTCCTGCAGGCTCGCGACGAGTTCGTTGCTGACATACGGCGGCGAGGTCCACTTGGCCCGGACCAGAATCGTCGGGATTGCGGTCGGCGGTAGCACGACGTCGCGGGCCAACTCACTCCAGTACGACATCATCGCCGGCAGGCTGATGCGCCAGCTATACCGGCCGTTCGGCAGCTCGATCAGGTGTTCGTCGAGGTCGGCATCGAGCACCGCGGGATCCACGTCCGCCCACGACCCGGCCGCCTTCTCCTGGCGGGCCTCTGACCGGTCTGCGTAGTCGGGAGAGGCGAACATCGCTTCGGCGATCTCGCTCATCCACTTCCCGTCCAGGCCGACCGCCGGGTCAAGCAGCAGCAACCCGGCCACTTGCTCTTGCCGGAGCGCGGCAAGGTGCATCGCAAGTGCCCCGCCGAACGAGTGCCCGACCACCAGCACCGGTGTTTCGGCGACATCGTCGAGCAGGGCACCCAGCGCGGCGACGTTGGCGTCGATGCTCCACGGCGCGGCCCACGACGATCTCCCATGGCCGAGTAGATCGGGTGCGGCAACGGCGATTTCGGGCACGTAACCAGCGAGGTGCTGCCACCGCCCGCCGTGGCCGGTCAGCCCGTGCAGAGCCAGCATCCGCACCGGGCCGGCCGGGCCGAAGCGATGCACGTGAAGGTCGGCGGTCACGAATCGATGGTGCCAGCTCACACCCGGGCATGCGGAAGGAGGTCCGCGCGCACCGTCAGTAGTCGATATCCCTTTCGTCGTCCGGGACAGGGACCTCTATCGCCTGGTCGATCACATCGGCTTCGTTGGCCTCGCGATCCGTCGTTGTCAAGGAGGAAGTGTCCAGGTCGCTTTCGTCGGGGAAATCCGCAGGCAGCTGCTGTTCGACCGCGTCGGCTTCGGGCACTTCGTCAGACGGCATGAAACCTCCTACGTCGTTCACGTTGCAAACCCTCCCTTGTCTTGTCCCGGGGTGCGTTCTTGGCCCGGACGGGGCTCCGCACAGGGACGGTGTACCTCCAATTGGCCGTTTCGACACCCGGGATTCCAGTATCCGGACAACGCCGACAAAGTGCACACTCGTGAGCTCTGCTTCTTGGTCTCCGTGACCGGCGCCGTTGCCGGTGAATTCATCCGGAGGCGTTTGCTCCACTTTCGGCCAAGCCCTCGCCGGGCCTAATTTGTCAGACCCTCGTGATTGCATGCGGCTATGTCGTACACCTGGGATGCCGAGGCGCGTGCCGTTCTGCACTCGGGCGCGCGCGGCCTGATCCGTGTCCTCGGTGGTCCCGGGACGGGCAAGAGCAGCTTGCTGGTCGACGTCGCAGTGGCTCGAGTAGGCGCCGGCGTAGACCCGGAATCTGTTCTTCTGCTTACCGGTTCGGGCCGGATCGGGACGCGGGCCCGCAGCACCCTCACCGCGGCCCTGCTGCGAGCACGCGACGCGCGCCCCGGTCGCGCCGCGGTCCGCGAGCCGTTGGTCCGCACTGTGCACAGCTACGCTTACGCGGTGTTGCGGCGGGCCGCCGCACGCGCGGGCGAGGCGCCCCCTCGGCTGGTTACCAGCGCCGAACAAGACGCCATCATCCGGGAACTGCTGGCCGGAGACGTCGCGGACGGATCAGCCGCCGCGACCGACTGGCCGGAATATCTGCGGCCTGCCCTGAGCACCGCGGGCTTCGCCATCGAGCTGCGAAACCTGTTGGCGCGCTGCGCCGAGCGGGGAGTAGACCCGCTAGAACTGCAGCGCCTGGGCCGACGGTGTGGGCGTCGGGAGTGGGCCGCTGCCGGCCAGTTCGCGCGGCAGTACGAGCAGGTGATGTTGCTGCGGGCGGCGGTCGGGACGGCAGCGCCGCAGGCGACGGCGCCGGCGCTGGGCGCCGCTGAACTCGTCGGCGCCGCGCTGGAAGCTTTCGCCCTCGACCCGGAACTGTTGGCAGCCGAACGCGCCCGGGTACGTGTTTTGTTGATTGACGACGCCCAGCAACTCGACCCGCAAGCCGCGCGGCTCGTCCGCGTGCTGGCCACCGGCGCCGAATTGTCGCTGGTGGCAGGCGATCCCAATCAAGCAGTGTTCGGGTTCCGCGGTGGCGAATCTGAGGGACTACTCGCCATCGATAGTCCGTCGGTCACGCTGACGCGCTCGCATCGCTGTGCGCCGGCGGTGGCGCGGGCCGTCACCGGTATAGCGCGCAGGCTGCCTGGAGCCTCTGCCGGCAGGCATGTGGACGGGACGGGAACGGAGGATGGGTCGGTCAGCGTGCGCCTTGCGGCCTCTGCGCACGCCGAGGCGGCGACGATCGCCGATGCGCTGCGACGAGCGCACCTTATCGACGGGGTGCCCTGGTCGGAGATGGCGGTGATCGTCAGGTCGGTGCCGCGGGCTGCCGCCCGGTTGCCGCGTGCGCTGGCAGCGGCCGGCGTGCCGGTTGCCGTCCCCGCCGACGGCGGACCGGTCTGCGCCCAGCCCGCGGCTCAGGCACTGCTCACCGTCTTGGCCGCGACCGCCGACGGCCTCGACGGTGAGCGCGCGCTGACTCTGCTGACCGGCCCCATCGGTCGTGTCGACCCGGTCTCACTTCGGCGGCTGCGCCGCACACTTCAGCGCCGCAGCACAGGACGGACCCCAGGCAAATTCGGAGATCTGCTGGTCGAGGCGCTGGTGGGGGGAGAGCCGCTGCCCAACCCATTGGGGCGGGTCCGCGCGGTGCTGGAAGCGGCTGCCCGCTGCCACCGGGAGGGGCAAGACCCGCGCTACACGCTGTGGGCGGCGTGGCACCGGTCCGGTCTGCAGCGACGATGGCTGGCGACTTGCGAGCGCGGCGGTCCGGCCGGCGCCCAGGCGATCAGGGACCTCGACGCTGTAACTGCGCTGTTCGACATCACCGATCACTACGTCGCGCGCACCTCCGGCGCGACCCTGGGCGGCCTCGTCGAACACGTTGCTGCGCTGCAGCTTCCGGGTGTCAACCGTGACTCGGCACCGCAGGGGGAAGAGGTCCGGGTGCTCAGTGCCCACGCGGCTCTGGGGCAGGAATGGGATCTGGTGGTAATCGCCGGTTTGCAGGATGGCTTGTGGCCCAACACGATTCCCCGTGGCGGTGTGCTGGGAACCCAGCGTCTGCTCGACGAACTCGACGGTGTCGGCGAGGACGCGTCGGTGCGGGCGCCGCTGCTTGCCGAGGAGCGCCGGCTGCTGGTAGCGGCTATGGGACGGGCGCGACGGCAATTGCTGGTAACGGCCGTGGACAGCGACACCGACGGACCGGGACTGGCGGCCGCGCTGCCGTCGGCGTTCTTCGCCGAGATCGCGCAACTGGCTGGTGACGACACCGTTGCAGCACAACCGGTCTCGGTGCCGCGGGTATTGTCCACGGCGGCGCTGGTGGGCCGGCTGCGCAGTGTGGTGTGCGCCCCGGACGGAGCCGTGGACGACGAAATGCGCCGCTGTGCGGCAACGCAATTAGCCCGACTGGCCAAGTCGGGCGTGCCCGGTGCCGACCCGGACGCCTGGCACGGCCTGATCCCGCTCAGCACCGGTGAGCCTTTGCGCGACGAGGACGGGCCCGTGACCCTGACGCCATCGACATTGCAGACGCTTACCGACTGCCCGCTGCGCTGGCTTGCCGAGCGGCACGGCGGCACGAACGCGCGTGAACTGCGCTCCACCGTCGGCTCGGTGATGCACGCGCTGATCGCCGAGCCGGGCAAGACAGAAGCCCAGCTGCTGGGCGAGCTGGACCGGATATGGGGGCACCTGCCATTCGACGCACAGTGGTATTCGGCCAACGAGCTGGCCCGGCACCGCGCCATGATCGAGGCATTCGTCGAGTGGCGAACCCAGACCCGCGGCGAGTTGACCGAGGCCGGCGTCGAGGTCGACGTCAACGGAACCGTGGCGAACGTGAGATTGCGTGGCCGGGTTGACCGGCTCGAACGCGACGCGGCCGGCCGGCTGGTGGTCGTCGACGTCAAGACGGGAAAGACGCCGGTCAGCAAGGACGACGCGCAACAACACGCCCAGCTGGCGATGTATCAGCTTGCGGTGGCCGAGGGCATGCTTCCGGCCGGTGACGAGCCCGGCGGCGCTCGTCTGGTCTACCTGGGCAAGGCCGGATCCAACGGCGTCACCGAACGCGAACAGGATCCGCTCACGCCGGCCATGCGCGACCATTGGCGCAACCTCGTCGAGCAGGCGGCCGCGGCGACGGCGGGGCCGCATTTCGTCGCCCGTCGCAACGCCGGTTGCGCGAACTGCCCGGTACGCCCCTCGTGCCCGGCCCACACCGAGGGGACAGCGCCATGACCCCGGCACGCTACAGCCCCGATGAATTAGCCTGTGCACTCGGGCTTTTCCCGCCTACGGCCGAGCAGTCCGCCGTCATCGCCGCGCCGCCCGGCCCGCTCGTCGTCATCGCGGGGGCCGGGGCCGGCAAGACCGAGACGATGGCCGCTCGAGTGGTATGGCTGGTCGCCAACGGCTACGCCACACCCGACCAAGTGCTTGGGTTGACGTTCACGCGCAAGGCCGCCGGGCAGCTGCAGCGCCGGGTCCGCTCCCGGCTGGACCGGTTGGCCGGCATCGGCCTGGGCGCCGCCGGGGCGTCGGCCTCCGAACCGGCGGGCTCCCCGGTGGTCAGCACCTACCACGCGTTCGCCGGGTCGCTGTTGCGTGACCATGGGCTGCTGTTGCCCGTCGAGCCCGATACCCGGTTGCTGGGCGAAACGGAGCTGTGGCAGTTGGCGTTTGATGTGGTCGCCGGATATCGCGGCGAACTGCGCACCGACAAAACCCCGGCCGCGGTCACCTCGATGGTCCTGCGGCTGTGGAACCAGCTCGCCGAGCATTTGGTGGACACCCGGCAGCTGCGCGACACCCACGTGGAGCTGGAACGGCTGGTGCACGATCTCCCGGCCGGTCCCTACCAACGCGACCGCGGACCCAACCAGTGGCTGTTGCGGTTGCTGTCCACCCAGACCGAGCGCGCCGAGCTGGTGCCGCTGCTGGATGCGCTGCAGGAGCGGATGCGCGCCGCGAAGGTGATGGACTTCGGCGCTCAGATGGCGTGTGCCGCACGGCTGGCCGCGGGCTTTCCGCAGGTCGGTGTCGACCTGCGGAGCCGATACCGGGTGGTCCTGCTCGACGAATACCAGGACACCGGGCATGCCCAGCGCGTCGCGCTGTCGTCGCTGTTCGGAGGCGGCTCGACTGCAGACGACGAGTTGGCGCTGACCGCGGTCGGTGACCCGATCCAGTCGATCTATGGATGGCGTGGCGCTTCGGCCACCAACCTGCCGCGGTTCACCACCGACTTCCCGTTGGCCGACGGCACCCCCGCGCCGGTCCTGGAACTGCGGACCAGCTGGCGCAATCCGCCGCGGGCCCTGCATATCGCCAACGCCATATCGGCGGAGGCGCGGCGACGGTCGGTGGCGGTGCGCGCGTTGCGCTCGCGGCCCGATGCTGCCCCTGGCACCGTCCGCTGTGCGTTGCTGCCGGATGTGCAAGCCGAACGCGAATGGATCGCCGACCACCTGGACAAGCAGTATCGGCAAGCAAGAGCTGACGGTGTCAGCCCCCCGACCGCCGCAGTGTTGGTGCGGCGCAACGCCGATGCCGCGCCCATCGCCGAGGCCCTTCGTGCCCGCGGAATCCCGGTCGAGGTTGTCGGGCTGGCCGGCTTGCTGGCCGTCCCCGAGGTCGCCGACCTGGTCGCCATGGTGCGGCTGGTTGCCGATCCCACGGCCGGCGCGGCAGCGATGCGGGTGCTGGCCGGTCCACGCTGGCGACTGGGAGCGCGCGACATAGCCGCGCTGTGGCGGCGTGCACGCGAGCTCGGCGGCGAACAATCGGGCGAGGCGCCCTCGCCCGAGTCCATCGCGATGGCAGCTGGTTGCGACCTCGACACCGCATGTCTCGCCGACGCCATCAGCGATCCGGGGCCGGCCGCCGGCTATTCAGCTGTGGGGTATCAGCGCATCAACGCACTGGCCGCTGAACTGAGCACCCTGCGCGGCCACCTCGGTCGCTCCCTGCCCGATCTGGTTGCCGAGGTGCGCCGCGCGCTGGGCATCGACTGCGAAGTCCGGGCGCTGGCATTCGCGGGGGCCTGGTGTGGCGCAGCACATCTCGATGCGTTCGCCGATGTCGTCGCCGCCTACGCGGAGCGGGTGGGCTCGGCGTCGGTGGCTGGTTTGCTGGGCTATCTGGATACGGCCGAGGCGGTCGAGAACGGGTTGCCGCCCGCCCAGCCGGTAGTCGCCGCCGACCGGGTCCAGGTGCTCACCGTGCACGCCGCAAAAGGGCTGGAGTGGCAGGTGGTGGCCGTCGCACACCTGTCCGGTGGAACGTTCCCGTCGACCGCGTCGAGGAGCACCTGGCTCACCGACGCCGCCGAGTTGCCGCCACTGCTGCGCGGTGATCGTGCCCAGCCTGGCGCGCTCGGCATCCCGGTGTTGGACACCTCGGACGTCACCAATCGAAAACAGCTGTCGGACAAAATCTTCGCGCATCGTCGCCAGCTCGACCAACGCCGAGTCGACGAGGAACGCCGACTTCTGTATGTCGGCATCACGCGGGCCGAGGACACCTTGCTGGTGTCGGGTCACCACTGGAGTGCCACCGGGGTCAAGCCGCGTGGTCCGTCGGACTTCCTGTGCGAAATCAAGGACATCATCGACCGGTCGGCTGCGGCCGGCGAGCCCAGCGGCGTGGTCGAGCAGTGGGCCCCGGCGCCAGCGGATGGCGAACGAAACCCGCTGCGAGACAACGTCGTCGAGGCACTGTGGCCCGCCGATCCGCTGGCCGGGCGCCGCGCCGCTGTCGAGCGAGGGGCCGCCCTGGTCACCCAGGCCATGTCGGCCCCGCCCGTCGACGCCGGCGAATCAGCCGGTGCCGACGCCGAAGGGTGGGCCGCGGACGTCGATGCGCTACTGGTCGAGCGCGCATCCGCCGCCCGCCCGCCCATCCACCTGCTCCCCAGCCAGTTGTCGGTCAGCGCTCTGGTGGACCTGGCCCGCGACCCGGCGGCTGCGGCGCAGCGGCTGATGCATCGCCTGCCTACCCGTCCTGACCCACATGCATTGCTGGGCAACGCCTTTCATTCCTGGGTCCAACAGTTCTACGGCGGCGAGTTGCTGTTCGATCTGGGTGACCTGCCCGGCGCGGTGGATTCCGACGTCGGCGATAGCGAGGAGCTCGCCGCGCTGCAGGAGGCTTTCGCTGGATCGCAGTGGGCGGGCCGCACACCGGTGGCCGTCGAGGTGCCGTTCGAAATAGTTGTCGGCGAAACTGTGGTGCGCGGCCGCATCGACGCGGTGTTCGCCGACCCAGACCGCGGTACCACCGTGGTCGACTGGAAGACCGGCGAGCCGCCAAAGGGGCGCGAGGCCATGCGGCAGGCCGCCGTACAGCTGGCCGTCTACCGGTTGGCCTGGGCTGCCTTGACCGGTTGCCCGGAATCGTCGGTACGTACCGCGTTTCACTACGTACGCAGCGGAACCACCGTCTTCCCCGATGACTTGCCCGATGCCGATGAGCTGGCCGTGCTGCTGGCCGACTCCGGTCACCCTGCCAGCGCTTGATCGTGGTTACATGTTTGTCGTGCGCTGGGCCAATGCGATGACGGATTTCCGTGGCGACAGGTAGCTGGCGGCGGCTGAGACGTCTCGACGAGAGTTTGACCGTCCAGCCCAGTTACGCGCTTGTCGGGGTGCTGCGTATTCCTCAGGGGCAGGCCGGTCCCGCTCGTATCATCTCCCGCCGGATAGCCATCGCCCTCGGGGCGCTCCTGGTCGGCGCAATCACCGTCTACCTCGATCGGGCCGGGTACCACGACGCGCAGGGCGATCCGCTCACGTTTCTTGACTGCCTGTACTACTCCGCGGTGACGCTGTCGACCACCGGCTATGGCGACATCACTCCGGTATCCGAGTTCGCCCGCCTGACGAACGTCTTGATCATCACGCCGCTGCGGATTGCGTTCCTGATCTTGTTGGTCGGAACGACGCTGGAGGTCGTCACCGAAACGTCGCGGCAGGCATTGAAGATCCAGCGTTGGAGGAGCAGAGTGCGCAACCACACCGTCGTCATCGGTTACGGGACCAAGGGCAAAACGGCGATCGGCGCGATGCTCGGTGACGAGATGGTCCCCGGTGAGATCGTCGTCGTCGACACCGATCGGGCCGCGCTGGACCGCGCCGCGGCGGCAGGTTTGGTAACCGTCCACGGCGACGCCACCAAATCGGACGTGCTTCGCTTGGCCAGCGTCCAGCACGCGGCGTCGATCATCGTCGCTGCCAGTCGTGACGACACCGCGGTGCTGGTCACGTTGACTGCTCGTGAGATCGCGCCCAACGCCAAGATCGTGGCGTCGATCCGGGAAGCCGAAAACCAGCACCTGTTGCGGCAATCGGGCGCGGACTCGGTAGTCGTTTCCTCCGAGACAGCCGGCCGGCTGCTCGGGCTGGCCACCACCACACCCAGCGTGGTGGAGATGATCGAGGATCTGCTCACGCCGGATGCAGGGCTGGCCATCGCCGAACGCGAGGTGGAGCAGAGCGAGGTCGGCGGATCCCCGCGGCACCTCAGCGACATCGTGCTCGGTGTGGTCCGCGACGGCCATCTGCTCCGCATCGGTGCGCCGGAGGTGGACGCCATAGAGGCCAGTGACCGGCTGCTGTACATCCGAAACGTCGGGCACTAGCGATCGTGGACTTTCAGCTGCACAGCATTCCGTTGCTGTCGCGCGTCGGCGCCGACCGTGCCGACCAACTGCGCACCGATGTCGAGGCGGCCACGGCGGGATGGACGGATGCTGCGCTGTTGCGGGTGGATTCGCGCAGCCAGGTGCTCGTCGCCGACGGCCGCGTGGTGCTTGGCGAGGCCGCTGCGCTGGGCGACAAACCGCCATCGGACGCGGTATTCCTCGGCCGCATCGAGGGCGGTCGGCACGTCTGGGCGATCCGGGGCGCGCTGGAAGCGCCGAAGTATCCCGACGTTCGAACCGAGGTGGTGAACCTTCGCAACCTCGGCAAGATCTTCGACGAGACCAGCAGCCAACTGGTGTCGTCGGCCACCGCGCTGCTCAACTGGCATGACAGCGCTCGATTCAGCTCGATGGACGGTTCGCCGACCAAGCCGGCCCGGGGCGGCTGGTCGCGCGTCAACCCGATCACCGGGCATGAGGAGTTCCCGCGGATCGATCCGGCGGTCATCTGCCTGGTCCATGACGGCGCCGACCGCGCGGTGCTGGCCCGCCAGGCGATGTGGCCGGAGCGGATGTTCTCGCTGCTGGCGGGGTTCGTCGAAGCGGGCGAGTCGTTCGAGGTCTGCGTCGCGCGGGAGATCCGCGAGGAAATCGGCTTGATCGTTCGCGATGTGCGTTACCTGGGCAGTCAGCCCTGGCCGTTCCCGCGGTCGCTGATGGTCGGCTTCCACGCGGTGGCCGACCCGGATCAGGCGTTCTCGTTCAACGACGGCGAGATAGTCGAGGCGGCGTGGTTCACCCGCGCGGAGGTGCGTGCCGCTCTTGACGCCGGCGATTGGACCAGCGCATCGGAGTCGAAACTTCTTCTGCCCGGGTCTATTTCGATTGCCCGCGTGATCATCGAGTCGTGGGCGGCGCTGGACTAGCCGACCTCGGCCAGCTTCGCTTTGACCTCGCCGGCGCTCGGGTTGGTCAGTGTGGAGCCGTCGGCGAACTTCACCGTGGGAACCGTCCGGTTGCCGCCGTTGACCGAGCCGACGAATTCGGCCGCCGCCGCGTCGTCTTCGATGTCGATCTCGTCGTAGGCGATCCCGTCAGCCTTGAGGACCGTCTTGAGCCGATGGCAGAAACCACACCACGATGTGGTGTAAATGGTGAGCGCAGCATTGGTCATGGCCCCTTAAACATATCGCGGTGGCGATGCATTCCGGGCAAATAGCGACGTGGCCCGCACGTGTCAGGCGCCCGGCTTGTCGGCCGCCACTGTCAAGATGGACGCCATGCCGATGGTCGCAGAACCCTTGACCGCCGGGCTGGACGCCGAGCAGCGCGAGGCAGTGCTGGCTCCACGCGGACCGGTCTGCGTACTCGCCGGCGCCGGAACGGGCAAGACCCGCACGATCACGCACCGCATCGCGCAGCTCGTCGCGAGTGGTCACGTCGCAGCCGGGCAGGTGCTCGCGGTGACGTTCACCCAGCGCGCGGCGGGGGAGATGCGTGCCCGGCTGCGAGCGCTCGACGCGGCGGCGCAGACCGGATCGGGTATCGGCGCGGTGCAGGCCCTGACGTTTCACGCGGCCGCCCGCCGCCAGCTGCGCTACTTCTGGCCGCGGGTGGTCGGCGACACCCGATGGGAGCTGCTGGACACCAAGTTCGCCGTCGTCGCCCGCGCGGCCAGCCGCACCAGGCTCAATACCAGCACCGACGACGTCCGGGACCTGGCCGGCGAGATCGAGTGGGCCAAGGCGTCGCTGATCGGCCCGGAGCAGTACGCCACGGCCGTGGCCTCCGCCGGCCGCGACACCCCCATGGACGCCGAAAAGATCGCCGCGGTCTATGCCGCGTACGAGGCTCTCAAGGCTCGTGACGAGACAGTCACCATGCTCGATTTCGACGACCTGCTGCTGCACACCGCGGCAGCCATCGAGAACGACGCCGCCGTCGCCGAAGAGTTCCGGGACCGCTACCGCTGCTTTGTTGTCGACGAGTACCAGGACGTCACCCCATTGCAGCAGCGGGTGCTGTCGGCGTGGCTGGGCGACCGGGACGACCTGACCGTCGTCGGCGACGCCAACCAGACCATCTACTCGTTCACCGGGGCCTCACCTCGTTTCCTGCTCGACTTCTCCCGACAGTTTCCGGACGCAACCGTGGTGCGGCTGGAGCGCGACTACCGCTCCACTCCGCAGGTGGTGTCGCTGGCCAACCAGGTGATCGCCGCAGCCCGCGGTCGGGTCGCGGGCAGCAAGCTGCAGCTGTCCGGCCAGCGTGAACCCGGCCCGCCCCCGTCGTTTCACGAGCACTTCGACGAGCCGGCCGAGGCCGCCGCCGTGGCGAAATCGATCGCCCGGCTGATCGAATCCGGTACTCCGCCATCCGAGATCGCCATCCTGTATCGGGTCAATGCGCAATCCGAGGCGTACGAGGAGGCCCTGACGGAGGCGGGTATCGCCTATCAAGTCCGCGGGGGTGAGGGCTTTTTCAATCGACAGGAGATCAAGCAGGCGATGCTGGCCCTGCAGCGCGCCGCCGAACGCGGCCCCGAGGCTGGCCTGGCGGGCCCGCTGCCTGAGGTGGTTCGCACGGTCCTGGCGCCCCTGGGGCTGACGGCAGAGCAGCCCGTCGGCACCCGTGCCAGGGATCGCTGGGAGGCGTTGTGCGCACTGGCCGAGCTGGTCGACGGCGAGGTGGCGCAACGTCCACAGCTCGACCTGCCGGGTCTGCTGGCGGAGTTGCGGATGCGCGCCGACGCGCGGCATCCACCCGTGGTGCAGGGCGTCACGCTGGCCTCGCTGCACGCCGCCAAGGGACTCGAGTGGGATGCGGTGTTCCTGGTCGGGCTGGCCGACGGCACGCTACCCATTTCACACGCCTTGGCGCATGGCGCCGACAGCGAACCTGTCGAAGAGGAGCGTCGGCTGCTCTATGTCGGAATCACCAGGGCCCGTGTGCATTTGACGCTCAGCTGGGCGCTGGCGAGGACGCCGGGCGCGCGGCAGAGCCGCAAGCCGTCGCGGTTTCTCAACGGCATCGCGCCCCAAACCCGGTCCGATCCGGCCCCGAAATCCCGGCGCACTCGGGGCAGCCCGTCTCGCTGCCGTATCTGCAACAGCGTTCTGAGCACGCCGGCCGCCGTCCTGCTGCGACGCTGCGAAACGTGTGCCGGCGACGTCAACGAAGATCTGTTGCTGCGGCTCAAAGCCTGGCGGCTGGACATCGCCAAGGAGCAGAAGATTCCGCCCTACATCGTGTTCACCGACAACACCCTCATTGCGATCGCCGAAATGCTGCCCGACGACGACGCGGCCCTGATCGCGATCCCCGGCATCGGCGCACGCAAGCTCGAGCAGTACGGTCCGGACGTGCTTGAGCTGGTTCGGCAAGCCCGATGAACACCAAACACGCTGGTCAGAAAATCGGTTGTCACCAGCGTCGGGTACCGTTTAACCTCGAAACCGGCTCTGCTGGCTTGAAGCCAACTAATGCTTGAAAGGAGGGCGGCCCCGATGATCACCATGAACGCGTTCGGCGTAGGCGTGGCTGCCCAGGCTTTGGTTGCCGGCGCCGCGAAAGCCTCCCATGCCGGCAACACCGCGGCCGCGCGTAAGCACCGTGTCGCCGCCGCGACCGAAGCGTCCGTGAATCGGGGCCATACCTAGGCGCTACCAAACAGCCCCATTTCGCCAGCAGGCCACGGACCCGAAGTCACAAGGATCCGTGGCCTCAGTTTTTGGGTGAAAACCCCCTGGTCCGGATCACCGAAAAGGACAAACACCAGACCAGGAAGCAGGTGAAGAGGACATGTCGGCACTGACAGTCCCCAGACGGACGCTGCCAGAGTTGCCGTGTCATGCCGGCGACCCCGACCTGTGGTTCGCCGAAACCCCGTCCGACCTGGAGCGTGCCAAGACGCTGTGCGCCGACTGCCCGGTCCGTCGGCAATGCCTGGCCGCGGCGCTGGACCGTGCAGAGCCCTGGGGCGTGTGGGGCGGCGAAATCTTCGACCGAGGCTCGATCGTGAGCCGCAAGCGCCCGCGCGGGCGGCCGCGTAAGCACGGCGGCAACCCCGTGGCCGCCTAGCCCACGAGAGTGCAACTACCGACGCATTCTGCGAGAGCGGACGTCGGTAGTTGCACTCTCGCGGCCGTTGAACCGGCGGTTAGACGACGGCGGTATCGGGCTCGATGAAGCCGGGAATCAGCTCCTCGGACAGTCGCTTGATCGGCACATGCGCATCGAGCTGACACAGGATGGCGGCTACCGACGCGATCACCCGCATCGGGATCGCCAGCTTGGGCGGCAGGTCCATCTGGCGGGCCGTCTTGATCTGAGTCACCGAGCGGTCCAGCTGGCTGACGGTCATCCTCTGCAGCCACTTGCGGGTGTAGTGGAACACCTCGACTTCGATGGGTTCGACGTACTGGCGCAGCATTTCGTCGATATCGCGAACGGACACCTGCTGGCCGCGCTGGATGAACCCGACCTTCTCCATGGTCGGCAACAGCAGGTCGTAGTTCTTGTCCCGGGCCAGGCGAATGGTCATCCCGAGTTCGATCGGGTAACCGCCGGGTAAGGGCGCCACGGCGCCGAAGTCGATGACGCCCATCCTGCCGTCGGGCAGCAGCATGAAGTTTCCGGGATGAGCGTCGCCGTGCAGCATTTCCAGCCGGCGCGGCGCGTCGAACGTGAGCTCGAGCAACAGCGTGCCAACGAGATCACGCTGTTCGCGGGTTCCGTCGCGGATGATGTGGGCCATCGGTATGCCGTCGATCCATTCCTGGATCACCACCTTGGGCGCGCTGGCCACGATGTGCGGCACCAGAAAGTGCGGGTGGCCTTCGTAGGCCTTCGCGAAAGCGCGCTGGTTGTCGGCTTCCAGGCGGTAGTCGAGTTCCATCTCGGTACGCTCGAAAAGCTCGTCGACCACGCCTTGCACGTCGGCGCCGGGGGCGAGTTGCTTGAGCACCCCGACCAGCCGCTGCATCGTCTTCAGATCGGCGCGCAGCGCCTCGTCGGCGCCGGGGTATTGGATCTTGACGGCCACCTGGCGGCCGTCTGACCAGATCGCTTTGTGCACCTGGCCGATGCTGGCCGAGGCCACCGGAATGTCGTCGAACGAGCTGAACCGGTCCCGCCATTTGGTGCCCAGCTGTCCGTCGAGCACCCGGTGTACCTTGTGGGCCGGCAGCGGCGGCGCATCCTTCTGCAGCTTGGTCAGCGCTTCTCGGTACGGCTCGCCGAACTGCTCGGGAATCGCGGCTTCCATCACGGACAGCGCCTGGCCGACCTTCATGGCCCCGCCCTTGAGCTCACCCAGGACGGTGAACAACTGGTTGGCGGCCTTCTCCATCAGCTCGGCGTTGACCTCGTCTTTCGACTTGCCGGTCAGCCGCTTGCCGAACCCCAGGGCAGCGCGGCCGGCCATGCCGACCGGGATACTGGCCAGCTTCGCATTGCGGGCAGCGCCGCCACGTTTGATGTCTGACACACACCCATCATCCATGACGGCCGTCGCCAGATGCCCGCAAGTACGGCCGGCAGCGGCAAAAGCCCCCGCAGGTCCGGCGTGTCGGACGCGTTGCCTCTGCTCGGTGCACGGCAAGACAAGCGGCACGCAGAGCCAATAAGTTGTCTGCGTGCGGGCTGCGATCCTGCAACGCAATCAACCGGAGGGTGGTACGGCAGAAAACCATGTCAGCCAAGCAAACGCAGCACGACGCCGCCGACGCACTGTTCAGGGCGATCATCGAGACGCTGGACAAACACCGCAACGAGCACACCCTCACGGAGACGGTGCTGGACGACCTGGCCCGGGCGTATGCGTCGATCTCCACGAACGTTCCGGAACAGGGGCGCCAGGGTTGACCCGCGGGCGCCTACGCGCCTCAACATGAGCACCATGAGCACAGGGGGTGTCGTGTCCAGTGCCGGGCGACGAGGGAGCCGGCGTGGAGGTCGAACTCCAGTGTCGCGTTCAGCGCCGACGGCGGCCCGGGATCGGGCGCACCCGGCTGTCCGCGCACCGCGTCGATCACACGGTTTACCTGGCTCAGTGCCAGCGCCGCGGTCGCCAGCAGCGTGGCCCGGTCCGCCACGCCGACGGTGTCGCGTAATTGAGCGGCGATGGCCGGCCACGCTGCGTCTCGATCGCTGCGGTGCAGATCCGCGCAGTCCAGGCAGCTCGTCTCGCCGGGGATGACCAGCGGCCCCACCAGCCCGGTGCCGTCGCGCACCCGGACGGGCAGATGCGGGACGCCCTGGCTGTGCAGATCACGGACCATGCGCGGATCAGCGACCAGGTAGTCCGTCAACACCACCAGATCCACCTCCGCCGGTGTCACCGCGGCATGCGGCTGGCTGGTATGCCTGATTCGGGCCCCGGAGCAGCGCAGCGCCTCCACCAGCAGGTCAGAAAGCGGCCCGCGGCCGTGCACCCGGATCGAGGCCGCCCGGCCGCGGCCGTGCCGGCCACCGGGGCGTCCATGGGTGGCGACGCCGGCGTCGACCAGTTGTTCGACCAAGCCGGCTAGGACGTCGGTATCCACCGAGCCGCCCGCGGCGGCCCGCCGCCGCAACTCGGTTATCGCTATGGGTGAGCGCATGGACCGCAGCAGCGTGGCCAACTCCGGCGCGGTCAGGCCGCGGGGTGGACGAACCAGCACCGCGCGGCGGGGATCCCAGCCCACCTGCACAGCGCCGTCCGGTCGAAGCAGCACCGGCATCGCCGGGTTTAGCGCAAAAAGCGAGGGCACCGGCCGCGGCATGGCTTGAGACTTTGCCACGATGGGCCCTGTGGCCCGCTCAGCTATCCACAGGACCGCCGGGCTCGGGGTTGTCGCGGTCGCCTTCGCGTTCGAGTTCGGCTATCGCTTCGTCGATACCGCTGGTGTCGCCGCCCACGATCCGGTCGATGAACCCGGCCGGCTCGTCGAGGTCTTCGGCGGTGGGCAGCAGATCCGGGTGTTGCCAGACGCCGTCGCGGGCATCCGCGCCGACGGCCTGCGTCAGGCGGTCCCACAACTCGGCGGCCTCGCGCAACTTGCGCGGCCGCAGCTCCAGCCCGACCAGGGTGGCGAAGGTCTGCTCGGCCGGGCCGCCGCTGGCCCGGCGCCGGCGCAGCGTCTCGCTCAGCGCGGCAGCGCCCGGAATCCGGTCGCCCAGTGCCGCGGTCACGACCACCTGCACCCAACCCTCGATGAGCGCGAGCAGCGTCTCGAGCCGCTCCAGCGCCTGTGTCTGCGCCGGGGTTGCCTTGGGCTCGAACACCCCCTGGCCCAGCAGCTGCTCGATCGCCGCGGGATCGGTCAGTGATGACGGATCGAAGTCGCGCGCCAGCTCTTCGATTCCGCTCATGTCGATCTGCATGCCCTTGGCATACGCCTCCACCGCGCCCAGCAACTGACTTGACAGCCAGGGCACATGGCTGAACAGGCGGTGATGCGCGGCCTCGCGGGCGGCCAGGAAGGTCAGCACCTCGCTGCGCGGCCGCTCCAGGCCCGAGGCGAACGATTCGACGGCATCGGGCAGTATCCCCGCCACACCCTTGGGTCCCAGGGGCAAACCGATTTCGGTCGAGGTCAGAACTTCGCGGGATAACCGGGCCAGCGCCTGGCCCAGCTGCGAGCCGAAGGCCATGCCGCCCATCTGCGACATCATCGACAGCAGCGGCCCGGCCATACTCTTGGCTTCCTCGGGCAACGACGACGCCCACACCGTCGAGATCTGTTCGGCCATCGGATCGCACAGCCGTTTCCAGGTCTCGAGGGTGTTGTCGACCCAGTCGCTGGGGCTCCACCCCACTGCCGTCGTGGTGCCCGCGGGCAGCGCGGTGGCGCCGTCCAACCAGGTTTCGGCGAGGCGTACCGCGTCGCCGATCGCCGAGTTCGTCGTGGCAGAGATGGGGGCGACGAACCCGATCGAGCTGGTGGCGACTCGTCGCGCCAGGTCGTAGTTGACCGGTCCCGACGCCTGTCCCCCGGCCATCACGGTGCCGGCGTTGCTGAACATCTGCCCCAGCTGGGTGAAGATCTGGCCCAGGTCGCCCATGCCGAAGTCCCCGCTGAATCCGAACGCGGCCAACGGGTCCTGGGCGCCGGAACCGGAATCGGGGTTTTTCTTGCGGTGTTCCCCTGACTCGTCTTTTGACGAGTCGTCTCCGGAGGAGAAGCCGAAAGGCGGGTCAGCCATAACGTCAACGGTACTCAAGGGTCGCCCGGAAAGCGCGATGCCGGGTCATGCTTGTAGCTGAACGGCCGTCCGGCGGCGCCGTCTAGTCTTGGCGGCGTGAACAGGCGGATTCTGACTTTGATCGTCGCGCTGGTGCCGATTGTGGTCTTCGGCGTCTTGCTCGCGGTGGTGACCGTGCCCTTCGTGTCGCTGGGTCCCGGCCCCACGTTCGACACCCTGGGTGAGTTCGACGGCAAGCAGATTGTCCACATCGAAGGCACCCAGACCCACCCGACCTCCGGGCACCTGAACATGACGACGGTGTCCCAGCGTGACGATCTGACCCTCGGCGAAGCACTCACCTTATGGCTCTCGGGAGAAGAACAGCTGGTACCGCGCGATCTGATCTACCCGCCGGGAAAGTCGCGTGACGAAGTCGACAAGGCGAACAACGCCGATTTCAAGCAGTCCGAGGACAGCGCCGCGTACGCCGCACTTGGCTACCTGAAGTACCCGTCCGCGGTGACCATCGCCAAGATCACCGATTCCAGTCCGTCGGCGGGCAAGTTGAAAACCGGCGACGCCATCGACATGGTCGATGGCACTCCGGTGGCAAACGTCGAGCAGTTCACCACGCTGCTGAAGAACACCAAGCCCGGCCAGGTGGTGACGATCGACTACCGGCGCAAGAACGAGCCGGCCGGCGTCACGCAGATCACCCTGGGCACCAACAAGGATCGCGACTACGGCTTTTTGGGTGTCTCGGTGCTCGATGCGCCGTGGGCGCCGTTCGTGGTGGACTTCAATCTCGCCAACGTCGGGGGACCTTCGGCCGGACTGATGTTCAGCCTGGCCGTCGTCGACAAGCTCACCAGCGGTGACCTGGCCGGATCGATGTTCGTCGCGGGGACCGGCACCATCTCCGTGGACGGGAAGGTAGGGCAGATCGGCGGCATCACGCACAAGATGGTCGCGGCCCGTGCCGCCGGCGCCACGGTGTTTCTGGTACCGGCAAAGAACTGCTACGAGGCCGCCTCGGACAACCCGTCCGGCTTGCGCCTGGTGAAGGTGGAAACCCTCGGCCAGGCGGTGGACGCACTGCATGCGATGACGTCGGGCGGCCAGCCCCCGAGTTGTTAGCCGGTCGGCACGGAACTTGTGGTGCGTAGAGTTGTGACCGTCTGGAAAATTCTCTAGCAACCGGCCGGGGAAGAGCAGGGAGCGTAGCCAGTGGGAATGCGGCCCGCCGCACGGATGCCGAAATTGACTCGTCGCAGCCGGATTCTGATCGTGATCGCGTTCGGTGTGATCGTGTTGCTGCTCGCGGGGCCGCGGCTGATCGACGCATATGTGGACTGGCTGTGGTTCGGTGAGCTTGGCTATCGCTCGGTGTTCACCACCGTGCTGGTGACCCGCCTGGTTGTTTTCCTGGTGGCCGGTCTGCTGGTCGGTGGCATCGTGTTCGGCGGCTTGGCGCTGGCTTACCGCACCCGCCCGGTCTTCGTCCCGAGTAACGAGAACGATCCGGTGGCTCGCTACCGCACCTTCGTGCTGTCGCGGCTACGACTGGTGGGCATCGGAATTCCGGCGGCGATCGGGCTGCTCGCCGGCATCATCGCGCAGAGCTACTGGGTTCGCATCCAGCTGTTCCTGCACGGCGGCGACTTCGGCATCAGGGATCCGCAGTTCGGCAAGGACCTCGGTTTCTACGCGTTCGAATTGCCGTTCTACCGCCTGGTGCTCAGCTACCTGTTCGTCGCGGTGTTTCTGGCTTTCGTGGCGAACCTGTTGGCGCACTACATCTTCGGAGGTATCCGGCTGGCCGGGCGCACCGGCGCGCTGAGTCGCTCGACCCGTATCCAGTTGGTCAGCATGGTCGGGATGCTGGTGGTCCTCAAAGCCGTTGCCTATTGGCTGGACCGCTATGAGCTGCTCTCGCACACTCGTAGCGGCAAGCCCTTCACCGGCGCCGGGTACACCGACATCAACGCCGTATTGCCGGCCAAGCTGATTTTGATGACGATCGCGCTGATCTGCGCGGCCGCGGTTTTCTCCGCGATTACGTTGCGGGACTTGAGGATTCCCGCGATCGGTCTGGTGTTGCTGCTGCTGTCGTCGCTTATCGTGGGCGCCGGCTGGCCTCTGGTGGTCGAGCAGCTCATCGCCAAGCCTGACGCTGTGCGCAAGGAAAGCGAGTACATCAGCCGAAGTATCACCGCGACTCGACAGGCCTACGGCCTGACCGACGACGTCGTCAGCTATCGCAGCTATAGCGGTGACGCTGCGGCAACGCCTCAGCAGGTCGCCGCCGACCGCGCCACCACCTCCAACATCCGGCTACTCGACCCGACGATTGTGAGCCAGACGTTCACCCAATTCCAGCGCGGCAAGAATAACTTCTATTACTTCCCCGAGCAGTTGTCCATCGACCGCTACCTGGACCGCAACGGCGCCCTGCGCGACTATGTCGTGGCGGCGCGTGAACTCAACCCGGACCGCTTGGTCGACAACCAGCGGGACTGGATCAACCGGCATACCGTATTCACGCACGGCAATGGATTTGTGGCGTCGCCGGCCAACACGGTGCGTGGCATCGCCAACGACCCGACTCAGAACGGCGGTTATCCCCAGTTCCTGGTCAACGTCGTGGGTCCCAACGCGGCGCCCACCGGGCCGGTGCCGCTGGACCAGCCGCGGGTCTACTTCGGCCCGGTGATCTCCAACACCGCCGCCGACTATGCGATCGTCGGGAAGAACGGCGATGACCGCGAATACGACTACGACACCAACACCGACACCAAGAGATACACCTACACGGGTGCTGGTGGCGTCCCGATCGGCAGCTGGATATCGCGGAGCGTGTTCGCCGCGAAGTTCGCCGAGCGAAACTTCTTGTTCTCCAGCGTAATTGGCTCCAACAGCAGGATTCTGTTCAACCGTGACCCCGCGCAGCGGGTAGAGGCGGTGGCGCCGTGGCTGACGGCTGACAGTGCCGTGTACCCGGCGATCGTCAACAAGCGGCTGGTGTGGATCATCGACGGGTACACCACGCTGGACAACTACCCGTACTCCGAACTCACGTCGCTGTCGTCAGCGACGGCGGATTCCACTGAGGTGGCTTTCAACCGGCTGGCGCCGGACAAGCAGGTGTCGTACATCCGCAATTCGGTGAAGGCCACGGTGGACGCCTATGACGGCACCGTCACGCTGTATCAACAGGATGAACAAGACCCGGTGCTGAAAGCCTGGATGAGGGTCTTCCCCGGAACGGTCAAGCCGAAGAGCGAGATCACACCCGAGCTCAGGGAGCATCTGCGTTATCCCGAAGACCTGTTCAAGGTGCAGCGGATGCTACTGGCCAAATACCACGTGCCGCCCGATCGTCCGGGGACGTTCTTCAACTCGTCGGATTTCTGGGACGTGCCGCTGGATCCGAATCCGACCGCCAGCAGTTATCAACCGCCCTATTACATCGTCGCGAAAAACATTCTGAAGAACGATAATTCGCCGTCCTATCAGCTGACCAGTGCAATGAACCGGTTCAAACAGGATTTCCTGGCCGCCTACATCAGCGCGAGTTGCGATCCCGCGACGTACGGGAAGATCACGGTGCTGACCATTCCGGGCAACGTCAACGGTCCCAAGCTGGCCAACAACGCCATCACCACCGACACCGCGGTTTCCCAAGATCTCGGCGTGATCGGGCGGGACAACCAAAACCGGATCAAGTGGGGCAATTTGCTCACGTTGCCGGTAGCGCAGGGCGGGCTGCTCTACGTCGAGCCGGTCTATGCCTCCCCGGGCAGCAGCGACGCCGCCTCGTCGTATCCACGCCTGATCCGGGTGGCGATGATGTACAACGACAAGATCGGGTACGGACCCACCGTGGGCGAGGCTCTCGACAGATTGTTCGGGCCGGGGGCGGGTGCCGCCGCGACCGGGATCGAACCCACCGAGGGCGCCCCGCCGAAGCCGCCGGCGAATGCCCCGGTGCCGGCCGCCGGACCCGGACCGCCTGCGCCCCCGACGGCAGTACCGCCGGCTCCCGAGGGAACAGTGACGCTGTCTGCGGCCAAAGCCGCTGCGCTGCAAGAGGTTGAGGCCGCCATGAGTGCGGCGCGGGAGGCGCAGAAGAAGGGTGACTTCGGTGCCTACGGGGCTGCGCTGCAGCGGCTCGACGAGGCGATCAACAAGTTCAACAACACCAAGTAGCCTCTGGCGCGAGTAACTTCTGCCGCGAGCGTGCGTGTTTGTACGCCGACACGCCGTAAACCATGGCAATTTGCGCACGCTCGCGGCCGGCTACCGTTGCATTCGGCGGGCAACCTCGCCATAGCGTTCGAAGCGCTCGTGATCGCCGAGTGCGTTGTACAGCACCAGACGCGTGGCGATCCCGCCGTACTTGTCGGTGAGCGCGTCGGCGAGGCCGTCCCAGGTGGACTCGGTGGCGAAGGCGGCGATGTGCTCGTCGGTGATTTGTGCGGCCATGCCGGCGAAGTCGCCCGCCTTCTGCTTTTCCCGAATGCGTGCGGTCGTGCCCTCGAAACCGGCCTCTTCCCAGATGAACGAATAGTTGGGTGTGCTGCCGTAGAAGCTCATGCTGGCCCGCACCAACTCCCGTTGGTTGGCGCGCTCTTCGTCGGTGTCGCCGGCGATCGTCATCACCGGAACGATCATCGCGATGTCCGACGGCGAGCGTCCCGCTTTCGCCGCGCCTTCGGCGACCTCCGGCACTACGTGCCGAGTGAGATAGCCGGGCTCGCCGAGAGGATGGACATGGACCCCGTCGGCGACTTCGCCCGCCATCCGCAGCATCCACGAATTCACCGCTGCGACATCGACTTTGGGATCCGGCGCCTCGATGGGGCCCGCACTCCACTGCGGAGTGATGTAGTCGAGGTCGTAGAACTCCCCGTGGTGGTCGAGCGTTCCGGTGCGGAACGCCGCGAAGCATGCCTTCACGGCACGCACGTAGTCGCGCAACCGCGGACCCGGGTGCTCGAACGGCATGCCGTATCGCCGCACCACGTGCGTGCGCACCTGGGTGCCCAGCCCGAGCCGGAACTTTCCGCCGGTCGCTTCCTGCAGCTCCCACGCCGCTGCCGCCGTGACGAACGGGCTGCGCGGAAATGCCACCGCGACCCCGGTGGACAGCTCCAGCCCCGGCGCGGCCTGCGATGCGACGGCGGCATTCAAATAGGCCGTCCGGCCGGTTTCGGTGAACAGCAGGCCGGAGAAGCCGGCGGCCTGCGTTCGGCGGGCCAGCTCACCGATCTTGCCCAGTGGCTGCGGAATCGTCATCATGTCGACCTGCACGGGGCAACAGTATGCCCTGAAATGGTCGCCGACGGGAGCAGGCTCATGTGTCGGCTATGAAAAGCGTTGAGCGGCTGGTGATATCGGCAATCGAGTCCAGCTGCGCGGGCGGTAGGCAACGTCTGCTCGGAAGCGAATGTCGGATTTTGTGGGAAAGACGGCCGCAAACCCGGCGGTGGGTTGACTGCACACCGCGCAAACTGAGGACACGGCAAGTAGTGGAAGGAGCGGACAAATGGACGTCTATGAAGCGCTGTACACCACCAGAATGATGCGGCGGTTGCGGCCGGATCCAGTTCCGCTGGACGTGCAGGCGCGCATCCTCGACGCGGCCGTGCGCGCACCCAACGGCGGTAACACCCAACGCTGGCACTTTGTGGCCGTTGACGATCCAGCACTCATACGTGAGTTCGCTCAACTGTTCCGGCAGGCCCGCGCCCTGGAATACGACAAATTCAGGACCGGGACGGGACCGATGGTCGCGGCCGCACCCGGTGCCGACCCGGCCGCTCACGCGGAAACGATGCGCCGAATCAAAGGTTCCGGGGACTATCTGGCCGACCATTTCGAGGAAGTTCCCCTGTTGCTCTTCGTCTTCGCCATCGACGACCTCGGCGGCGCCAACATCTACCCGGCGATCTGGAGTGTGTTGCTGGCCGCCCGGGCCGAGGGTGTGGGAGGCGTAATGACGATGGTGCTGAACAATTTCAGGGACAGGGTAAACGAGTTACTGGGCGTGCCCGTCGAGGAAGGCTGGAAGATGTCGGCCATGCTGACCCTCGGGTACCCACGGGGAAAGTGGGGCGTCGCCGCCAATCGCCGTCCGGTGCATGAGGTTTCGTCCCGCAACCACTGGGATTCGCCATTCGGCGTCGAGGTACCCCAGCCGCTGTGGCCGCCGCATGGCGATGCGACGTCCGGGCTGGCCGCAGCGGTTTGACTGACACTCGGCAGTTCTCACTGGAACAGGAGGTATCTGACATGGCAGACCCGACTGGAATCGGAGTCAGCGTCGTGCAGCCCGGCGAAGGCGACTATGCCGCGCTTCCCGGCTTCGGGGCGGTCTTCAAGTTGTCTAGCAAGACCAACGGGGGTGAGGTGTCCATCGTCGAGCATCCGTTCGAGGTGGGCTTCATTACCGCGGCGCATCGGCATACCCGCGAAGACGAACATTCCTTCGTGCTGACCGGTGAGATCGGGTTCCGCTCCGACGACAGCGAAGTGGTCCTGGGCCCGGGTGGCTACATCACCAAGCCCCGCGGGCAAATGCACGCGATGTGGAACGCGGGCAACGAACCCGGTCGCATCGTCGAGATCATCACGCCGGGGGGATTCGAGAACTACTTCAGGGAACTCAGCGAACTGCTCGGTGACCACATCGGCGGTGCGGTTGGCACCCCACTTCATGAGCTGTCCGAGTTCGGCGAACTCGCGGAGAAGTACGGGCTGACCTACGGCGACCCGGAATGGATGGATGACATCGTGCGCCGCTATCGGCTCAACCGGCCATCGCACTGAAGTCCCCTGAGCCGCGATTTGGTGGCCCGGCGAGCGTTGGGTAACCTTGCGTTTACCGACGCGGGGTGGAGCAGCTCGGTAGCTCGCTGGGCTCATAACCCAGAGGTCGCAGGTTCGAATCCTGTCCCCGCTACCAGCGGAAATGGCCCTCAGGCGCACGCCTGGGGGCCATTTCCATGCCCTTTGGGAACACTTTTGGGAACATTAGCGAAGCTAATGAGCGCATTGTCGGCCGGGTTTACTGCGCAGCCAGCGATAGCCTTGGCGTCTGAGATCACCGGTAGGGAGGTGTGGGTAGTGGCGCGTCGTGTTGTGACGAAAGACGTCGTGAAGCGAATCGCGGTGCGATCCACCAAGGCCTCGGCGAAGCTGGAGGACCGGTCAGTCCCGGCCGGCTACGTGCGGTCAGCGTCGGTGCAGAAGTTTCTCGCTGAGCGACGGCCTCGGCCCGAATAACCCGAGGCGGTCAGCCATCAGCCGTTAGTTCCACAGTGCTTTCGCCGAAGTCCGCGACGATTCGTAGGTTTCCGCCCAGTGCGGCGACATAGGACTGCAAGGTGCCCAACTCGGTGTGCGATAGGTCTCCGCTTTCGAGCTTGGACACCCGCGCCTGCGAGACACCCATGAGAGCCGCGACGTCGGCCTGACGAGCATGACCATGCGCCTTGCGAATGTGAGCGAGGCGCTGGGCCTGGACGGCATCGTGCATCTCCTTACGCGCAGCATCGGCGCGGTCTGGGTCCAGACGACCCTGCGCGATGGCATCGGCACGAATCTCACGCCAGTTGCGTGCCATCGTCATTCACCTCCCTCAGTCGCTAGCCAGTCCTCGTAGCGCCGCTCAGCTATCGGAATGTTCTTGTCGTACCAGCTTCTCCAGTTGCCTACCTTGTCACCGCCCAGCAGCAGGATCGCCTGCCGCTGGGGATCGAAGATGAACAGGATCCGGATGCTAGTGCCCGCAGGCCGCAGCTCCTTCATGCTATGGAACTTCGACCCGTTGACCTTGTCCGCCGTCGGCCGGCCCAGCGTTGGTCCTTCCAGCTCAAGCAGGTCGATGGCGCCAGTGACCGCGGCCATCGCGTCCTCGTCGAGCGTGAAATACCAGCGTTCGACCTCCTCGAGCAGGATCACTTCCCAGTACATCGACATTAATATAACTTAAAGGTTATATGCAACATTCCTCATCCGGCAGGTCAGCTCGTCGGCTCGGTATCCGACTCCCAGGCGCCGCCGAGCAGGAATTCGGCTGCCTGCTCCGCTGCCTCGCGGTCATCGTTGCCCAACACGTGAGCGTAAGTCTCCAGGAAGAAGCCGACATTGGCATGGCCGATGCGCTCGCTGATTACCTTCGGGCTGACACCGGCCCGCAGCGCCCCGGTGGCGTAGGAGTGGCGCAGGTCGTGGAAGGTGATGCGGGACAGGCCCGCTGCGGCCGCCAGTCGGGCGAATCGCTGTCGGATCGTGTCCGGATGCGGCGGTCGGCCGTCCTGGTAGGTGAACAGGTAGTCGCCGGGGTGGTAGGCGTCGCCGAAGAATTCGCGTTCGCTGTCTTGAAGTTCGCGCCACCGGCGCAGTGCGGCGACTGTGGCACGGTCGATCGAGATGGTCTGGTCGGCGTTGCGGGTCTTCCCCCCGGCCTTGTCAAGCGCCCGGCCACCGACCACCACGCGATTGTCGTGCACGGTGATCACCCCGGCATCCAGATCGACATCGGACCACTTCAGACCGCAAACCTGTCCACGCCTGATGCCCGTGGTGAGTTCGAGCAGGAACAGCGCCGCGAACCGATCGTCGCGGATCGATGCGAGGAAAGTCCGGATCTCCTCGGGCTTCCACACCATGCGGCGGGTTCGCGGGCGGCGCGGCGGCTTCACATTGCTGGCCGGGTTGTCGGTGAGGTACTTCCAGGCGACGGCGTCGACTAGCGCCCGATGCAGGAAGGCGTGGACATTGCGGACGGTCTTAGGCGCCAGGCCCGGCGAAACCGGTTTGGGCACAATGCCTACCCGGTAACGCCGCACCGCGGTGCGAGCCGCGTGGATTGTCGTCTTGCAGGCCTCAGAAAGCTGCCGTGGTGTGGGTGGGTCGCCGGCGGCACTGCATTTTGACCAGTACGCGTACATGACGGAGTCGTTGTCGCGCTTGACGCGGCCCTCGGTCAGCAGTTTGGTGTAGAGCCTGAGCAACTGGGGTTCGTCGAGTCGTTGCAGGCGTTCGGCGCCGATGTGCGGGATGACATAGGTACGCGCGTAGTCGCTCCAACTGCGCCACGTCGTGGCGTCGAGTGCCGGTTGGACCGCGGCGAGCCATTCGGTCAGGAACTGCGCGACCGTGCGGGTCGACGGTTTGACCACCCGGCCGCGGTCGGCATCGCGCATGGCATCACGGCACGCCTTCCAGGCTTCGCGCTCGGTGTCGAAGCCGCCCTTGGTGATCCAGGGATACCGGCCGGTTGACGGGTCTCGCTCGGGCAGGCGGAACTTGTAGTACCACGTCGAGCCACGCTGGTGCACTACGCCTTTCACGACGCCACCAGCTCACGCAGTCCCGAGGTCAAGACGTAAACGCGGCCGCCGAGCCGACGCACCGGCAGTTCGCCGGAGGCCACCAACCGATAGGCTGCGGCACGGCTGATTCCCAACAGCCGCGCGGCGTGGGGTACCGCGAGCAGCAGGGGAAGGTCATTTAACACGTTGCTCTCCAAGATGATTCACCACCTTTCCATAAGTTGGACGGATCATTCTTCGCATGGACGAGGCCTGTGGACTTGCGGGCTGCACTGTGGACAAAACCGCGCTGCTTCGGTTCCGCCGGGTTGAATGACCGTGATCGTGCGAGAATGCGCGTCCTCGCATTCACCACACCACGGCACGGCCGCTATAGATGAATTTGGCACTGGCCCAAGACTGCCGAGACGCCGGGCCAGCACGCGGACCGGATCGCGCACCCCGTCTGGGTTCCGGGTCAGCTGCTCGGCGAGATCTGTCGCCGGCCAACCGCGCGCCAAGGCAGACTCGATGCTCGGCAGGAGGCTACGCGCCGCGTCAACGCGCAGCTTCCACGTCCGAGTCAGTGTCTCCAGAATCCGTGCGGCATCATCGCCTGGTTCGGATGGGGGTTCACATGATGGGTTCAAGGGGTCTCGCTGTGACACCCCCGTGGGGTGGCGCTCTGACACCGTCCCCGTGTCATGCGGTGACGGGGCCCGTGTCAGATCGAGACGGGGGAGTGTCAGACCGAGACTGGGGAGTGTCGTAGCCGTTTGGGGCGAAACATGTGGTGCGCGAGGATGATTCAGGTAGTAGCGAGACGATCGTCGCGCCCCGGAATCATGAAACTGCGGCCGTCGAGTGATATAGCCGCGTGCCTCCAGATTCTTGAGTGCACGCAGGACGGTGCTCCTGGAGGCATTGGCCTCGGTCATCAGCGTCCGAACAGAGGGGTAGCAGGAGAAGTTCTCGTCTGCTTTGTTCGCCAGCAGAATGAGGATGAACTTTGTCGTCGTGGGCCCGACATCTGAGTCCGTCGCCCAGGCGAGCGCACTCCAGCTCATCCCAGTTCGCGGTTCGCGGATTGCGCTTCGCGGCCAGTCCCTGCGCGCGGGTCCCTGCGCTGATCCTTGTCACGGCGTTCCATACCTGCAACGGTAAAGCCGCGGATGCCGTTGCGCCCTGATGGACAGTGAAAATCCTTGCCAGATCTCGGATCATTCACCGGGCCATGACACGCAATGAAACGTCGTGAAACACGCTGTGTTCCAGTAAGTTGTCGCGCACCCTTTGTGGATTTGAGAACTGGGCTGTGTGGCGCGCAGTTGGCGACTCCGTTGGTCTGCGCAACCGGCCCGCAACACTGTTCGGGCCGACCACGTGCGGTGGCGGGACCGCGAGGGGCGCGGCGCGGGCGATGAACATCGCGGCGAGGGCGCTCGACCTCCGATACCGTCCGCGTCACGGCAAAGCGTGTCGAGATCGCGACGTGATGCGAAGTGGCATTGGCGGCGACTTATTTCGTCGGCAGTTTCAGCACCTGACCGTAGCCGTAGTCGGTGACGTAGAGGGTGCCGGCGGCATCCACCGCCACACCGTAGGGGAAGCTGAGGCCGGTGAATGGCACTTCCTGGCTGGAGGAGCCCGCCGCCAACTTCACCACCCGCTTGTTGTCGTAGTCGGTGATGTAGAGGGTGCCGGCGGTATCCACCGCCACACCGTGGGGTTCGCTGAGGCCGGTGAACGGCAGCACCTCCTGGCTTGACGAGCCCGCCGCCAACTTCAACACCCGCTTGTTTCCACTGTCGGCGACGTAGAGGTTGCCAGCGGTGTCCACCGCTACACCCCCGAGGAAGCTGAGGCCGGTGAACGGCAGCACCTCCTGGCTTGAGGAGCCCGCCGCCAACTTCACTACCCGAGGGTTGCCGACGTGGTCGGTGATGTAGAGGGTGCCGGCGGCATCCACCGCCACACCGTCGGGTTCGAAGAGGCCGGTGAACGGCAGCACCTCCTGGCTCGAGGAGCCCGCCGCCAACTTCAACACCCGCTTGTTTCCACTGTCGGCGACGTAGAGGTTGCCGGCGGCATCCACCGCCACACCGTCGGGGAAGCTGAGGCCGGTGAACGGCAGCACCTCCTGGCTCGAGGAGCCCGCCGCCAACTTCACCACCCGATGGTTGCCGTTGTCGGTGACGTAGACGGTGCTGGCGGCATCCACCGCCACACCGTAGGGGTGGTCGAGGCCGGTGAACGGCAGCACCGTCTGCGACTTCGAGGTCGGCGACGATGTTGGAGGTGACGACGAAATGTGTTGACCTACGACGGTCACCGCTATTCCGGCAAGGGGGAGAACGACAAAAATGACAGCGCCGACGATGACTGCGATTAGGAGGCGCCGACTGATGCCGCCGGGCCTTGCCGGGGTGGGCGGCGCCGGTCGCGCCAGCGGAGCCGGCTTGGCGGGGGGCGGTGACGCGGCCTTCACGGTCGCTGGCTGGTCGGTCGCGACATTGGGTGCCGGCTGTGTCTCTCGGATTCGCGTCGGATTCGCTGCCGGTCGCTGAATGGGCTCGGTGATCGCGTCGCGGGCGGCATCGGCAAACTCCACTGTGGTCGCGTATCGCTGGTCGGGGTCTTTGGCCATGCCGGTCGCGATGACCTCGTCGACAGCGGGAGGCACATTGGGTTGGGTGGTCGAGGGTCGCGGCGGGGGGGTACTCAGGTGTGCGGCGACCAGGCGCGCCATCGTGTCTTCCTCGAAGGGCGGGTGTCCGGTCAGGCATTCATAGAGCACGCAGGCCAGCGAATAGATGTCGGCGCGGGCATCTTCTGCTCTGCTGTCGAGGCGCTCGGGTGCGATGTATTG
>NZ_LZIJ01000108.1 GCF_001667115.1 Mycobacterium sp. 852002-51163_SCH5372311 | reverse complement strand
GGTGGTGGTTGGGGTTGGAAGGGTTCATACCACCACCAGTCGGCGCGCTCCCCGGTGGGCCCGGCACAGGGCGGGACCGCGGGCGGGGGTTGAGTTGGTGGGCGGGCGAGCGATCCTGCGCTTAGTGGTCGACCGGAGCTGTCGGTGACGATGAGGTCGTCAGCGGGGCCGGTGATGGTGATGCCGCCGCGATGGTGCAACCGATGATGATACGGACAGACCAGTACCAGATTGGCCAGCTCGGTTGCCCCGCCGTCTTCCCAGTGCCGGATGTGGTGGGCGTGCAGGCCCCGGGTGGCCCCACAGCCGGGAACCGCGCACGTGGGATGGCGGTGCTCGAGCGCGCGGCGCAGCCGCCGGTTGATCAGGCGGGTCGCGCGCCCGGCGCCGATCACCTCGCCATCGCGTTCGAACCACACTTCACCGATGGCATCGCAGGTCAGATAGCGGCGCTGCGCGTCGGTGAGCACCGGACCCAGATGCAGCGCCGCTACCCGCTGCCGCACATCGAGATGCATGACCACGGTGGTGTGCTGCCCGTGGGGACGGCGGGTCGCCTCGGCGTCCCACCCCGCCTCGACCAGACGCAGGAACGCGTCGATGGTGGTCGGCAACGCAGGCCGTTGATCCGATCCGCCCCCGACATCGCCGTGATCGAGCTTCCACTGCACCATCAACGCATCAAGATGAGACTGCAGTGCGGCGTCGAACTTCGCCGCCTCGTCGTGGGGAAGTTTGATCCGCCACGACGTGGACTGCTCGTCGCCGGTCTTGGTGATCGAGCGCTGCGGCTCGGGGCACGGATCGGGTTCGGGCCGCGGTTCGAGCTTGACCGCGGTGCGCAACTGAGTGACCGTGGCAACCCGGGCCAGCTCGGCATAGTGCTCATCAGATCCCTCGCCGGCCCGCGCCGCAATCACCCCAACCTGATCCAGCGACAGCCGCCCCTCCCGCATACCCGCCGCGCAGCGCGGAAACGCCGCCAGCCGGCCCGCGACGGTGGCGATCGTCTGCGCGTTCGCCGGCGAACAGCCGAGCTTCCAGGCCACCAACGCCGGCACCGACCGCGCGCCCGTGGCCCCGCA
>NZ_LZIJ01000107.1 GCF_001667115.1 Mycobacterium sp. 852002-51163_SCH5372311 | reverse complement strand
GCACCGACAGCGCTGGGCTCGCAGGCCTAGTCAACGCGGCGCGGTTGCCCCACTG
Organism: Mycobacterium sp. 852002-51163_SCH5372311; assembly: GCF_001667115.1. Classification (GTDB taxonomy): domain Bacteria; phylum Actinomycetota; class Actinomycetes; order Mycobacteriales; family Mycobacteriaceae; genus Mycobacterium. Next base: position 1,957 of record NZ_LZIJ01000107.1, on the reverse strand, counting down.
GTCGAGGCGGGCATGCTCGGGTTCATCGAGGACATCCAACGACGACAACGACCGGGTCGGGTCGGCACTCATCGCCGCCAACACCCGAGCAAACCGCGCGATCAGGGCCTCGATGCTGACGGTGTCGAACACCTCGGTGTCGTATTCGACGCGAAGGTTCAGTTCGCGTCCGGGCTGGGCTTGCACCGTCAGCGGGTAGTGGGTGTGTTCGCGGGTGGTCACGTCGCTGACGGACAACTCCTGGCTGGCCGATAGCACGGCGGTGTCGATCGGGTAGTTTTCGTACACCAACAAGGTGTCGAAGAGTTGGTCGTGGCCGGTGATCCGGTGAATGTCGCTTAACGCCAGGTGCTCATGCTCCAGGGTCTGGCTGTGAGCGCTTTGCAGCTGGTGGAGCAGCTCTGCGGTGGTCGTCGTCGCGGTGATCTTCGCCCGCACCGGCACCGTATTGATGAGCAGGCCCACCATCGACTCCGCGCCGAAAACCTCGGTGGGTCGCCCCGAGACCGTCGTGCCGAAGGCGACATCATGCTGGCCGGTCAGCGCGCACAGTAGCTGCGCGAAAGCTGCTTGCAGCACCGTACTAACAGTGGTGTGGTGCAAGCGGGCCAGCTCGCTCAGCGCTCGCGTGGTCTGCTCGGGCACCCGATACGAAGCAATGCTTCGCCGCCCTAGCCTCAGTCGGCCCGCCGGACCCACCAGGGTGGGAGTGTCGAAACCGGCCAGCACCTCACCCCATACCGCGCGGGCGGCATCCAGGTCCCGTTCGGCCAGCCAGCTGACAAACCTGCGGTACGGCGCTGGCGCGGGCAGCCGCTGCCCGGTATAGGCGGCGAATATTTCCCCCAGCAGGATCGGCGACGACCAGCCATCCATGACGATGTGATGGTTGGTCAACACGAACCGGTGCGCATCTGGCGCCGTGCGGATCAGGGCCGCCCGAAAAGCCGGCTGGTCAGCCAGATCATAGACAGCGGCGCGCTCCTGGGCGCAAAGCTCCCGGATCTGCTCATCGACATCACCATCCCCTGCGCCGAATTCGACGTAACTCCATCCCGGTTCGGGATCGGCCGGAATGAGCTGTACCGGATCGTCGAGCTCTGCGTTGAAACGGGCCACCAGGTTCGGATGCCGGTTGACGACGGTGTGGACCGCATCACGCAGCCGGTGAGGGTCAAGCGGGCCAGTCAGGGTGATGGCCAGCTGCGCCGCATACACATCGGCGTCGCCGTATGCGGTGCTCGCGTGAAAAAGCAACCCCTGTTGGAGGGGCGTCAACGGCCATACGTCAGCGATCTGCATAACGGCGCTGAAGTTTTTCGATCTGCTGCTGACTGATAGATGCGACGACATCGGACGGTGTCAACCCGCATCCGCCGGCCCGAACGTATGCGCAGATGCCGGCCAGCGCCTCGAACCACAGCCCGCTGAGCCGACTGACCTGCGCATGGTCTAGTGCCGAGGACGCCCACGACCAGGCGGCATGCAGTTGCGGGCCGACATCGGTGTCCACCAGGCCGGCGTTGACCTCGAGGGTGTGTACCAACGGCATAGGCACCGCGGCGGCGGTGGCAGCGACCGAGAAGCCGTCGGCGCTGACCCGCCACAGCTCATCGGAAAGCTCTGTCGCAGATGCACCTAGCCGTCCCAAGTAATTGAATCCGATCGGCGGGTCGGACTCGGGCAGGTCCACCTCGGGGTTCAGGTAGCGCAGCGCCCCATAGCTCAGCGGATGCGGCAACGCGCGCAGCTGCTCCTTGACCTCGTTGATCAGCCGTCCCAGCCCGGCCTCACCGGCGACCACCTGTGGCCACGAGAGCCCACCGACACTCAACGCCACCGGATACTTGGTGGTGAACCAGCCCACCGTGCGCGACAGATCCACCTGCGCGCCCAACTCCTCATGGCGCCCGTGGCCCTCGACGTCGATACCGACCGGCGCGCTGCCGTTGCCGAC
>NZ_LZIJ01000106.1 GCF_001667115.1 Mycobacterium sp. 852002-51163_SCH5372311 | reverse complement strand
CAGAATCTGGCCGCGGCGCAGCAGGGGATACTCCGCCGGCATCGGCTCCTTGACCTTGAGCAGCAAGTCGGCGCCGGCCCAGACTTCTTCGGCGGTGGTGATCAATTGAGCGCCCGCCGCCTTGAAGTCCGCGTCGGAAATTGCCGAACCTTCCCCGGCGCCGGCCTGGACGAGTACCTCATGGCCGCGGTGCGTCAGTGCGGCGACGCCTGCCGGGGTGAAGGCGACCCGGAATTCGTTGTTCTTTGTCTCGGTCGGAATGCCGATACGCATCCTTCCAGTGTGAAGAAAGTTCGGAGAATACGCAAAGATCATGATGATACTTCGATAAGGTGGCCATATGCCTGATAAGTCCGCGGGAATTGCAGTTCAGCTGGACGACTCGTCGAAGGATGTTCGGCCGGCCGATCTGGACGGCGTGGACCGCAGCATCCTGAGCGTCCTGCACGGCGACGCCAGGATCACTAACAACGCGCTCGCCGAGGCAGTGGGAATCGCCCCGTCGACATGTCATGGGCGGGTACGCCGGTTGGTAGAGCTTGGCGTCATCCGTGGCTTCTACACCGACATCGACCCGGTAGCGGTGGGTTTGCCGCTGCAGGCGATGATCTCGGTCAACCTCCAGTCCAGCGCGCGCGGCAAGATCCGCAGCTTCATCCAGCAGATCCGCCGCAGGCGGCAGGTGATGGATGTCTATTTCCTGGCCGGCCCCGACGATTTCATCCTGCACGTCGCCGCCCGCGACACCGAGGACTTGCGCTCGTTCGTGGTCGAGAACCTCAACGCCGACGCCGACGTCGCGGGCACGCAGACGTCGCTGATCTTCGAGCACCTGCGCGGTGCCGCGCCGATCTAGTGGCGATCGCAAGCGCGGCGTAGCCGGGCGCGGCGGGTCGCCACCATCGGACCAAACCCTGTCTGGGGCCATGGCCGGCTGGTTATGATCACCGCATGACAGAGCCATCCGCCTCGGCGACCGTGCAGATCGACCGCAGCCCCGACGAGGTGTACCGGCTCATCACCGACCTGCCGACGCTGGCTTCGCTGGCCGAGGAGGCGGTGGCGATGGAGTTGCGCAAGGGTGACTGCGTGAGCAAGGGGGCGGTGTTCGTCGGCCACAACGAACACGGTGACAAGCGCTGGTCGACGAAGTGCACGGTGACCGACGCCGAACCGGGCCGGACGTTCGCGTTCGACGTGCGCTACACCGTGCTGCCGATCGCCCGCTGGCAGTACGACATCGAAGCTGCCGCCGACGGCGGCTGCCGGGTCACCGAGAGCACCTGGGACCGCCGGCCCGGCTGGTTCCGCAAGGTCGCCCACATAGGTACCGGTGTAACCGACCGCGCGGCCGCCAACGCCGAGCACATCCAGCTCACCCTGCAACGCCTCAAGCAACGTGCGGAAGCCGGGTAGTTCGAAGACGATACGTGATCCCGCGGTCGCCGTCGTCGGTGCGGGAATGTCCGGTTTGTGTGTTGCTATCGCCTTGCTGCGCAGCGGCATTACCGATGTCACCGTCTACGAGAAGGCCGGCGAGGTCGGCGGGACGTGGCGTGACAACACCTACCCGGGCCTCACCTGCGACGTGCCGTCGCGCGTCTATCAGTACACGTTCGCCACGAACCCGAACTGGTCGCGCATGTTCTCCCCGGGCGGCGAGATTCAGGCCTACTTCCGTGGCATCGCAGACCAATTCGCACTGCGCGACCGGATTCGGTTCGGGACCGAAATCGTCAGCGCCCGCTTCGACGGCCGCCGCTGGGTGTTGCGCACCGATGCCGGGGACGGACTCGAGGTGGACTTCCTGATCTCGGCTACCGGCGTGCTGCATCATCCGCGAATGCCGTCGATCGCCGGACTGAACGACTTCGGCGGCAACGTCTTTCACTCCGCGCGCTGGGATCATCGGGTGCCGCTGCAGGGACGGCGCATCGCGGTGATCGGTAACGGATCGACCGGCGTCCAGCTGGTGTGCGGGTTGGCCGGCGTGGCCGGCAGAGTCGTGCTGTTCCAGCGCACCGCGCAGTGGGTCATGCGGCTGCCGAACCCGCGATACTCTCGGTTAGCCGGCGTTACCCACCAAGCCATTCCATGGCTCGATCGACTCGCCTACCGGGTATACAGCTCTCTTTTCGATACTTTCGCCGTTGCGTTGACCAAACCGGGTTTGCGACGAAAGTGGATGGGAGCGCTGTGCCGCGCCAGCTTGCGCAAGGTGCGTGACCCCGAGCTGCGGCGGGCCCTGACCCCGCAGTATCAGCCGATGTGCAAGAGGCTGGTGATGTCCGCGGGCTTCTACCACGCCATCCAGCGCGACGACGTCGAGCTGGTCACCGCCGGCATCGACCATGTGGAACGCCGTGGCATCGTCACCGAGGACGGCGTCTTGCACGAGTTGGACATCATCGTGCTGGCCACCGGTTTCGACACCCACGCCTTCTTCCGGCCGATGCGGCTGACCGGTCGGGACGGAATCACGGCCGACGAGGTATGGCGCGACGGCCCGCACGCGCACCAAACCGTGGCAATGCCCGGATTTCCCAACTTCTTCATGATGCTCGGGCCGCACAGCCCGGTGGGGAATCTGTCGCTGACGGCTGTGGCCGAATCGCAATCCAATCACATACTGCGCTGGATAAATCGTTGGCGCCGTGGTGAATTCGACACTGTGGAGCCAACGCCCGCGGCGACCGCGACCTACAACGACCGATTGCGCGCGGCGATGCCCAACACTGTGTGGACGACCGGCTGCGACAGCTGGTACCTGGGCAAAAACGGTCTCCCTGAAGTTTGGCCGTTCACGCCGGGCGAACACCGCGCCATGCTGGAAAACCCCGATCCAGGCCACTACGACCTGCGCAGCTTCGCCTGAGGCGTGGTGCCGCATCTATACTGACCGAATTTGAGGGGGGCCGGCATTGATTACCGTTGACAACCAAGCAGTCGGTCCGCATGACGCGTCCCTCGATCACGAGCGCCTGGTCCTCGAGGCACGCGATGTCAAGTTCGACTGGGCCAACCTGCCGTTTCACTATGTGCCCGACGAGCCGCTGGCCACCCATGTCCTCAATGTCCTGCATCTGCTGCTGCCCGCCGGCGAGGAGTTCTTCGTCGAGGTATTCAAGAAAGCGCTGCCGCTGATCAAGGACGACCAGCTGAGGCTGGATGTGCAGGGGTTCATCGGTCAGGAGGCGATGCATTCTCAGGCGCACTCTGGTGTGCTCGCCCACTTCGCCGCCCAGGGCGTCGACCTGGCGCCATTCACCGGTCAGGTCAGGTGGCTGTTCGAGCGCCTGCTCGGCGAAAAGCCGCGGCGCAGCACTCGGCGACAACACAGTTGGCTGCTCGAGCAGGTCTCCTTCATCTCGGCAATCGAGCATTACACCGCCGTGCTGGGTGAGTGGATCCTCGATTCTCCCGAGCTCGACGCCGTCGGCACCGACCCGGTGATGCTGGACATGTTGCGGTGGCACGGCGCCGAAGAGGTCGAGCACAAAGCCGTCGCCTTCGACACCATGAAGCACCTGCGGGCCGGCTACTGGCGGCAGGTACGCACCCAGCTGGCGGTCACGCCGGTGATGTTGCTGTTGTGGATTCGCGGAGTGCGGTTCATGTATTCGGTGGATCCGCTGCTGCCTCCGGGTAGCAAGCCGCGCTGGCGCGACTACATCAGGGCGGCACGCCGCGGTTTGGTACCCGGCCCGCTGCGCCTGGCGCGGGTCGTCGGCGACTACTACAAGCCGGGCTTCCATCCGTCGCAGCTCGGCGGACTGGACCTGGCCGTCGACTACCTGGCTGTCTCACCCGCCGCCCGGGCATCGCACTGAGCTGTGGCTACCACCATCGGCAAGACCGTCACCGCCTCCGACGGGGTCACCCTCGCCGTATACCGGTATGGCGAGATCGATCCTGCGCGTCCGACCATCCTCGCCATTCACGGCTGGCCCGACAATCACCATGTGTGGGACGGGGTCGCCGAGGAGCTCGTCGAGCGCTATAACTTCGTCGCCTATGACGTCCGGGGCGCGGGCGAATCGTCTTGTCCGGCAGAGCGTTCGGGATACCGCTTCGACCAGCTGGTGTCCGACACCGGCGCCGTGATCGACAGCCTGGGCGTCGGCAAGGTGCACCTACTTGCGCACGACTGGGGCTCGATTGCCACCTGGGCGGCCATCACCGACGACTCGGTGATGCCCAAAGTCGCTTCCTTCACCTCGATCTCGGGTCCGCACCTGCGCTACGCGGGCAGGTTCCTGCGCTCAGCGCGCTCTCCGCGGGCTCTGTCTGACGTCGCCAAACAGCTTGTGGGCTCAAGTTATATCGGGTTCTTTCTCTGCCCGGGGCTCCCCGACTGGACGTTTCGGTCCGGGCTGGGCGTGAAAGTCTTTGGTGCTCTTGAACGTATCGGCCGTAGCAGCGCCCGCAGCCGGCGTCAGGTGCCGCCCCGCTCGATCGGCGACTACGTCAACGGGCTGGCGTTGTACCGGGAAAACATGCCCGCACCGATGGTGTCACCCGGGCCGCAGCTGCCGCGAACCAACGTCCCGGTCCAAGTGCTGGTGCCGCGTAGGGACATTTTCGTCACACCTGGGCTGCAGCGGTTCACCGGCGCAATTCCACAGGACAGCAGGGTTGTTCCGATCGAAGGCGGACATTGGGTGGTGGCGTCGCGTCCCGACGTCATCGCCCGGCTGACCGCCGAATGGGTAGACCGCGTGGGCCGTGGTGTTCCCGAAGGCGATTCTGAGGTGCGCACCGGCCCGCGCCAGGTGAGCGGCAAGCTCGCTTTGGTCACCGGTGCGGGCGCGGGTATCGGCCGCGCTACCGCCGTCGAGCTGGCGCGTCAGGGCGCCCGCAAGGTGGTGATCGTCGACCTGGACTCGGTGGCGGCCAAGGAAACCGCGGACGCGGTGCGCGCGGCGGATGCCGAGGCGGCGGTCTACCAAGCCGACGTCAGCGACGAAACCGCGATGAATGACCTTGCGGCACAAGTTCTCCGAGAACACGGCGTGGTCGACATCCTGGTGAACAACGCCGGTATCGGGATGGCCGGCCGTTTCCTGGAGACGACGTCGGCGCACTGGGACACCATCATCGGCGTCAATGTCCGCGGGGTCATCACCGGCAGCAGGGCGTTCGGTGAGCAGATGGCCGAACGCGGCGAGGGCGGAACGATCATCAACATCGCGTCGGCGGCCGCATACATACCGTCGAAATCGATGGTCGCCTACAGCACGACCAAGGCGGCCGTGCTGGCATTCAGCGAGGCCTTGCGCGCCGACCTCGCCGACGAGGGCATCACTGTGACGGCCGTGTGCCCGGGCTTCGTCAACACCAACATCGCCAAAAGCACTGTCTACGCGGGGATGACGGCGCAGCAGCAGGAGCATGCCCGGCAGAAGGCAGACGTGGCCTACCGGCGCCGCAACTTCACCCCGGAAGCCACCGCCAAGGCGATAGTCAAGGCCGTTCGGACGGGTCCGGCGGTGCTGCCGGTGGCCGCAGAGTCCCGCATCGGTTACGCGCTGCGCCGCATCAGCCCGTCGGCGCTTCGGCTGTTCGCGCGCTTCGATCTCCGGCAGAAGTAAGACGGTGTCGGAGAGCATCTGGGACAGCAGGCCGGCCGACCTCTACGGCCGCCGCGATCGGGACCGCTTCGCCACCGTGTTGTGGGGCGTACGAACGTTGTTCGCGGGCTTTGCCGCGGCGTCGCGGTGGTCACCGGCGCGTGTGGTGCCGGTGCGGCGGACGCAGTTTGCGGTGGTCACCCGACGCGAACTCGTCGCACCCGACGTGGTCGCGTTGACCTTGGCCGACCCCGACGGCGGGCTGCTTCCGTCGTGGACGCCGGGCGGACACATCGACGTTCAGTTGCCGTCGGGGCGGCGCCGTCAGTACTCGCTGTGCGGTCCGCCGGGGCGGCGCACCGACTACCGCATCGCCGTTCGCCGGATCGCCGACGGTGGCGGTGGCTCGATCGAGATGCACGACGCATACCGGGTGGGCGACACTCTGACGTTCGAAGGTCCGCGCAACGCGTTCTATCTCGGCACGACGGAACGCGATGTGCTGTTCGTGATCGGCGGCATCGGCGTGACGGCGATTCTGCCGATGATCCGGGTCGCCCAGCAATACGGAATCGATTGGCGCGCAATCTATGCCGGCCGTAGCCGGGATTACATGCCGTTCCTGGACGAGGTGGTGTCGGTGGCGCCAGACCGGGTCACCGTGTGGGCCGACGACGAGCACGGTCGCGTGCCGGCCGTCGATGACCTGCTGGCGGGGGCCGGGCGAACGACGGCCGTCTACGTGTGCGGGCCCAGTGCCATGTTGGAGGCGGTCCGGGTGGCTCGCGACGAACATGCAGATGCGCCACTGCATTACGAGCGGTTCAGCCCACCGCCGGTGGTCGACGGAGTTCCGTTCGAATTGGAACTTGCCCGGTCGAACCAAGCGCTCAACGTGCCGGCGAACCGGTCCGCTCTTGATGTCATGCTCGACCGGGACCCGACGACCCCGTACTCGTGCCAGCAGGGTTTCTGCGGCACCTGCAAAGTCAAAGTGCTTGCCGGACAGGTCGATCACCGGGGCCGAGGTGTCATTGGCGACGACGAGATGCTGGTCTGCGTGTCCCGGGCGAAAGCAGACCGGGTCGTCATAGACGCCTAAAAGACCTGCTGTTCTGTCAGCACGTCGGCGAAGTTCACCAGATCCGCGGCGAAGGCGGCCGGCTGCTCGAAGGCCGCGAAATGCCCACCGCGGTCCTGGATTGCGTAGTGCACCAGGTTGTATCGCGCCGCTGCCCAGGCGCGCGGGGTTTGCATCAACTCATAGGGGTAGACCGCGTACCCGGTGGGAACGTCGACGCGACCGGTCCATTCGCTGAGTACGCCGGTGCCGGCGCGCTTTGATTCGCAGTACAGCCGCGCGGCCGACGTCGCGGTGCCGGTCAGCCAGTAGAACATCAGGTTGTCGATGAGGCGATCGATGGAGATCGGCATGCCTCCTCGTATGTCGCACCAGGCATGAAACTTCTCGAGTATCCAGCCGGCCAGGCCCAGCGGTGAGTCGTCCAGGCCGAAACCCAGCGAATGTGGGCGCGTGGACTGTAGTTCCATGTACGCGGTGCCGTCTTTGATGCGTTCCGCGCTGGACGCTAGGGCGGCGAGTTCGGACTGCGAGATGTTCGCCAGTAGTTCGGCGTCGGACTGATCGGGCGGCGCGAACAACATGTTGCTGTGGATCGCGGCTACGTGGGGGGCGTGATCCTCGCCGAGGTGGCGCGTGACAAGTGCGCCCCAATCACCGCCCTGTGCGATATAGCGTTCGTAACCGAGCTGAGCCATCACGTCGGCGACCGCCGCGGCGATACGGGCGACGTCGACGCCTCGTTCGCTGGTCGGGCCGGAGAAGCCGTAGCCCGGCATCGATATCAGGACGACGTGAAATCGCTGCCGCAGCAACGGTAGTGCGTCCAGGAATTCGACGATCGAGCCCGGCCAGCCGTGCGTGATGACAAGAGGGAGTGCGCCTCGGTCATCTGATGTTGCGTGCAGGAAGTGCACGCGCTGTCCGGCCGCTTCGGTGACGAACGAACCGATCGCATTGACCTCGGCCTCGACACTGCGCCAGTCGTAGCGGTTCACCCAATGGTCCACCACGCCGCGCAGGAACGACTGGTCGGTGCCGTAATCCCAACCCGCGCCGGAGATCTCGGCCGGCCAGCGTGCGTTGCTGAGCCGTTGCCGAAGGTTGCTGATCTGAACTTCAGGCACGTCGAGAACCAGCGGTTCCATGTACGTCACCCTTCCAGATAGGCGGCCAGCGCGTTGGTCAGTCCTCGCCGCGCCATGTCGAGATCGGCGTACGAGCCCAGTTGGCGCTCGGACACCAGGCCGCGCATCGCGCCCGGGATCAGGGCGGCCACCTCGCGCACCCGGCCCGGGTCGACATCGAGACCGGCGAAGGCGTTCTGACAGGTCTCCAGCCAGCTCTTTCCCCAGGAGAACAGTTCGGCGGCGGTGCGCGGGTAGAGGCGTTCCAGCTCGGCGGGTTCGCGGGGGAGTGCGGCCCGCAGATTCTCGATCGCGCGTGAATCCGCCGACGCCAGGCCGCGATAGAGAGTTTCGATGATGGCGCCGACCCGCTCCCGCAAGGGCGCGTCCGGTTGGACGGGCGTCGACAACGTCGAGAATGTCGCGGCGCGTCGCTCGGCGGTGCGGTGCAGAACCGCCGCCCAGAAACCGTCGGTGTCGCCGAACTGATACTGCACCGCACCCCAGGTGGCACCGATGTCCTTCGCGATGCGGTTGGCCGACACCGAGCCCGGCTCACCCGAGGCCAGTGATCGCAGCGCGGCCTCCAGCATGCTCTCGCGGGTGGCACTGCCGCGCCGGTTGGGACGCCGGCCTTCGACGCCGGCCCCGGCGACGCGCCCAGTCATGGCGTTCATCTTAAGGTCTCGACATACTTTTTCATAGAGGGTACTGTGATTGCGATCTGGCAAGGAGGGTTCGATGGCTAAGCCGCCGCTGTCGATGAAACCGACCGGATGGTTCCAGGTCGCCTGGTCCGATGAGATCGGCGCCGGCGAGGTCCACAAGATGAAGTACTTCGACCAGGAGATGGTCGCTTGGCGGGCACAGTCCGGCCAGCTCACGGTGATGAACGCCTACTGCGAGCATCTGGGCGCTCATCTCGGCTTCGGCGGCAAGGTCGTCGGCGAGGTATTGCAGTGCCCGTTCCACGGGTGGCAGTGGAACCAGCAGGGCCGCAACGTCTGCATCCCGTACCAGGACCGCCCCAACCGCGGCCGGCGCATCCGCACCTATCCCGTTGTGGAGCGCAACGAGTCCGTCTACATCTGGCACGACATACAGGGCCGTGAACCTTACTTCGACGCGCCCGACGTATTCGCCAGCTTCGGCGACGACAGCGCTGCGGCGGACTACTACCCGCAGCAGCGGTTGTACCGGGAGGGTCTGGAGATGCACCCGCAGTACGTCTTGGAGAACGGTGTGGATTTCGCGCACTTCAAGTACGTGCACAACACGCCGATCGTGCCGGTGTTCACCCGCCATGACTTCGAGGAACCAGTGTCCTTCGTCGACTTCACCATCACGTTCGAGGGGGACGACGGCCAGAAGATCGAGGACGTCAACAGCGGCGTGGAGGCGATCAACGGCGGTCTGGGTATTGCGGTGACGAAGAGCTGGGGAATGGTCGACAACCGCACCATCTCCGCGATCACCCCGGTCGACGAGTTCACCTCCGATGTGCGGTTCATGGTCTATATCGGACGCACGCCGGCCAAGGATGCGGCTCGTGCGGAGCTCAGGGCGCAGGAGTTCGGGCGGGAAGTCATCAGGCAGTTCGAGCAGGACGTCCACATCTGGCAGCACCAGCGCTATTCCGACCCACCCGCGCTGGCCCCCGACGAGTACCAGGGCTTCACCGCAATTCGCCAGTGGGCCAAGCAGTTCTATCCCGACGGCATCGGCGGTAGTGCCGCCGAAGTCTATGCAGCGTCCCAGAAAGGCTGAACGTCAATGACTGCACCCGCTCGACCCGTTCGTGTGTTCCAGGTAGCGACGGGCAACGTCGGTTCGGAGATGATCAAACGGATTGCCGCTTACCCCGACCTGGAACTCATTGGCGTGCATTGCTATTCGCCGGAGAAGATCGGTCGCGATGTCGGTGAGCTGGTGGGCATGGAACCCAACGGCGTGAAGGCCACGGGCACCGTCGAGGAAATCATTGCGGCTCGACCCGACGTCCTGACCTTTCATGGCGTGTTTCCCGACGAGGATCTCTACGTCAAAGTCCTTGAGGCCGGGATCAACATCGTCACCACTGCGGACTGGATCACCGGGTGGCATCGCGACAAGAACCACCCTCATCCGTCGGGCAAGCCAGTGACGCAGCTGCTGGCCGAGGCCTGCGAAAAGGGCAATGCCTCCTTCTACGGCACGGGAATGAACCCTGGCCTGAACCAGATCCTCGGCGTGGTGTGCTCGGCCGACGTCGCCGAGATCGAGAACATCACCACCATCGAGTCCGTCGACGTGTCGTGCCATCACTCCAAGGAAACCTGGATCGAGGTCGGCTACGGGCAGCCGGTCGACGATCCGGAAATCCCGTCCAAGCTGGAGAAGTACACCCGTGTGTTCGCCGACAGCGTGCTCATGATGGCCGACTGTTTCGATCTGACACTCGACGAGGTCAAGTTCAGGTACGAGTTGGGTGCGTGCACCAAAGACGTCGACCTGGGTTGGTATACCTTGCCCAAGGGTTCGCTGGGCGGTAACTACATCAAGTACCAGGGCATGGTGGACGGCGTTCCGCGGGTGGAAACGCACCTGGAATGGCAGATGACCCCGCACACCGACCCGCATTGGAATATCAAAGGCTGCTACATCACTCAGATCAAGGGTGACCCGTGCGTCTACAACAAGCACATGATCTTCCCCAAGCCCGGCATCGATCTGTCGAATCCGGACAACTTCGCGTCCATCGGAATGACGGTCACCGGCATGCCGGCGCTGCACGCGATCAAGTCCGTCGTGGCCGCGCCCCCCGGCCTGATCACCAGTGCCGACTTGCCGTTACGCGGGTTCGCCGGGCGGTTCAAGGAGTAGTGCGGGTCAGCATGCCTCGTCGTCATCAACAATGCGTTCGGGGTGGTGGGTGTTGGTGCGGGGTTGGCCGTGGTCGAGGTGGGCGGGTGGGATCCATTCGGTTTGGCCGTTGGGTTGGTTCCTGGTCTGCCAGCCGGTGTCGAGGAGTTTGTGGTGGGGTGTGCAGGCGAAGGTGAGGTTGTCGATGTCGGTGCGCCCGCCTGCGGCCCA
>NZ_LZIJ01000105.1 GCF_001667115.1 Mycobacterium sp. 852002-51163_SCH5372311 | reverse complement strand
GTGGGCAACGGCAGCGCACCGGTCGGTATCGACGTCGAGGGCCACGGGCGCCATGAGGAGTTGGGCGCGCAGGTGGACTTGTCGCGCACGGTGGGCTGGTTCACCACCAAATACCCGGTGGCCTTGAATATCGGAGGGCTGCGCTGGGCCCAGGTAGTCGCCGGCGACCCGGGGCTGGGGACGTTGGTCAAGCACGTCAAAGAGCAGCTGCGCGCGCTGCCGCACCCGTTGAGCTATGGGGTGCTGCGCTATTTGAACCCCGAGGTCGACCTGGGCGAATCCGAGCCGCTGATCGGGTTCAACTACCTGGGCCGGCTAGGGGTGGGGTCCGGTGACGGGCGGGAGGATCTCTGGCGCATCGACCCGCAGGGGGTGGCGCTCATCGGTGCGGCCGCGGCGGTGCCAACCCCGCTGGGGCACAGCGTGGAACTCAACGCGGTCACCCTCGACACCGAGTCCGGCCCGCAGCTGCTAGGCCGCTGGATGTGGGCGCCGTCGGCCCTCGACAGCGCGGCGGTCAGCGAGCTGAGCCGGTTGTGGATGGAGGCGCTGGGCGGGATCTGCGCGCATGTGCGCGCCGGTGGGGGCGGGCTGACCCCCTCGGATATTGCGCCGGCCCGGTTGACCCAGCCCCAAATCGATGACCTGTGCCAGCACTACCGGGTCGCCGATATTTTGCCGCTGACCCCGCTGCAGCAGGGCCTGCTGTTTCATGCCAGCACCGCATCCGGCAGCGAAACCGATCTGTATGCGATGCAGCTCGACATCACCATCACCGGCGGCCTCGATGCGCATCGTCTGCGCGAGGCGGTGCAGACCGTGGTTGATCGCCATCCCAACCTGGCCGCCCGATTTTGTCCGCAGTTTGACGAGCCGGTGCAAATCATCCCCGAGGACGCCGCGGCGGGCTGGCAATATGTCGAGCTCGACAGCGATGTCGGGGATGTTGATGTCGATGAGCAGATCCAGCAGCTGTGTGCCGCCGAGCGCGCCGCCGTCGGCGATATCGAGCGCCCGCCGGCGTTTCGGGCGGCGTTGATCCGCACCGCCGGGCAGCGGCACCGGTGCGTGCTGACCTTCCACCACATCGTGATCGACGGCTGGTCGTTGCCGATAGTGCTGGGGGAGCTCTTTGCCGCCTACAACGGCCGGCGGCTTTCTACTGCCGGCTCGTATCGCCGGTTTGTGAGCTGGCTGGCCGAACGTGACCTGGATGCCGCCCGCGCGGCCTGGGCCCAAGTGCTGGCCGGCTGTGACACCCCCACCCTGGTCGGACCGGCGGGCCGGTTGGGGCCGGGGCAGCGAAGCCTCGCCTCATACCGGGTCCCCGAGCACATCACGCGGGCAGTCAGCGAGTTGGCGCGCGCACACCACACCACTGTCAACACGGTGCTGCAGGGCGCTTTCGCGCAGCTGCTGTGCGGGCTGACCGGCCAGCACGACATCGTATTCGGCACCACCGTTTCGGGACGACCCACCGAGTTGCCCGGCGCGGAGTCGATGGTGGGCCTGTTGATCAACACGGTGCCGGTGCGGGCCAACCTCACCTCGGCAACAACCACCGCCGATCTGCTTGACGAGCTGCAAAACGCGCACAACCGCACCCTGGAGCATCAGCATCTGGCGCTCAGCGAGATCCAGCGCCTCACCGGCCACGACCAGTTGTTCGACACGTTATTCGTGTTCGAAAACTACCCCGTCGACACCGCCGCGCTATCGGGCGTCGAGGAGTTGGCGATCACCGAGGTCAGCAGCCGCGAAGCCACCCACTACCGGCTCACGGTCCAAGCCCAACCGAGTCCCGAACTCGGCTTTCGCGTCGAATACGACACCGACGTTTTCGACGCCGCCAGCATCGAGGCACTCATCGCGCGGTTGCAGACGGTGTTGGCCGCCATGACCACCGACCCCACCCGGCCGTTGTCGTCGATCGATCTGCTCGACGAGACCCAGCATGCCCGACTGCAGGAATGGGGCAACCGGGCCGCGTTGGACCAGCCAGTGGCCGGGCGGGCATCGGTGCCGGTGGTGTTCGCCCAACAAGTGGCCCGTACCCCCGAAGCGGTGGCGATCAGCTGCGGGGATGTGTCGCTGAAGTATCGCGAACTCGATGAGGCCGCTAACCGGTTGGCCGATGTGTTGGCCGGCCAAGGGGTAGGTCCAGGTGACCGCGTGGCGTTGCTGTTAAACCGGTCGGCCGAGGCCATCGTGGCGATGTTGGCGGCGCTCAAGACAGGGGCTGCTTACCTGCCGATCGACCCGGCGCACCCGCGGTCGCGAATGGAGTTCATGCTCACCGATGCGGCGCCGATCGCCGCCATCACAAGCGCGGAGCTGGCCGAACAGCTAGACGGCTTTGACATGGTGGTCATCGATGTCAACGACAAACCTGTCGACAGCCAACCCAGCACCGCACCACCAGCGCCGGCCCCCGATGACATCGCCTACCTGATCTACACCTCCGGCACCACAGGTGTCCCCAAAGGCGTCGCCATCACCCACCACAACGTCACCCGGCTGTTTGAGTCACTCGACGCCGACGTCGAGCTGGCGTCCGGGCAGGTGTGGACGCAGTTCCACTCCTTGGCCTTCGACTTTTCCGTGTGGGAGATCTGGGGAGCCCTGCTGCACGGTGGGCGACTGGTGGTAGTGCCGGAATCAGTGGTCCGCTCACCAGACGACTTCCACGCTCTGCTGGTCGCTGAACACGTCAGCGTCTTGAGCCAGACGCCCTCGGCGTTTTATGCGCTGCAGGCAGCCGACGCGCTGCAGTCCAAGCCGGCGCATCGGCTCGAGCTTCATACGGTGGTGTTCGGCGGCGAAGCGCTTGACCCACAACGTCTTCGGACCTGGCTGCAAAATCACCCGAATCTGCCGCGCTTGATGAACTTGTACGGCATCACCGAGACGACGGTGCATGCCTCGTTACGAGAAATCGTCACCCGTGACGCCGACCGCGGTGCCAGTCCCATCGGCGTGCCGCTGGCGGATCTTGCGTTCTTTGTGCTCGACGGCTGGTTACGCGCGGTGCCGGCCGGGGTGGTCGGCGAGCTGTACGTGGCCGGTGCCGGGTTGGCCTGTGGATATGTGGGCCGGGGTTCGTTGACGGCGTCGCGGTTTGTGGCGTGTCCGTTCGCAGACGGTGCCGGAGCACCGGGACAGCGCATGTACCGCACCGGGGACCTGGTTCGCTGGGGTGCCGATGGGCAGCTGCAGTATCTGGGTCGCGCCGACGAGCAGGTCAAGATCCGCGGGTATCGCATCGAACTCGGTGAAGTCCAGACCGCCCTGGCCGCGCTCGACGGCGTAGAGCAGGCGATAGTGATCGCGCGGGAGGATCACCCCGGCGACAAGCGCCTGGTCGGCTACGTCACGGGGACCGCGGACCCGATCCAGATACGCGCGGCACTGGCGGAACGGTTGCCGGCCTATATGGTGCCGGGCGCGGTGGTGGCGATCGAGGCGCTGCCACTGACACCCAACGGCAAACTCGACAAGCGCTCCCTACCCGCACCCGATTACACCGATGGCGATCGTTACCGCGCCCCGGCAACCCCGGTCGAGGAGATCCTGGCCGACATCTACGCTCACGTCCTGGGAATGGAGCGCGTCGGCGTCGACGATTCGTTCTTCGACCTGGGTGGCGATTCGCTGTCGGCGATGCGGGTGATTGCGGCCATCAACACCGGCCTGGATGCCGGCCTTTCGGCGCGCACCTTATTCGACGCACCCACGATCGCCCAGCTGGCGCCCCGCATCCGTGCGGATGCGGGCAGCCGTAAGCCGTTGGTGGCGGCAGCGCGCCCAGCCGTTATCCCGCTGTCGTTCGCCCAGAGCCGATTGTGGTTCCTCAGCCGCTTTGAGGGTGGGGTCGCGACATATAACATTCCGACCGCCTTTCGGATGAGCGGGGCGCTGGATGTCGAGGCGTTGGATACGGGTCTCGATGATGTGATCGCCCGCCATGAATCGCTGCGCACCGTATTTCCCGACATCGACGGTGTGCCGTTCCAGGAGGTGTTGGCGCCCCAGGCCGGGATGTGGCGGCGCGGGGGCGCGGCGGTGGTGTCGTTGCCGGAGGAGGATCTCGCTGCCGAGTTGATGGCACTAGCGGGGTATCGGTTCGATCTATCGACCGAGATTCCCATTCGTGCGCAGATCTATTCGGTGGGTCCCGAGCACTATGTGCTGGGAATTGTGGTGCACCACATCGCTTTTGACGGGTGGTCACTGGCTCCGATGGTTCGTGATGTGGCCGAGGCGTATCGGTCGCGGCGGCAGGGCCACGCCCCGCAGTGGGCGCCGTTACCAGTGCAGTATGTGGATTACACGTTGTGGCAACGAGAGTGGCTGGGGGCGGAATCTGATCCCGACAGTGTGATAGCCGGGCAGTTGCGGTACTGGCGGCAGGAGTTGGCCGATCTGCCGGAGGTGGCGTCGTTGCCGACGGATCGGATCCGCCCGCCGGTGCCCAGTTACCGCGGTGATCGGGTGGAGATTCGCGTCGACCCACAGGTGTGGGCGGGGGTCAAGGCGCTGGCGGCAGCGCATAACGCGACGGCCTCGATGGTGTTGCAGGCGGTCTTGGCGGTGGTGCTACACCGTGTCGGAGCCGGCGAGGACGTGGTGATGGGAACGCCGATTGCCGGGCGGCTGGATGCGGCACTTGATGACCTGGTCGGGTTCTTCGTCAACACCTGGGTGCTGCGGGTCGGAATGAATTCCCGGCAGCGTTTCGGCGATGTGCTTCAGCAGGTGCGGCAGAAGGCGCTCGATGCCTACAGCAACCAGGATGTGCCGTTTGAGCGGCTGGTTGAGCAGCTCAACCCGGTGCGCTCCACCGCGCATCATCCGCTGTTTCAGGTGGCCATGGTCTTCCAGAACAATGTGCGCCCCGGGATTTTGGCTTTCGACGGGGTCAGCGTCGAGCCGCTGGCGGCATCGACCCACACTGCCAAGTTCGACCTCGAATTCCATTTGAGCGAGGTTCGAGCTGAGGACTCCGCACCGATGGCCGCCGGGGTGGTGTCCTATGCCACCGATTTGTTCGAACGGCCCACCATCGAACAGCTGGTCACTTGGTTTGGCCGGGTGATCGAGGCGGTCGCAGCGGATGCGTCGGTGGTGGTGGGGGATGTGGCGCTGCTCGATCACGGTGAGCGTGATCTCTTGCTGTCGGGGTGGTCTGGTGTCGGTGTGGGAGCGCCGGTGGGTGTGGCGCCGCAGTTGCTGACTGCGGCAGTGGCGACCGATGCGGACGCGGCGGCCGTGGTCGAAGGTGCACGCGAGTTGTCGTATCGCGAGCTCGATGAGTGGTCGACGCGGTTGGCGCGGGTGCTGGTTGAGGCCGGGGTTGGTCCGGAGCGCGCGGTGGGCGTGGCGATGGATCGGTGTCTGGAATTGGTCGTCGCCTGGTGGGCAGTGGTCAAGGCCGGCGGCATTTATGTCCCGGTGGATCGGGCCTATCCGGTCGAGAGGATCGCCACGGTGCTAGACGCGGTGGCGGCGGTGTGTGTGTTGACCTCTGGCGAGGACAATCTGGCGGGGGCCGGTGCGCGCCCGGTGCTGCGGATCGACGGTCGGGACGTGTCCGGGCGGTCTGCGGATCCCATCACCGACGCCGACCGGATGGCGCCGCTGGGCGTGGATGACACCGCCTATGTGATTTTCACTTCGGGGTCCACCGGTGTCCCCAAGGGGGTGGCGATCAGCCACGCCGGTCTGCTGGGATTGGTTGCGGCGCAACGCGAGAAGTTCGGGTCGCGCGCGGATACGCGGGTGTTGATGGTGGCCGCGCCGACCTTCGATGCCTCAGTGTTCGAGATGTTGTGGGCGGTGGGATCCGGGTCGGCGTTGGTGGTGGCGCCGCCGCAGGTGTACGCCGGAGACGCGTTGACGGGGTTGGTGCAGCAGCAGCGGGTCAGCGCGGCGGTGATAACCCCGTCGGTGTTGTCGTCGCTGGATCGGACCCGGCTGGGCGGGTTACGCACGCTGCTCACCATGGGGGAGGCCTGCACGCCGGAGTTGGTGGCCGCTTGGGCGCCGGGCCGGCGGATGTTCAATCTCTACGGCCCCACTGAGGCCACCATCTGGGCGACGTGCAGTGCGCCGCTGTCGGCGGGGCAGCCGGTGGGCATCGGGGCCGCGATTCCGGGGATGTACGCGCTGGTACTCGATGCACGGCTTAACCCGGCGCCGATCGGGGTCGTCGGCGAGCTGTATTTGGCTGGGCTTCCGGTGGCGCACGGCTATGTGGCTCGGGCGGAGTTGACCGCGGAACGATTCGTGGCCAACCCCTACGGGGGTGCGGGGACACGCATGTACCGCACCGGTGACCTGGTGCGCTGGACTCGCGCCGGAACGCTCGATTATCTCGGCCGCGCGGACACGCAGATCAAACTGCGTGGACAGCGCATCGAGCTGGGCGAAATCGAAAACACGCTGTTGGCCTGCCCGCAGGTCGCCCGTGCCGCCGCCGCGTTGCATCAGGGCGATACCGGCGCCCAGCTGATCGCCTACATCACCGTCGAGCACACGAGCACCGCCGACGGGGGCATTTCGGACGCCGAAGTCGTCGAAGAGTGGCAACACCTGTATGACGAGCTGTACGGCGCCGAGGTCGAGGTGCCGGGATTCGGCATGGATTTCCGGGGCTGGAACAGCAGCTACACCGATGACCCGATTCCGCTTGAGGAGATGGTGGAGTGGCGTGCTGCCACGGTGGATCGGATCACGGCCCTGCGGCCGCGGCGGGTGTTGGAGATCGGGGTGGGCTCCGGACTGGTGTTGTCGCAGGTCGCGCCGGAGTCCGAGCACTACGTCGCCACGGACATGTCCGCGGTGGTCATCGACAAGCTGGCACGCACCCTGGAGCAGTTGCAGATCCCCTGGCGTGATCGAGTCGAGCTGCTGACGCAGCCGGCTCACGTCAGCGAAGCTCTGCCGCACGGCTGCTTCGACACCATCATCCTGAACTCGGTCGTGCAGTACTTCCCCAACTCGGAATATCTGGCTGAGGTGATAAACAACGCCATAGACCTGTTGGCTCCCGGCGGGTCACTGTTTATCGGTGATGTGCGCAACCACAGCCTGCACGGCGCGTTTCAAACCGGGGTCGTGCTGGCCCGCACCACCTCTACCGACACCGCCGAGATTCGTCACAGAGTCCAGTCCGCCATGCTCGGCGAACCCGAATTGTTGCTGGGCCCAGAGTTTTTCACCACCGTAGCCGCCAACCATGCGTCGGTGGCCGGCGTTGACATCGAAGTGAAACGCGGATTGGGCGACAACGAACTCAACCGGTATCGCTACGACGTCATCTTCTACAAAACCCCAGCCCAGGTGCACTCAGTGGCCGCCGCACCGACCTGGGCCTGGACGGAATGTGCAGGCCTGCACGGGCTGAGCACGCGGTTGATGTCCCAACGTCCCACCATCATTCGCGTCACCGACATTCCGCGCGCTGGACTGATCAGCGACGTCCGCGTCGAACGCGGCCTTGCGGCTGGGCTGCCCTTGGCCGACGCCCTCGCCCAAGCCAACACCGAGAACGCTGATGCCGTCCCCGAACAATTGCATCGCCTCGGTGAAACCAGCGGATACCACGTCGCCGTCACCTGGGGCGTCCAACCCGGCACCCTGGATGCCGTCTTCATCGCCCCCACCGACCACGATGGCCAGCGCACCCCGCCGCTGACCGACCTGTACCTAGCCCCCGCCCAGGCGAACCAAAGCAGGATCCACGCCAACGACCCGCAGACCAACGCCAAGGTCAGCGCGGTGCGCCAGCGGTTGAGCGCGCGGTTGCCCGAGTTCATGATGCCGACGCAGATTGTGGTCCTCGACGAGTTCCCGTTGACCTCCTCGGGCAAGCTCGACCGCAAGGCGCTGCCGGCGCCGTTGTTTACCGGTGCACCGTTCAGGGCGCCGCAGACGCAGACCGAGAAGGTCGTCGCCGAGGCGTTCGCCGAGGTGTTGGGTGTGGATCGCGTCGGGCTTGATGACGACTTCTTCGCCCTCGGTGGGGATTCCCTGATAGCCACCCGGGTGAGTGCGCGGCTGCAGTTGGCGTTGGGCCGGGAAGTGCCGGTGCGGTATCTGTTTGACGCCTCCACCGCCGGGGGTCTCGCGCAGTATCTGGACCGGCATCGTGGCGGCACTGCCCGCCCGCCGGTACAGCCGATGCCGCGACCGATGCGGGTCCCGTTGTCGTATGCCCAGAGCCGGTTGTGGTTTATCGACCAGTTGCAGGGGCCCTCACCGGTGTACAACATGCCGGCGGCGTTGCGGCTGCGCGGGCGACTCGATGCGGACGCGTTGGGTGTGGCGCTGGCCGATGTGGTGGGCCGTCATGAGAGCCTGCGGACTCTGTTTACGACGCACGACGGGACACCCCTGCAAATGGTGGTGCCCGCTGAGCAGGCCAATCTTGGGTGGGACGTCGTTGATGCCACTGGTTGGTCCACGACCCGGCTGGGTGAGGCAATCGGCGCGGCGACCCGCTACACGTTTGATCTGGCTAGCGAAATCCCATTGCGCGCCTGGCTTTTCCGCGTTGCTGACGACGAACACGTGCTGGTGGTCGTGGTGCACCATATCGCAGCGGACGGCTGGTCGATCACCCCACTGGCGCGCGATTTGGGTGTGGCCTATGCCAGCCGGTGCGCGGGGCGGGCCCCCGAGTGGGCCCCGCTGGCGGTGCAGTATGCCGATTACACGCTGTGGCAACGCGAGCAGTTTGGTGATCTGGCGGACAGCGACAGTCCCATCGCTGCGCAGCTGGGCTTCTGGGAAGAGGCCCTGACCGGGATGCCTGAGCGCCTGCAGCTTCCTACCGATCGCCCTTATCCGCCGGTGGCTGATAACCGCGGCGCCCATGTGGTGGTCAACTGGCCGGCGGAGTTGCAGCAGAGGGTGCAGCGGTTCGCTCGTGAGCACAACGCGACCAGCTTCATGGTGGTTCAGGCTGCCCTGGCGGCGCTGCTGTCCAACATCAGCGCCAGCAGTGATGTGGCGGTGGGATTCCCGGTCGCCGGGCGCCGCGACCCCGGACTGGATGAGTTGGTGGGTTTCTTCGTCAATACCCTCGTGCTGCGTGTCGATCTGGCCGGTGATCCCACTGTCGCGGAGCTGCTGGCCCAGGTGCGGCGGCGCAGCCTGGCCGCATACGAACACCAAGACGTGCCGTTCGAACTGCTTGTCGAGCGACTCAATCCCACACGGTCGCTAAGCCATTCCCCGCTGATCCAGGTGGCCTTGGCCTGGCAGAACCTGCCCTGGCAGCATAGCGGCCCCCCCGCCGGACTGACCTTCGGCGATTTGCAGGCCACACAGGTGCGGGTCGACACTCGCACCGCCCGCATGGACCTCGCTTTTTTCCTGGCTGAACGCTGGACGGAGGACGGTGAGCCTGCCGGGATCGGCGGAGGGGTGGAGTTTCGTACTGATGTGTTTGATGCGGCCAGTGTTGAGGTGCTGATCGAGCGCCTTGAGCGGGTGTTGGTGGCGATCACCGCCGATCCCGGACGGCGGTTGTCGGCGATCGATGTGCTGGATGCGGCTGAGCACGAGCGGCTGGATCAGTGGGGCAATCGGGTGGTGTTGGCCGAGCCGGCCCCGGCGGTGTCGGTGCCGGTGGTGGTTGGCGTGCAGGTGGCGCGGGCGCCGGAGGCGGTGGCGGTCTGCTGCGGTGAGGTGTCGTTGACGTACCGGCAGCTGGATGAGGCGTCGAATCGGTTGGCGCACTTGTTGGTTGGCCGTGGTGTGGGTCCGGGTGGGTGTGTGGCGTTGCTGTTTCACCGTTCGTCCGAGGCGGTGGTGGCGATGTTGGCGGTGCTCAAGACGGGGGCGGCGTATGTGCCGATGGATCCGGGGTTGCCGGCGGCGCGCATTGAGTTCATGCTCACCGATGCCGCACCGACCGCCGCGGTCACCACCGCGGAGTTGGCTGAGCGGCTGGATGGCCATGACGTGGTGGTCATCGACGTTGATGACCCCGCGGTCGGCGCCCAGCCCGGTACGGCGTTGCCGGCCCCGGCCGCGGACGATATCGCCTACGTCATTTACACCTCGGGCACCACGGGGGTGCCCAAGGGGGTGGCGATCAGCCACGCCAATCTGACTCATTTGGCGGAGTCGTTGCCGACGCGGTTGCCGGCGGGCGGGGTGTGGACGCAGTGCCATTCGTATGCGTTCGACTTTTCGGTGTGGGAGATCTGGGCTGCGTTGTTGGGTGGTGGGCGGTTGGTGGTGGTGCCCGAAGAGGTGACGGGTTGCCCGCAGGATTTCCACGACCTGCTGGTCGCTGAGGGGGTCAGTGTGTTGACGCAGACGCCGTCGGCGGTGGCGGCGTTGTGCCCGGATGGGTTGGAGTCGGCGGCGTTGGTGTTGGGCGGGGAGGCCTGCCCGGTGGAGGTGGTGGATCGGTGGGCGCCGGGGCGCCTGGTGGTCAATGCCTATGGGCCGACGGAGGCCACGGTGTATGTGGCGATCAGTGCGCCGCTGACACCGGGGTTGGGGGTGGTGCCGATTGGGTCGCCGGTGGCCGGCGCGGCGTTGTTGGTGCTCGATGAGTGGTTGCGTCCGGTGCCGGCTGGGGTGGTCGGTGAGTTATATGTGGCCGGTCGCGGGGTCGCGTGTGGCTATGTGGGCCGGTCGGGGTTGACGGCGTCGCGGTTTGTGGCGTGTCCATTTGTCGGCGCGGGCGGTGCGGGACAACCGGGACAGCGGATGTATCGCACCGGGGATTTGGTGCGGTGGCGCGGTGATGGGCAGCTGGCCTATCTGGGGCGTGCTGATGAGCAGGTCAAGATCCGCGGGTATCGCATCGAATTGGGTGAGGTGCAGGCGGCACTGGCCGGGGTGGCTGGGGTGGAGCAGGCGGTGGTGATTGCCCGCGAGGACCGGCCCGGCTACAAGCGCCTGGTCGGCTATGTGACCGGGACCGTCGACCCCGCCGACGCGCGCGCGGCGCTGGGTGAGTGTCTGCCCGCGTATATGGTGCCCGCGGCGGTGGTGGTGATCGATGCGTTGCCGTTGACAGCCAACGGCAAGCTGGACACCCGCGCGCTGCCGGCACCGGAATACCGCGCTGTTGGGTATCGCGCTCCAGGTAGCGCGGTCGAGGAGGTTTTGGCCGGCATCTACGCAGAGGTCCTCGAGCTCGAGCGGGTCGGGGTGGATGACTCGTTCTTTGAGCTGGGTGGGGACAGCATTTCCTCGATGCAGGTGGTGGCGCGGGCACGGGCGGCGGGGCTGGTGTGTCGGCCGCGTGATGTCTTCGTCGAGCAGACTGTGGCCCGACTGGCCCGGGTCGCGGGGGCGGTCGAGGCTGGCGGTGAGGTGGCCGATGAGGGTATCGGGCCGCTGCCGGCGACCCCGATCATGCGCTGGCTGGCCAGTGTGGATGGCCCGGTTGATGAGTTCAACCAGACGATGCTGTTGTCGGCGCCGGCCGGAGTGACCCAGGCCGACGTGGTGGTGCTGGTGCAGGCGCTGTTGGATCGCCATGCCATGTTGCGGCTGCGGGTCGAGGACGACGGAGCTGGGGGGTGGTCGCTGGAGGTGCCTGAGGTCGGTGCCATCGATGCGCGTAATTGTGTTCACAGCGTAGATGTGTTCTCCGATCAGGCGCTGATGGGGGCCCGGGCGCGGTTAGATCCGGCCGCGGGGGTGATGGTTAGCGCATTGTGGGTGGCCGATGCTGGTCAGTTGGCGATGGTCATTCATCATCTGGCCATTGATGCGGTGTCGTGGCGGGTTGTGCTCGATGACCTCAACACCGGCTGGACCCAGCACCGTGCCGGCCAGCCGGTGGCGTTGGCGGTGACCGGAACGTCGTTTGCCCGATGGGCGGGGTTGCTGGGCGAGTATGCGCGCCGCCGCGAGGTGGTGGAGCTGGCTGACGCCTGGAAACAGGTGGCCGGCGCCCCAGCCGCGTTTCCGGCGCCCCGGCCCGCACTGGATACCTATGCCAGCGCCGGACAGATGTCGGCGTGGCTGGATGGCGACACCACTCGGATGCTGCTGGGGGCGGTGCCCGCGGCGTTTCATGCCGGGGTTCAGGAGATTTTGCTGATCGCGTTGGGGTTGGCGGTGGCGCAGTATGTGG
>NZ_LZIJ01000104.1 GCF_001667115.1 Mycobacterium sp. 852002-51163_SCH5372311 | reverse complement strand
GTTGGTCGGCCGGTTCGTCTCCGCCGCGATCGCCGATACCCGCGCGGCCGCCGGCCCGGGTCCGCTGGTGCGCTACCAGGCCGACCTGCACGTCCCCGATTTGGTGCGTGCCGAGGTCGCTGTACTGAAAACCCTTGCGCTGCAATTTATTATGTCGGATCCACGGCACCTGGAAGGTCAGTCGCGTCAGCGTGAACGTATCCATCGGGTAGCGCACTGGCTGTACGCCGGGGCCCCCCGAACGCTCGACCCGATCTTTGCCGCGGCGTTCAACGTCGCACCAGACGACGGCGCCCGGTGGCGGGTGATCGTCGACCAGATCGCGTCGTATACCGAGGGCCGGCTGGAGCGGGTGGACGCGCGCCGCGCAGACCTGTAGCGAAGACCGGACGGAATCGCAGGCGTTAGGCTGCCAAGCATGATCAGGAACCCGGCGGTCGCCGCCCTTCTGCTATCGCTTCCCGTCGTGGCTATGACCGCCTGTAGTTCTGCTCAGAATCCGAGTAGCCCGACAAGCAGCAGCCCAGCAGTCCAGAGCAGTTCGCCGAACCGGGCTGGCACGCTTGCGGCACACCTGAAAACGGCTGAAGGCAAACCCGTTGCCGATGCAACGTTCATTTTCAGCAATGGACAGGTCAGCGTGCGCATACAGACGATCGGCACTGGAATCCTCGCGCCCGGTAGTCACCAGGTGCATATCCACGAGATAGGAAAATGCGAGCCCAACTCCGTTGGCCCCGAGGGCGGCCCGCCCGGCAACTTCCTGTCCGCGGGCGGGCATTACCAGGCGCCGGGGCATACCGGGCAGCTGGCAAGCGGCGACCTGCCGCCCCTTGAGATTTCCCCGGACGGCTCCGGTTCCCTGCAGACCACTACCGATGCGTTCACCAAGGACCAGCTACTGGCTGGAAAAGGGACGGCGTTGATGATCCACGGTGTCGGCGACATGGCGATGGAACGGGTCGCATGCGGTGTAATCGGGACCTAATGGCGATCACGAGCGCGGCGCAGCCGGGCGAAGTGGGTCGTCATCATCGGAACCAGCCTGCGACCGGGGCTCTACACTAGGCCGATGGCTGGCCGGATCTCCGATCGCGATATCGCCGCCATCCGCGAGCGGATCCGCATCGAGGACGTCGTCGGCGACTACGTGCAACTTCGAAAAGCCGGGGCCGACTCCCTGAAAGGGCTTTGCCCATTCCACAACGAAAAGTCGCCGTCCTTCCATGTCCGGCCCAATCACGGTCATTTCCATTGCTTCGGCTGCGGTGAAGGCGGCGACGTGTATGCCTTCGTCCAGAAGATCGAGCACGTCAGCTTCGTCGAGGCGGTCGAACTGCTCGCCGACCGCGTCGGCCACACGATCAGCTACACCGGCGCGGCCACCAGCGTGCAGCGCGACCGCGGCAGCCGCAGCCGTCTGGTCGCGGCCAACGCGGCCGCGGCGGAGTTCTATGCGGCAGCGCTGGATTCCGACGAAGCAGCCCCGGCCCGTCAGTACCTGCAGGACCGGAACTTCGATGCCGACGCCGCGCGCCGTTTCGGGTGCGGATTCGCGCCTTCTGGCTGGGATTCTCTGACAAAGCAGCTGCAGCGCAAAGGTTTTGAGTTCAAAGAGCTGGAAGCCGCGGGTTTGTCCCGACAAGGTCGCCGCGGCCCGATCGACCGTTTTCACCGGCGCTTGCTGTGGCCCATCCGTACCGCGGCGGGCGAAGTGATCGGGTTTGGCGCCCGCCGCCTGTTCGACGACGACCCGATGGAGGCCAAGTACGTCAACACGCCCGAGACGCTGCTCTACAAGAAGTCCTCGGTGATGTTCGGTATCGACTTGGCCAAACGCGACATCGCGAAGGGGCATCAGGCGGTTGTGGTCGAGGGCTACACCGATGTCATGGCGATGCATCTGGCCGGTGTCACCACCGCGGTTGCGTCGTGCGGCACCGCGTTCGGCGACGATCACCTGGCGATGCTGCGCCGGCTGATGATGGACGACAGCTTCTTCCGGGGTGAGCTGATCTACGTCTTCGACGGTGACGAGGCCGGCCGTGCCGCCGCACTCAAAGCGCTCGACGGTGAACAGAACTTGGCGGGTCAGTCTTTCGTCGCGGTAGCCCCGGACGGCATGGACCCCTGCGATTTGCGGTTGAAGTCCGGCGACGGCGCACTGCGCGACCTGGTCGCGCGTCGAACCCCGTTGTTCGAGTTCGCAATTCGCACCGCGCTGGCCGAGATGGACCTCGACAGCGCCGAAGGCAGGGTGGCCGCGCTGCGACGCTGTGTACCCATCGTCGGCCAAATCAAGGACCCCACCTTGCGCGACGAGTACGCCCGGCAGCTCGCCGGCTGGGTCGGATGGGCCGATGTCGCCCAAGTCATCGGCCGAGTGCGCGATGACGCCAAGAAGTCCGTGCGGCCCGGCCGGGCCGGCGCCGGATCGAAAGCCCCCCGTCGGGTCACCCAGGAGCGGTCCGAGATGCCCGCCGCAGCACCCACCGAAACGGCGGCTGCCCGTCCGGACCCGCGCGAGCCGACCCTGTGGCCACAGCGCGAAGCGCTCAAATCGGCGCTGCAGTACCCGGCGCTGGCCGGCCCGGTTTTCGACACGCTGACCGTGGAAAGCTTTACCCACCCCGGTTACGCGGCAGTGCGGGCGGCAATCGAGGCGGCGGGCGGCACGTCAGCCGGTATCACCGGCGCGCAGTGGATCGATGCGGTGCGTCGGCACACCACGTCGGCGTTGACCGCGGGTCTGATCAGCGAGCTGGGGGTCGAGGCCATCCAGGTCGACGACGAAAAGCTGCCGCGCTACATCGCCGGCGTGCTGGCCCGTCTGCAGGAGGTGTGGATGGGCCGCCAGATCGCCGAAGTCAAGTCGAAGTTGCAGCGCATGTCACCGATCGAGCAAGGCGACGAATACCACGCCCTGTTCGGCGACCTGGTCGCGATGGAGGCCTACCGACGCAGCCTGCTGGAGCAGGCCAGCGGCGACGATCTCACCGCGTGACGTGTTGGTCGCGATAGTCGGCACCATTTGGCTGCCGCTCGTCAACCCGCTCGACGACGGTCGTCTGGTTGTCGATCTCGGCCAGCGTGACGAACCCTGCATCGGGTGAGATCCGATTCGCGATCTTGCGACGGCCCCCTTCGATCACCGACTTGGCCACGGGACTGCCGGTAACCGCCCGATAAGTGCCGACGATCTGCTCATATCGGCGACGACCGGCCTTGCTGCCCAGCACGTAACCGACCCCAAGCACGACGACATACCCGATCAAAACGGTTCCTCCCGTACTAAAGCGCGGATTGCTCCATACTGCCTTACCCACCGGGGTGCGCGCTTGCCGTGCCTGATGTCGGGCTTGCTAGTTGGTCGAGCTATGCCAGTACGCTAGAGTCGTCCCGCGATCCGCCTCAGAATTCAAGTGGATCGGGCGGTCCTCCGTAGCTCAATTGGCAGAGCGTTCGGCTGTTAACCGAAGGGTTCCTGGTTCGAGTCCAGGCGGGGGAGCAGGATGAGCCTCCGGTCGCCGGAAGACGCTGGCGAGTTCCGTAACTTTCGCCGCGAAAGTGCGACTACCGACCACGTGTCTCGGGAAATGTGTTGGCAGCTGCACTTTCGCGACGTTCAAGGCTCCGCGGCGCTGCCGTCGGGATAGTGGTAACTCTCCGTACGCCTTGTCGCAGAACGCGGCGGGCCGTGCCGGAACCACACCAGTCACATTAGACACCCGCGGTGCTCGGCTGGCGATTTTGAAACTTGCTAGCACCCGCGATAGCGCATTCCAGAATCGTCACGCGGTTCCATTCCCGGTACTGGAGTTACAGATGTGACGAACCGCTAGGCCACCGTCGAGCGGCGCAGTCGGGCAACGAGCGGGTACAGCTGGCAGCCGAGGCATATCCCGAAAGCCGCGTTGAGGAACGCGGCGAACAACGCGAACCCGGTCGCGATCACGCCGAGCAGCGGGATCGAGGCGGCAAACCCGACCACCCCGAACCCCGCGAATATGAAACCGACCAACTGAGCGAACTTCAGCGGCGGTACCGGCTCCCGCTCGGTGACCGGTCCCAGTCGCGGCGCGACGAGCTTGCGAAACAGCACTCCGTACGGGCCGTTGCGAGGACCGCGCCACGCGGTTATCGCGAAGACGACGGTCTGGGCGCCCAGGATCACCGCGGCCGCGCGTGCGCTGAACGCGGAGACGATCAATGTGAGCACCAGAACCGTGGTGCTGACCCAGGCGGCGAATCGCGGACCCCGCACGTCCACTCGGCCGTTGTCGGTTGACATGTACCGCTCCTAATCGATGGTCAAGTCAAGAGTGGCTCAAGTGCCGTCCGCAGGTCCGCCGCCTTTGGTACGCCTCCGCTGCGATATCGTTGCCGGCCGCCGGCATCGAAGATGAACGTGGTCGGCAGCGAGAGCACCGAAAACCGTTTAGCCGCAACCGGATTAGTATCGATATCGATCTCCATGTGGGCTACCCCGGGCAAGTCTGTGCATACCTCGTCGACCACGCGACGCACCGAGGCACACGGACCGCACCACGCGGCGCTGAAGTGCACGACGGTCGGCCCCACATCGGACAAACCGAGCTCCGTGCTGTCGTGTTCGGGCTCACCGCCGGTTTCGCGCAATACCCCGGACCGTCGGTTAACGGCAACGCCAATGGCTGTGGCACCGCCCAGTGCGGTGGCGGTTGCGATCGTGGCGGCGACGACAATGCTCATCAGAGGCCGGCTTCAGATCGAGAAGTCTTCGCCATGCCACACTCCACCTTCCGGCGGCCGGATGACACGGTCACTTTGCTGACCGGCGCCGTTGCCTTCCAGCCTGGCCACCCGCGTGAGCAGGGATTGCAGGCTGACCCCCACCAGATCGGGCAGCGCGGAGTCGTCTTCGGTGCCTTTGCCGGGGCGGCTGATGACCTGCCCGGGCACTCCGACCACCACGGCACTTGACGGAACCTCCTTGACCACAACGGAGTTGGCGCCGATTCGGCTGTCGTCGCCGATCTTGATCGGGCCCAGCACCTTGGCTCCGGCGCCGATGATCACCCGGTCACCGACAGTGGGGTGGCGCTTGCCGGTATCCGAACCAGTGCCGCCGAGGGTGACACCGTGGAAGAGCGTCACATCGTCGCCCACCTCCGCGGTTTCCCCGATCACCACGCCGGTCGCGTGGTCGATGAACAGCCCGCCGCCCAGTACGGCACCGGGATGGATGTCGACGCCGGTCAGGATGCGGGTGAGCTCCGCGATAGCGCGGGCGGCCAACCGCCAGCCGCGATGCCACAGCCGGTGGCTGATCCGGTGGCCCCACACCGCGTGCACGCCGGGGTAGCAGAGGATGACCTCCAGCGTCGTGGGCTTGGCCGGATCACGCTCCTTGGCCACCCGGATGTCCCGCCGTATCGCTGTCAGCATGGTCAATCGCTCAGGTCGGCGAACAGCACCGTGCTCAGGTACCGCTCGCCGAAGTCGGGGAGCACGACGACGATGAGCTTGCCGGCGTTCTCCGGTCGCCGGGCCACCTCGAGGGCGGCGGCAACGGCAGCGCCCGAGGAAATGCCGACCAGCAGCCCTTCTTCCTTGGCCAGCCGCCGGGCCAGATCGAGGGCGTCTTCGTTTTCCACGGTGACGACCTCGTCGACCAAACCCATGTCCAAGACGGCGGGGATGAACCCCGCGCCGATGCCCTGGATCGGGTGCGGGCCCTTCTGGCCGCCGGAGAGCACCGGCGACGCGGTGGGCTCGACGGCGACGAACCGCGCAGACGGCTTGCGCTCCTTGATGATCTGGGCCACGCCGGTGATGGTGCCGCCGGTCCCGATGCCGGACACGAAGATGTCGACCTTGCCGTCGGTGTCCTGCCAGACCTCCTCGGCGGTTGTGACCGCGTGCACCGCGGGGTTGGCTGGATTCTCGAATTGCTGTGGTATGAAATACCGTTCGTCGCTCTTGGCGAGTTCCTCGGCTTTGGCGATCGCCCCCGCCATGCCCTCCGCGCCCGGCGTCAGGACGAGTTCGGCGCCGTAGGCGCGCAACAGCATCCGCCGCTCGATGCTCATCGTGTCGGGCATGGTCAGCACGCACTTGTAGCCGCGCGCGGCGGCCACCATCGCCAATGCAATGCCAGTGTTCCCGCTCGTCGGCTCGAGGATGATGGTGTCCGGCTTGATCAGGCCCGCCCGCTCGGCCGCGTCGATCATGGCCACCCCGATGCGGTCCTTCACGCTGCCTGCCGGATTGAAGGACTCCAGCTTGGCAACCACGTCGGCCACGGCGCCATCGGTGACCCGGCGCAGCCGGACCAGCGGGGTACCACCTATCAGTTGGGTGATGTTGTCGGCAATGGTCATGTGGGTCCTTCGGCGGTGTCGGTACAGCTTCGTCGGACTGCCGGGTGATGTCGAAGTCGATGGCTAAATCGGTCGGCGTCGGTCTGCATTGTCGGGGCGGCGGGTGTGGGTCACTGGGGCGCCCGTCGAACGCCGCTCCGGTCAGCACCCGTCCGGTGAGGCGTCAGCAAATCAACAGTGACAACAACAACAACAACAGTTCACCACGGGGCGGCGCGTAAGGACGAAGCGCGGCAGTGTGGGCTGTTGCATGGCACCACTATATGACAGTCCCATATCGAGCAACCCGAGCACGCCAAACCTAGCCAGCCATGGATGCGACATCGACGTGTTCAGCAACGTCCCGCTTCGGCCGCGGCGGCGCAAATGCCAGCTGATCGGCCGCCCGAATTGTTGCGCGATCGGCTGCCAACCAGGTGATCGGATTCCTGCGAAGGGCGCTTATCTGGTAGCTGTGACGAGATCGTCAGCGTCAGACGTAGTCTCTGGCCGCGCTGGTGTCGAGTCGCTCGGCTGAGGCCTCGCAGACGCACAGCGCAGCCGTGCGCGGCAACCATCGCCACAGCTGGGCGCCGCGCTTGCGCATCATGTGCTGTGCGTAAACCTTGTCGCGCTGTTGTGGAGAAAACGCCAGGTCCAGGTTCACCGGCAGGCCTGCCCAGTCGACATGGTCACGGGCCCACGTCTGGCTACTGGATGGATTGTCAGGCGTATTGCCGCGTCGCCGCCAGCATTGCAAGGGGCAGTCGTTGTGCAAGCCGGCGCTACCGGGACCCTCACACTCTCGAGCCATGCGAACACCCCTCCTCGAAGCGACCACCTGAGTGCATGGTGCGACGAGGATGTTTCGCACACGGGTTTGCGTTGTTTCCGCCGTATTACGGTTGCTCCCGCGTGCCCCACCGTATTTTTGGCGCAGTCCGCAGTTTGCAAGTCGGCCGTTGAAGATCAGTAGACGTCGCGGTGGTAGCGCTTGTCGGCGCTCAACTGCCGGACGTAGTCTTCGGCCGCGTCCGGGTCGAGACTCCCGTGTTCGGCCGCGATCTCACGGATCGCGCGATCGACGTCTTTGGCCATCGGGTCAGCGTTGCCGCAGACGAAGAGATGGGCGCCGTCCTGCAGCCATCGCCACAGCTCGGCCCCCCGCTTGCGCATCAGATGCTGCACGTAGACCTTCTCGTGCTGGTCCCGCGAGAAGGCGAGGTCCAGCTCGGTGAGCAAGCCGTCGGCGTGCATCTTTTCGATCTCGTCGCGGTAGTAGTAGTCGGTGGCGGCGTGTTGCTCGCCGAAGAACAACCAGTTGGGTCCGGTGTGGCCGAGCGCGCGACGCTCTTGCAGGAAACCACGAAAGGGTGCAATCCCGGTTCCGGGGCCGATCATGATCATTGGCGTGCACGAGTCGCTCGGAGGCCGAAAATTGCTCGATTTCTGCAGATAGACAGCCACTCGATCGCCAGGGGAACGATCGGCAAGGTAGGTCGAACACACCCCGCGGCGGGGGACGCCCTGGAAGTTGTAGCGCACCGGCGAGACGGTCAGATGAACTTCTCCCGGGCACTCTTTGGGGCTCGACGAGACCGAGTACAGCCGCGGCTGAAGGCGTTTGAGGACCCTCAGCCACTCGTGGGCCGATGCGGACACCGGCAGCTGCCTAAGCAGGTCGATTGACTGGCGCCCCCACGCCCAATTGCTCAGTGCCGCTTTATTTTCCGGCTTAAGCATCCCCGCGAGTTTCGGGTTGCCTGTGCGTTCCTGCACGAACCGCACCAGGTCTCGGCTGATGTGGGCGATCTCGATTCGCTCGGTGAGCGCGGAGCGCAACGACATCAGACCATGCTCACCGACCTCGACCGGGGTCTGCCCGTCCAGGCCGGTGACCGCCAGCCATTCGTCGACCAGGCAGTCGCTGTTGCGCGGCCATACCCCGAGCGCGTCGCCTGCTTCATAGCTGGCCGCCTCATCGGGAAGGTCAAATACGATCTGCCGCACGTCTTTTGCGGAACGCGGTCCGCTGAGCATGGTGTTGCGGATCATGCCGGTGACCAGCGGGTGCTTCTTCGTG
This sequence comes from Mycobacterium sp. 852002-51163_SCH5372311, assembly GCF_001667115.1. GTDB lineage: Bacteria > Actinomycetota > Actinomycetes > Mycobacteriales > Mycobacteriaceae > Mycobacterium. The sequence goes on along the minus strand of NZ_LZIJ01000104.1, from coordinate 20,936 downwards.
TAGGTGGGCGTCGCTGGCCTGACCGACGGCCGGGGCGATGCGACCAGCGTGGTGGGTGCGTCGGCGACTCCGGTGCCCGCGGTAGCGCCGGTGAACACTCGGATGAGCGAGTTCAGCCAACCGGCCGCCGCGTCCTCGTAGTCGGGTTCGCAGTCGACCCGGCGGACCATCCTGGTGGCACCCAGCTCCGACATCCTCTCGTCGAGTTTGCGTCCGTGACCGCAGAACTCGCTGTAGTTGGAGTCGCCCAGCGCCAGAACGGCGTAGCGCGTGTCGCTGAATCGCGGCGCCGCACTGCCGGTCAGCGCACGCCAAAGGCCGGCGCCGTTGTCGGGTGGTTCGCCGTCACCGGTGGTGCTGGTGATCAGCAATAGTTGTCGCGTCGCCGGAAGTTCGGCGACCGGGAAGTCGTCCATGCCGTGCAACGCGACCGGCAACCCAGCCGCGCCCAGTTGCGTGGCGACATGAGTGGCGAGCTCTTCGGCGTTCCCGGTCTGGGACGCCCACAACACCACGATCGGTACGCCTTCGGGCGCATCCGACTGTGCCGGAGCAGGTTTCGGGTCGGCGGCCACCGCCGCTGACTGTTGTGAGACCGGCGGCGTCTCGGCGCGCGCGAAGATTCCGGCGAGGAGACCGTCCACCCACAGTCGGGTGGCCGAATCGAACGGGGCGCTCAGCGGAATCGTGGGCACGCCCGCCGTGCGGCGGCCCGCGTCCGACCGCAACCCGGCGATGAGTCCTGCGAGGTAAGAGCGTCCAAGGGGACCGAACTGCGGTGCCGGTTCGTTTGCCATGCCGAGGATTTCGGCGAGGGCATCGACCTGGGTCAGGCTGATTCCGGATGCTTGGGGGACTGCCTGGGTGTCGGGCACCGCTGGATCGGCGCTGGGTGCGACAACGACCTTGGTCAATGTCACAGCGCACGCCTTGTACTCCGGTTGGCGCGAAATCGGATCGACGGCGTCGTTGGTGACGGCGTTGATCGACAAGTACTCGCCGAAGGCGTCGTTCCAGTGGAACGGGGCGAAGCAAGTGCCGGGCAGCACTCGGTCGGTGACGACGGCGGGCAGCACGGCCCGTCCACGGCGAGAAGCGATTTCGACTGGATCGGTTTCGCAGATCTGCAGCCGAGCGGCGTCGTCGGGATGGATTTCCACGAACGGCCCCGGGTTGAGCTGGTTGAGCTTGGCCACCTTGCCGGTCTTGGTCATGGTGTGCCATTGGTGTGCCAGTCGCCCGGTGTTGAGCAGGAACGGATATTCGGCGTCGGGCATCTCCTCGGGCAGCAGATGCGGCCGGGCAAAGAATACTGCCCGGCCGTGTGGAGTGGGGAAGGCCAGGCGGGGCACGGTGCCGTCCTCGCGCACCAGGCGCGTCTGGCTGACACCGTCGTTCAGGTACCGGATCGGGTTGCGGTCGTTGGTGCTGTCCGGCGGGCACGGCCACTGCAACGGAGTCTGCCGCAACCGGTCGTAGCTGACGCCGCGCAGGTCATATCCCGTCGCGGGATTCCAGAACCGCTTGATCTCGTCGAACACCTCCTCGGCGGATGTGTAACCGAACGAATCCGAATAACCCATCGCGCAAGCCATTTTCGCGATGATTTTCCAATCCGGCAGCGCCTGGCTCACCGGCTCGACGGCCTGCTGGAATAGAGTCAGATTGCGCTCGGAATTGACCATCACCCCGTCCGACTCTGTCCACAAGGCGGCCGGAAGCAGCACATCGGCATAGTCGTTGGTCTCGGTCTCCAGGAACGCATCCTGGGTGATCACCAGCTCCGCGGTTTCCAGGCCCGCCAGCACCGTCTTCCGATTAGCAACCGTAGCAACGGGATTAGTGCAGATGATCCAGCACGCCTTGATCTTGCCGTCAGCCATCCGGGAGAACATGTCGATCACCCCGTCGCTGACGTCGGTGCGTAGGGACCCGCGCGGGATACCCCACTGGTCTTCTACGAACTCACGGTCGTCGGTGGAGGTCACCGTCCGCTGACCGGGTAAACCCGGACCCATGTAACCCATCTCGCGTCCGCCCATCGCATTGGGCTGACCGGTCAGTGAGAACGGGCCGCTGCCGGGTTTGCAAATCGCGCCGGTAGCCAAGTGCAGGTTGCAGATCGCGTTGGTGTTCCAGGTGCCATGGGTGCTCTGATTGAGTCCCATTGTCCAGCAACTCATCCAGTTTCCGGCTTCGCCGATCCATCGTGCTGCCGTGCGGATGTCGTCGGCCGGGATGCCGGTTATTTCGCTGACCTTCTCCGGAGTGAACTGCTTCAGAAAACTCGGCATCACCTCCCAGCCTTTGGTGAACTCGGCGATGAATTCGGCGTCGGTGTGCCCGTTTTCGACGATGAGGTGGAGCAACCCGTTCAACAGTGCTAGATCAGAGCCGGGTGCGATCTGCAGGAAGAGGTCGGCTTTGGCGGCGGTCGCGGTGCGGCGTGGGTCGACGACGATCAATTTGGCGCCGGCTTTGACCCGATCCATCAAGCGCAGAAACAGGATCGGGTGGCAGTCGGCCATGTTGGAGCCGATGACGAAGAAAACGTCGGCATGGTCGAAGTCCTGATACGAGCCGGGCGGGCCGTCGGCGCCGAGAGATAGCTTGTAACCCGAGCTGGCACCGGCCATGCACAACCGTGAGTTCGACTCGATCTGGTTGGTGCCGATGAAACCCTTGGCCAGCTTGTTCGCCAGGTACTGGGCTTCCAGGGACATCTGCCCCGACACGTACAAGGCCACGGCGTCCGGACCGTGCTTGTCGATAATGGCTCGTAACCGGTTGGCGGACCGGGTGATCGCGGCATCGACGGCGATCGGTTCCAGGGCCTGGCCACGTTCTGCCCGAACGTACGCCGACTCAGCCCGGCCGGGGGCGGCAAGGAGGTCCGAAGTGGTGGTGCCTTTGGTGCATAACCGGCCGAAATTCGCGGGGTGGCTTGTGTTTCCGGCCGACTTCGCCACGTGACGCCGACCGCTTTCCGGGTCGGTTGTGAGCTGCAACACCATGCCGCAGCCCACGCCGCAGTAGGCGCACAGGGTGTGCACGGTGTCCCCGGCCACGCCTACCTCCCCTCATATGTGCACCACGCTTTCCGCTGATCGTGCGTCAAGGATGTTTCTGCACCGGGTATCCGACGTTTCCGCCGTTTTACGGCTTCCTCGCAACGGATGCGGCGCACTGGTGAAATGTGTCAGAAAACTGCGGTTGACCACGGCTTTCGCGAAGTCGGCATCGACCAACCGAGACAAGCCGATTTCGGATCAGGCTACCCGCAATGGTGCCTGCGGCGCGTGCTGAAACCGGCGCTCCGACGAAACAAATGGGACATTTACAGCTTTCGTTAAGCTCGTTGCGTGTCTCGCCGGCTGGTCGCCTTCCTGCTGATCCTGCTGGTCCCGTTTTCGGGGTGTGGCTGGAAGCCGCCAACTCCGCCTCCACCGCCACCCGACAAGTGCAAGGCTTCCGACGGTCCGAGCGCCGACACGGTCAAGCAGGCCATCGCTGCGGTCCCGATCGTGGTTCCGGGCTCGATGTGGGTGGAAATCGCCCGGGGACACACCAGGAAATGCCGGTTGTATTGGGTGCAGATCATCCCGACGATTGCCGGCGAGTCGACTCCCCAGCAGTTGTTGTTCTTCGACCACAACACCCCGCTGGGTTCACCCACGCCGAACCCGAAGCCGTACATAACTGTGCTGCCGCCCACGGATGACACGATCACCGTCCAATACCAGTGGCAGAAGGGCAAGGACGAGCCTTGCTGCCCCACCGGCATCGGCACGGTGAAGTTCCAGATCGGACCGGACGGCAAGCTGAAGGCGCTCGGCCCGATCCCGAACCAGTAAGGTCGCTGTCACGCGCCAAGGTGCGGGGTACCTTCGCGGCTTGCGACGGACCTTCCCCGACAAAATGGGGTTGCTATTGGGACTCTTTGGCGCGGGGCTGAGTCTCATCCGTCACAGAGTTTCGGATGTATGTCTTTTGGTCCACCTCCGAGCGACAACCGTTGCGCGGCAAGCCAATTTGTCGTTATGAGGTGGACAAAAAGGCACAAGCCTCTTCTCCGGTGATGGACGTGTCCGGTGTGGCCAATGGTGTACCGGGCCTATCCGGCGTCTACCTAGCCAATTTTGAAACGACCCGAATGCTTCTCATTTCGTGCCGAACTGAGGAGTGTTGACGTCTGCTCGGCAGGGAGATCAGCCGGGCAGATTCTCCGGGTGCAGCATCTCGGCGTAGCGCAGCGGCTCCGGGATGCCGAAGCCGTCGACCAGCGTCTCGGCATGCGGCCGCAGCTTGCGGCACCGGTCGTTGATGCCGCGGGTGACCGCCTTGGCGCGCTCAGTGGACAGGTACCGGTGCTCGATATACCAGGCTTTGTCATCCTCGATCACCGACAAGGCATACAGGTCGCACACCATCTCCAATAGCTCGCGGGCCTCGGCGTCTTCACACGACTCGATGCCGGCGACAAACGCTTCCAGTATCACCCGATCGATGTGTGCGCTCGCCGCGTGCAGGACGTGATCCTGCACCGCGTTGAATGCGTCGAACGCCGACATCTCTTTGGATTTGCCCTGCAGCCGGCGGGCAACCGACGACAGCAGGTAGTTCTCGCGTTCCTCGAACATGGTGACCTGGGTGCCGCGGTTGAACAGGCTGCCTTCCTCTTCGCTGTCCTGGCTGGCGTCGACGATCCGCTGCATGATCGCTTCGGCCGCAGTGCGTTTCATCACCCGGTCGCCGACGGCATTGGCGGCGAACCGCACCCATTCCACCGGGCTCATGCTGCGGATGTCGTCGGCGTAGGCGGTCAGTAACTCCTTGGCCACCAGCTGGGTCAGCACATGGTTGTCGCCCTCGAAGGTGGTGAACACGTCGGTGTCGGCGCGCAGCGCGATCAGCCGGTTCTCGGCCATGTAACCCGCACCGCCGCAAGCTTCCCGAGCCTCTTGGATGGCCTTGCTGGCGTGCCAGGTGTTGGCCGCCTTCAACCCCGCAGCGCGAGCTTCCAGCTCGCGCTGTTCGTCGGCATCCACCACGTCTGACGTCTGCAGGTCGTGGCACTTGGACACCAACTCGTTCTGTGCGAATTGCAGTGCATAGGACCGCGCTATCAAGGGGAACAGCCGTCGCTGGTGTACCAGATAGTCCATGATCAGCACTTCGCGGTCGTCGTCGGGCGAACTGAACTGCTTGCGCTGCAACGCGTATCGGGTGGCAATGTCGAGTGCGACCTGAGCCGCGGCGCCTGCACTGCCGCCCACGGTTACCCGGCCGCGGATCAGGGTGCCGATCATGGTGAAGAATCGGCGGTTCGGATTGTCGATCGGTGAGGTGTAGGTGCCGTCCGGCTCGACTTCGCCGTACTTGTTGAGCAGGTTCACCCGCGGAACCCGGACGTGGTCGAACATGATGCGGCCGTTGTCGACGCCGGGTAGCCCGCCCTTGTAGTGGCAGTCCGATGTCGTCACGCCCGGTAGGTCGTTACCGTCGGCGTCGCGGATCGGGACCAGTACGCAGTGCACGCCGTGGTTGACCGGCTCGCCGTTCTCGTGAGTGATCAGCTGAGCGAAAACCGCTGCGATGGAAGCTGTTTCGGCGGCGCCGCCGATGTAATCCTTACGGGCCGTGGGAGTTGGCGAGTGGATGACGAACTCTTCGGTGTCGGGGTCGTAGGTGGCCGTCGTCTCCAGCGCCTGAACGTCACTGCCGTGTCCGGTCTCGGTCATCGCGAAACAACCGCGCAACTCGAGTGAGATGATGTCCTTCACGTAGTCGTAGTGGCGTTCGGTGCCCAGGTTCTCCACGGCACCGCCGAACAGTCCCCATTGGACGCCGGCCTTGACCATCAGCGACAAATCCGACATCGCCAGCATCTGGATCATCGTGATGGCGGCACCGACATCGCCGGTGCCGCCGTGCTCCTTCCGGAACCCTTCGTCGGAGATGCCGGCAGCGGAGATGATCTTCATCTGCTCGAATACTTTGGCGCGGGCGATGACGGTGTTCGGGGTGTAGTGGGGGCGGAATTGTTCGTGTTCGAACTTGGCCCGGGTCTGGTTCTTCACGTCGCGCCAACGCCCGTCGAGGGTATTGCGCAGATGTTCGGCAGTGCTTGTCATATTCGGCGCCATAAGCAGACCGTAACGTGCCGTGCGCCCCGCGGGAATAGCTCCGGCGAGGGGGTGCCACCGGCTGGCGAGGACTGCGCGCGCACACTAAACGGCATGCCGCAATACCTGGCCGCTGTCATGATCGTGCTGCTGTTGGGCACGGTGTTGGGCCGAGTCCTGCTGTTGCGCCGAAGCGGCACTCGGGCAATGCATTTCGGAGAACTCGACAAGACAGATTTTCTGATACCACCGGTGGCATTGTTCTACTTCTACACGGTGTTCGCCGCCGCTTTCGGCTGGCCCCTGGCCAGCGGCCAGCGATTTTTCCGCTCAACGGCCGTTGCCTGGCTGGGGGTAGGGCTCTGCGCGGGTGGCGTGCTGATCCTGGTGTTGAGCTTGGTGGCATTCGGCAGCAGCTTTCGAGTCGGCATCGACGTCGACACACCTGGCCGGCTGGTCACCACTGGCGTATTCGCGGTGAGCCGCAATCCAATCTATGTCGGTTTCTTTCTGTTCCTGGTCGGCCAGCTGTTGGTGTTTCCCAACTGGATTCCGCTGTTCTACCTAGTCGCCGGCACTCTGCTATTCCACCGCCAGGTGTTACGGGAGGAAATATTCATGCGTCAGCGTTACGGCCGGGAATACCTCGAGTACTGCGACCGTGTCCGGCGTTATGTGTGATGTGATGCAACAGTTCTCGCTGAGGTCAGGTCACTCAGTTTCTACTGTTTTGCGACGTCGCAGCTGGTCGCGGCCGGCTGCGGGTTAGCCGTTCCGGCGGGCGCAGCCGGTATCGGACAAAGGAGCCCCACAGCGCGCCGAGTACCAGGAGTGCGCCCATGTCGAACACCCACCAGCCCGAATAGTGGGTCCACATCTGGGCGTTGGCGGCAAGTGCGTCGACCCGGCGCAGGTCGACGGTGGACGCCGACGCCGCGAAACCCCACTGGGCCGGGATGAACCAGGAGATCTGGTCGTAGCCCCAGGTGCCAACCAGGGTGATAAACCCACCGGCGAACACCACCGACGCCAGGAGCACCGGCAAAAGCAGCGGCAGGACTTCGCGCAGCGAGTTGCCCACGCTGGATACGGCCAGTCCGACGATCGCCGAGACGATGGCCGTCGCGGCCACAGCCAGGTAAAGCTCGACCAACGGATTGCCAAGTAGGACAGCGCCGTGCACCGGTTCGCCCTTCACGGCGATCACGATGCCGGTCAGGACTGCCGCCAGGATCGCCGCGACCACGCCGAAGACGATGATCTTGCCGAGCAGGTAGGCCGACGTCGACAGCCCGATTTCCTGCTCGCGCCGGAACATGGCGCGCTCCCCAACCAGGTCGCGGACGGTCAGTGCGGTGCCGATGATCACCGCAGCGAGGTTGAGGAGCGCCAGAATCTCGACGGCTTCGTGGGCATTGTGACTCGACGGGGCCGGCCGGCTGAACCCGGAGTCGCCGGGAATCAGCAGCGTCAGAGCTGCCAGCGCGATCGGCAGCAGTACCAGGAAGAGCAGGTAAACGCGGCTGGCGAGCAAAAGGCGGAGCTGGCGGCCGGTAACGAATCGGGTCTGCTGGATGAAGGTGAGTCGGGCCGGCGGCGACACAGCTGCGGCCGATGCAGGCGGTGGAGTGGGTGCCGCCGGCTGGCGGGCCTGGAACGCGCGGTGGACCCCGGCCGGATCGAAGCTCAGTCGCGCGAATATCGCCGACCAGTCGGCCGTGCCCATGGCGGGCTCAATCTGGGCCGGCGGCCCGGCGAATGCCATCGTGCCGGCCGCGGTCAGAAGTAGCACATCGTCGCACATGTGCAAATGGATCGCCGAGGACTGCGACGACACTGCTACGACTGCTACGCAACCGATGTCGGCCTGCCGTCGCAGCATTGCCAGCACGTGGTGAGCCTGCGCCGGATCAAGCCCGGCGGCCGGCTCGTCAACCACAAGCAGCGTCGGTCTGCTGATGAGTTCGATTGCCATCGACGCGCACCGCCGCACCTCGGGTGGCAGTTTGCGGATGCGCGTCTTGCGGTACGGCGTCAATTCGAGCTCGTCGAGCACCTGACCGACCACCCGTTCGCGGTGTTCTGGCGACGTGTCGGGCGGCAGCCGCAGCTTGGCGGCATAGCTCAACGCCCGCTCCACGGAGAGGTGCGGATGGACCCGCTCGCCGCGAGGCACTATCCCGATCCGGGCGGGCATTGCCTCCTGTACCTGCTGCACGTCTTGGCCGTCCACGGTGACTCTTCCCGAGCTGAGCTCGCGGGTACCGCTGAGCACGTCCAGCAGAGCCGAATTGCGTGCATGCGAAGGTCCGACAACCGCCGTCAGCGTGCCCGGACGGGCCGCGAACGACACGTTGGCCAGCAACTCGTGTTCGCCAACCTTGCCCGCGGTCAGCGCGACTTGATATGCGGCCACTCCGTGCGTGCGCGCGTCGGACTTCAGCGGCAGCCGAAAGGTCGAACTGGGTTCAGCCGGCAGTGGCTCCGGAATGGCCCGCGCGACCGGAGGTTGCACCGGCTGCGACGGCGCCATCGCTGGCAACGGGATCGGACCGGTCGGTGACTCCGTCACGGCCTCGATCCGGGGAACGCGCATCGGCCCAGTGGATTGTTCCGTCGGGACGGTATGGTGCGCGACGGTCGGCGGGCCGGGTTCGGCCGCTGCGTGGTCGGGGGAGTCGATGTGGAAAGTGAGTTGCTGACCTTGCTGCGGATCACCGATAGTGATCGCCTGACCGTCTTGGATGTCGACCGTCGCCACCCGGACGCCGTCGACGAGGATGCCCTGTCCGCTTCTATCGATGGCCAACCAGTGCGTGCCGGCGAACCGCAGCACCAGGTCCTCAGAGGCCGGGTTCGCGATCCCGGCGGAATCGCCTGCTTCCAGCCGGATATCGCACTGACTACCGGTGCCGACGCTGACGTCGGGCCCAGGGAGGCAGACGTACCTCGTCGAACCGACCCAAACGGTCAACGGGGAGGCTTGGAAAGCGGAAGCCTCGGTCCGCATGCCAGCCACCTTTCATCCTTGGCCTAGCGCCGACCGCATCGATCCGGCCAGGCCAGATATTGGTTCAAGTGTCCACCCGCAGCAGACGGTCTAGCCACCCGGAACGCGCTGCCGGGTCACGGGGTGGTGCGACGTGGCGCGGTTGCGGAGTTCTCGAGAAGGCGGCGCAATACCTCGACGGCATCGGCCAGCACCTTGCGGTCGGCCGGATCAAGCTGTGCCAGTTGGGGTTCGATGGCCGCGGCGCGGTCGGCCCGGACGGCGGTGAGCGTGCGCATCCCCGCGGGTGTGATCTTGATTCGGACCGCCCGGGCGTCTCCGGGGTCGACGGTTCTTGTGACCAGTCCGGCGTCTTCGAGCCGTCGTACCTGCGTGGTCATCGTCGGCTGCGAACAGTGGTCGACCGCGGCCAGGTCGCCGATGCGGGCTTCGCCGTGGGCGTCGATCGTGGCCAGCAGCCTGGCCTGTGCCGCCGGCAACGGCATCTGGATGCGTTGCGTGGCCAGCCGGTTGAGTCGCGCGACCACTGCGAGCAAGTCCGCTCCCAGGCCCGGTTGGGGCTGGGTATTCGCGGCATCAACTACCTCTTCAACGACTTCTTTGTGGTTGGCGGGAGCGGATGAATTCATGCAACCATCGTTGCATAGCTTTGCTATGAGAGACCAATGGCCGGTGTCGACGATCGCCGCGCGGGAAAACCCATCCGCGCGGTGCGCTGCGCAAGTGCTTACCGCCGCGGCCTGGCACAATCGATGAAGTGATCGCCCCGGCTTCCCCTTCGCACCGGGGCGGAGCGCTGCAACCGAGCGAGTTGGCGCAAGCCTCCGTGATGGCCGCACTGTGCGCGGTGACCGCCATCATCTCCGTCGTCGTACCGTTTGCCGCGGGCCTGGCGCTGCTGGGCACGGTGCCGATGGGGCTGTTGGCCTACCGCTACCGGCTGCGCGTGCTCGTCGCCGCGGTGGTTGCGGCCGGAATGATTGCGTTCCTGATCGCTGGTTTGGGCGGCTTCTTGGCGGTCGTCAACAGCGCCTATATCGGCGGGCTGACCGGACTCATCAAACGCAGAGGCCGGGGCACACCCACCGTGATTGCGTCCGCGCTGATCGCCGGCCTGCTGTTCGGCGCGGCGAACGTGGCAGCGCTGGCCGTGATGTTCCGCCTACGGCACCTCATCTTCGCCGCGATGACGGCAAATATCGAGGGGTTGGCGAGCTTCCTGGCCCGGGTGCATCTGCAGCGGCCGGCCGCAGATCTGAAGCACTATTTCGCCCTCGGGATGCATCACTGGCCGTGGGTGCTGCTCGGCTATTCCGTCCTGATGGTCCTGGTGGTGTCCTTGATCGGCTGGTGGGCGTTGTCACGCGTGCTGGATCGGATGCGCGGCGTCCCCGATGTCCACAAACTTGACGCTCCGGCCGACGACGCCGACCCGGCCGTTGCGGTCGGACCTGTTCCGGTGCGCCTGGAGAAGGTGCGCTACCGGTACCCGGGCGCAAACCAGGACGCGCTGCGCGAAGTCAGCCTCGACCTGCGAGTCGGCGAACACGTCGCGATAACTGGCGCCAACGGTTCCGGCAAGACCACCCTGATGCTGATTCTGGCCGGCCGGGAACCGACGTCGGGAACCGTGGATCGCCCCGGCGCGGTGGGGCTGGGCAAGCTGGGCGGCACGGCGGTGGTGCTGCAACACCCCGAAAGTCAGGTGCTGGGAACCCGGGTCGCCGACGATGTGGTGTGGGGTCTTCCGCCGGGCACGCACGTCGATGTCGACCGGTTGCTCAGCGAAGTCGGCCTCGAAGGCCTTGGTGAACGCGAAACGGGAAGCCTGTCCGGCGGCGAGCTGCAACGTCTTTCGCTGGCTGCCGCGCTGGCCCGCGAGCCGGCGATGCTCATCGCCGACGAGGTCACCAGCATGGTGGACCAGCAGGGCCGTGACGCGCTGTTGAACGTGCTGTCCGGGTTGACCAGACGGCACCGGACCGCTCTCGTCCATATCACGCACTTCGACAACGAGGCGGCGTCCGCCGACCGCACGATCAACCTGAGCAATTCACCGGACAACACCGATATGACCGAGAGCGCGCAAGTCCCGACGGCGCCCGTCTCGGTGGATCACCGCCGCAGAGCTCCGGCGCTGGAGCTCATCGGCGTTGGTCACGAATACGGCAGCGGCACACCGTGGGCCAAGATCGCACTACGTGATGTCAGCTTCGTCGTGGAACAAGGTGACGGGGTGCTGATCCATGGCGGCAACGGCTCGGGGAAGTCGACGCTGGCGTGGATCATGGCAGGGCTGACTGTGCCCACGGCCGGCGCCTGTCTGGTCGACGGCCGGCCCACCCACGAGCAGGTCGGCACTGTGGCGTTGTCGTTCCAGGCCGCCCGGCTGCAATTGATGCGCAGTCGCGTCGATCTGGAAGTTGCTTCCGCAGCGGGCTTTTCGCACCGCGAGCACGATCGGGTGGTCGCCGCGCTGAGCGTCGTTGGGCTGGATCCCACGCTGGCTAAGCGGCGCATCGACCAGCTCAGTGGGGGGCAGATGCGCCGTGTGGTGCTGGCCGGCCTGTTGGCGCGTTCGCCGCGGGCATTGATCCTGGACGAGCCGCTGGCCGGGCTGGATGCGGCCAGCCAGCGCGGTCTGCTGCGGCTGCTGGAGGACTTGCGCCGCGAGCGGGGTCTGACGGTGGTGGTTATCTCCAACGACATCGCCGGGTTGGAGGACCTGTGCCCGCGGATCTTGCACCTGCACGGTGGTGTGCTGGAATCCGCGAAGACCGCTGCGGGAGGCATGCCATGACCGAGATGTCGGCCTCTGCCTCGACACACGCGCAACCCCGGCGCCAGCCTCGTCCGGTGGTGCTGCTGGTTCCGGTGCCCGGACGGTCGACCATCCACGATCTGTGGGCCGGCACCAAATTGCTGGTTGTTTTCGGCGTTTCGTTGCTGCTGACGTTCTATCCGGGGTGGGTGACGATCGGCGTGGTAGGGGTCCTGGTGGCGGCGGCCATCTGGATCGCCCGCATCCCGCGCGGCGTGCTGCCGTCAATCCCGCGCTGGCTCTGGATCCTGCTCGCGTTCGGGTTCGTCACTGCGGCCCTGGCCAGTGGTAGTCCGGTGGTCACGCTGGGCGGAACCCAGATCGGACTCGGCGGGGCGCTGAACTTTTTGCGGTTCACAACGTTGTCGATAGTGCTGTTGGCGCTGGGTGGGATGGTGTCCTGGACCACCAACGTGGCCGAAATCGGGCCTGCGGTAGCGACTTTGGGCTGGCCTTTGCGACTGTTGCGGATACCGGTAGACGAGTGGGCGGTGGCTTTGGCGCTGGCGCTGCGGGCCTTCCCGATGTTGATCGACGAGTTCCAGGTGCTCTACGCGGCTCGTCGGCTACGCCCCAAACGGATACCTCGCAGCCGCAAGGCCCGGCGGTGGCGGCACGCGCTGGAGCTGATCGACTTGCTCACCGCGGCAATCACCGTGACACTGCGGCGTGCGGACGAGATGGGAGACGCCATCACCGCTCGCGGCGGGACCGGTCAGCTGAGTGCGAATCCGGCGCGGCCGAAACTGGCGGACTGGGTGACACTCGGTGTCGTTATCGCGGCCAGCGGGGCTGCGGTGGCGCTGGATACGGCGCTGCACTTGGCCAGGTAGGCGCTGATCGAATCGCCTGCGGGCTTTGGGCGTGAATCCTGGGCTTTGCGTGTGAATCCTGGGCTTTGCATGTGAATCCTGGGTGGACATTCGCGGCTCGATCCCGCCCTAGCTTCACACCGGAAGCCGTCAGTTCACACCGGAAGCCGTCAGTTCACGCCGAAGTTGATTTCGCAACAGGCCGAACAACAGTCGCTGTGAGCCGGACAAAAATACATACCCCGGCTTTTTGTGGCGCGTGGGACTCATGACGAGCGTTCGGAGCTGAGCCCGGCAAAGTCCGCCGCCACGCTGGACCAGGCAGCATAATCAGCTGACCTACTAGCGGGAGGTGCGATGACGGCCCCGTCGATCAGCCTGAAAAAGCAGATGTTGCGGCGCCGTCCGGTAAGCGGCGCTCCCGTCGCTCACGGGGCGGCAGACCACCTCAAGCGCAGTATCGGCATGTTCCAGCTGACCATGTTCGGCGTCGGCTCCACGATCGGTACCGGCATCTTCTTCGTGCTGTCGCAGGCTGTACCCCAAGCCGGCCCGGGCGTGATCGTCTCGTTCATCATCGCCGGCATCGCGGCCGGGCTCGCGGCCATCTGCTACGCCGAATTAGCCTCCGCCGTACCGGTTTCCGGTTCAGCGTATTCATACGCGTACACCACCCTCGGTGAGGCCGTCGCAATGGTGGTCGCGGCCTGCCTGCTGTTGGAGTACGGGGTGGCCACCGCCGCGGTATCGGTCGGCTGGAGCGGTTACGTCAACAAGCTGCTGAACAACATATTCGGATTTCAGGTGCCGCATGCACTGTCGGCCGCGCCGTGGGACGAACATCCGGGCCTGCTGAACCTGCCGGCAGTGTTCTTGATCTGGGTGTGCGCACTGCTGCTAATCCGCGGCGCCAGCGAATCGGCGAAGGTCAACGCCGTCATGGTGTTGATCAAGCTGGGCGTGCTGGGCATGTTCGTGATCCTCGCATTCACCGCTTATGACGCCGACCATCTCAGGGACTTCGCCCCATTCGGTGTGGCCGGTATCGGTTCGGCAGCGGGCACAATCTTCTTCTCTTACATCGGTCTTGACGCGGTATCGACCGCCGGCGACGAGGTGAAAGACCCGCAAACCACGATGCCACGCGCGCTCATCACGGCGCTGGTTATCGTCACCAGCGTCTACGTGCTTGTCGCGCTCTCCGCGCTCGGCACCCAGCGCTGGCAAGAATTTGGCGGACAGCAGGAGGCGGGGCTTGCCACGATTCTCGACAACGTCACAAAAGGCCGGTGGGCCAGCACCATTCTGGCCGCCGGGGCGGTGATCTCCATTTTCTCCGTCACGTTGGTCACCCAGTACGGCCAGACTCGCATCGTGTTCGCGATGGGTCGCGACGGATTGCTGCCGCCGCGTTTCGCGACAGTGAACGCCCGCACGATGACTCCGGTGACCAACACGGTGATCGTCGCGGTCGTCGCGTCGATGCTGGCGGCCTTCGTACCGCTCGAGAAGCTGGCTGACCTTGTGTCAATCGGCACGCTCACCGCGTTCACGGTCGTGTCGATCGGGGTGATCATCCTGCGGGTGCGCCAGCCCGACCTGCCGCGCGGGTTCAAGGTGCCCGGCTATCCCGTCACACCTGCGCTCTCTGTGGCGGCGTGTGGATACATCCTGGCCAGCTTGCACTGGTACACCTGGCTCGCGTTCAGCGGATGGGTTGCGGCAGCGCTGACTTACTACCTGGTGTGGGGCCGCCACCACAGCGCATTAAACGACGAAAGCGCATTAAACGACGAAAGCGCACCCAACGACGGCGCGCCGACGGCCAAGGAAGCGCAGTGACGGTCGTTGTCGGTTACCTGGCCGGCAAGGTCGGGCTGTCGGGCTTGTATCTCGCGGTTCGCGCGGCGCGGACGCTGGGTACCTCGCTGACGGTGGCGACCATCGTGCCCAAGCCGTGGCTGACACCTTCGCTTGCCCGCGTCGACGCTGAATTCGAGCACTGGGCCGATCAACTGGCCGCCGACTCGGCCGAGGAGGCCCGGCGGTATCTGCGCAAAGTGGCCGACGGGGTCGAAGTCACCTACTTTCATCGCGCCCACCGATCGGTTTCCGGTGGCCTGCTCGAGGTCGTGGCCGAAGCCGACGCGGAGATCCTGGTGCTGGGTTCGCTGCCCAGCGCTCGGCGTGGGCAAGTGGTCATCGGGTCGACCGCCGACTGGCTCTTGCATTCGTCGGCGGTGCCGGTGGCGATCAGTCCGCGTGGATATCGCGGCCACACCGGCAAATTGACGCGGCTCACCTGTGCGTACTCGGCCACCCCGGAGTCGGTTGATGTGGTACGACGGTGTGTCGATTCCGCGGAGCGATTCGGGGTGCCGATGCGGGTGCTCACCTTCGCGGTCCGCGGCAAGACGATGTACCCACCAGAGGTGGGCCTGCATGCCGAGGATTCGGTTCTGGAGGCGTGGGCGTTGCAGGCGCAAGAAATACTGGAGAACTTGAAGCGCGACAGAATAGTCGGCAAAGACGTTGTGCTGGAAGTGGTTACCGGAAGGACGTGGGCTCACGCACTGGCCGCGGCGGACTGGGAGGACGGCGAGATCCTTGCGGTGGGCACCTCCCCGCGCGGCGACATTGCCAGGGTGTTTCTGGGATCCCGGAGCGCAAAGATCATCCGCCACAGCCCGATACCGGTGCTGGTGTTGCCCGGCTAACGCTGCGCCGCGGTATTGGCCGCGGCCTGCGCCTGTCGCACCAGGGCAGCGACATCGCCTCGGCCGAGAAACATTTCGTCGAAATAGGGCTGTAGTGCCTGGAATCCTGCGGCGAAGCCGGCGCCGCCGGGGGCGGGGATCCGCGGACCATCGAGTACGGCGAAAAAGGGTGTCACGTCGATCCCCTTGCCTGCCCAGTAATCGAAGTACACCGGCTGGGCTGAGCGCACCGCGGGGATAGCCGAGCCATGCCGAGCCACGTATTCGTTGCCGGCTCGGCTTCCCATCCAGGCCAATACCTGGCGTACCGCGTCGGGGTGCCTGGATGCCGAATTGCCTGCCGCAGCAATACTATTGGTGACACTTACCCGGCCTTTGGGGCCAGCCGGCAACACCGCCACCCCCCAGCGGAATCTGGCGTCGCGAGCCACCTGCGCCAGATTGTAAGTGCCGGACTGGAACAGCGCCATCCTGCCGGCCAGGAACTGGTTGCGCGAGAAGTCGGCGTTGGCGTTGGTGTCCGAGGCCGGCGGGGCGACATGGTCGTTGTTGATCAGGCCGACCAGATAGCGAAAGGCCTCCACCGCCGCGGGGTTGTCGAATGCGAACTGGTCGCCGTGCTGGAATACGCCGCCCGCCGACCCGATGTAGTTGAGGTAGATGGCCTGAGCGTCGTTGCCCGCGTTGTACCCCCACTGGCGTACGCGTCCGGCGTCGAAACCCGTTGTGCCGGCGGCGTGTCCGTCGGCGTCGACGGTGAGCCGAGCCAGCATGGGTCGTAAGGTGTCGTCTGCGTTGGGATTCCAGCGCAAATCGTTCAGCCGCGTCGGATCCACATCGGCCGCGGCCAGCAGGTCGGCGTTGTAGAAAATTGCGATGCCCGCGTCGGTCAATTGCGGCACCCCCCACAGCGCACCGCCGCGGGTGAACTGGTTGACCACCGCCGGCTCCCAGTCGCCGGCGGCGTCCACCTTCATCAGCCGTCCAGTGTCGGCGTAGGCGGCGAAATACGCGTTGGAAATCCAGAAGATGTCGTCGGCGCTGCCGCCGGCCACATCGGTGCGCAAGGTGTTGAAGTAGGTCGAGTAGGAGACCACGTTGATGCGTACCTCGATACCCGGACGGGCGCGGGTGAACGCGTCGAACGACTCCCGATATGCCGCGGCGATCTGGTCGGACCATAGCCGCACCGTCACCACGATTCTGCCGCCGCTCGGTTCGCCGGCCCTGTCTAGCAGCACCGCAGTCGTCGCAAGCAGCGCGGCGACCAGAATCAGCGCGGCAGCGACCAGCGTCGAAAACCGGATCCGGTTCATTTGAGGCCCGAAACCACGATCGAGGCGACGATATGACGTTGGAACACAACGAAAAGCGCGACCAACGGCACGATCGCGACCGTGGTCGCTGCCATCACCAAGGTCCACTGGGCGTTGTATTGGGATTGCAGCCCGGCCGTCGCCACGGTCAGCACCCGCCACTTGCTGCCGCTGGTGATCACCAACGGCCACATGAAGTTGTTCCACTGCGATACCACGGTGATCAGCGTCAGGGCGGCCAGGACCGGCCGGCTGGACGGAACCACCACATGCATGATGACGTCCAGGGTATTGGCACCGTCGAGGTGCGCGGCGTTGATCAAGTCGTCGGGGATCATCCGAAAGTGCTCGCGCAGCAGGAAAATCGCGTACGGGGAGCCGAATACGAACGGCAGGACCAGCGCCCAGAATGTGTTGCGCAGGCCGAGCTGGGCCATCATCAAATACAGCGGCACCACCGTGACCGTTCCCGGAACCATCAGCGTTGCGATGTAGACCCAGAACAGCGCGTCGCGTCCGGCGAATCGCAACCGCGCGAAAGCGTAAGCGGCCAACACCGAAAAGCTCAACTGGCCCAACAGAATCACCGAGGTCATCAACGCCGTCACCACCGCCGCGCGACCGAACCCGGCACTGGCCAGATGGGCATAGTTGGCCAGCGTGGGTGGTCGCGGCAGTTGCAGCGGCGTGCCTGTCGCGAACTGGTGCGGTGAGGTTAACGAGGTCAGCAATCCAAGTAGGAAGGGCGCCAACGTGATCACCGCGCCGAGCGCCATGCCGGCGTAGATCAGCGTGGCAGGCATGCTACGTGAGGTCATAGCTGACCCGTCGCCGGAAGTACAGCTGCTGAACGACGGTGACCCCGACCAGGATGACGAACAGCAGCACGGCCATCACCGACGCCCGCCCGATGGCTGCGGCGCCGAACGCCTCCGCGTAGATCCGGTGCGCCACCAGGTCGGTGCGGCCCGCCGGGCCGCCGTCGGTCAGGGCGTAGACAGTGTCGAAAACCTGTGCGGCGCTGATGATTCCGGTGACCAGGACGAAGAACATCGTCGGCCGCAGCATCGGCAGGGTGATGCGCCAGAATCGCTGCCAGGCGTTAGCGCCGTCGGTACGAGCGGCGGCATGGATATCGGCCGGGATTGCCAGCAGGCCCGCCAGGAAGAAGAGCGAAACATAACCGACGTTGGTCCACACGACCACCGCTGACACGACGGGCAGCGCCAGGCCCGGGTCGGAAAGCCATTCGATGCGGTGGCCGAGCAGGGTGCTGACGGCTCCGTCGGTGGGCGCCAGGATCCAGCGCCACAACACCGCGATCGCCAGCGGCGCACAGATCCAGGGCAGCACGTACAGCGTGCGAAACACCCCGGTGCCCGGCAGCTGACGGGCCAGCATGGCGGCCGCCAGCAGGCCGAGCACCGTCTGCGCGGGAACGACGATCGCCACGAAGGCGGCGGTGACGAGCAGCGAGTTGGCAAAGCCGGCGTCGGCCAGGACCGATCGCCAGTTGGCCAGGCCGACATAGTGCAGCGCCCCCAACAGGTCCCATCGGTACAAGCTGAGCCAGACCACGACCAGGATCGGCAGCAGCAAGAACGCCACCACACCGAACAGGCTGGGCGCCAGCAGCGCATACGCGAGCGTCGTTGATCGGTGGGGCGCGTCGGCCATGGGTGTATTAAAGCTTCTCGTTACGGTGGAGCGGTGACACTCGACCGGGGGATCGATGCCGACTTTCTCCATCTGCCGCGCCACCAACTGGCCGATGCCGCATTGTCGGCGGCTACTGCGGCCGGGGCGAGTCACGCCGACCTGCGGATTCACCGCATCGGCACCGAGATCGTCCAGCTGCGCGACGGCGAGCTGGAGACCGCTGTCATCAGCAGAGAAGCCGGTCTGGCGGTCCGGGTGATCGTGAACGGAACCTGGGGTTTCGCATCGCATGCCGAGCTTTCGCCGTCCGTCGCGGCCGACACCGCGCGCCGCGCTGTACACGTGGCCACCACGCTGGCCACGCTGAACACCGAACGAGTCGAGCTGGCGCCGGAGCCGGTGTATACCGACGCCACCTGGGTGTCTCACTACCAAATCGACCCGTTCAGCGTTGACGCGTCGGAGAAGATCGCCGTGCTAGAGGAATACTCCGGGCGGTTGCTGAGCGCCGACGGCGTCGACCATGTGTCGGCCGCGCTGACCGCCGCAAAGGAGCAGACGTTTTACGCCGACACCTTCGGGTCGACGATCACTCAGCAACGAGTGCGCCTGCTGCCGGTGCTGGAGGCGGTGACCGTGGATGCCGAGGCGGGCAGCTTCGACTCGATGCGCACTCTGGCGCCGCCGACGGCTCGGGGCTGGGAAGTGGTGGCCGGCGACGAGATCTGGAACTGGACCGAGGAACTCGCGGAGCTGCCGTCGCTGCTGGCCGAAAAGGTCAAGTCGCCCAGCGTGACGCCGGGGCCCAAGGATCTGGTGATCGACCCGACCAATCTTTGGCTGACCATTCACGAATCCATCGGCCACGCAACAGAATACGACCGAGCCATCGGCTACGAAGCGGCCTACGCCGGAACGTCTTTTGCCACTCCCGACAAGCTCGGCACCATGCGTTACGGCTCACCGGTGATGAATGTCACCGCCGACCGCAACGTCGAATTCGGCTTGGCCAGTGTCGGTTACGACGACGAGGGGGTGGCCGCGCAAAGGTGGGATCTGGTGCGCGACGGGGTATTCGTCGGATATCAGCTGGATCGTGTTTTCGCCCCGCGGCTTGGGCAAGCGCGCTCGAACGGATGCTCGTATGCCGACTCGCCGCATCACGTGCCAATCCAGCGGATGGCCAATGTGTCGTTGCAGCCCGGAATCGACGGTCTCAGCACCGCCGACCTGATCGCGCGGGTCGATGACGGCATCTACATCGTCGGCGACAAGTCGTGGTCGATCGATATGCAGCGCTACAACTTTCAGTTCACCGGGCAGCGCTTTTTTCGAATCCGCGACGGCCGCCTGGACGGTCAGTTGCGTGATGTCGCGTATCAGGCCACCACCACCGATTTCTGGAATTCCATGGAAGCGGTCGGCGGCCCGTCGACCTGGCGGCTGTGCGGTGCGCTCAACTGCGGCAAGGCCCAGCCTGGCCAGGTAGCGCCCGTCAGCCATGGCTGTCCGTCGGCGTTGTTCCGAAACGTCAACGTGCTCAACGTCCTCACCGAAGGTGGCCGATGATCACGGCGCAGCATCTCGTCAACGTCGTTCTGGCCGAGGCGGCGAGGGAAGCCCGCGCCGACGAGACCATGGTCCTGGTCACCGACCGGGTCGAAGCGACATTGCGTTGGGCGGGCAATTCGATGACCACCAACGGAGTTTCGGTCAGCCGCAATCTGGCAGTGATATCGATTGTGCGCCATGGTGATAGCTCCTACATCGGCACAGTGGTATCCGGTGAGGTCGACCCGTCGGTGATTCGCGGGCTGGTGGCGGCCTCCGAGGAAGCGGCACAGTGCGCGCCGGAGGCCGGTGATGCCGCGCCGCTGATTGCCGACACCGGGGTGCCGGCCGACTGGGACGCGCCGGTGCCCGGCACCAGTGCCGAAGTGTTTGCAGATGTCGCGTCGTCGTTGAGTCGGGGCTTCGCGGGTGCCGATCAACTGTATGGCTTTGCGCACCACAGTCTTTCGACGACTTTCCTGGCGTCGTCGACCGGGCTGCGCCGACGCTACACTCAGCCCACGGGCGGGGTGGAGATCAACGCCAAACGCGGCGAGGCGAGCGCTTGGGCTGGCGTCGGGACGCCCGATTTCGTCGATGTGCCAACCGATGCCATGCTCGAGGACTTGTCGACACGCCTGGGCTGGGCTGCGCGAAGTGTCGAGTTGCCCGCGGGGCGCTACGAGACCATCATGCCGCCGTCCACGGTGGCCGACATGATGATCCACCTGGCATGGAGGATGTCCGGGCGGGGCGCGCAGGAGGGCCGGACGGATCGGAGAACAACGTCAGCGGCAAATCGGTCAGCCGCTCCCCCACCCGCGTCCCACCGCCGGGCGCCGAGAATGCCGTCCGGCCCTCCTGCGCGCCCCGCCCGGACATCCTCCATGCCAGGTGGATCATCATGTCGGCCACCGTGGACGGC
>NZ_LZIJ01000103.1 GCF_001667115.1 Mycobacterium sp. 852002-51163_SCH5372311 | reverse complement strand
CCCTCTTCGCCAGTCTGGTTGTGAGTCAGTCGACTCGAATTCAGTGGAGGGAGCGGTGGTTGTCGATTAGTGCGGGGTTCACGTCGGCGGAGATCTGTGAATTGGTGTTCGAGTATCAGGGGTTGTCGCATGGCCGGAAGGCTGGGTGGTTGGTGGAACATGGGATTTCTGCCCGGCAGATGTGGCGGTGGCGAGATTCGCTGTTTGAAGGTGATCTCGACAAGGGGCTGATCCCGCGGGAGGGTGGTCTTGTGACGGTGCCCCCAGCTAAACGGACCGCGGTTGCACGGATGCGCGCCGCCGAGCAGGCCGCTCATCAGATCGAGGTCGAACGGCTCAACGCCCGGATCTGTGAACTCGAGGAGGCCAACGATGCGTTGGGAAAAGCTATCGGGCTCTTGCACGAGATGAGCGAGCACGAGCCCGCCGACACCCCCACGACGACCGATCCATCCAATTCCTGACCGCCGAGAACCAACTCGTTGCCGAGTTGACCACAGCGACCGGCTCGCAGCGCACGGCGCTGTCTATCGCGGGGGTGGCCCGCTCGACGTGGCATTACCGACACCATCCGCGGCAGTGTGTCGCTGACCCGATTCCGCAGAAGATCCGCGCTTATCGGTCCCGGATTGCCGACGCTGACCGCGCGGGGATCGAGGAGTTGATTTGTGCGGGTTGGAAGGACTGTGTCTCGGTCGATCACGCTTTCGCCTGCGCCTGGGACAGCGGGATCATGCTTGGGTCACGCCGGACGTGGTGGCGTATCGCCGCCGATATCGAAGATCAGTCTGCCCGCCCGGTCGCACCCACCCGGGCCCGTGGCGTCACCCCGCCGCGGCAGGCTCCGGTGCTGGAAGCCACCGGGGCGGGGCAGGTGTGGAGCTGGGATATCACCGATCTGCGCACGCCATGGCGGGGTGTGTCGTTCAAGGCGTACTCGATCATCGATATCTTCTCCCGCAAACTTGTTGGTTGGCGCGTCGAGGACCGCGAAGTCGATGATCTCGCTGTTGACATGTTCGAAACCGCTTTCGCCGAACACGGCAAGCCCGCTGCGGTGCACGCCGATTCGGGACCGGCGATGCGCTCTCACGCACTCAAGGAACTTCTCGCGAGCCTGGGTATCACTCAGACCCACAACCGGCCCCGGGTCAGCAATGACAACCCGTTCTCCGAATCGGAGTTCCGCACAATGAAGTACAGGCCGAACTACCCGGGCACCTTCGACACCATCGAGGACGCCCGCGCATACATGGCCTGCTACGTGCCCTGGTACAACCAGAATCACAAGCACTCCGGCATCGCCCTGTTCTCGCCGAACGACGTCCACGACGGCACGTGGCGTCGACTCTGGGAACGACGCAACAACACCCAGCAGGCCTACTACGCAGCCCACCCCGAACGATTCCGCCGGCCCCCACGAACCCCCGCCCCCAGCGACACCGTCGGCATCAATCTTCCCAAACCCGAACTACCCGGGCACCTTCGACAACGCCCG
>NZ_LZIJ01000102.1 GCF_001667115.1 Mycobacterium sp. 852002-51163_SCH5372311 | reverse complement strand
CCCGGTCTGGCGGCCGAATGGGCGAAATGGGATGGCCAGCGACCGTTTGTTGGCGCGCTGACGATGGAGTTGCCGACGGACGCCGATGAGGAAGTCGCCTCATGGATTGCTGCGGGAACACCACCGATCTTCTTCGGTTTTGGCAGCATGCCGCTTAAATCACCGGCGGAGACACTCGCCATGATCGCCACGGTTTGCGAGAAGTTGGGCGAGCGAGCGTTGGTTTGCGCCGCCGGGACTAATTTCAGCGAAGCCACCCAATTCGAGCATGTGAAAGTAGTGGGGACAATGAATTTCGCGGCCGCCTTTCCGGCCTGCCGCGCCGTCGTGCACCACGGCGGCACGGGCACCACGGCCGCGGGGCTGCGCGCCGGAGTACCTACGTTGATCCTTTCGACGTGGCTCGATCAGATTCTCTGGGGAGCTCAGGTCAAACTGCTGGAGGTGGGCACCGCCCGGCCGTTTGAGAGCACTACCGAGCAATCGCTGATAGAGGACCTGCACACCATCCTCGCCCCGGAGTACGCCGCACGGGCCCGCGAGTTCGCGACCCGTATGACCAAGCCAGCTGAAAGTGTCGCCGCCGCCGCCGATCTTGTGGAAGATTTCGCCCGCCGCAAGGGGATTGACTGATCGGCGAAGACAGGCTGCCGCGATGGCCGCCGGGCGCACCTCCTCTGAAGCCCGCAGCGCCACTAATTTTAGTCAGCCTGGCCTGCCGCAGGGCGTGTGATCGCTTGGCCCGGAAAGTAATTCGGGGTGGGCGTCAATCCATTCAAGTAGCGCGCGCAGACCGTGGTCGAGCACCCACTTCGGGCGCCATTGCAGCGCCTTCTCCGCCGGCTCGATGATGCAACTCGCGGCGCGTACATCACCGTCGCGAAACTTCGGCACGACAACGGGTTCCGGGGCGCCGCAGATGGTGCCGATGTTTCGAGCCAGCTCATGGATGGTGGTCGCAACGCCTGACCCGATGTCGAGGTAGCGGGGCTGACCTGCGGGCGTCTGCACCGCGGCGAACACCGCGTCGACGACGTCGTCTATAAAGACGAAATCGCGTACGATCCGACCGTCTTCGTAGACCTCCAACGTGCTTCGCGCGCGCGCCAATCGCGCGAAGAGAGCGACGATTCCGGTGTATGAATTGGTCAGTGACTGGCCTGGCCCGTAGACATTCTGCAGTCGCAGCACACTCAGATTGGTGTCACGCGCCGCCGCCCAAGCTGCCAGCAAGTTTTCCTGCGCGAGTTTGGTCGCGGCGTAAACATTTGTGGGCCGGGGCTCCGTCTGCCTTGCGCAGCTCGGTAGCGGTACCGCAGGCTCACCGTTGGGCCCCTTGGGATCCCAAGCACCCGCCAACAGCTGGGCATGGCTGCGAGGCTGCGGATAGAAGACGTGAGTGCCGCATTGCCAAGCGCCCTCGCCGTAGACGGCCCTTGACGACGCCAGGACGAGCTGGTCGGGCACGAGTGCTGCGCGGGTCAGAGCGTCGAGAAGCTGGGTGGTGCCCACCACGTTGACCAAGCCGTGGCGCGTCGCCTCGGAAAGGGATTGCGCCGTTCCGGTCTCGGCCGCCAGATGGACGATTTGTGTGGGACGAAACAACCGCAGCACCGCGTCCCAGTCAGGGGCGTGGGTGACATCGCCGGTGAATAACCGCACGGATGAAGGCAGATCAATTGCTTGACAGCCGCCGTGCACCTGCGGGTGCAGGACATCCATTACAGCTACCTCGTAGCCGGCTTTGACGAGACGCCGCGATAGCGCCGATCCGATGAAACCTGCCCCACCAGTGACAAGCACGGACATTGACAAGTGAAGAAGCCTCCGGTTGGTGTGCGGAGCACAAATATATGACCGGCACGCATACCGATAATGCGGTCCGGAGCGAATCGTATCGGGGACTGACTCCTACATCACCACGTTCGTCACATAGCTCGGCAATTGATGCGCGACGGTGTGGAGTCCGGCGCCTCGGGGTCAGGGTAAGCTGCTGCGCCTAGGGGGCCGCGCGGATGGAGGTGCTGCCGACTTGATTTGCCCCGTCGAGCGGCTGCGGTTGCGGCGATCGCCTACGAGCTGGGTAGATAGGCCGTTCGGAAGTGGCACGCGACTTTGCGTGTATATATTCCGCGTATTGGAGGGCCCTGCGGACGGATCCCGTATCAGACGCCCCGATACGGAAGAGGATCTCGCGTGAACCGGATCAAGGTCGTGAACCAGGCGCTCGACGGGCGGATGCAGCGCGTGTATCTCGAAATTGGCGTCGAGTGTGGCCGTGCATTCCGGCGTATTGTCGCCGACGAGAAGATCGCCGTCGATCCGGCATTCATGCTGTCGGCGCGCTCCCGAAGGCGAGCTGAAGCGAATGCGCGCGCTACCCACTACTTCGAGATGACCAGCGATGCCTTCTTCGCGAGTCAGGGGTCCTTCCTCGAGCAGCGCGGTATCGACGTCGCCCTGATCGATGGCCTCCATACGTATGAGCAGGTTCTGCGCGACGTTGAGAACACCCTGCGCTATCTGCGGGACGACGGCGTGATCGTCCTGCACGACTGCAACCCCTCGCGCCCTTCGATCGGCTGCCCCGCCACGTCGTACGCCGACTTTCGCGCGCAGAACCGTTGGTGGAACATCTTGTGGAGCGGCGATGTCTGGAAGGCGATAGTTCATCTGCGCAGCACCCGGGACGACCTGCTGATTGCCGTATTGAATGGCGATTTCGGCGTCGGAATCATACGGAAGGGATTGCCGGAATCGCGATTGCCCTATTCTGTGACCGAGGTCGAGGCGCTCAATTACGCTGACCTGACCGCTGACCGCGAGCGCTTGCTGAACCTGAAGCCTCCTACGTATCTCGGCGAATTTCTAGACTCAGAGCGCAAGGTCTCTCCGACGGACACATAGCCGGACGAATCCTAGCAATGTTGGTTTTATGCGATCTCTAGTGGTGGATCAGGTACCAGTGCAATGTTCGGGTCGCACTTTTGCCTGTAATGCCTGGTTCTCGTAATTAAGAGCACGTTCGGTATTCATTAATGCCTTCTTACGGCTCCACTCCAAAATCGAGGAATACCTGGTGTCCGTTGAGCCGTCATCCCCGGGGGAGGTAGTCGCCACCCGAGACGTCTCTAATCTCGGGGTCGCTGCTTGTGATCGCTTTATGAGGACTCTATGGCCCGCCTGTGACCATGGAGTCGCCTTGGCCCCTCTCGTGCTGTGCCCCGGGAAGGCCATTTCCCCTGCATGCCGGCCCCCTCAGAGCGGGGCCGTTACCAAGATGAAATCCCAGCAAACAAACTCTGCCCAGTCCCGGTGATTGTGACCTGCAACACACGCAGGCACTTTGCCGAATCTCCTGACCCACCATGTCGCCCTGCAGTATGGTCGAGTTTCCGCTGACGTCCATTAGATGGTCTGGAGCACTGTTGAGCATCAATCCGTTCGACGACGACAATGGCAGTTTTCTCGTCTTGGTCAACGATGAGGAGCAGCACAGCCTGTGGCCGACTTTTTCGGATGTTCCGGCAGGCTGGCGTGTGGTTTACGGCGAAGCGGACCGCGCAGCGTGTCTGGACTACATCGAATCGAATTGGCCCGACATACGACCCATGAGCCTGCGCGAGAAGCTGACAGCCGGTCGAGCTGTCGATTAATAAATCGTCTGAATCTGGGAGGTAGTGGGGGAGCTGGATGGAGTTCGATGACGGCGCACGTCCGCTGACTCGAGGACAGCTAGACATATGGCTTGCGCACGAAACGGGTCACTCCAGTACTGAGTGGCAGCTCGGCCTACTCGTAAAAATCGAGGGCAGGTTAAATCGTGATGCCCTTAAGTGGACAATCCGGCGCGTGGTCCGAGAGGCCGAACCAATCAGGGTCGCCTGCTTTGAGGCGGAGGACCAGGTTTTACAACGGCCGATTGATTACCCAAATGTTGAGCTCGCCTTCTTTGACCTGAGCCGCTCGAGCGATCCGGTGCAGGAAGTCCACGACATAGCCTTATCGATTCAACGTACGCCAATGCCGTTCACGGGGCCGCTCTTCAAATTTGCGCTATTTCAGACGGGGCGCAATGAGTTCTACCTATTCGCGTGCCTGCACCACATAGTGGCGGACGCATCCGGAGTTGCGCTTGTTGGTCATCGCATTGCGACTGTCTACTCCGCAGTTGCCTCCGGCGCACCTGTCCCACCTGCCTTCTTCGGCTCGTTGCGGGATTTGGTCGAACAGGAGTTGGAATACGAAGCGTCCGTTGACTATCTCGAGGATCAGGCCTATTGGACGCAAAACGTTCCGCTGGAAAGCGACCACTACCACGGGTCGCCGCAAGCCGCGCACGAGCGCGATCCTTCTCAATTTTCTGCGCCCGTTAGGTTGGACCCAACAGTCCAGCGCCGCGTGGACGAGTTATCCGACGTTTGGAACGTCCCTCGGTCATCGGTGATCACCGCGGCGTGCGCACTTCTGGCGCGCGCGTGGTCCGCCGAGGGCTCAGAGGTGGTGCTCGACTTCCCGGTCGGCCGGCGAGTGTCTCCGGAGTCAAAGACGCTTCCCGGGATGCTTGCCGGGGTGGTGCCGCTGGTATTGAGCGTTTCGCCGCGATTGACGGTTGCCGATTTTTGTCGGCATGTCGACACGCGAATAGGGGAAGCGCTGCAGCATCAGAGGTTTCCGGTGCAAGCGCTCGAGCGCAAAGCCCGTTCTCGCGAGCCAGGACAGTCGGCCGCCAGAGTCAGCGTCAATTTCATCCCCACTGCTTTTGCCCTCGACTTCGGTGGTGTGCCCGCATCGGCATCAATGACGAATTCCGGCCTCGTGGGCGCCTTCGGGTTGATGTTCTCGGGGGCGGGTGACGAGCTTTTTCTCAGCACGCTGGGTGCGGGACATCCCTTTTCGAATTTTGATGTTCCCGAATTAGCGGAACGGTTGCAGCGGATTTTGGCAGCGATGACAGCCGAGCCGACGCGGCGATTGTCATCGATCGATGTGCTCTATGGAAATGAACACGCCGGGCTGCATGGGTGGGGCAACCGGACCGTGTTGGCCCAGGCGCCAGCCGTGTCGGTGTCCCTTCCGGGGTTGTTCGCGGCACAGGTGGCCCGCGCGCCAGAGGCCGTGGCGATCAGCTGCGCGGGGCGGTCGTGGACTTACCGCGAACTCGATGAGGCCGCCAACCGGTTGGCGCATGTATTGGCCGACTGCGGTGCGGGCCCGGGACAGCGTGTGGCGCTGCTCTTTTCGCGCTCGGCCGAGGCGATCGTGGCGATTCTGGCGGTGCTCAAGACCGGCGCCGCGTATCTGCCGATCGACCCGGCAGTGCCGGCGGCGCGGGTGGAGTTCATGCTCGACGACGCCGCGCCCATCGCCGCGGTCACCACCGCCGCGCTGGCCGACCGGCTGGAGGGACACGGTCTGCCGGTCATCGATGTCGGCGACCCGCGCATCAGTACCTATCCCTCGACAACGATGCCGGCACCGATGGCGGATGACATCGCCTACCTCATCTACACCTCGGGTACAACCGGTGTTCCCAAGGGCGTAGCCATCACCCACCGCAACGTTGGACAACTACTGGCGGCAATGGACGAGAATCTGGAGCTGGCGGGACAAGTCTGGACGCAATGGCATTCGCTGGCCTTCGACGTCTCGGTGTGCGAAATCTGGGGTGCCCTGTTGCACGGCGGACGACTGGTGGTGGTGCCCGAATCGGTGGCGCGCTCACCCGAAGACTTCCACACTTTGCTGGTCGCCGAACAGGTCAGCGTGTTGAGCCAAACCCCGTCGGCGTTCTACGCGCTACAAGCCGTCGATGCGCTGCAGCCGGAGTGGAAACATCAGCTGAAGCTGCAAACGGTGATATTCGCCGGGGAGGCGCTGGAACCGCGGCGTCTGGGCACGTGGCTCGAAAACCACCCGGGATTGCCGCGCATGATCAACATGTATGGCACGACCGAGACGACCGTGCACGCCTCGTTCCGCGAAATCACCAACGGAGACCTCGACAACCTTGCCAGCCCGATCGGCGGCCCGTTGGCCCACCTTGGCTTCTTTGTTCTGGATGGCTGGATGCAGCCGGTACCGGCCGGTGTGGCGGGTGAACTGTATGTGGCTGGTGGCGGACTGGGTTACGGGTATGTCGGCCGGGCGGGGCTGACGTCGTCGCGGTTTGTGGCGTGTCCGTTCGCGACGGACGGTGCGGGAGCCCCGGGACAACGGATGTATCGCACCGGGGATCTGGTGTGCTGGCGTGACGACGGGCAACTCGAGTATCTGGGGCGAGCGGACGACCAGGTCAAGATCCGCGGGTATCGCATTGAGTTGGGCGAAATCCAGGCGGTATTGGCCGCGCTCGACGGCGTTCAGCAGGCAGTGGTGATCGCCCGCGAGGACCGCCCCGGCGATAAGCGTCTGGTGGGCTATGTCACCGAGTCGGTGACCGGCATTGTGGACCCAGTTGCGGTGCGGACCGCGCTCGCCGAACGGCTCCCGGCCTACATGGTGCCGGTCGCGGTCATGGTGCTGGAGGCGATGCCGCTCACCGTCAACGGCAAGCTCGACAAGCGCGCGCTGCCGGCACCGGAATACCAGGATGGGGATCGTTACCGCGCTCCGGCAAACGCCATCGAGGAGGTTCTGGCCGGTATCTACGCCCAGGTGCTGGGGCTGGAGCGGGTCGGGGTGGACGACGCGTTCTTCGAGCTGGGCGGCGACAGCATTTTGTCGATGCAGGTGGCGTCCCGGGCGCGCGCGGCCGGAGTGCTGTGCCGACCGCGCGACATTTTCGTCGAACAGACCGTGGCCGGGCTGGCCCGGGTTGCCCGGGTGGCCGATGGTGCCGGCGCCACGGTCGATGAGGGTCTCGGGCAGGTCGTGGCCACCCCGATCATGCGCTGGCTGCAGGGCGTGGCGGGTCCGGTTGAGCAGTTCAACCAAACGGTGGTGGTGCAGGCTCCGGCTGGGGTCCGCGAGGCCGACGTCGTGGTCATGTTGCAGGCGTTGCTGGATCGGCATGCCATGCTGCGGCTGCGCGTCGACGGCGACGGTGCGGATGGTTGGTCATTGCACGTGCCTGAGGCGGGCTCGGTTCAGGCCGGCAACGTCCTGCAAACAGTGGACATGCTGTCGGACGAAGCGCTGGTCGATTCTCGGTCCCGGTTGAACCCGGCCGGCGGGGTAATGCTGAGCGCACTCTGGGCGGCTTCGACGGGTCAGCTGGCGTTAGTCGTCCATCACCTAGCCATCGATGGAGTGTCCTGGCGAATTGTGTTGGAGGACCTCAACATTGCCTGGGCCCAGCACCACAGCGGCCAACCGGTGGCGTTGCCGGCGAGTGGAACTTCGTTTGCCCGGTGGGCGTCGCTGCTGCAGGAGCGTGCGCACGACCCCGCAGTGGTGGCCCAAGCCGACGCCTGGCGGCAGGTGGTAGCGGTCCCGGCCGCGTTGCCGGCAGTTCACCCCGCTGTCGATACCTATGCCACCGCCGGGCGATTCACGGCGGAGTTGGACGCTGATACGACCCGGATGCTGTTGGGTGAAGTGCCTGCGGCTTTTCACGCCGGGGTGCACGACATCCTCTTGATCGCCTTCGGTTTGGCGTTGGCGGAGTTGCTGGACAACGGCGGGGTACCGATCGGCATCGATGTGGAGGGCCACGGACGTCACGAGGAACTGGGCGCTGACATTGACTTGTCCCGCACGGTGGGCTGGTTTACCACCAAATACCCGATCTCCTTGAATTTCGGGGGGTCCGCCCGGGGGCTGGACTGGGCGCAGGTGGTGGCCGGTGACGCGGCGCTGGGTGCGGCGATCAAGGACGCCAAAGAGCAGCTTCGTGCGGTGCCCAACGACGTGACCTACGGCGTACTGCGCTACCTGAACCCCGACGTGGACCTGGACGCAACCGACCCGCCGATCGGGTTCAACTACCTGGGCCGACTGGGTGCCGCGGGTGCCGAGCTCTCCGATGAGCCATGGCGGATCAGCAATGAAACGTTGTCCTTCACCGCCGTCGCGGCGGCTCTGCCCCTGCCGTTGGCTCACACCCTGGACCTCAACGCAGGCACCGTCGACACCGAGGCCGGCCCGCACCTGCTCGCCGACTGGACATGGGCGTCCTCGGCGCTGGATCACGGACAAGTGACCCGGCTGACTCAGTTGTTTTTCGACGCGCTGGCCGGTATGTGCGCGCACGTGCGCCGTGGCGGCGGCGGGTTGACGCCGTCTGATGTCGCCCCCGCCCGCCTTAGCCAGCAGCAAATCGATGAGCTGTCCCGGCAATACCCGATTGCCGACGCGCTGCCGCTGACTCCCTTGCAGCAGGGACTGCTCTTCCACACCAGAACTGCCCAGGGTCCCGGCGACGATGTCTATGCGATGCAGCTAGACCTCGCCATCGCCGGTGCCCTTGATCCGAACCGCCTGCGCGAAGCGGTGCACGCTGTGCTCAACCGGCATCCCAACCTATCGGCCCGATTCTGCGAACAGTTCGACGAACCGGTGCAGGTCATCCCGGCCGATCCAGTGGTGGGGTGGCAGTATGTCGACCTCGTCGGCGGCACCGAGGAGCAGGTTCAGGACGTCCAGGCTGCCGAACGCGCCGCAGTCTGCGACTTGGCTGAGCAGCCGGCTTTTCGGGTGGCGCTGATCCGGACCGGCGAAGATAAGCACCGGATTGTGCTGACCGTTCACCACATCGTCGTCGATGGCTGGTCGCTGCCGATCCTGCTGCAGGAGCTTTTCGCCAGCTACTATGGGCAGCCGCTGCCGGGTGCAGTTCCGTATCGCAGGTTCGTCACCTGGCTGGCCGATCGGGACATCGATGCCGCGCGAGCGGCGTGGCGCGACGTGCTCGCCGGTTTCGACACTCCAACATTGGTCGGGCCGCAACACCGCATGGAGCTCGGGCGGCGCAACGTTGCATCGTTCCGAGTGCCGGAGGAAACGACGCGGCTCCTCGGCGAGCTGGCGCGCGCGCACCACACGACTGTCAACACCGTCCTCCAAGGCGCCTGGGCGCAGCTGCTGACCACGCTGACTGGCCGGCACGATGTCGCGTTCGGTGTCGCCGTCTCCGGTCGGCCGGCCGAGTTGCCCGGCGCCGAGTCGATGGTCGGCCTGCTGATCAACACGGTGCCGGTGCGGGCGATCATCACGTCGGGAACCACCACCGCCGATCTGTTGGAGCAGTTGCAAACCGCGCACAATCACACGCTCGACCACCAGCACCTGGCACTCAGCGAGATCCACCGGGTGACCGGTCAGGAACAGCTGTTCGACACGCTCTTCGTCTTCGAGAATTACCCGGTCGATACCGCCGCGTTGACAGCTATCAACGGATTGGCCATCACCGAGTTCAGCAACCGCGAATACAACCACTACCCGCTTGCTGTGCAAGTGATGCCGGGTGGTGAGCTGGGTATTCGCGTGGAATTCGACACCGACGTGTTCGACGCGAACCGGGTCGAGCACTTGATCGAGCGGTTCAAGCGAGTGCTGGCGGCGATGGCCGCCGACCCGGCGCGGCGGCTTTGTGGGCTCGACGTGCTGGACGCGCATGAGCACGCGGAACTGGATCGATGGGGTAACCGGGCGGTTCTGACCGAACCGGCCTCTTCCCAAGCGTCGATCCCGGTGCTGTTTGCCGCGCAGGTCGCGCATGCCCCGCAGGCCGTCGCGATAAGTTGCGCGGAGCGATCATGGACCTACCGCGAACTCGATGATGCGGCGAACCGGCTGGCGCACCTGCTGGCCGCCCAGGGAGCGGGGCCGGGGCATCGGGTGGCGCTGCTGTTGCCACGGTCGGCTGAGGCGATCATGTCGATCCTCGCCGTGTTGAAGACCGGCGCGGCGTATCTCCCCATCGACCCCGCACATCCGGTCGCGCGGATGAAGTTCATGGTTGCTGACTCCGCGCCGATCGCGGCGGTAACCACTGCGGAATTGGCCGACCGGCTGGATGGACAGGAATTGGCGGTCATCGATGTTGACGACCCCCGCATCGGCGCCCAGCCGAGCACAGCACCTGCGGCGCCGGCTCCTGATGACATCGCCTACATCATCTACACCTCGGGTACTACCGGTGTCCCGAAGGGTGTGGCCGTCGCCCACCAGAACGTGACGCGTCTGCTGGAATCCCTCGACGCCGAGGTGGCGCTCGGCCAGGTGTGGACCCAGTGCCATTCCCTGGCCTTCGATTTCTCGGTATGGGAGATCTGGGGCGCGCTGCTGCACGGTGGGCGTCTGGTCGTGGTGCCGGACTCAGTGGTTCGGTCACCAGACGACCTGCACGCGTTGCTGGTGAAGGAACAGGTCGGCGTGCTGAGCCAGACTCCGTCGGCGTTTTATGCATTGCAGACCGCCGACGCGTTGCAGCCTGAGCTGGGACGTCAGCTGAAGCTACAGACGGTGGTGTTCGGTGGCGAGGCTCTCGAGCCACAGCGACTCGGGACGTGGTTGGAACACCACCCGGGATTGCCGCGGCTGATCAACATGTACGGCATCACCGAGACGACCGTGCATGCCTCATTCCGCGAGATTGCCGGCAGTGACGTTGAGAGCAATGTCAGTCCGATCGGAGGGCCCCTGGCCCATCTCGGCTTCTTCGTGCTGGACGGATGGTTGCGCCCGGTGCCCGCAGGTGTGGTCGGCGAACTGTATGTGGCCGGGGCCGGACAGGCCTACGGGTATGTGGGCCGAGCCGGGTTGACTTCGTCGCGCTTCGTGGCATGCCCGTTCGGCGCAGCGGGCAGTGCGGGACAGCGTATGTATCGCACCGGGGATTTGGTGCGTTGGGGGACCGACGGGCAGCTCCGGTACGTGGGGCGGGCCGACGAGCAGGTCAAGATCCGCGGCTATCGCATCGAGCTCGGTGAGATCCAGGCGGCGCTCATCGCGGTGGACGGGGTCGAGCAGGCCGTGGTGATCGCTCGTGAGGACCGCCCGGGCGACAAACGGCTGGTGGGCTACGTCACCGAGTCGGCGCCCGCGACGATCGACCCGGCCGTCGTGCGCAGCGCGCTCAGTGAGCGGCTGCCGTCGTACATGGTGCCGACCGCAGTGGCGGTGTTGGACGCGTTGCCGTTGACGATCAACGGAAAGCTGGACATCCGGGCGCTGCCGGCCCCGGAGTACCAGGAGGTCGTCGATAATCGTGCTCCGGCCAACACCGTCGAGGAGATCCTGGCCGGCATTTACGCGCAGGTCCTCGGCGTCGACCGGGTTGGGGTCGACGACTCGTTCTTCGAGCTGGGCGGGGACAGCATCTTGTCGATGCAGGTGGTGGCGCGGGCCCGGTCGGCCGGCGTCTTGTGCAAACCGCGCGACATTTTCGTCGAGAAGACCGTCGCCGGGCTGGCCCGGGTGGCCCGGGTGGCCGACGGTGCCGGCGGCCCGGTCGACGAGGGGCTCGGGCCGGTGGTGGCAACGCCAATCATGAGGTGGCTGCACGACCTGGACGGTCCGGTCGATCAGTTCAACCAGACGATGGTGGTCCAGGCCCCGGCAGGTGTCGGCGAGGCCGACGTGGTGGCGGTGTTGCAGGCGTTGCTGGATCGGCATGCCATGTTGCGGCTGCGCGTCGACGACGACGGCGCCGATGGTTGGGCGTTGCACGTGCCCGAGGCCGGGTCGGTCCACGCGAGCGAATGCCTGCAAGTGGTCGACGTGCTGTCAGACGAAGCGCTGCTCGATGCCCGATCCCGGTTGAACCCCGCCACCGGGGCGATGGTCAGCGCGCTGTGGGTAGCCGCTACGAGCCAGTTGGTGTTGATCGTTCACCACCTGGCGGTCGACGGAGTGTCCTGGCGAATCCTGGTGGAGGACATGAACATCGCTTGGGCCCAGCACCGGGATGGCCGGCAGGTGGCCTTGCCGCCGACGGGAACGTCGTTCGCCCGGTGGTCGTCGCTGCTGGCCGAGCACGCGCGCGCCCGGGAGGTCGTGGACCAGACCGACTCGTGGCGCCAAGTGGTATCGGTACCGGCCGTGCTGCCGCCGGTGCAACCCGCACGCGACACCTATGCCACTGCCGAGCATTTGTCGGCGGAGCTGGACCCAGACACGACCCGGATGCTCTTGGGTGAGGCACCTACGGCGTTCCACGCAGGGGTGCACGAGATCCTGTTGGTCGCGTTCGGCTTGGCGCTGGCGGAGTTCTTGGGCACCGGCCGTGCACCGATCGGTATCGATGTGGAGGGTCACGGACGCCAGGAAGAAATCGGCGTTGACGTGGACTTGTCGCGCACTGTTGCCTGGTTCACCACCAAATACCCTGTGTCATTGACTGTGGGTGGGCTGTCCTGGAAGCGCGTAGTGAGCGGCGAGGCCGCACTGGGCACGCTCATCAAGGATGCCAAAGAGCAGCTCCGGGCCCTCCCAGACGGTTTGACTTACGGTCTGTTGCGTTATCTGAACAGCGACGTCGACCTGGCCGGGTCTGACCCGCTGATCGGGTTCAACTATTTGGGGCGATTGGGTAGCGCCGCGGCTCAGGCGTCCGGTGACGGGTGGCGGATCAGCCAGGACGACTGGGCGGTCACCGGTGCCAGCGCGGCAACACCCACACCGCTCGCACACGCCCTTGACCTCAACGCCATAACCGTCGACACCGACAGCGGCCCGCAGTTGCAGGCCAATTGGACGTGGGCGCCCTCGGCACTCAACCGGGCGCAGGTCACCCGGCTGAGTCGGTTGTGGTTCGAGGCCCTGGCGGGCATCTGCGCGCACGTGCGAGGCGGCGGGGGCGGTTTGACGCCGTCTGATATCGGCGCCCGTCTCAGCCAGCAGCAGCTCGACGAGCTTCAGAGGTTGTATGCGGATCGCTGACGTATTGCCTTTGACGCCGTTGCAGCAGGGGCTTCTGTTTCACGCCAGCACCGCTCAGGGTAACGACGACGACGTCTATGCGGTGCAACTGGATATCACGTTGAGTGGTCGGCTCGATCAGCACCGGCTGCGTGATGCGGTACACACAGTGGTCAACCGGCATCCCCACTTGTTAGCCCGATTCTCCGACCAGTTTGACGAGCCGGTTCAGATCATTCCGGCCGATCCCGAGGCCCCCTGGCGTTATATCGAACTGGACGCCGACGATGCCGATGCCGAAGTCGAGATCCAGCGGATATGTGCCGATGAGCGGGCCGCAGTATGTGACCTCGCCGACCAGCCGGCCCTTCGGGCGGCGTTGATCCGCACCGGCGAAGATCGGCACCGGTTGGTGCTCACCAATCACCACATCGTGATGGACGGCTGGTCGCTGCCGATCCTGCTGCAGGAGATTTTTGCCAGCTACTACGGACAGCCCCTGCCCGGCGCGGTCCCGTATCGCAGATTTGTGAACTGGCTCGCCGATCGCGACCTTGATAGCGCCCGCACGGCGTGGCGTGAGGTGTTGGCCGGCTTCGACACCCCCACCTTGGTGAGTCCCCCAGGCCGGTTGGGACGGGGGCCGCAAGGGGTGGCGTCGTTTCAGGTGCCTGAGCAGATCACGCGCGCCGTCGGCGAGCTGGCGCGCTCCTGTCACACCACCGTAAACACGGTGCTCCACGCCGCCTTCGCGCAACTGCTGTGCCAGCTGACCGGACAGCACGATGTCGTCTTCGGCACCGCGATCTCAGGTAGGCCCGCCGAGTTACCCGGCGCGGACTCGATCGTGGGCCTGTTGATCAACACGGTGCCGGTGCGGGGGCGTATTACCACTGCCACCACCACCACCGACCTGCTCGATCAGCTGCACAACGCGCAAAACCACACGCTCGAGCACCAGCACTTGGCGCTCAGCGAGATCCACCGAGTCACCGGTCACGACAAATTGTTCGACACCATGTTCGCGTACGAGAACTACCCGATCGACGCTGCCGAGCTGTCGGGCACCGATGGGTTGGCCGTCACCGAGCTCAACAACCGCGAATACAACCATTACCCGCTTGTGGTGCTGGCCGAACCGGGCCGCGAACTGGACCTTCACGTCCAATTCGACACCGACGTGTTCGACGCGACCAGCATCGAATCACTGATCGAGCGATTCAACCGGGTGCTGGCGGCCATGACCGCCGACCCGACGCAGCGGCTGTCGGCTATGGATGTGCTCGACGCCGGTGAGCACGACAGGCTGGACGGGTGGGGCAACCGGGCCGTCCTGGACCAGCCAGCGCAGATATCGGGGTCGATTCCAGCATTGTTCGCCGCGCAAGTCGCCCGGGCCCCGGAGGCAGTCGCGATCAGCTGCGGGGAACGTTCGTGGACGTATCGCGAACTCGATGAGGCCGCGAACCGGTTGGCGCACTTGTTGGCAGGCCACGGTGCGGGCCCGGGTGAGCGGGTGGCGCTGCTGTTCTCCCGATCGGCCGAGGCGGTCGTCGCCATGTTGGCCGTGCTGAAAACCGGGGCGGCATACCTGCCGATCGACCCGGCGCATGGGACAGCGCGGATGGAGTTCATGGTTGGCGATGCGGCGCCGATCGCCGCGATCACCACCGGGGGCCTGCGGTCGCGGCTGGATGGACGTGACCTGCTGGTCATCGACGTCGAAGACCCGGTTGTTGACACCCAGCCCAGCACCGCACCACCGCTACCAGCTCCCGACGACATCGCCTACCTCATCTACACCTCCGGCACCACCGGTGTGCCGAAGGGCGTGGCGGTCGCTCACTGCAACGTGACCCGGCTGCTGGGGTCATTGGACGCCGAGCTGGCGCCCGGACGGGTTTGGTCGCAGTCTCACTCCCTGGCTTTCGACTTTTCGGTGTGGGAGATCTGGGGCGCGCTGCTGGGTGGCGGTCGGCTGGTGGTGGTGCCCGACGAGGTGGTCCGCTCACCGGAAGACATGCACGCCCTCCTGGTCGCTGAACAGGTCAGCGTGTTGAGCCAGACCCCATCGGCGTTTTATGCGCTGCAAACCGTCGACGCGCAACTGTGGTGGCAAACCGAGATCACGTCGTTCGAGCGCTCGGTGACGCACTGGCTCGGCATGAGCCAATCGCGCTCGGCTGAGACCGCAGGTCAGCTCAAGCTGCAGACGGTGGTGTTTGGTGGTGAAGCGCTAGAACCCCGGCGTCTCGAGACGTGGCTGGACAACCATCCCGGATCACCACGGTTGCTCAACATGTATGGCATCACCGAGACGACGGTGCATGCCTCGATCCGGCAGATCGTCTACCGCGATGTCGACAGCACCGCCAGCCCCATCGGTGTGCCGTTGGCGCATCTGGCCTTTTTTGTGCTGGATAACTGGTTGCGTCCGGTGCCTGTCGGTGTGGTCGGTGAGTTGTATGTGGCCGGCGCCGGATTGGGCGTCGGGTATTGGCGTCGGGCCGGCTTGACGGCGTCGCGGTTTCTGGCCTGTCCGTTCGGCGGTGCGGGAACGCGCATGTACCGCACCGGGGATCTGGTGCGTTGGGGCGCCGATGGGCAGCTGCAGTATCAGGGTCGCTCCGATGAGCAGGTCAAGATCCGCGGGTACCGCATCGAGCTCGGTGACGTGCAAGCCGCCCTGAGCGGGCTGGACGGCGTGGAGCAGGCGGAGGTTATTGTCCGCGAGGACCACCCCGGCGACAAGCGGCTGGTGGGGTATGTGACCGGGACCGCAGACCCGGTTCTGGTGCGGACCGCGCTCGCCGAGCGGCTGCCGGCCTACATGGTCCCGGCGGCCGTGGTGGGGCTGGAAACGCTGCCGCTGACTGTCAACGGCAAACTCGACAAACGAGCCCTACCGGCACCGGAATACCAGGAAGGCGATCGTTACCGCCCCCCGGCCAGCGCGGTCGAGGAGATCCTGGCCGGCATCTACGCCGGAGTGCTGGGGCTGGAGGGGGTCGGGGTCGACGACTCGTTCTTCGAGCTGGGTGGGGACAGCATCCTGACGATGCAGGTGGTGGCGCGCGCTCGCGCGGCTGGCCTGCTGTGCAAGCCGCGCGATGTTTTCGCCGAGCAGACCGTGGCCCGGCTGGCCCGGGTGGCCCGCGTCGCCGACGCTGCCCGTGGCGTCATCGACGAAGGCATCGGCCCGGTGCAGGCCACCCCGATCATGCGGTGGCTGCTAAGCGTGGACGGGCCGGTCGATCAGTTCAACCAGGCGGTGGTGATACAGGCTCCCGCCGACGTGACCGAAGCCGACGTGGCGGTGGTCTTGCAGGCGTTGCTGGATCGGCATGCCATGTTGCGGCTGCGCGTCGACGACGACGGTGCCGGTGGTTGGTCGTTGCACGTGCCCGAAGCGGGATCCGTGCAGGCGAGCGGGTGCCTGCACGCGGTGGACGTGCTGTCGGACAACGCGCTGCGGCAGGCGCGCGCCCGGTTGAACCCAGCCGCCGGGGCGATGGTGAGCGCACTGTGGGTGACCCCCACTAGCCAATTGGTCGTGCTCATCCACCATCTCGCCGTCGACGGAGTGTCGTGGCGCATTCTTCTGGAAGACCTCAACGTGTCCTGGGGCCAGCATCGCGCCGGGAAGACGGCGGCCTTGCCGATGGGCGGGACGTCGTTTGCCCGGTGGGCGAAGCTGCTGGTCGAGTATGCGCGCCGCCCCGAGGTCGTGGAGCAAGCCGAGACGTGGCGGCGAGTGGCGGCGACACCGGCCGCGCTGCCTCCGTTGCGCCCCGAGACGGATACCTATGAACGCGCCGGGCACCTGTCAGCGGATCTGGATGTCGAGACCACCCGCATGCTGCTGGGCGAGGTCCCCGCGGCGTTTCATGCCGGGGTGCAAGACGTTCTGCTGATCGCGTTCGGCCTGGCGTTGGCACAGTTTTTGGGCACCGGTCGTGCGCCGATCGGCATCGATGTGGAGGGCCACGGCCGCCAAGAGGAGCTGGCCTCCGATGTGGACTTGTCGCGCACGGTGGGTTGGTTCACCAGCAAATACCCAGTGGCGTTGAACGTCGGGGGGATCGCCGGTGCGCCGTCGTGGGGGCAGGTGGTGGCCGGCGAGGCAGCGCTGGGTGCGGCGATCAAGGACGCCAAAGAGCAGCTGCGAGCCCTCCCGGACGGGTTGACCTACGGCGTGCTGCGGTACCTGAACAGCGAGGTCGACCTAGACGGGAACGACCCGCCGATCGGGTTCAACTATCTGGGTCGGCTGGGCGTTGCGACCGAGCTCACCGACGACCTGTGGCGGGTCAGCGGAGAAGGCTTGTCATCGACCCGCGCGGCCGCGGCACCCATGCCGCTGATGCACACGCTGGACCTCGACGCCGGCACCGTGGACAACGGCATCGGCCCGCAGTTGCGCGCCAACTGGACCTGGGCGCCGTCGGCACTGGATCGCCCACAGATTAGCCGCCTCAGCCAGTTATGGTTTGAAGCCCTCGCGGGCATCTGCGCACATGTGCGTCGCGGTGGGGGCGGGCTGACCCCGTCCGATATCGCACCTGCCCGGTTGAGCCAGCCAGAAATCGACGAGCTTTACCGGCAATACCGGATCGCCGACGTGCTCCCGCTGACGCCGGTTCAGCACGGTCTGCTCTTTCACGCCAGCGCGGCGCAAGGCGGCACTGACGATATATATGCGGTGCAGTCGGCGATCACCGTGGCCGGCCCGCTGGACCCCAACCGCCTGCGCGATGCGGTGCACACGGTGATCAGCCGGCACCCCAACCTGGCGGCCAGATTCTGCTCCCAGTTCGACGAGCCGGTTCAGATCATTCCGGCCCATCCCGAGGCCGGGTGGCGGTATGTCGAGCTGGACGGCGCGGACCCAGACCTTCTAGATCCTGAGGAGCAGATCCAGCGGGTGTGCGCCGAAGAGCGCACCGCAGTCTGCGACCTCGCCAACCCCCCGCTGTTCCGGACGGTTTTGATCCGCACGGCAGCTGACCGGCATCGCGCTGTGTTCACCTTCCACCACATCGTGGTGGACGGTTGGTCGCTGCCGATCCTGCTGCAGGAAGTCTTCGCCAGTTACTACGGACATCGACTGCCTGCCGCCCCGCAATATCGGAGGTTCGTCAGCTGGCTGGCCGATCGCGACCTCGACGGCGCCCGCGCTGCCTGGCGCGAGGTGCTGGCGGGTTTTGACGCCCCCACTTTGGTGGGCCCGGCGGGCCGGTTGGAGCTGGGGCAGCGCGGCGTCGCCTCGTTCCGGGTGCCGGAAGCGACCACCGAGGCGCTGGGCCAGCTGGCCCGCTCGCGCCACACCACCGTCAACACCGTGCTGCAGGGCGCCTGGGCGCAGCTGCTGATGTGGCTCACCGGCCAGCACGACGTCGCATTCGGGATTGCGCTGTCGGGCCGGCCGGCGGAGGTCGCCTGGGCGGAATCAATGGTGGGGCTGATGATCAACACGGTGCCGGTGCGCGCACACAGCACGCCGGCAACCACGTTCGCAGAATTGCTGGACCAGCTCCAACACACCTACAGCGACACACTTGAACATCAGCACCTGGCGCTCAGCGAGATTCACCGCATTACCGGCCACGATCACCTCTTCGACACCCTCTTCGTCTACGAGAACTACCCGATCGATACCGCCGCGATGGCGAGCGACGACGGGCTGACCATCGCCGAAATAACCGGCCGCGAATACAACCACTACCCCCTTGCCGTGATGGTGTTGCCGGACAGCGAACTCGGCCTCCGCGTCGAATTCGACACCGATGTGTTCGACGCGGCCGACGTCGACAAGCTCATCGCGAGGCTGCAGCGGCTACTGCTGGCGATGATCGCCGACCCCAGTGCACGGTTGTCGTCGGTGGATCTGCTCGACGGGTCCGAGCACGCCCGGCTGGATGAGTGGTCCAACCGGGCGGTACTGGTCCAGCCCGTGCCAGCCTCGGCGTCGTCGTCGATTCCGGCGGTGTTCGCCGCGCAGGTGGCTCGTGCTCCGCAGGCGACGGCGTTGACGTGTGGGCAGCGTTCGTGGACCTACCGGGAGCTCGACGAGGCGGCTAATCGGTTGGCGCACTTGTTGATTGAGCAGGGCGCGGGCCCGGGTCAGTCTGTGGCGTTGATGTTCTCCCGGTCGGCCGAGGCGATCGTGTCGATTCTGGCGGTGCTCAAGACCGGGGCGGCGTACATGCCGATCGACCCGGCGCTGCCGGCGGCGCGGGTGCAGTTCATGGTGGGCGATGCGAGACCGGTTGCCGCGCTGACGACCGCCGGGCTGACCGACCGGCTCGCTGGATGTGAGCTGGTAGTCGTCGACGTCGGGGACCCCCGCATCGAGACGTATCCGTGCACGGAGTTGCCCGCCCCGGCGCCAGACGAGCTGGCTTACCTGATCTACACCTCGGGCACGACCGGGGTGCCCAAAGGGGTGGCCGTTGCCCACCGCAACGTGACCCAGTTGGTGGAGTCGCTGCCTGCGGGCCTACCGGGGCAGGTGTGGTCGCAGTGGCATTCCTACAGCTTCGACGTGTCGGTTTGGGAGATTTTCGGAGCGCTGTTGCACGGTGGGCGCCTGGTGGTAGTCCCGGAGTCGGTGGCGCGGTCACCGGAAGATTTTCATGCGCTGCTGGTCGCTGAAGAAGTCAGCGTGTTGGGCCAAACCCCTTCCGCGGTGGGCATCTTGTCGCCGGAGGGCCTGGACTCGACGGCGTTGATGGTCGCTGGGGAGGCGTGCCCGGTCGAGCTGATGCAGCGGTGGGCTCCGGGGCGGGTGATGATCAACGCCTACGGCCCGACCGAGGCCACGGTGTACGCGGCGATGAGTGCGCCGCTGGGTGCGGACTCGGCGAAAAACGGGATCGTGCCAATTGGCTCGCCGGTGCCGCACGGCGCATTGTTCGTGCTGGACGGGTGGTTGCGTCCGGTACCCGAAGGTGTGGTCGGCGAGCTGTACGTGGCCGGTGGCGGAGTGGCCAGCGGGTATATGCGCCGGGCCGGGCTGAC
The DNA here is from genome assembly GCF_001667115.1 of Mycobacterium sp. 852002-51163_SCH5372311. Taxonomy (GTDB): domain Bacteria; phylum Actinomycetota; class Actinomycetes; order Mycobacteriales; family Mycobacteriaceae; genus Mycobacterium. The sequence continues at coordinate 14,801 of NZ_LZIJ01000102.1, read as the reverse complement.
GTCGGCGCGGTTTGTGGCCTGCCCGTTCGGCGGCCCCGGGGCGCGCATGTACCGCACCGGGGATCTGGTGCGCTGGGACGCCGGTGGGCAGCTCGAGTATCTGGGCCGCGCCGACGAGCAGGTCAAGATCCGCGGGTACCGCATCGAGCTGGGCGAGGTGCAGGCCGCGTTGAGTGCGCTCGACGGTGTCGAGCAGGCAGTGGTGATCGCCCGCGAGGACCGTCCCGGCGACAAACGTCTCGTCGGCTACATCACCGGAACAGCGGACCCGGCCGCGGCGCGCGCAAAGCTCGCCGAGCGGCTGCCGGGCTATATGGTGCCGGCCGCGGTGGTGGTGATCGACGCGGTGCCCTTGACCGTCAACGGCAAACTCGACAGGCGCGCCCTGCCGGCGCCGGAATTCCAGGATTCCGCTGGGTACCGCGCCCCGAGCACGGCGATCGAGGAGATCCTTGCCGGCATCTACGCCCAAGTGCTGGGCCTGGAGCGGGTCGGCGTCGATGAATCGTTTTTCGATCTGGGCGGGGATTCCCTGTCGGCGATGCGCGTCGTCGCGGCAATCAACGCCGGCCTGGACGCGCATCTTGGTGTGCGCGGCTTGTTTGATGCGCCCACGGTTGCCAAGTTGGCGCCCCTGATCGGTGCCGAAGGGGGTGGCCTTGAGCCACTGGTACCGGCCGAGCGGCCCCCGGTGATCCCGTTGTCGTTCGCTCAGAGCAGGTTGTGGTTCCTGGATCAGCTGCACGGGCCTTCACCGATCTACAACATGCCGGTGGCGTTGCGGCTGCGCGGGCGCCTCGATGTCGAGGCACTGCGTGCGGCGATCGCCGACGTGGTGGACCGCCACGAAAGTCTGCGGACACTGTTCCCGGCGGTCGATGGCGTACCGCATCAGCGGGTGGTGCCGCCGCACCAGGCCGACTTCGGTTGGGCTGTCGTTGACGCCACCGATTGGCCGGCCGGCCGGCTGGCGGAGGCCACCGACGCCGTGGTTCGCCACCCCTTCGACTTGGCGACCGAAATCCCGTTGCAGGCAAGGCTTTTCCGGATCAGCACAGACGAGCATGTGCTGGTCGCGGCGGCACACCATATCGCCGCTGACGGCTGGTCGATCACCCCGCTGGTGCGTGACCTGGGGGTGGCGTATGCGAGCCGGTCTGCCGGTCAGGCCCCCGGCTGGGCACCGTTGGCGGTGCAATATGTCGACTACACGCTGTGGCAGCGGGCGCAGTTCGGCGACCTGGACGACGGCCACAGCCGCATCGCCGCCCAGCTCGCCTATTGGGAAGATGCGCTGGCGGGGCTGCCGGAACGGGTGCAGCTGCCCACCGATCGCCCCTATCCGCCCGTCGCCGACTACCGCGGCGCCACGGTGGCTGTGGACTGGTCCGCCGAGTTGCAGCAGCGACTGCACACCGTGGCCCGCGAACACAACGCGACCAGTTTCATGGTGGTTCAGGCCGCCCTGGCGATATTGCTCTCCAAGGTCAGCGTGAGCAGTGATGTGGCAGTGGGATTCCCGATCGCCGGGCGGCGCGACCCGGCGCTCGACGACCTGGTGGGGTCGTTCATCAACACCTTGGTGTTACGGGTTGATCTGAGCGGTGACCCCACCGTCGCCGAGTTGCTGGCCCAGGTGCGGGGCCGCAGCCTGGCCGCCTACGACCATCAAGACGTCCCCTTCGAGGTGCTGGTCGAGCGGCTCAACCCGACTCGCAGCCAAACTCATCACCCGCTGGTCCAGGTGATGTTGGCGTGGCAGAACTTCGCCGGACAAGTGGGGGCCGGACAGGAGGGGGCCGGGCAAGACGGGCCCGCCGCCGAGCTGGCCCTGGGTGACTTGCAGGTCGCTCCGCTGTCGGCCGACACTCACACAGCTCGGATGGATCTGACATTTTCGCTGGCTGAACGCTGGAACCCGGCGGGTGAGTCGGCCGGGATCGGCGGGACAGTGGAGTTCCGAACCGATGTGTTCGACGTGGCCGGCATCGAGGTCCTGATCGAGCGGTTGCGGCGGGTGCTGGCGGCCATGACCGTCCACCCCGATCGCAGGCTGTCGTCGATTGACCTGCTCGATGCCGATGAGCATGCCCTTCTGGATGGGTGGGGCAACCGGGCGGTGCTGAACAGGGCGGCGACGACGGCCTCGTCGATTCCGACGATGTTCGCCGCCCAGGTGGACCGCGCCCCGGAGGCCGTCGCGCTGGTGTGCGGGGAGCGTTCGTCTACCTATCGCGAGTTGGACGAGGCTTCTAACCGGTTGGCGCACTTGCTGATTGGGCAGGGTGCGGGTCCAGGTCAGTGTGTGGCCCTGCTGGTGGAGCGTTCAGCCGAGGCCGTCGTGTCGATTCTGGCGGTGCTCAAAACCGGGGCGGCGTATTTGCCGATGGACCCGGCGCACCCGTCGGCGCGGATGGAGTTCATGGTGGCCGACGCCGCGCCGATCGCCGCGATTGCCACGACCGGGCTCGCGCAGCGGCTGGGCGGCGGCGGCCTGTGTGTCATCGATCCCGATGACCCTCGCATCGGCATCTACCCGAGTACCGCGTTGCCGGCGCCCGGTCCCGACGGGATCGCGTACATCATCTACACCTCAGGGACCACCGGCGTCCCCAAGGGCGTGGCAGTCACCCACCGCAACGTTCACCAGCTGCTGGAGGCCCTGGATTCCGGGCTCGATCTGTTGCCGGGGCAGGCGTGGACGCAGTGCCACTCGTTGGCGTTCGACTACTCCGTGTGGGAGATCTGGGGTGCGCTGCTGCACGGCGGGCGGCTGGTGGTGGTGCCCGACCGCGTGGTGCGCTCGCCGCAGGACCTGCATGCCTTGCTGGTCAACGAACAGGTCAGCGTATTGAGCCAGACGCCGTCTGCGTTCTACGCATTGCAGACCGCCGACGCGCTGGCCCCCGAATTTGGGCAGCGGCTGCAGCTGCAGACGGTGGTGTTCGGCGGTGAAGCGCTGGAACCACAACGCCTCCGGACCTGGCTGGACCGTCATCCACGATTGCCGCGACTGGTCAACATGTACGGCATCACGGAGACGACGGTGCATGCCTCGTTCCGCGAGGTCGTCGACGGCGATGTCGACAGCAATGCCAGCCCCATCGGGGTGCCGTTGGCACATTTGGGCTTTTTCGTGCTGGACCAGTCGTTGCACCAGGTGCCCACCGGCGTGGTCGGTGAGTTGTACGTGGCCGGTGGTGGGCTGGCGTGCGGATATGTGGGTCGTTCGGATCTGACGGCGACGCGGTTTGTGGCGTGCCCGTTCGGGGCGTCCGGACAGCGCATGTACCGGACCGGGGACCTGGCGTCGTGGGGCGCCGACGGGCAGCTGCAATATCTGGGGCGCGCCGACGAGCAGGTCAAGATCCGCGGGTACCGCATCGAGCTGGGTGAGGTGCAGGCCGCGCTGGCCGGGCTGGCCGGTGTTCAGCAGGCGGTGGTGATCGCCCGCGAGGATCGTCCCGGCGACAAACGTTTGGTGGGATACGTCACCGGGACCGTTGACCCGGCCGGGATGCGCACGGCGTTGGCCGAGCGACTGCCGGCCTACATGGTGCCGGCCGCCGTGGTGGCGATCGACGCGCTGCCGGTGACGGTGAACGGCAAACTCGACAAGCGCGCTCTGCCGGCTCCCGAATACACCGAGACCGACCGCTACCGCGCCCCCGCCACGGCCATCGAGGAGATCCTGACCGGCGTCTACGCCCAAGTCCTCGGGATCGAGCGGGTCGGCGTCGACGACTCGTTCTTCGACCTCGGCGGGGACTCACTCTCGGCGATGCGGGTCGTCGCTGCGATCAATACCGCCCTGGACGTCGGCCTGGCGGTACGCACGGTCTTCGAGGCGCCCACCGTGGCGCAATTGGCGCCGCGCATCGGTGCTGACGGCGACCGTCTGGACGCGTTGGTGCCCGCCGAGCGGCCCGCGGTGCTGCCGTTGTCGTTTGCCCAGAGCCGGTTGTGGTTCCTCGACCAGTTGCAGGGGCCGTCGCCGGTTTACAACCTGGCGGTGGCGTTACGGCTGGTCGGGAGGCTGGATCCCGAGGTGCTGAGAACGGCGCTCGCCGACGTGGTCAGTCGCCACGAGACCCTGCGCACCGTCTTCGTCGCCGCGGAGGGAACCCCGCACCAGGTGGTGTTGTCGCCCGAGCGGATCGACTTCGGCTGGCAGGTCGTCGACGCGACGGGGTGGTCGGCGGGCCGGCTGGCGGAGGCCGTCGGCGCCGCGGCCCGGTACCCGTTTGACCTGGCGAGCGAAATGCCCTTCCAGGCAAGGCTTTTCCGTGTCAGCGACGGCGAGCAGGTGTTGGTCGCCGTGGTGCACCATATTGCCGCTGACGGCTTGTCGGTGACACCGTTGGTGCGGGATCTGGGTTTGGCTTATGCCAGCCGGTCTGCGGGTCAGCCCCCGAGCTGGGCGCCATTGCCGGTGCAGTACGTCGACTACACGCTGTGGCAGCGCGAACAGTTCGGCGAGCTGCAGGACCCACACAGTCGAATCGGCGTCCAGCTGGCTTACTGGCAGGACGCGCTGGCCGGGATGCCCGAGCGGGTGCAGTTGCCCACCGACCGGCCCTATCCGCCGGTGGCCAATCAGCGCGGGGACACCGTCGCGGTGGACTGGCCGGCCGAACTCCAGCAGCGGGTCCGCGCGACGGCGCGTGAACACAACGCCAGCAGCTTTATGGTGATGCAGGCCGCGCTGGCCCTGCTGTTGTCCTCGCTGAGTGCCAGCAGCGACGTGGCCGTCGGGTTCCCGATCGCCGGGCGGCGTGATTCCGCACTGGACGACCTCGTGGGCTTCTTCGTCAACATCCTGGTGCTGCGGCTGGACCTGAGCGGCGATCCCACCGTCGCCGAGCTGCTGGCCCAGGTCCGTCAGCGCAGCCTGGCCGCCTACGAACATCAGGATGTGCCCTTCGAGGTTTTGGTGGAACGGCTCAATCCGATCCGGTCGCTGACCCACCACCCGTTGGTACAGGTGATGCTGGCCTGGCAGAACTGGCAGGACACCGATCCCACCGCCGGGCTGGCATTGGGAGATCTACAGGTCAGCCCGGTTCCGGTGGAGACCCACACCGCGCGCATGGATCTGACGTTCTCGCTGGCGGAACGCTGGACGGGGGCCGGCGAGCCCGACGGGATCGGCGGGACTGTGGAGTTCCGCACCGATGTGTTCGACGCGGCCAGCATCGAGGCGCTGATCGAGCGGTTGCGTCGGGTGTTGGTGGCCATCACCGCTGACCGCGGCCTGCGGTTGTCGTCGATAGATCTGCTGGATTCCGCTGAGCGCACCCGGGTGGAGCAGCTGGGCAACCGCTCGGTGCTGACGCAGCCGCTGACGGCGCCGTCGATCCCGGCGGTGTTTGCCGCTCGGGTGGCGAGTCACCCGGAGGCGTCCGCGCTGACTTTCGAAGGCCGCTCGATGACCTATCGCGAGCTCGACCAGGCGGCGAATCGGTTGGCACACGTGTTGGCCGGGCAGGGCGCCGGCCCGGGACAGTGCGTGGCCGTATTGATGGAGCGCTCGGCCCAGGCCGTGGTGGCGATCCTGGCGGTGCTCAAGACCGGGGCGGCGTATCTGCCCATCGATCCCACGCATCCCATGGCCCGGATGGAATTCATGATTCGCGACGCCGCACCGGTCGCCGCGATCAGCATGTCGGGACTGGCCGCCCGGCTCGAGGGATCCGGCCTGCCGGTCATCGACGTAGACGACCCCTTCATCGACAACCGTCCGAAGGCAAAGTTGCCGGCGGTGACCACCGACGAGGTTGCCTACCTGATCTACACCTCGGGGACAACCGGCATTCCCAAAGGCGTGGCGATCACCCACGGCAACGTGACCCAGCTGCTGGAGTCGCTGGACGCCGGTCTGCCGCAGGCGGCGGTGTGGACACAGTGCCATTCCCTGGCTTTCGACGTTTCGGTGTGGGAGATCTTCGCTCCGCTGCTCGGCGGTGGGCGGCTGGTGGTGGTGCCCGAGGCAGTGGTCCGTTCGCCGGGCGACTTGCAGGCGTTACTGGTCGACGAACAGGTCACCGTGCTCACGCAGACCCCGTCGGCGATCGCGGTGCTCTCACCCAAGGGTCTGGAATCGATGGCCTTGGTTTTGGTCGGTGAGGCCTGCCCGGCCGAGGTGGTGGATCGGTGGGCGCCGGGCCGGGCGATGATCAACGCCTACGGCCCGACCGAGACCACGATGTGTGTCGCGATCAGTGCGCCGTTGCAGGCGGGGCGGGGCAACAAGGGGCCGGTGCCGATCGGATCGCCGGTGCCCGGTGCGGCTTTGTTTGTACTCGACGGCTGGTTGCGGCCGGTCCCCGTCGGTGTGGTCGGCGAATTGTATGTCGCAGGTGCCGGGCTGGCGCGCGGGTATGTGCGCCGGTCGGGTTTGACGGCGTCGCGGTTTGTCGCGTGCCCGTTCGCCGGCGGGGGCAGTGCGGGACAACCGGGACAGCGGATGTATCGCACCGGCGATCTGGTGTGCTGGGGTCCCGACGGGCAGCTGCAATACCTGGGCCGCGCCGACGATCAGGTCAAGATCCGTGGACATCGGATCGAACTGGGCGAAGTCCGCACGGCCCTGGCCGCTGTGGACGGGGTAGAGCAGGCGGTGGTCATCGCACGAGAGGACCGTCCCGGCGACAAACGGCTGGTCGGCTATGTCACCGGCACCGCAGACTCGGCGGCCGCACGCGCGGAGCTGGCCGAGCGCCTGCCGTCATACATGGTTCCGTCCGCGGTTGTGGTGATCGGCGCGCTGCCGCTCACTCCCAACGGCAAACTCGACACCCGCGCCCTGCCGGCTCCCGATTACCAGGACGACGGTCGTTACCGCGCCCCGACCAACGCGATCGAGGAACTGCTGGCCGGCATCTATGCCCAGGTCCTCCAAGTCGAGCGGGTCGGCGTCGACCATTCGTTCTTCGACCTGGGTGGGGATTCGTTGTCGGCGATGCGGGTGGTCGCGGCGATCAACACCGCCCTGGATACCAGCCTTGCGGTGCGGACGATGTTCGAGGCGCCCACGATTGCCCAGCTGGCGCCCCGGATCGGTGTCGGCGGGGCCCAGCTCCCGCGGTTGGTGGCGGCGGAGCGGCCCGCCGTGGTTCCGTTGTCGTTTGCTCAGAACCGGCTGTGGTTCATCAGCCAGTTGCAGGGGCCCCTGCCGATTTACAACATCCCGGTCGTGTTGCGCCTGGGCGGACGGGTTGACGGTGGCGTGCTCGGTGCGGCGCTTGCCGACGTGGTGGGCCGTCATGAGAGCCTGCGCACGCTCTTTCCGGCGCCCGACGGCATACCTCAGCAGCTAGTCATTCCGGTCGACCGGGCCGATTTCGGCTGGCAGGTCATCGATGCGCGCGGCTGGTCGCCGGCTCAGCTCAGTACGGCCATCGACGCCACGGCGAGTTACCCGTTCGACCTTGCGGCCGAAATCCCGGTGCAGGCAAGACTTTTCAGTCTCTCCAGCGAAGAACACATATTGGTGGCAGTGGTACACCACATCGCCGCCGACGGGGTGTCGATGACCCCGCTGCTGCGCGATTTGGATGTGGCATATGCCAGCCGCTGCGCGGGTGGGGTACCCGGGTGGGCGCCGTTGCCGGTGCAGTATGCCGATTACACCCTGTGGCAGCGCGGGCATCTGGGTGATCTGACCGACAGCCACAGCCCAATCGCCGCGCAGCTGGCGTACTGGCACCATGCGCTGTCCGGGATGCCCGAGCGGCTGCAGCTTCCGACCGATCGGCCCTATCCGCCGGAGGCTGACTACCGCGGGGCCCGGGTCGCCGTGGACTGGCCGGCCCAGGTGCAGCAGCAGGTCGCCCAGGTCGCCAATGAGCACGGCGCGACCAGTTTCATGGTGGTCCAGGCCGCTTTGGCGGTGCTGTTGTCCAAGATCAGCGCCAGCAGCGACGTGGCCGTCGGCTTCCCGATAGCCGGGCGGCGCGATCCCGCCCTCGATGACCTGGTGGGCTTTTTCGTCAACACCTTGGTGTTGCGGGTCGAGCTGGCCGATGATCCCACCGTCGCTGAGTTGCTGGCGCAGGTGCGCCAGCGCAGCCTGGCCGCGTACGAGCATCAGGACGTGCCCTTCGAGGTGCTGGTGGAGCGTCTCAATCCCACCCGGAGCCTCGCCCATCACCCGCTGGTGCAGGTGGTGCTGGCCTGGCAGAACTTCGCCCGGCAGGTAGGCGACCCCGGACTGGCGCTGGGCAATCTGCAGGTCACCCCGCTGGGGGTGGACACCCGCACCGCTCGCGTGGACCTGACATTTTCGCTGGCTGAACGCTGGACCGAGGCGGGTGAGCCCGCCGGCATTTCCGGTGAGGTCGAATTCCGCACGGATGTGTTCGACGCGACCAGTATCGAAATCCTCATCGAGCGGTTACAGCGCGTGTTGCTGGCCATGACCGCTGACCCGGGGCGTCGGTTGTCGGCGGTGGATGTGCTCGACCGCGGTGAGCGCGCCGGGCTTTACGGGTGGGGTAACCGTCCGGCGCTGACCGCGCCCGCACCGCGCGCGGCGTCCATTCCGGCAATGTTTGCCGCGCAGGTCGAGCGGGCCCCGGAAGCGGTGGCGCTGACTTTCGACGGTGGCTCCATGACCTATCGCGAGCTGGATGAGGCCGCTAACCGGTTGGCGCACCTTCTGATCGGGCACGGCGCGGGACCGGGCAAGCGTGTGGCGCTGCTGTTGCCTCGCGCGGCCGAGGCCGTCGTGTCGATTTTCGCGGTGCTCAAAACCGGAGCCGCGTATGTGCCGATGGATCCAACGCACCCGGCGGCGCGGATGGGCTTCATGCTCGACGACGCGGCGCCCATCGCGGCGGTCACCAGTGCCGGGTTGGCCGACCGGCTCGACGGGTGCGGGGTGCCCGTCGTCGACGTCGACGATCCGAGGGTCGACGCCCAACCCGTCACGGCGTTGCCGGCACCGGCCGCCGATGACGTCGCGTACCTGATTTACACCTCGGGGACTACAGGGGTGCCCAAAGGAGTGGCAGTTGCGCATCAGAACGTGAGCTGGCTGCTGGAGACGCTGGACCACGACCTGGACCTGTCGCCGGGCCAGGTGTGGACGCAATGCCATTCGCTGGCTTTCGACTTCTCGGTGTGGGAGATCTTCGGTGCGCTGCTGCATGGCGGGCGGCTGGTGATAGTGCCCGACGCTGTGGTCCGCTCACCAGAAGACCTGCACGCCTTGCTGATTTCCGAGCATGTCAGTGTGTTGAGCCAGACACCGTCCGCGTTTTATGCGTTGCAGACCGCTGACGCGGTACAGCCGGAACGGGGACGTCAACTCAAGCTGCAAACGGTGGTGTTCGGCGGTGAAGCGCTGGAGCCGCAGCGACTTGGCACCTGGTTGGACCGCCATCCGGGATTGCCCCGCCTGATCAATATGTATGGAATCACCGAGACGACGGTGCACGCCTCGTTCCGGGAAATTGTCGGCAGCGACGTCGGAGCTTCGGTGAGCCCGATCGGGGTGCCGTTGGCGCATCTCGGCTTTTTCGTGTTGGACGCGTGGCTGCGGCCGGTGCCGGTGGGTGTCGCCGGCGAGCTGTATGTGGCCGGTCGCGGGCTGGCGCACGGCTATGTCGGCCGGGCGGGTTTGACGTCGGCGCGGTTTGTGGCGTGCCCGCTGGGCGCGCCCGGACAACGTATGTACCGCACCGGGGACGTTGTGAGTTGGGGTGCTGACGGACAGCTGCACTACATGGGCCGCGCGGACGATCAGGTCAAGATCCGTGGGTACCGCATCGAGCTGGGGGAGGTGCGCGCAGCCCTGGCCGGCCTGGCCGGAGTGGAGCAGGCGGTGGTGATCGCCCGCGAAAGCCGTCCGGGTGACAAACGTCTGGTCGGGTATGTCACCGAGTCTGTGACCGGAACGGTGGACCCGGCGACTGCGCGCAATGCGTTGGCCGAGCGGCTTCCCGCGTACATGGTTCCCGCCGCGGTTGTGGTGATCGACGCGCTGCCCTTGACGGTCAACGGCAAACTCGACACCCGTGCGCTACCGGCGCCGGAATACCAGGAGGCCGACCACTACCGGGCCCCGGCCGGCGCGGTCGAAAAGATCCTGGCCGACATCTACGCGCAAGTCTTGGGCCTCAAGCGAGTCGGAGTCGACGAGTCGTTCTTCGAGCTGGGTGGGGACAGCATTCTGTCCATGCAGGTGGTCGCCCGGGCCCGGATGGCCGGGGTGGTCTGTCGGCCTCGCGATATCTTCGTCGAGCAGACGGTGGCCCGGCTGGCCCGGGTGGCGCGGGTGGCCGACGCCGCGGGTGCCGTGGCCGAGGAGGGCGCCGGGCCGGTGGTGGCCACCCCGATCATGCGGTGGCTGCGGGGCTTGGACGGCCCCGTCGATCGGTTCAACCAGACGATGGTGGTCCAGGCTCCCGCAGGCGCGACCGATGCCGACGTGGTGGTGCTGCTACAGGCGTTGCTGGATCGGCATCCGATGTTGCGGCTGCGCGTCGAGGACGACGGCGCCGCGGACTGGGTGCTGCAGGTGCGTGAGGCGGGGTCTGTCATCGCCGGCGGCTGCCTGCAATCGGTGGGCGTGTTGTCCGAAGAGGTTGTGGCACAAGCGTTGTCGCGACTGAACCCGGCCGCCGGGGTGATGCTCAGCGCGGTGTGGGCGAGTGCCGCGGGTCAGTTGGCGCTGATCATTCACCATCTGGCGGTGGACGGTGTGTCGTGGCGAATTCTGCTGGAAGACCTCAACATCGCGTGGGCTCAGCATCGTGCAGGGCAGCCGGTGGCGCTGACCGGGGAGGGCACGTCGTTTGCGCGGTGGGCGTCGCTGCTGGCTGACTATGCGCAGACGCCGGCGGTAGTCGCCCAGTCCGAGGTGTGGCGCCGAGTAGCGGCCGCACCCACCGTGTTGCCCGCGGTGCAGCCCGGGGTGGACACATTCGCCAGCGCCGGACATCTGTCGGTGGAGTTGGACGTCGAGACGACCCGGATGCTGCTGGGCGAGGTGCCCGCGGCGTTTCATGCCGGCGTGCAGGACGTCTTGCTGATTGCGTTCGGCTTGGCTGTCGCCGAGTTTCTGGGCACCGGCGCCGGGCCCGTCGGTATTGACGTTGAAGGTCACGGGCGCCAAGAGGAGCTGGGCGACGACATCGATCTGTCCCGCACGGTGGGCTGGTTCACCGCCAAGTATCCGGTGGCCCTGCATGTCGGGGCGGCCGCCGGTGAGCACACCTGGGCGCAGGTGATCTCCGGTGAGGCGGCCCTGGGCGCGGTGGTCAAAGACGCCAAGGAGCAACTGCGCGCTCTGCCGGACGGATTGACCTATGGCGTCCTGCGCTACATGAACCCCGACGTGGACCTCGACGGCGCCGACCCCCCGATCGGGTTCAACTATCTCGGGCGTCTGGGTGCTGCGGCCGCCGAACTCTCCGCGGATTTCTGGCGCGTCAGCCAAGACGGCTCGGCGGTTGTCGGCGCCAGCATGGATCTGCCGCTGACGCTCGCCCATACCATCGAGCTCAATGCCAGCACTGCTGACACCGATAGCGGTCCGAGTCTGCACGCCAACTGGACGTGGGCGCCCTCCGCCGTGGATCGCGCAGAGGTCAGCCGCCTGAGCCGGTTGTGGTTCGAGGCCCTGGCGGGCATCTGCGCCCATGTCCGCCGCGGCGGGGGCGGGTTGACCCCCTCGGATATCGCGCCCGCCCAACTGAACCAGCAGCAGATCGAAGAGCTGTGCAGGCAATACCGGGTCGCTGATGTACTGCCGCTGACGCCGCTGCAGCACGGCCTTCTGTTCCATGCCGGCGCCGCGCAAGAATCCGGCGACGACGTGTATGCGGTGCAGCTGGATATCGCCGTTTCCGGCCCGCTCGACCAGCACCGGCTTCGCGAGGCGGTACACACGGTGGTCGACCGGCATCCCAACCTGGCGGCCCGATTCCTTGCACAGTTCGACGAGCCGGTGCAGATCATCCCGGCCGAACCCGAGCCGGCCTGGCGGTATGTCGACTTGGCCAACAACGTCGACGGGGATGACCAGATAACGGGGATATGCGCCGCCGAACGCGTCGCGGTCTGTGACATTGCGCAGCCGCCGGCCTTCCGGGTGGCGTTGATCCGTACCGCACCCGATCGACACCGGATCGTGCTGACCTTCCACCACATCCTGATGGACGGCTGGTCGCTGCAGATCCTGCAGCAGGAGTTGTTCGCCAGTTATTACGGGCATCGGCTGCCTGCGGCGGTGCCGTATCGCAAGTTTGTGACCTGGCTGTCCGGTCAGGACCACGCGTCGGCGCGAGCGGCTTGGCGCAAGGTGCTGACCGGTTTTGACACTCCCACGTTGGTGGGTCCGCCTGACCGGCTTGGACTGGGGCAGCGAGGTGTGAAGTCCTTCGTCGTGCCTGACGAGACCACGCGCGCCATCAGCGAGCTGGCGCGCTTGCGCCACACCACCGTCAGTACGGTGCTGCACGGCGCCTGGGCGCAAATACTGGCCTGGCTGACCGGAAATCAGGATGTCGCCTTCGGCGCGGTGGTCTCCGGTAGGCCGGACGAGGTGATCGGCGCCGAGGCGATGGTGGGGTTGCTGATCAACACGGTGCCGGTGCGCGCGCGGATCGCGCCCACAACGACCACCGCAGACTTGCTCGAGCAGCTGCAAACCGCGCGCAACGAGACCCTTGAGCACCAGCATCTGGGGCTACCCGAAATTCATCGGATCACGGGCCACCACCAGCTGTTCGACACCGTTTTCGTGTACGAGAACTACCCGGTCGGCGATGCCGCGTCGTTCGGCGCAGACGGACTGGTCGTCGACGAGGTGACCAACCGCGACCCCTACCACTACCCGCTGACACTCCAGGCCGTGCCCGGACGTGAAATCGAGCTTCGGGTCCAATTCCGCTCGGATGTATTCGACACGGCCGGCATCGAACGGCTGATGGAGCGATTCAATTCGTTATTAGCGCTGATGGCCGCCGACCCCACTCGGCAGCTGTCGTCGATGAACCTCCCGGGTGGCAGTGATCAGGCCCGGTGGGGCGGACAGCGCAACCGCGCCTTGTCGACTGAGGCGGTCAGCACGCCGCCGTCGTGGCCAGAAAGCTCGGGGAACGCTCATCGCGCACCGGCCACCCTCGTCGAGCAGATTTTGGCCGATATCTACGCGCAGATATTGAAGCTGGACCGGGTCGGGGTTGGTGAATCGTTTTTCGATCTCGGCGGGGATTCGCTTTCCGCAATGCGGGCAATCGCCGCGATCAACGCGGCATTTGATATCCACCTTCCGGTGGGCGCCCTGTTCGACGCCCCGTCCGTCGGCGACCTGAGCGAGCAGTTACGCAGTATGCCGGCTTGGGAGCCAGAGCTTCCGGAGTGAGCGCCGCCGTGACTAGTGGGCCGAGGCCGGTGAGAACCCGGCCGTTACCACATGCATGGCACCAGGCGACTGCGAACTTTCTGCGTGTACTCCTGATATCCGCGCAATTCTTCCCGGAGTAGCTTTTCCTCATCGCGGATCCGCCATGTGAGTACCAATAGGCCAGTTACGACGAAGACAAGTCCCCAGTACGAACCGAGCGCAAGAGGGATGCCGACCATCAGAATCACATTGCCGGTGTACATGGGGTGGCGCACCAACCCATAGAGGCCGGTGGAGATGACCTCCTGGCCGGACTCCACCCGGATGGTGGCGGACGCATAGCTGTTCTGAACGACCACCAGCATCATCACGCTCACGCCAACGGCTACCAGGACATCACCAACCACACAAATTGCGGTTGGCACGCGCGACCAGCCAAAGCGATGGTCGAGGGCGCTGACCACCATCATCGCGGCCAGCGACAACCATGCGATCCCCATGACCACCTTCTGCGCCCGTCTGGCCTCCGCGGTTGGGCCCCCGCGCCTCCGCCGCTCCAGCGCAGCCGGATTCGTACGCAGCAGGTAGATGCCGAAAAGGTAGCCCGGAAGGGTGAATGCTGCCAGGAAAACCCATGCTTGCCAGTAATTGAGTGTGAATGCTGCCGAAAAGATCAACAAGCCGAACTCAAGAGGTTCCAAAAGCGCTAACAGTAGCTTTTTGAGGAAGCTTTTCACGATTCTCCGTCCGATCGGCTTCGCGAATTGTGCAATGTCACGCGACTTGCCTGGCGGTCAGCTTTTCGTGCAGCAGTTCGGCCAGCCCGCGGATGGTGCTGATTTTTGCGAGGTCGGTGGAGGTGATGCGTATTCCGGTTTCGGTTTCGAGGCGGGTGCGTAGTTCGTGGGCGCCGAGGGAATCCATGCCGTATTCGGGGAGAGGTCGGTCGGGATCGACGTCGCGGCGCAGGATGAGGCTGACTTGGTCGGAGATCAGTCGCCGTAGTCGGGTGGGCCATTGGTGGGGCGGTATTTCGTCGAGTTCGGCGCGGAGTTTTTTGCTGCCGGTGCTGTTCTGGGTGTCGGCGCGGAACGCTTCGGCGAAGGAGCTGCGGTGGGCGAAGGCGGTTAGCCAGGGGGCGGCGGTGAGGGATGTGTAGCCGGTGGTGGCACGGTCGTGGCGGAGCAGGGTCTGAAAGGCGTGGGTGGCTTGCTCGGCGGTGATGGTGGGGTCGGGGCTGCCGGTGGTGGTGGGGGTCCAGGGGCCCCAGGCGATGGTGGTGGCGGTCAGGCCGCGGGCTCGGCGCCATCGGGTGAAGGCGTCCAGCCAGCTGTGGGCCGCGGCGGGCGCGCCGTGGCCGGGGGCGCCCCGCCGGGCGCCCGCCGCGGGGCACCCGCCGCCCCCGTCCCGCGGGGGCCCCGCGGGGGGCCGCGGGCGGGTGCAGGCG
>NZ_LZIJ01000101.1 GCF_001667115.1 Mycobacterium sp. 852002-51163_SCH5372311 | reverse complement strand
GCCGCCCTAGTCACATCCGTCACATCCGTCCCCGGAAGTGGGACACACAGCTTTTTGTCCACCTCAGCGCGACAACTCGGCGGACTGCCGCAGTGTCCGCACCCGGTTGATGATCCGGTATTCAGTTGCGTGTGGAATGTACGCCGGTGCGTACATCCCACGGCCCAGCCGTCGTACCCGATGCCTGCCGATTTCCCAACGCAACGCGTCTGACACCGCCTTCGAAGGCCTGCCGCGGACGCAAAAGCCGTACCGGTCAAGCGCATCGATTAGTTCGACGATGGTCGCAGGCCCATTCTGCGACAGATACATCGTCAGCACGTAGCGCAGCTCGATTCCTTGAAGTTGCATGCGCGAATCGTTGCACGCCGGTACGACATTGGCTGGCTGAGCGTATGGCGTATCGCGTTCAGTGTGAAACTATGGCGTCCAGTGTGAAACCTGGGCGCTCATACGGCGAAAACCCCGCCCTCACGTCACACCGAAAGCCGTAGATTCACAACCGAATGCCGAAGACCGTCCGCCG
>NZ_LZIJ01000100.1 GCF_001667115.1 Mycobacterium sp. 852002-51163_SCH5372311 | reverse complement strand
GGCAGAACGGCAAGGTCGAACGTTACAACCGCACTCTTCAAATCGAGTGGTCCTACCGGCGGGTCTTCACCTCCAACGCCGAACGCACCCGAGCACTTGCGCCCTGGCTCGAGTTCTACAACACTCAACGCCGCCACAGCGCACTCGGCGACCTTCCACCCATCAGCCGCCTGTAACCAACGTTATGGCCGGGTACAGCTAGACCTCGTCGTGCCCGCGCATGCTGGAGCGATCTAGGCGGTCTGCTGGTTTTCGCCCCGCCGGACATGCAGCGTTGCCAGCATGCCGTCGGCCGCGCGCTGCCAGGTGAACATCTCGGCCCGGGCGCGCGCAGCACCGCGACGGTGAGGCTCTGGGCGGCTGACGATTTCGCGGACGGCATGTGCGATGGCCACGTTCGTGGGAGATCATCACCGTCGTCACGCCGTGCTCGCGGCCCCACTGGCCCAAAGATCGCAACGTGAGCCGGTCCGAGACCTCCAACGCGTCGGGCCGCAACGCCTCCAGCAACGCCTTCACCGGTCCCGGCATTACCGCGCGATGGCCTCCCGTGAACGGAATCAGCTTGGCGGGCAGCGTGATTCGCATGACTCCGGTGGATAGCCGACTGCGCTCTGCGTGCGGGCCAGGGACGATCAGAAACACCTCGTGTCCCGCAGCGCTGTATTCGTCGCCCAGGCGGTCCACCGCGGTACGAAGGCCGCCGGAGCGAGGTCCATAAAAGTTGGCGACCTGAACGACACGCATACCGTGAGGACATCCGGTGCTCGTGTGCAGTCAACTATGTTGAGCCGACTCGTGCCTGAACAGTCCGTGAATTCCGACCATCCGGCACCGCCAGTTGGTGCCGAGCAGACGCAAAATCGCCTAAATCCGGGGCGATTTGGGGGATTTTGCGTCTGCTCGGCACTATTAAGGACCGCCGTCGCTGAGCAGCTGCACTTCCTCGAGATCCATCTCTGCCTGCAATTCCCGCAGCACGATGTCGTCGATGAGATTCTGGTTACGCAGGGCCGTGACGGCCTGTCGCTGATGATCGAGCACCTGAAGGCGCAACCGGCGAACCTTCTCCTTCTTCAGGACCAGATCGTTGGGCGCTGAGTCCTCGCCTCCGTTCGACCTGACCACGGCGGCACGTTGTTCGTACTCCTTTTCCAGGCGATTGAGCAATTCCGGGCTTACCTTCAGTTGCTGAGCGGCATTCGGCAGGGCTTCCAGCCCGACTTCGGCGATACGCTCGCGCGCCATTTGCAGTTCCTGAACGTGGGCATCGTCTTCGGGCATCCGGGCCCAGCGAACGATGAGAGGCAGGGTGCTTCCCTGGACAAGCACGGTCACCAGGATGACGACGGTGACCACGAAGATCAGCAGGCTGCGGTCGGGGAATGGAGCACCGCTGAGTGTCGTCAACGGGACGGCGAGGGCCGCGGCGAGCGACACGGCGCCCCGGAATCCCGCCCAGGAGGTAACCGTGCGCTGACGCCAATCGACGCGGCGCGCGCGTTGCACATCGCGGCGATCGAAGGTGCGAAACAGCGCCGTGGTGGCTTCCACCCAAAGGACTCGGGACACGATGACCACACCAGTGACTGCGAAAGCGATGTAGAGCGCGTGGCGAAGGCCGCCGTGAACGTCGTTGATGTGGCGCACCGCACCCGGAATCTGGACTCCGACGAATACCCACAACGAGCCGTTGAGCATGAATGTGGTGATGTCCCAGAATGCGAACGACTCCAGGCGCGAACGAGCGCGGATGACCTTCGGCCCGAAGTAGGTGAGCATCAATCCGGACACCAGGACGGCGACGACACCGCTGCAGTGCAGTGATTGCGCGAGCAGAAAGGCCGCGAACGGTGTCCACAGGCTCAGGGCTCCCTCTTCGAGCGGGGCGTCCATCCTGCGGCGCAGCAGCGTCACCGACGCGCCCACCAACAATCCGGCTGCGATGCCACCGAAGTAGGAGCCGACGAAGCGGCCGACCAGGTCAAGCGGGCTGATCGCGGCCCCGCCGACGGCGACCTCCACGGTCACGGCGAACAGCACCAGCGCGGTGCCGTCGTTTATGAGGCTCTCGGCGCGCAGCACGGTAAGCGCTCGACGGGGCAGCTTTTTGGCCAGACCGGCCACCGCTGCGGCGTCGGTGGGGGAGAGCACGGCACCCAAAACCGCCGCCGCGTGCGATTCCATGCCGAGCGATCGCGCCGTCCACGACACCGCGAACGCGGTGGCGATCACGAGACCGACGCTGAGGAAAATGATCACGCGTTGATTGGCTCGCATCTCGCGGAGGCTGGTGTTCATGCTTTCCCAGTAGAGGATCGCCGGCAGGAACAGCAGCAGCACGATCTCTCCGTTGATATGGATATTGCCGAAGGCCGGGATCAGGCCCAACAAGCCGCCCAGCAGAATGAGCAGCACCGGCGGGCCCACCCGGTAACGCCGACCCCAGATCGTTCCGGCGATGACTGTGGCAACAAGTGCAACGATGACGACTAGCGCAAACACGCGCCCATCCTGTCATCACCGATGCGGGGGACCGGCGACGGAGCAGCGGTTTACGAGCAGTCGCAGCAGTCGCCGCAGTCGCAGCAGCACTCGCAACCGTCGCAGCAGCAGATGCAGGTGCCGTCGCCGCCGCGTCCACGCTTCTGCGGCACCTGGCCCGGCACTTCGCCTCCCTCGCTGCCGTCCTGCCCGTAGGGATAGCCGGCGCCGACCGGCTGGTTGCCGAAGTTGATGCCTTCCTGCTCGCCGCGCGGTGTTCCATCGCGTGCGACGGTGTGCCCGGCTCCGCTGAAGGTGCGTGAGACCGCTCGTCGAATCTCGCGAGTCAGCAACCGCCGAGCCAGCCGGCCATCGGTGAATTCCACGTCGCCCAAAGCTAATTCGATGCCCAGGACCGCGTCGTCACACATGGTGCGGACCTCGGAAAACGGAGTTTCGGTGGCGGCCAACGGGTTCCACTTACCGCGCGCCACGTCGTCGCGGTAGTCCTCCACCGCGTCCAGCAGATGCGCCACCCGGCCGAAGAGCTGGCCGATCTCACGCAACGGCGCTTCGTTACCGGGGCGGCCGGCCAGTACGGCGGTATGCGCGAACGCCGCGGCGACGGCGGTTTCGGTGGGTTCGGTGACGGCCAGCAGCGAGCTGCCCGGAACGGCCGCCGCCTCGAGCTCGGCCTGCCGGTCCATGGCGGCGACGAGTACACCGGTGTCGAATCCCAGGGTGTGCCCGGCGTCGCTGCCTTGCCGCACCCACCGCTCGGCGACACGGCGCGCGGCCGGCCGCACCCCGATCGCTCCGACAATGCCGTCGCGGTCGTCGACGTGATCGCGCACCTTCGCCGCGGCCAGCGCCAGCGACACCACCGCCGCCAACCGCACGCAGTCACCGGTCGCCACGTCCGCGCGTCGCATTCCGCGCAGCGGGCACGGCCCGGCGGTACGCCTCGTCGGTCCCGCGACTGACTGGGCTTCGACCAAGAGCGAGACGACCAAGCCGTCGTAGTTGGTGGCGATCCGCGCGACCTGACCGTAGTCGTCGCGCAGGGCCAGGCACAGTCCACACAATTGGGCTCGCCACGCGGCGGCCAGCTCGCCACCGAGCCGATGACGGCAGGGCCGGATGATGCCAAACACGAGTAGAAGCTACCGGACGGTTTGCCAGCGCGCGCTCGGAAACGCCGCGTTGACCGGCTACCCGAGTGGATTTATCGTTTTCCGCGGGTGCCGACCTAATTTCGCCTCATGAAGACCCGGGTGTTGCTCATGCTCGCCGTGCTTGTCGTCGCGGCGATGTCGGGCTGCTCGGGTAGTCCGGGACGGCAGGCAGCGACCACAACCGTCGAGGTCTCCATCGACGACATCCTTCAGCACAGCGTCATCGGCCGCGACGTCGCAGTGGCGGTCGGCGACACGCTGAAGGTGACGCTGGGTTCGAATCACACGACGCCGTACCGGTGGACGCCCGATGCGAAGATCGCCGACCCCCACATCGTGAGGCAGACCGGTCACGAGTATCTGCGCCCGAAGTCTGACTTGATGGGCGCGCCGGGCACCGAGGTGTGGATCTTCGATGCGTTGAAGGCCGGTACGACGACGATCGTGACCGACTACACCGGCATCGTAGGTAGCGATCCCGCGCCGGTGTGCACTTTCACCGCGAGGGTAACGGTGCGACGAAGGACGTTCAGGCCGCTTGGGCGGGACGCAGCAGCCGTCCGGTGACGAGCGCCGAAAGCCAGCCAGGCGAAAGGCTTCCGGCCGTAGCCATCACCCGGTTTCGTAAACCGGCAACCACCACTGGGCGGCCCTTGTCCAGCGCGCGCAACCCCTTCGCGACGACGGGTTCGGGCGCGGCGAGGCGCTTGTAGACCGAGGTGTGGGAGACATCCGCTTCGAGCCCGTCGACGAATCCGGTACGGGTAGGGCCGGGGCACAGCGCTGTCACGGTGACACCGGTGCCGCGGGTTTCGGCCCACAACGCTTGGCTCAACGACAGCACAAATGCCTTCGACGCGCCGTAGGTCGCTTGGTAGGGGCCAGGTTGAAAAGCGATGGTGGAGGCCACATTTAGGATGCCGCCGCGACGACGGGCTAGCATTCCTGGCAGCACCGCATGAGTCAGCCGCACCAGCGCGTCGACGTTGATCGCGACCAGACCGTGCTCGCGGCCGGCGTCGATCTCCGCGAATTTGCCGTAAGTGCCAAACCCGGCGTTATTGACCAGGACGTCGATCGGACGATCGCCGAGATGGGCCACCAGGGCGTCGAACCCGTCGTCGGTGCCCAGGTCGCCGACAACAATCTCGACCTCAGCTTGTTGGCTTACCCGTTGCGCCACCGCGTTGAGCCTGGCTTCATCGCGCCCGGCCAGTATCAACGACAGCCCTCGCTCGGCCAGCTGTTCGGCGAAGATCGCGCCCAGGCCGGAACTGGCGCCGGTGACGACAGCCCATCCCTTTTCGTCCGGCATTGCTCCTCCTTTAGGTGGCACATACGTGGCTCGCCAACATTCTCACGGGGTCAGCCGAGAACCCGGCACCGACATGGCATGACTGATCAGGCCGATCGCTCCGCCAAGGATCGGCCAGATCGGCCAGAAGTACCAGGCGCCAGCGGTGACGGCGACGGCCGTCCAGACGGCGAGCACGATGGCGACCATCGCGAAGTAAGCCGTTAGATGAAGGCGCACCGCACGGCGGGGCGCGGTGATCCTGGCCGCGCGACGGCGAGGGTCGGCGCGACGAATGCGGTCGAGTGGCAGATCGGCGACGAGTTGTTTGAGTTCGGCGGTCGTGTGCGTTTGGAATGCCGCTTGTACGCGCTCCTCGTACTCGTCCATCCGCAGGTAGCCCTGCGCGAGGGCCTGGCCTAGGTTTGCAGCGGTCTTTTGCCGGTCGCGATCGCCAACGCGGGCGATGGTTGCTGCACTATTGCTCATTTCGCTCCTCCCGTTGGATGTGAATAGCATTAACATAGCTGGCAATGTTAATCTCGTCAACATGAGTCGGAAGGCGCCTTCGCGGTCGCGTCGTGCCAGCTATCACCACGGCGATCTCAAGCGCGCGCTCACAGCGGCGGCGCTGTCGCTGGTCGCCGAGAAAGGGCCTAAGGGCTTCACCCTGACCGAGGCGGCACGGCGGGCCGGTGTCAGCGCCGCCGCGCCGTACCGGCACTTTGCCGACAAGGCGGAGTTGCTGGCTACGGTCGCTGAGCAGGGATTTCTCGAGCTGCACGCCGAACTGAGCGCGGCCGCCGAGTCTGCCTCCGAGCCGAAGGCCAGGGTGATCGAACTCGGATGTGCCTATGTGCGCTGGGCGGTCAGCCATCCGGATCACTACCGGGTCATGTTCGGCGCTGAGCTCGATAAGGCGGACCACCCGATTCTGGCGGTTGCCGCGGAACAGGCGTTTGACGACTTGCTTGACGCGATAGCGAAGTGTCAGGCAGAAGGCCTTGTTGCGGCGCGCGATCCACGCGAAATCGCCGGTCCGCTTTGGTCATTGGTGCATGGCATTGCGTCGCTTGCCATCGGTGGCGAGCTGTATGCCGTCGGGATACACCAAGATCCACAGGCCATGGTTGCGGCCAGCGCGGCCGAATTGCTCGGGTGAGCTATTGATGGCCCGCGTCGAGGACGAGCTATCACATCTTTCAGCCTTACCCCCGTGGTCACATGTGTCACTACAGCACCGGCGCGGCTGGCACCAGTCGTTTCCGGAAAGTGATAGCGCCGGCGATAGCACATTCCTGAGCCGACACACGGACTCTTTGCCGTGACTGGTGGGAATAGTGTGAGGGGGCGAGTTCACCCTTCCGGTGCGGCGAAGAGCACGTCCGGATTGAGGATGCCGGCCGGGTCGAAGCTCTGCTTGATGCGGCGCATCAGGCTGATCTTCGCGGGGTCTTCGAGCTCGAGGAAGTACGAGGTTTTCGCGCAGCCCAGGCCGTGCTCGCCGGAGATCGCACCGCCCAATTCCATTGCCAGCGCGAAGATATCGGTCATCAGCTTCTTTCGTGTGTCCGCATCCTTGCAGAAGATACCGAGGTGCACGTTGCCGTCGCCGGCGTGCCCACAGCCGATCACGGCAGCGCCCGCGGCCGAGGCCAAACCGCGTGCGGTGGCAAGGAATTTCGGCATCGACGCCCGTGGTACGACGGTGTCGATGATGTCGTCCGCGCCCGCTGCCTTGGCTGTCCAGAACGCCTTTTCGCGCGCCTCGATCAGCTTGCGCGCTGAGCCGCCTTCGAGCACGTAGGCGTCCAGCGCGCCCAGCTCTGCCAGTAGCTCACCGGCCCGCTCGACATCCTCTTCCAGCCGCTCTGCGGTTCGGTTCTCAAGTGCTACAACGAGATACGCCTGACAGGTCTCGCGGATCTGGTCCGGAATGCCCAGTTCCAGGTTTTGAGAGTAGACGAGCGCGGCCATCGTCATGTTGTCGATGTACTCGAGGATGTAGGGCACCAAGCCGCTAGCGAGAACCTGCGG
This sequence comes from Mycobacterium sp. 852002-51163_SCH5372311, assembly GCF_001667115.1. Classification (GTDB taxonomy): domain Bacteria; phylum Actinomycetota; class Actinomycetes; order Mycobacteriales; family Mycobacteriaceae; genus Mycobacterium. The sequence continues at coordinate 61,902 of NZ_LZIJ01000100.1, read as the reverse complement.
CACCGCTGCCATGACTTGGTCGAAATCGGCGAACGGGGCCAGCACGCTGGCGCTGTGGTCCAGTCGCGGGTGCAGCTTGACGATCACCTCGGTGGCCAGGGCCAGAGTTCCTTCCGAGCCGACGATCAGCTGGGTCAGGTCGTAGCCGGTGGACACCTTGGCGATCCGGCCGCCGGTGCGGATGATCTCGCCGGTCGGCAGGACCGCCTGCAGCCCGAGCACGTTGTGGCGGGCCACGCCGTACTTGACCGCGCGCATGCCGCCGGCGTTGGTTCCGACGTTGCCGCCGACGCTGGAGGACAGCTCGCCGGGGTGAACCATGTACCGCAGCCCGGTGTCGGCGGTCGCGGCGTCCAGGTCGTTGAGCGTGACGCCGGGCTGGACGACGGCGACCTGGTTGGTGGTGTCGACCTCCAGGACGGCGTTCATCCGTTCGAAGGAAATCACGAGTCCGTCCGGGCGCGGGCGTGCCGCGCCGGACAGGCCACTGCCAGATCCGCGGGCGGTCACCGGAATGCCTTGTTCCGTAGCGGTTTTCAGGAGCTGAGCGACCTCTTCCGCGGTGGCGGGTTTGGCGACGTAGGCCGGCTTCCGCGGCGGCTTGCTCAACTCTTCGTCGTGCGAATAGTCGTCGGAGATTGCGTCGCCGGTCAGCAAGTTGTGCGCGCCGACGATTTCGGCGAACCGTGCGGTCATGTCGCTCATTGAAGGCCTCACCTTCTTACGCTTGCGCTTGCCCGTTTGCCTGCACAGCTTATTTGTCGGCAGCCGTGGACCGCAGGCGAGCGTCGCGAGTTAGCTCAGATCTTAAAGGCGCTACTCCGGTCCGCGAGCGACGGGACGATGAGGATCCGAACTCCATTCAGACCACGAGCCGGGAAACAGTGCGGCCTCGTAGCCGAGTGCGGCGAGTGCTGCGACGGTGATTGTCGCGGTGACGCCCGAACCGCAGTAGGCGCCGATTCTGTCGTCGCGGCCGATTCCGCTGTCGGAGAACAGTTTTCTGAGTGCGGCGTCGTCGGCAAACGTTCCGTCGCTGCGCAGTACCGCGCCGCTGGGCACGTTTCGCGCGCCGGGGATGTGACCGGCGACCGGGTCGACGGGTTCGGTTTCTCCTCGGAAGCGTTCGGGTGCACGTGCGTCGAGCAGCGTCACGTCGTCGGTGGTGCATTGCTCTGCGGTCAGTGTGGGTAGCGCTCCGGCGTACAAATCATCGTGCGGCACAGTCACATTCCCCGGCTCTGGAGTGACCGGGCCGGTTTCGAGGCTGCCTCCAGCCGTGCGCCATGACCCGAGGCCGCCGTCCAAAATGCGGACATTCGGTATACCGGCCGCGGTCAGTACCCACCATGCTCGCGCGGAACCGGCACTGTTCCAGTCGTCATACACCACGACGGGCACGTTCTGCCGTCCTCCCCATCGCCGTGCTGCGGCTTGCAAATTGGATCCCGTCGGCAGTGGATGACGGCCGCGCCCGGCGATTGTGTGGTCACTGAGTTCGTCTTCGAGTGACACGTACACCGCGCCGGGGATGTGGCCTTCCAGGTAGGCCGGGCGCCCGTCTGGCTCGTCGAGACGCCAGCGCACGTCCAGCACGCTGACCGGGTCGCCCGACTGGATCAGGCCGGCCAGCTCTGTCGCCGTGATGAGCACCTGGGTGCGTGGTGGCACCGAATACCTCCTCAACGTGTTTCCACGAGCCTATCCATTGCGGGTAGGGTGACTTGCAATGTGGCGCCAGTGGCGCCAAAATGGCGCCATGCCAAGCGTGCAGATCAAGGACGTTCCCGAGCACACCCATCGAGTTCTGCGGGAGCGTGCCGCGCGTGCGCATCAATCGCTACAGGAATACCTTCGAACCCGTCTGATCGCCGAGGCTGATCAACCCACCCTCGATGAAGTTTTCGACCGCGTCGCCGCACGCCGCGGTGGCCGGATTTCCTTTACCGCTGCCGTCGAAAGCGTTCGGGCAGAACGTGATCGTCGTTGACGCGAGCGTATTGGCAGTAGCGCTCTGCGACGATGGGCCAGATGGCCGACGCGCCCGGGAACGGTTGACCGACGAAGCGCTCGTTGCTCCCGAGCTCGTCGACCTCGAGGTGGTCTCGGTGTGGCGAAGCCATGTTTCCGCAAAACTGATGCCCGCGCGAAGAGCCGTCGGTGCAGTTGCGGATCTGGCTGAGTTGCCACTGCGTCGTTCTTCGCATCGGCCGTTGCTGCATCGCATATGGGAATTGCGGCATGTGGTTACGCCGTACGATGCTGCATACATCGCCCTGGCCGAGGCACTGAATACCGTGCTCGTCACGGCTGACGCACGTCTTTCCCGTGCCTCGGGAGTCAATTGCCAGATCGAGGTCATCGGTGGCCCGTGATTGCACCTCAACAAGCCTGGTTGTCAGCAACCCAGCGCCGTATCGTTGTTCCAGCAAACAATCCGGCCGGAGGTGACGGCGATGAGTATGGACACGCAAGCTCGAGAAACATCGGTCGGAACGGAAGTCCCCCGCGAAGTGGTGGTGACCTGCCCCGCCACCGGAGAACGCCTCGGCAGCGTGCCGATCGCGACGGCCGCTGAGGTAGGGGACGTGGCCGCTCGACTGCGGGAAGCGCAGCCAGAGTGGCAACGATTGGGAGTCGACGGGCGCGCCAGCTGGATGGGCAAATGGCGCGACTGGCTGTTGGACCACGCCGACGGATTGAGCACGCAGGCGCAACTCGAGGTGGGTAAGTCCTGGGGTGATACCTCTGCCGAGCTTCTGTTGGGGATACAGGTCACCAACTATTGGATGGACAATGCAGCGAAATTCTTGGCCGACGAGTCGGTACGGCCATGGGGGACCGCGAACGCGGCCAAGAAGCTGACCGTCGTTTACGAGCCGTACCAGCTCGTCGGCGTCATCACCCCGTGGAACGGCCCGTTGGCGGCGCCGCTGCTGGATATCCCCGCGGCGCTGATCGCAGGGTGTGCCGTGCTGTCCAAGCCGTCAGAGATCGCGCCGCTGGCGTGGCAGGCCGCGGTCGATGGCTGGAAAGAGATCGGCGCTCCCGGCGTGCTCGACCTCGTCAATGGTCTTGGGGAAACGGGCGCCGCATTGGTCGACGTCGTCGACTACGTGATGTTCACCGGATCGGTCAACACCGGACGGCGCATCGCCACTGCGGCGGCGCAGCGCTTGATCCCCTACAGCCTGGAGCTCGGGGGGAAGGACGCCATGATCGTCTGCGCCGACGCCGACATCGACCGCGCCGTCGACGGCGCGGTGTGGGGCGCGTTCAGCCTCACCGGCCAGGCGTGCATATCGGTGGAGCGCCTGTACGTCGAAGAGCCCGTCTACGACGAGTTCGTGCAAAAGCTGGTAGCCAAGACTTCGCAGCTGCGTCTGGGGATGGACACCAAACACGACTATTCCTGCGAGGTCGGTTCCATGGCGACCGAGCAGCAGCGGGCCATTGTCACGCGCCATGTCGAGGATGCAGTGAGCAAAGGCGCCAAGGTGCTCACGGGCGGGAAGGCGCGTGAGGAGGGCCTGTTCTACGAGCCGACGGTGCTGATCGACGTCGACCACGGCATGGACTGCATGCGGGAGGAGACGTTCGGTCCCACGCTGCCGGTGATGAAGGTGCGCAGTGCCGCCGAGGCGATCGAGAAGGCCAACGATTCCAGGCTGGGGTTGGCCGGGAGTATCTGGACGCGTGACAAGGCCAAGGGGATGGCGTTGGCGCGTCAGATGAACACCGGAACGGTGACCATCAACAACGTGATGATGGGCATCTTCCAGTTCGGCGTGCCATTTGGGGGCTGGAAGGACTCGGGCATCGGCTCCCGATCGGGCGGCGCCGAGGGCATTCGGAAGTATTGCCGTGCGAAAAGCATTGTGGCCGAACGGGTCGCGACGAAGAAAGAACCCATGTGGTACCCGTATAGCCGCAGGAGGGGCAAGATCCTGGAGGCTGCCGGCAGGTTCATGTCAGCTCGGGATTGGAGGCGCCGGCTCGGGCGCTGACGTAACCTCGCGCGTTAGGCGACTGCTCGATCCGGGAATCCCCGAGCGGTCAGCGCAAGCGAAGGGATCGTCACATGTTCAGGCCGCATCGCGGCTCACGTCTCGGTACCCGGTTCGGGCCCTACGAACTGCAATCCTTGATCGGCGCAGGCGGAATGGGCGAGGTATACCGCGCCTACGACACGACCAAGGACCGGACCGTCGCGGTCAAGCTGCTGCCCCCTGAGTTCGCCGCAGACCCGTCGTTCCAGGAACGATTCTTGCGAGAGTGCAGGATGGCGGCGCGACTGCAGAGCCCGCATGTCATCCCGGTGCACGACTTCGGCCAGATCGACGGGGTGCTCTTCATCGATATGCGGCTGGTCGACAGCGGCAACCTTCGGGAGTTGTTGCGCGAGCGTGGTGCGCTCGATCCCAGGCAGGCGGCCTCGGTGACGGCGCAGGTGGCGGCGGCGCTGGATGCCGCGCATGCCGAGGGGCTGGTCCATCGCGACGTCAAGCCGGAAAACGTGCTGCTCACTGGCGATGGGTTTGCGTATCTCGGCGACTTCGGCATCGCTCAAGCCGTCGGCGATACCGGTGGACCACTCATGGGGTCTGGCGCCTACATGGCACCCGAGCGGTTCAGCGGCGACGGGGTCGGGCCACAGAGCGACGTCTACTCCCTGGCGTGCGTGCTCTACGAATGCCTTACCGGTGATCCGCCGTTCGAGGGCGCGGACGTCCGGGAGTTGGCTGAGGCGCACATGCGCTCGCCGGTGCCGCGGCCCAGCATCATGCGACGGGGAATCGCCAAGGCATTCGACGACGTCGTCGCCATCGGTATGGCCAAACAGCCTGCGGCGAGATTCTCGTCGGCCGGAGAACTGGCCGCTGCTGCCACGGCGGCATCGTCGGGGGACCCGGTGGTCGTACCGCCGTCTACGCCGAGCACGCGCCCGTTCGCGGCGAGTTACCCAAACCCGGAGGACACGGGCAGCAGCCCTTACCCGCCGTTGCCCGTGGTTGCGCGGGCCCGGCGTCTGAGCCCGGCGCCCCTCGTCGTAGGCGGGCTGGCGGTGGTGATGCTGATCGTCGCGGCGGGTCTGGCCGTTGTCTTGGCTCTTGGTAGTGGTCGCAACAGTTCACCGCCGCAGACTGCGACGGCCGCACCTCCGGCGACGTCGAGCGCGCCCACCACGACAAAGACGACGATGCCGTCGCTTTCACGGCCCGTCCAAGGTGCCGACGGGCTGGGCTTCGTCGGCCATTCCGCCCGCTGCGACGCGGGCAACCCTCCGGCCGCGGTAGCGCGAACCGCCAAATCTCTTGCGGTGGTGTGTCAACGCGGGCCCGACAGCTTCTACTACCGCGGCGAGCGGATCCGCGATGGCGCCAATATCGAACTGCCCAACGCGGTTCGGGTATCAGGCGGATTCGACGTGACGAACCCGGCCGACGGCACCCGCTACGAGGTGGGTCCCAAGCGGCTGCGAATCATCAGCAACGGACACGTCGATTCCTCGGAGCGGGTGCTGCAATACGCGACGGCGACCTGACAATTCATCACGCGTCTAACGTTTGGCTTGCAGGCTCCGCGGCTATGCGCCGTGCAAGACGGAATCGAACGGATGAATGGGAATGCAGCACCAACAGGGATGTGGCACCAGCGGGGTGGTGATGGCGCCGGGCGGGGTCCTGGGGGACGGTCGCTACGAACTGCGCGGTGTGCTGGGACGCAATTCGATGTCGGAAGTGCGTGACGGCTGGGATCTGAAATTGAGCCGTCCCGTCGCGATCAAGCTGCTGTATTCCGGCGTCGATGATCCTCTGCTGTTGGAGACGCGGGTAGCCGCGCAGCCAACCGGTCAGCACGTGGTGGTGGTTCATGACCTTGGCCAGCACGACGGGTTGCCGTTCATCGTGATGGAGCGCCTGCCAGGAGTGTCGCTGGCCGACTGCATGGCTCGCGGGCCGCTGGCACCGGAATTCGTTGAGGTCGTCCTCGACGGCGTCTTGGACGGTCTTGCCGAAGCGCACAGCGCCGGCGTCCTGCACCGCGACATAAAGCCGGCCAACATCTTGTTCACGGCACGGGGGGAAGCCAAGCTCGCCGATTTCCGTGTCGCCAAAATGCTTGACGTCGCGTACTTCACGGCCGAAGGGATGGCTTCCAAGGCAGCGACGGAGGCCGACGATCTGTATGCCGTCGGCGTGGTGGGCTATGAGGCACTGACGGGTCGGCCGTTAGCGGATAAGTCACCGCCGCCGGTAAGTCTGTTGCGGCCAGATGTGCCTCCCGGTCTTGGCGCCGTGATCGAACGAGCGATCGCGCGCGGCTTCTCCCAGGCCGACGAAATGCGTGCCGCGTTGATCGACGGTTGACGGTCAGGTGGCTGTGAAGGTCACCGGCAGCCTGCCCAAGCCGGTCATGCTCGGGTTGCCCAGGTATTGGTGCACGCCTTCGAGGTCGACCTGGTAGTCCGGGATGCGGTCGAGGACCGCCTTGACCATCACCTCGGACATGAGTCGCGCCAGGTGGGATCCGATGCAGCGGTGCGGTCCAAGCCCAAATGCGAGGTGGCGGTTGGGTAGTCGGTCGAGAATGATCTCGTCGGGTCGGTCGAACTCCTTTTCGTCGTGGTTGGCGGCCAGCCAGCTGATGACGACTTTGTCGTTTCTTCGGAGGTGTTGGCCGTTCATTTCGATGTCTTTGGTGACCGTGCGGCTCAGGGTTTGGTTGACGGAGAAGTAGCGCAGGAACTCGTCGGTGGCCGTGCGGTAGAGCTCCGGGTGGTCGATGAGTTGTTGCCGCAGCTCCGGGTGGGTGCCGAGATGCAGCAGGGTCAGCGCGGTCTGGGAGGTGGTGGTGTCGACGCCGCCGCCGATGAGGTTCCAGACGATGTTGAGCAGCTGTTCGTCGGTGAGGCGGTGTCCGTCGAATTCCCACTGAAGGAGAAAGCTGGTCAGGTCGTCTTTGGGCTGGGCTTTCCTTGCGGCCGCGAAGTCGAGGACGCCTTGCATCATTTGCGGGACTTGCGAGATGGCGTTGATGTACTCGTCGCTGTCTTGGGGGACGGCCATGACGGAGTGGAAGAGGTTGGCGTAGAGCTGCCAGTTGTCGTACGGCAGGCCCATCAATTTCATGGTCAGGATGGCCGGGGCCGGGCCGGCGTAGTCGAGGACGAGGTCTATTTGTCCATCGCTGATTTTCTGGTCGAGGAACTCATGAGCCAGTTGCTCCATGAACGGTTTCATGTTCTGCACGGCGCCTGGCGAGAAAAATGGGGCCAGCGCGTGGCGTAGGGCCAGATGGTAGGGGCCGTCGATCTCACCGATGCCCAGCGCCGGTTGACCTTCGGGGCGCGGGACGCCCATCTCGCCCTGGTAGTCGATTCCGTCGTCGGCGTTGGGTTCGTATTTGTGAGCGAAGGTGTCGCCGTCTCTGGCGGCTTGACTGACGGCTGCGTAGCTGGTGAGGAACCAGAAGCCGCCGTAGTTCTCGTTCCATGCGACGGGGCATTTTTGTCTGAGTTCGGCGTTTCTGGCCAGCTCGTTGAGGTTGTAGTCGTCGGAGTGGTGATCGAAATCCACTATCGCGTCTGGGCTGATGTCCGGGCGGGTGGTCATCCAAAAGACCTCTTGCGCAAGGGGATTAGTGATGCTGCGGTAGTGGGTGTTTGATTGGCTATCTTTGCATTATTACGCATTTGAGTATGCGGCGGTAGCGTTAGCTGGCCCGCGGTCATGGCCGACGGCCGGTACGAGCGACAGAAGGTTGTAATGGCTAGTCATCGAACGGTTTTCAACCACGTCGGGTTGTGCGTCGCGGATCGCGAGCGATCACGTCGCTTTTACGAGGGCCTGCTCGGGTTTGAGTTCTGGTGGGAGATCGACCCACCCGACGACCGCACCGCCCCGCTCTTGCAGCTGCCCGAGCCGCTCGGCGTGCATGCGACATATCTGGTGCGGGACGGGTTTGTATTGGAACTTATCGACTACGCGAAACGTGAAGTTCATGCCGGGCCGGAGCGGGTGATGGATCAGGTGGGGCTAACGCATCTGTCGTTTTCGGTGTCTGATCTCGAAGGCGTATTGTGCAGGGTCGCGGAGTTCGGGGGAGCCGTGGTCGACGCGAGCGTGACGGAGGGGTCGGCGATGATCCGCGATCCGGATGGCCAGTTGCTAGAACTGCTGTCGGATGACTGGCTTTCGGCCTTGCCGCCTCAGCCTTAGCGCGGTTATTACGCGCTCGCTTTCAGTGCGCCGAAGCGGAAGATGAAGCGCTACCGAAATGACTACGTTGAACGACGCCCTGCAAGCCGGCTAAGCGTCCCGAAGGCCGGTTCCTTCGCTGAGAGCGCTGCGTCGTGCGAAAACTCTCGTGCAGAAAGCAGAGCTAGAGGCCTACTCTCCTCGGCTGCGTGAGCCTGTCCGTGCCCAGGCTTATGGCGCCGTCCACGGACCGACCTGCTAGTGGCTTGCGGGCTACGGTGCGACGGGGCGCGCCTTAACAGGATTAGTCGCCCCCGCCATGTACGGTCACAACCGTGATAGCGCTCCGGCCTCCGTTCGCGTCAACAATCACGAGGCCATGAGGACTGGCGCGTGACTACCTCGTCTTTAAAGCGTCGCCGCGCCGGCAAGCAACCAACGTCTTATCGTGTGGTCGACCTCTTTGCCGGTGCTGGCGGACTTTCTGAAGGATTCCGGCAGGCAGGGTGCGGCGTCGTCGCCGGCAATGATAACGATCCCGACGCCGCTGCGACATACGCGTTGAACTTTCCTGAGGCTACGACAGTAGTCGGCGATCTGCGTAGGTCCTCAGTGCGAGAGCAGGTCCTCGCTGCCGCGCGGGGTGTGGACATCATTGTCGGCGGCCCCCCATGTCAAGCGTTCTCCCAAGTCCGCAACCACACGCGCCTGATTGATGATCCACGCAACTCCTTATACCGAGAGTTCGTCCAAGTAGTTCGCGAGGTACTGCCTGCCGCGTTCCTAATGGAAAACGTGCCTGGCATGGCGCAAATGGGAATTAAGGAGCAAGTGACTGAGGACCTCTCCCTCGACGGCGAGTACCTGGTTACACCTCAACTCGTAGACGCAGCCGACTTCGGTGTACCGCAGACGCGAAAACGCCTGCTCTTTATCGGCATCCGTAGCGCGATGCGTGCTTCGCCGCACCAGCTCACAGGATCAGGGATAACTGCTCATGTGCAGCTCGCCCGAGTGGTGAACGACACGACCGAATACCATTTGGCTGCTCGGCCGAGCGACGACGCGGCGATGCTCCGTCGGCTGGACGACCCATACGACCTGACGGCCGTCACAGCGCTTCAAGCCATCGGTGACCTTGAAGGTCTGGTGCTGGGACGCCGAGCGGATACCCTGGCAGATGGACTGCCGCCCGCCTCCTCGGCATATCAGAAGCTCATGCGGAGCAATGGGTCTGCGAACACATTGGAAAACGTGTCCGTGCCGCGCGCAAACGCCGATACTATATTGCGGTTGCGTTCCATCCCGCCCGGCGGTAACCACCGAGACCTCCCTGACGAACTGCTCGATCGATACCTCACCGGCGCTAAGTGGGGTCCACACAACGGAACCGGAACTCTTAGCCGGCGTCACTACTACGCGTACCGCAGGTTGCATCCGGCAATTTGGGCATGGACGTTGAATACCAAAGCTGACTCTGTCTATCACTATCGCGATGTTCGGTGCCTCTCAGTGCGCGAGTTCGCTCGTCTCCAGTCGTTTCCCGACCGGTTTGTATTCACTACTGATCCAAGACGCGGTCCACTGAGTGGTCGGATAGACGGCGGCTCTGCGCACTCGCGATACCGGCAGGCCGGCAACGCAGTACCTCCTCTACTCGCGGCGGCAGCAGCGCGCGAGATCGTGTCACTGCTGCAGGCATGGAGCCAGGCGCAAACGGCATGAGCGACAACGGCGAAGGCCTTGCGGACGAGACTGGGCAGGTAATCCAACGCGCCTTCGGGGCAGACAACCGACATCGTCTGTTGAATCGGTACTTCAGCAATGCTGGTGCCGTCGAGCCGTCTACCGCGTGGGAACACGTGTACCGGCTCTTGCTGTGGCTCGACCCGACTATCGGCCTGGCACATTGCTACGAATCCGACAAATGCCGGCCGGGCCGGCCCTGGTACGCCCGGTCCCTAGCGTTCCATGCTTGGCTGGCCGATGCCCTCGGAGTGGATGCCGGTGACCTTGGTGATGAAATAGACATCCTGTTCCGCTGGGCGACCGAGGGCCTCGCAGCGGCAGCAAGTGCGCAGCGTGGTGAGAACGCGGCGAGGGCAGAGGAACAGCGCTCTGCTTACAGCGCGCGACAGATGCCGTTACCAGGGGAGGACCCCGAACTTGTCAAATTGATTCTTGACACACTTGGCGACTGGCTATCCAAGGACCCCCCCGAGGACATACTCCGCGACCTGACCGAGCGCATTCGCCTGCATGTGACCCAGGAGAACAAGCGCAAGAATCTTCTGGGTGAAGGATTCGAAGACACGGTTGCCGCGATTCTGCGTCGCATTCCCGCCATCGCCGAAAAGTACGAGATTCGTGTGCGCCCATGGCTGGATGAACTACCAGGCTTCTATGCGCCGCGCGCAGGCGAGAAGCCACGCCAGGTCGATCTAGCGCTCATCCGACCACCCGAGGACTACCGCATTCTTATTACCTGTAAGTGGTCGGTTCGGAGCGACCGTGAAGAACAATTCGCAACCGACTTCGAGGCTTACGCACGATACGAGTCAGCAGGACAAGCTTTCGACTACACGCTGCTCACCAACGAGTTCGACCCGGCCCGGCTGGCGGCGGCGTGCGAGAACCGGCGTGGGCCAACCTTGCTGTTTACCTCCGTGGTGCACATCAACCCGGATGGTCTGGGGGCCGCGTACAACGCACCGGTTCCCCGGCGGGGAGAAGGCATCAGACGGGCTCTCGAACACTTGGAATCCGGGCGACTTGAGAGTATCGAGCAATGGCTTCAGGGGCTCATCCATCACGCTACTTAGCCAGTGGGCGCGGCAACGCAGCCGCTGCCCGCCGGCAAAAGGCGCACGAACGAGGCATGGTGCCGCGCCCGGCGACCGAGGGCCGGTCGCGCAACCAACAGGCTATTAAGCGAGCTGACACGCGTCCGGAACTCCGTCTTCGATCGCTTCTTCACGCCCGAGGTCTTCGATTCCGCAAGGACTACCGGCTGCTTTTGTCTGACGGTGCAAAGGCACGGCCTGACATCGTCTTCACACGGGCAAAGGTTGCTGTCTTCTACGACTCCTGCTTCTGGCATGCATGCTCCCAACACGGCCGACAACCGCGCGTGAACAACTGGTACTGGGGTCCGAAACTTGCCCGAACTGCGGAGCGTGACAAGAAGACAACCGCCGCCTTGGAATCGCACGGATGGCTAGTGATACGCGTTTGGGAGCATGATGATCTTGCCGACGCTGTCGGTCGCATTGCGACCGCCGTCCAGTTCCGCAACCGCTCCGCCCCAACCGCTTCTCCCCGTGCCAAGGCCTAACCGTTAGGGCCTCTTCGTCCGCCTGCTGAGATGGCGCGTTGCCAATATGTACGATGACGCGGCTGCCGAATACATACGAAGTGAGTCGGTCAAAACAGCTCGGCATGTCCCGATCGAGCCAGATGAACAGCGTCGATCGGCCACGAATCTCTCCGTATTCCCAGTACGGTTCCTTACATGGGCGACAGTGGCCGGGCAGTTCCATTTGAGGAACTTCCGACCTCGGACTTGCACCTCGAGGCGGTATACCTCGGCGGCAGTCAGAAGAATGTCTCAGATGACCCGCTCAATCGCTTGGTTCGCGGGGTCGGAAACCAAGGCGGGTTCCGCCATGTCGGGTCACCGTGGCAGAAAACTGTACGGGTGTCGGTGCTATACACCAGCGGCGAGGAGGTCGATTGGCCAGACTGCCTTGACCCTCAGACTGGCGAGTTCACCTATTACGGCGACAACCGGACGCCTGGTCACGAGCTACATGACACGCGTCGTGGTGGCAACGTTCTCCTCAGAGACGCCTTTGAGGCGGCGCACGGTGCATCAGAATACGACCGGCTTCGCGTCCCGCCGTTCCTACTCTTCGAGAAGGCATTCCCAGGCAGGGCCGTTCGTTTTCGTGGCCTGTTGGCCCCCGGCTCAGCGACACTTGCTCCCGATGAAGAACTGACAGCGATCTGGAGGAACAAGAGCGGACTACGATTTCAGAATTACCGCGCAAAGTTCACTGTGCTCGACGTGGCAACGGTTTCCCGCTCGTGGCTAGACGCCGTCAGAGGTGGCGCCCCCACGACCACCGACGGCTGTCCTACGCCGTGGAGAAATTGGGTGGAGGGCCGCGTCTATACGCCCCTCATCGCGCCGCCCACTATGGTCGTGCGAAGTCGCGAGCAACAACTTCCAGACGACAAGGTGGGCGCAAGCATCCTGTCGGCTATTCGTCACCACTTTCACGGCCGGCCAACCGATTTTGAGGAATGCGCCGTTGAAATCTGGAGGATGATAGCCCCTGGCACGGGGAACTGCTATATCACGCCTCCCCGTCGAGACGGCGGCAGAGATGCCGTGGGCGAGTACCCACTGGGGCCGCTCGCCGATCGCATCATCCTTGACTTTGCACTTGAGGCGAAGTGCTACGCCGCCACAAATTCGGTCGGCGTGAAAGACGTCAGTCGACTCATTGCGCGGCTGCGCCCCCGGAACTTCGGGGTATTCGTGACGACTTCGTACTTCGGCTCCCAGGTGTACGACGAGGTCCGATCCGACCAGCACCCGATCGCGCTCATCTGCGCACGAGATGTTATAGAAGCTCTTCGCGAAAAAGGCTACGGGGATGTAGCGGCAGTTCAGGCGTGGCTGACCAACCGGTTCCCCAACCTAGCGACAGCGCCGTGAAGGTGTAGCTGTCTTGCCGCGTGGCGGTATTTCCTTGCGTTCCGGCGGATTATGAAGTCATGGCGCTGGAGTGGATACCAATCGGCATGACCTATACCGAGGTCGACGGCGACGGGACCAAGGAGTACCGCGTGCCGCTTCAGCGAAAAGACCACGATTACATCTAGTGGTATTACTGTGCCCTACTCGACGTCTACAGGAGCGTCGATGCCATAGGGCGATGGTCGCTGAGCTTGAAGATGCGGTCGACGCACGAAACAGGCGATCGGATAGTCTGTGGCCGGCGTCTGAATCGAAAAGTGGCTGTTTTTATAGAGTTTCGGCTCATCGACGCGATCTTGTCGTTCGACCCAACAGCTACTCAGTTGTTGTACGCCGTACTTCCAGCGACCGGAGCCGTCGTACTCACGATCTTGGCGATGCAATGGTCCCGATCAAACCCTTTATCCCGGCACCACGCCAGCGCACCCGCCGAGTTCGGAAAAGTAATGCCCGCAATGGTGACCCAAAAGTCAGCATCGGAGAATGTCGACCAGTCACCCGACCACAGCAGCCTGCCCGAGTAACGCTGCCGTAGCTGCTGGTGCTCTTGCAGCGCCATGGCGTTGTCCCACACCACTCCGTTGTCTTTAATGCCAGGTCGCTTCGAGCTGAGCTGCGGCACCCATTTGTCCGCCAGCTGGCTGGCCACGAAAGACCGGTCACCATCAGCGATTTGACGTAGTTGCTGTGTGGGATCTTGAGACGTCGGGGCAACCGTTCGCGACGAAGTTGTCGACGGTGACCCGGTGTCATACGTGTTCGAGCTGGGCGTCGAGTAACTGATCGTCGGCTGAGTTGCGTTGTCCGACCCGGAATTTCGGCTAACCAGCACACCGATCGTCGCCGCAACAACGATCACAACCACCGCCGCCGCTACTGCGACAACGATCGGCACTACGGATCTTGACGAACGCTCCTCGGAAGCTGGGGTAGCAGCCACACGATCGGGACCCGTTCCAGGAGAAGGAGAATACGGCTGAGGCCCACTGGGAAACCCGTAATTCGGGGGAGGAGGCGCGGTGCGAGGCGGCCCATACCCGCCGGCCGGCATCGTCGGCGCGGCGCGCGGGCCCGTCGGAACATCTGTAAGCGCACGCGTGGCGGCGCGGCCCAACGCTCCGGCGCTGCCGTAACGATCATCTGGCTCTTTCGCCATGGCGCGAGCGATGACGTCGTCAAGAGACGCCGGGACAAGAGGATTCACCGCACTTGCTCGCGGCGGCGGCATCGAGAGGTGACCTGTGATGACTTGCTCACTCGGACCGGGAAACGGCTTGCGGCCCGTCAACGCCTCGTAGAGAACACATCCCAGCGCGTAGATATCGACAGCCGCTGTGGCCGCCTGCTCGCGGAATCGCTCCGGCGCCATGTAATCGAAGCTGCCGATGTGATAACCCGTCATCGTCAGATGGGTGTCGCCGCGGGCTTCGGCGATACCGAAGTCCACCAAGTACGCGAAATCGTCTGCCGTGACAATAATGTTCTGCGGTTTGACGTCGCGATGGATCAGCCCTTCGGCATGGGCAGCATCCAAGGCCGCCGCAACTTGCCGAACGATATCGACCGCCCGTTTCGGTTCCAGGGCTCGCACCTTGAGCATCTCGGCCAACGTCTGACCCTGAACCAGCCGCATGTCGATGTACAGCGTTTCGTCGATCTCGCCCCAGTCGTGGATCGGGATGACGTGCGGCTCTTGCAGGACGGCGGCGGCCCGCGACTCGCGCAAGAACCGCGTGCGGAAGGTGTCGTCTTGCGCGTACTGATCGGCAAGCACCTTCAGGGCAACGGTCCGGCCCTTGTCGGTGTCGTACGCCTCGTACACCTCGCCCATGCCGCCCTTGCCCAGCATCCGGTTGATGCGGTATTTGCCGAACGACCCGCCGACCAGCGACTTCACGGAACCCCCTGCCTTGATGCGCTCCGGTAAGTATCCGCTGACAAGGGTCCAGCTCGCAGACGTTTGCGCAGGATTGACCCCGGCGAGCAGACGCACAATCGCACTCGTCAGGCCCGCAGAACGCGACTTTGCGTCCGCTCACCCAAAAACCGGAGGTGCGATTCGCCGCCGCAACGGGTAGTGAAGAACCCATGAGCGAAGGCGTGCAGACCGGAACCATCACCACGCAGATACCGGCACGGCTGGACCGGCTGCCCTGGTCGCGCTTCCACTGGCGCGTGGTCGTCGGCTTGGGCGGGGTGTGGATCCTGGACGGGCTCGAGGTCACGATGGTCGGCAACGTGTCGGCGCGCCTCAAGGAGCCGGGCAGCGGCATCGACCTCAACGCCGCAAACATCGGCATGGCGGGGGCCATTTACATCGTCGGTGCATGCTTAGGTGCATTGTTCTTCGGTCACCTGACGGACCGCTTCGGACGGCGCAATCTCTTCGTGCTGACCCTTGTGCTGTATCTGACCGCCACCGTTGCGACCGCATTCGCCTTCGCCCCTTGGTATTTCTTCATCACGCGCTTCTTTACCGGCGCGGGCATTGGCGGCGAATACGCCGCTATCAACTCGGCGATCGACGAACTGATCCCGGCACGTCTGCGCGGTCGCGTCGACCTGATCATCAACGGGACCTACTGGCTGGGTTCCGCCCTCGGGGCGGCCGGCGCGCTGGTACTACTGGACACGTCGAACTTCCCGGCCAACATCGGATGGCGGCTCGCCTTCGGCATCGGCGCCATCTTCGGCATTTTCGTCCTCGTGGTGCGGCGCAACGTTCCGGAAAGTCCGCGATGGTTGTTCATTCACGGGCGCAATGACGAAGCCGAACAAGTCGTCGGCGAGATAGAAGGCGAAGTCCAACAGCAAACCGGCGAACCATTGTCCGAGCCGCAAGGGCGACCACTGAAAATCAGGCAGCGCGAGACGATCTCGTTCACCGAGATCGCCAAGGTGGCATTCAAGCTCTATCCGGAGCGTGCAGTGCTGGGACTGGCCCTGTTCATCGGGCAGGCGTTTCTCTATAACGGCGTGACGTTCAATCTCGGCACGCTGTTGAATGAAAAGAACTTCTACGGCGTGCCGTCGGGAAGTGTGCCGCTGTTCTTCATTGTGTGGGCGCTGAGCAATTTCCTCGGCCCCTTGTTGCTCGGGCACCTGTTCGACACCGTCGGCCGCAAGCCGATGATCGCGTCGACGTACATCGGTTCGGCGGCCGTGGTCGTCGTCCTCGCGGTGCTGTTCGTGACCCAGACTGGCGGTCCCTGGACTTTCATCGCTGTGCTCGGAGCCGCGTTCTTCTTGGCGTCGGCGGGTGCGAGCGCGGCCTACCTGACCGTCAGCGAGATCTTTCCTATGGAGACCAGGGCGCTGGCGATTGCGTTCTTCTACGCAGTGGGCACCGCGATCGGCGGTATCACGGGGCCGTTATTGTTCGGCGAGTTGATCAATTCGGGGCAGCGCGGTCAGGTGGTGTGGTCGTTCCTGATCGGGGCCGTCGTGATGGCAATCGCGGGGGTAGTCGAAATCTGGCTCGGTGTCGCAGCCGAACGACGGCCGCTGGAGGAACTGGCGTTGCCGCTGACCGTGGCCGACGCCGAGAACGAGGACGACGCGAGCCACCCGTAACCTTCACGGTGTGGCAGCACGCAAGCCCCAGTCCCGCCTGACGGTCGAGGATTGGCTGCAGGCGGGCTACGACTTGCTCGCCGAGCACGGCGTACGCGCTTTGAAGGTCGAACGCCTTTGCCAGCGCGTCGGTGTCACGCGCGGCAGCTTCTACTGGCACTTCGAGGACATGGAGAGCTATCGCGCCGCTCTCGTCGAGTCATGGAATGCGTTCCTGGAAGACGACCGGCGCTCGCTTGCCGAACTCGACGCCCTGCCACCTCGAGAACGGTTGTCCGCCATGATGACTGCGCTCACCAGCCCACAACATTGGATGCTGGAACGTGCCATGCGCGAATGGGCGCGTACCGACCCCGTCGCCGCCGCCAATATCCGTGCGGCCGACGGACGCCTGCTCCGCTCCGTCACAAAGGCTTACGCGGACTACGGCTTCAGCCCGGCAGACGCCAAGCTGCGCGCCGAGTTGACCTTCGCCGCCGGAATCGGGCTGCTGCACCTCGCCGGCTCGGCCGCCCAGGCGCAAAAGGCGGCCCAACGCGAACGCTTCCTCGACCTCATGCTGACCGATCCGACGTAGCCGTCAGCTTGACACGCGAACCCTAGAGCGAGTTATCCTACACGTTGTCGGAAATTCCTACACAGTGTCGGAAAAAGGGGCGCACATGGGCGGGATCCGCGACATGATGTCATTACCGCAGGTCAAAGCGGCCGAAGACTACGGCTTCTTCGGCCCAGACTCGGTGACCTGGAAGGTGTGGAGCTACCCGACGTCGCTGACCGTCGGCTTCCAGCGCTCGGTGGTGATCGAAGAACTCGACCCCGCTCTGGTCGCTGCCGTCGACAAGACCCACGAAATCTACAAGCGGCCGCGCACCCGCTACGACCGCACGCTGCGCTATTTCTCGATGGTGGCGTTCGGCGACAGCGCATCCACCGTCAAGGCCGCCGATGTGTTGGTGAAGATCCATTCGAAAGCTGTCGGCACCGACGAGGTGACCGGTATCCGCTACGACGCCAACGACCCGGCGTCACAGCTGTGGATCCACCTCACGGCATGGCACTCCATCCTCGTCGCCTACGAAAAGTACGGGCCCGGCAAGCTCTCGCCGGAGGAGGAGCGGCAGTACTGGGCCGAGTGCGCGCTGGCCGCCGAACTGCAAACCTGCGATCCGGCCGACGTGCCGACGACACGTGAGGGCATCCGGCAGTACTTCGACGAAATGCGGCCGCAGTTGCTGGGTTCCGACATCGCCAAGAAAGCGATGAACCATCTGCTGCGCGCGGAGGTGATGCTGCCGCCGATGCCGCCACTGATGCAGCCCGGTGCCCTGCTGGTCGCCGCAGTCCTGCGCCGCGGAACGCTGGCCACAATGCCGAAGTGGATGCGGCAGATGTCCGGTCTCCCAGTCAATCCCGTGCTCGACGCGGCAGTGGTCCCGGTTTTGCGTGTCGCGTTCAAGACGATCAGCATGAGCACCCGATTCCAGTTGATGCTGTTGCAGTTGCTGTCTCCCACCACCGTTGCGGTCGCGGCACCGGTGCTGTGCTCGGTGCCGGCGCAGAATCCGGTGACCACCACGCCGCATGAGGCGCAGGCCCGGCTCGGCTTCGATGCTCCCGCGTTGGCGCACAAGCAGTTCCGCGACCGACAGAAGGCCCGGGTGTTCGACCAGGGCCTCACGCCCAGCGACGACGGCATCATCGAATCCCAGCCGATCCTCGGTTCTGTGGTGTGACTCCGCGCAGCGCGCCGCGTGAACGCCCGCGGGCCGAACACCTCGGCCCGGAACGCCGCCGGCCCCAGGTGCTCGACGCGGCGCTGGAACTTGCTGCGGCCGAAGGGGTTTCCGCGGTCACCATGGGAGCCATCTCGGTGCGCATGGGAGTGAGCCGGCCGGTCGTCTACGACTGCTACAGCGGCCGGGGTGACGTGCTGCGCGCCCTGCTCGATCGCGAGACAGACGTCGCACTCAACGCGCTACTGGCGATCCTGCCGCCGTTGAAGACGACGTCGGTTGAGCAGATGTTCGTCGACGGGTTCCGATCCCTGCTCGACGATGTCAAGCGCCGCCCCGCCTCTTGGCGTATCATCTTCGCCAATGATCCCGAACCGCTTCTCGCCGAGGCGATCTCGCATGGCCGGCGACGAATCCGCCAGCAGGTCGCGTCGGTGATGTGGCCGCTGTTCGAGCGCTGGCAGGTCGACGACATCGACCGCGTCGCTCCGGTACTCACCGAGATCTTCGTCGGAATGTGCGAAACGGCGGCGCGAATGTTGCTCGAGCAGCCAGATGCGTGGTCGCCGGAAGCTCTCGCCGACATCGTCGGCCGCGCTGCGTATCGCGCTTTGCGTGCGCGCGCATGTTGATTGGTCAGACCATCGCGATCGGTGAGATCTTCGCGCCGATCGCCAGCGCGCCGGCCAGTTCACAACTCATGTCGTAGTCGAACACCACGTGCCCGGCGGCGATGTCCACGTCACGCTTGAAGCGCTGCATGGGGTTCGACAGGAATTGCGCGCTGGCACCGGAAGCTTCGAGTAGATCGGCGATGATCGCGCGGGATTCGCGCACGGTGTGGGCCGCGGCGAGCCGTGCATCAGCGCGCACCGACCGGGTAACACGGGTGCCCTCGGTAACCAGTTGCTCTATGCCGTCGGCGGTTTCGGCGACGAGTGCGCTGAGGGCACGCAGCCGCACCCGGGCATTCGCCAGCCGGATCTGCGCCGACGGCTGATCCTTCTGCGCCACGCCGCTATACGCCAACACGCGGGCGCTCAGCCGTTCGGCAAAGAGTTCCGTCACCCGTTCGGCGGCCCCGAGCACCGGCATCGATGCCACGAGTGCGAGTGCGGGAACCATTGGCCACCGGTAGGTGGGCACCCCGTGCTCGCGTGCGCCGGGCGAGGTGCCGCCGTAGATGTCGGCCACGGCGACAATGCGGTGCTCGGGCACGATGACGTCGGTCACGACGACATCGTGGGAACCGGTGCCGCGCATGCCCGCGGTGTGCCAGACATCGTCGACCGCGACCTCGTCGGCGGGCACCACCACGAGCGCCGGATCGATCCGGTCTGTTCGCTCGATGAGCGCGCCGACGATCACCCAGTCCGCGTCCATCGAACCGGTCGCCCACGACCAGCGACCGCTCAGGCGTACACCGCCATCGGCCGGGGTGCCACGGCCGGTCGGGGCCAGGGGAGCCGGCGCCAGGATGGGTCCGGAGGCGAAGACTTCGTCCTGAAGCTTCGGGTCGAACAACGACAGCATCCAGTTGTGCAGCGCGTAGAACCCCAGTGTCCAGGCGCTCGACGGGCATCCGTGCGCCATTCGCCGAATCGGTTGCAGCAGTTCGGGAAACGATGCTTGAATGCCGCCGTAGCGGCAAGGGAGCAGCAGGCGGAGCATGTCCGTTTGTCTGAACTCGCTGACCGTCGCCGCGGGCAGGCGGCGCAGCCGCTCGGCCTCCTCCGCCCGCTCCGCGAGGCGAGCGACGAACTCGTCGGTAATCCCATACGTCGGACGGCTATCGACCAGCGACATGCCGTCACCGTACCATACTATTTTGTATGTACATACGAGCGATGTTTGCTGCCAGCTAACCCGTTGCGCCACCGAAAGTTAACTGCCGCGGTAGCACTTGCCCGAGCGGCGCGTGTACCGGTACTCATAATGTCCGCCGTGACGTATGCTCCGACTTGGTCAAACCGCCGCGTAAGGGAAGACATCGACTGTGTTGCGTAAGCTGCGTATGGCCTGCGTGACGCCTGTTGCGGCATGTGTCTTGTTCGGCTGGCCTGCAATGGCGAGCGCAGACGCGCAGTCTGCCTGCGCCGACAAGGCCTGCCAATCCCGCAGCGACGTGGTGCATCCGGCCGTCTACCAGCAGTGCGTGATTTATCAGGGGAAACGAATCTGCCGGCACTGAATCGCTGACACCAATTCTGTCGGTGCCCCTGAGTAGCTTGCGGGCATGAGTGCTTCCAAGGCGAACGCGAACGGCGGGTTCGGTGGCGTGCTGGGCGTGTTGTTCCTCATCGCCATCATCGTCAAATTCTTCTGGTGGATTGTCGGGGCGCTGGTGCTGGTCGGCCTCTTCTTCCTCGGGCGGGCCATCGCGCGCTGGCATCGAGAACGCGTAGCTGAATACGCGCAATATGCGAATGCGCTCGCCGCCCGCGCCGACGAGCAGCACGATTGGGTGCTGCAAGGCGACGACCGTGGGATTTACGGCATCGAAGGCGCCAAACTCATGCACTATCTGTATCCGGCGCTGGACGCGGTGAAGCGACCTATCGCGCGGTCTGGCCGCGACCCATAGCGCCGTCACCACGGCATGAAGGGCGCGTCGACGACGTGGTTGTTACCATCGCGCGGTGAGCGATCCGTACGGCCTGCGACCGGTTACCAGGCGCGGCATCCTGAAATTTGCCGGTGTCGCGCCGGTCATACTGGGCGCCATGTCGATTGACCCCCCACGCGCTACGGCCGGCATTGCCGGGATGGCGGTTTTCCTCGACCCCGGCCACAACGGGGTGGTCGACGCTTCGATAAGCCGCCAAGTTCCCAACGGCCGCGGCGGAACCAAGCAATGCAACACGTCGGGGACGACTACCAGCAGCGGCTATCCAGAGCATGCGTTCACCTGGGACGTCGTCGGGCGGATAGCGGCGGCGCTCAACGAGCTCGGGGTACGCACACAGCTGTCGCGGGATAACGACAGCTCGGTGGGACCGTGCGTCGATCAGCGTGCGGCGCTGGGGAACGCGATGCATCCGGACGCGATTGTCAGCATCCACGCCGACGGCGGACCACCGTCCGGTCACGGATTCCACGTGAACTACTCCAGCCCGCCGCTCAACGGCGCCCAATCCGGTCCCGCGATCCAGTTGGCGCATACGATGCGCGATGCGTTGGCCGCCTCCGGTATGCAACCGGCCAACTACATCGGCTCCGACGGGCTGTATGGGCGCGCGGATCTGGCCGGCTTGAACCTGGCGGAGTACCCGGCGATTCTCGTCGAACTCGGCAATATGCGAAACGCCGAGGACGCCGCCAAGATCGAAAGCGCGGACGGCCGGGCGCAATATGCCGCGGCGGTCGTCAAAGGGATAACGACCTTTCTCGGCGCGAAAGCAGGCACCGGCTAGCGGTCGTACGTTGACATCAAATGCTGAAGTGACGCATCGTCAACTCACGATGTCAGCAATACGCCGCGATAGGCGCCGACCATGACGGTCACCGGAAAGCCCGGTGGCCGGCACAGCCGAACTCCCGAACCGCGCCGAACCTGGCGGGGAAAACGTGCGATCGCAATTGGTGCGACGCTGATCGTGATGGCCGCGATCGTGACGTTCGCCGCCGTTTTCACTTACCACCACGCGCCACGACCCGCCGCGAAGCCGTCAAACCAAACGCCGACCAAACCGCCCGGCCCGGCGGCGTCCCAACCGTCAGCGCCCGCAGCGAGCTCGCCGCCGTCGTCCAGCGACCCGTTGACCGCAGAGTTCGCCGCCTTGCAGGCCAGAGTGAACGCCAAACTGGGCGTTGTCGTCGGTGCCGTCGGGGGCGGCCAAAACCTCACGACGTTGGGGGAGTGGAAAGAGGGAAAGGCCTGGTCGACGATCAAAGTGCCGCTGGTCATCGCGGCATATCGGCAGCAAAACCCCCCTCAAGTTACCGACGCGATGCGAGCCGCCATCACCGAATCCGACAACGCGGCAGCCGAAAGCGTCTGGGCTCAACTCGGTGAGCCACAAACGGCCGGCCAAAAGGTCGAACAGGTTTTGCGGGAAACCGGCGATCCGACCACCGTCGAGTGGAAACGGGTGCGGCCGCCGTATACCGCTTTCGGGCAGACCGATTGGTCGCTTACCAATCAAGTCCGGTTCCTCGCCAGCGCCGCCTGCAACAGCAAGAACGACCCGATATTCGCTCTGATGGGGCAGGTCGTGGCCAACCAGACTTGGGGGATCGGAGATATTCCGGGCACTCAGTTCAAAGGAGGATGGGGTCCGTCGCCGTCCGGCAATTACCTTGTGCGACAGATCGGTATCCTCATCACCCCGACGGGAAAGATCGCGGTGGCGATCGCCGCGGAACCTGCTTCGGGGCAATTCAACGACGGCACAAAGGCTCTCGGTGAGGTAGCGCACTGGCTGACGCAACATTACGGGTCGCTGCCCGCCGGAAAGTGCGGTGAGTGACATGAACACCGTTGCGCCGCAAATTCCTCGGCGACGAGCCGCATATTGCCCGTGCGGGAGGAGGTGACCGTGGCCGATTCGCGTGTCGGTACGACATTCGGCAAGTACAAGATCGTCGGCGTTGTCGGCAAAGGCGGAATGGGCGAAGTCTATGAGGCGTATGACAACGAGATCGGCAGAACCGTCGCACTGAAGATCATCAAAAGTCAGTACGCGGATGACCGCAGGTACCGCCTGCGATTCGAGCGAGAGTCACGCGCCGCGGCGAAACTTCAAGAACCGCATGTCATCCCGATCCATGGCGTCGGTGAGATCGACGGTTGCCTGTTCATCGACATGCGGCTGGTCCGCGGGACCGACTTGCAGACCATTCTCGAAGAGCAGCCGCTCGATCCGGAGCGAGCCGTCTCCATCGTCAGTCAAATCGCCGCGGCACTCGACGCGGCGCACGCCGACGGGCTGATCCATCGCGACGTCAAGCCACAGAACATCCTCGTCACACCAGCCGATTTCGCGTACCTGGTCGACTTCGGCATCGCCGAGGTGATCGGCGATACCCGCCTGACGCAGGCCGGTGCCCGGATCGGCTCATGGGCCTACATGGCGCCGGAACGATTCGGCGACAAGGAGATCACCCCGGCCGTCGACATCTACTCGCTGGCCTGTGTGCTCTACGAATGCCTGACGGGCGCACTGCCATTCGCGACCGGCAGCCAGCAGGCCGTGATCGCGGCGCACCTGACGGCAGCACCGCCTCGACCGAGTGTCACGAATCCGAGCGTCCCGCCGGCCTTCGACGAAGTCATCGCCCGAGGCATGGCCAAAGAACCAGACGATCGGTACGGGAGCGCGGGCGCATTGGGGCGCGCGGCCACTCGGGCATTGCGGGGCACCGGCACCCAAACCGCCATGCCGGAAGCAGCGCCGACCCAGTGGACGTCGCGGCCGGCGGCGCAGCAACGGCCGCCGGCACAGCGGCCATCGCCGCAGCCCAGATCGTCCGCGCCGCAATACTTCCCACCATCCGGCCCCGATTCGGCGCCAACGGAAGTTGCCCCGGTCGCCTACAGCGAAAGGCGCGGCGGGTCACGGTGGGTGCTGCCGACCGTCATTGCCGTCGCGGCTGCGCTTGTTCTCGGAGCGGTCGGCATCATCATCGGTCTTCTCGCAAAGATGAATTCGACGCCGGCTCCGACCGCAGAGCCTTCGAGCTCGGCCAGATCCCCTTCGGTCGCGTCGAGTGGAATCCAGTCGCCCCTGACTTCGACCGAGTCGCTGCCCAGCGGGAACGTACCTCCGCCGTTCATGACCGGACCGGACGCAAGTCCCGACCGCAAAACGTGCGACGTTCTTCAACTGCCGGACAGGACCGGATTCGGAACGCGTGCCGGGCGCGGGTCATCCCGAACTTCCTGCTTCTTCGCCAATTCCGTGCTCACCGCGTATTGGGGCACATACGGCAATGCGAGCCTCGCGGCGCGGACCGTGTCGGCGCCGGGCGCTGTTGCTTGCAGCGGCCTCGCGGGCGTCAGTTGCGACCCGATCAATTCCCGCAACTTCCTCATGCAGTGCGCAGGCGACGGCTCCAATCCGTGGATCAAGTGCACAGGCGGACAAGACGCTGTTGTCTACCTCTGGTAACTCGGCGAGTAGACACAAAAGCACCGAAAATTGGCCGATTTCGCGTGCTTTTGCGTCTGCTCGCTAAGTGAAGCCAATCGACCCCATAAACTTCATTTAGTCATATAAGTGAGGTTAGACTACGGCAGTGACTTCACTTCGCGCCATCACCTACGAAAACGTTCGTTGGGAACCAGAGGGGGCGCGGTACGTGAGCGCGGCGCTGCCGAAATACCGGACCTATCACCCCGCCGTGCCGGCCGAGATTGCCGACCTGGTCCTCGACTTGCCGCCCTCCGTGTTCACAGAAGCCGAGTCCGCCAGCCGCGAGATCACTCGGTTCGACGCCGAACTCGGAGGTGAAATCGCACCATTCGCTGCCGTGTTGCTGCGGTCAGAGTCAGCCGCCAGCTCGCAAATCGAGAACCTGACCGCATCAGCCCGCGCCATAGCCGAAGCCGAGCTGCCCGGTGGCAAGGCCAAGCGCAACGCTGAGATGATCGTCGCCAACACCGCTGCCATGCAAGCAGCGGTCGCCCTGTCCGACACTGTTGACGCCGACGCCATTCTGGCGATGCACCGCGCGTTAATGGCTAATGAGCCGCGCCATACGCCAGGCGAATTCCGTACCGAGCCAGTGTGGATCGGTGGCGGCTCCACCCCTATTGGCGCGACATTCGTCGGCCCGCGCCACGAGCTGCTGCCCGGCGCGATCCGCGACCTAATCGCCTTCGCGCAGCGCGACGACGTTCCGACACTGCCGCAGATCGCGGTCGCGCATGCACAGTTCGAGACCATTCACCCCTTCACCGACGGGAACGGACGCACGGGCCGCGCACTGGTGCAAGCCATGCTGCGCAACAGGGGCCTGACCCGCCAGGTGACGGTTCCGCTCTCGGCGGGGCTGTTGGCCGACACGAATGCATACTTCGCCGCGCTGACTACCTACCGCGACGGTGACGCCGCGCCGATTGTCGAGCGCTTCTCACGGGCCAGCGTCCTGGCTGTCGCGAACGGACGTCAGCTGATCGCCGATATTCGCGGTATCCGGGAGAACTGGAACGACGTGATCACCGCGCGGTCCGACTCGGCGGTGTGGAGGGTCGCTGATTTGTTGACTCACCGCCCGGTCGTCAACGCTGCGCTGCTTGCGCAGGAGTTGGGCATCGAATCCACCAACGCTCACCGCTACCTCAACCCGCTCACCGAGGCGGGAATTCTTGTCGAGACGACCAGTGGGCCCCGCAACCGAGTGTGGCGGTCTCCTGAAGTGCTCGCCGCGCTCGACGCGTTCGCCGAACGGGCCGGACGGCGGGGCTGACCGACCGTTTTGCTAACAGGGACGACGCGCGTCGAAACCCAATGCGTAAGCTAGAGTGGCACAAGTGGTTTCGGGGCACGCACTCAAGGCGTTGTTGTTCGACGTGCAAGGCACGGCAACGGACTTTCATTCGACCGTGTGCGGCGAAGCGGAGCGGATCAGCAACGGGCGGTGGCCGAACGTCAATTGGCCAGAGCTGGTACGGCGTTGGCGCGCAGAATATTTCGCCGCATTGGACTCTGCCACCGGCGACAAATGGGTCTCGGTGCACTCGATTTATCGCAACGCGCTGGACACGATACGCGAGGAGTACGGCATCACCGGACTTTCGGATGACGAACGAGGAGAGCTCACCTTGGCCTGGCAGCGCCTGAAGCCTTGGCCCGATGCGGTCCCCGGACTGACTCGTCTGAAATCGAAGTACACACTGGCGACCCTGTCGAACGCGGATGTTTCCGCGGTGGTCAACGTCTCCAAACGCGCGGGCTTGCCGTGGGACGCGATTTTCGCCGCCGAAATGGCCGGGGTCTTCAAGCCGGACCCCGCGATCTACCGGATGGCCGCGACCTATCTCGGTCTGAACCCTGCCGAGATCATGATGGTGGCGAGCCACAAGTACGACATTCGCGCCGCTGCCCGTCTCGGATTCCGTACGGGCTTCGTCGCACGACCGCTGGAGTTCGGCGCAGACGGCGCCGCCGACGTCGACTATTCCGACGAGTTCGACATCAACGCGTCCGATTTCCTCGACCTCGCCAACCAACTCGGGTGCTGAGCGCGTAGTCAAGGCCCGCGCGCGTCCGCCGCTATTAGCCATTTTGCTGATGTTCTGCGCCGCGTCTGACCGCATGCTGGCTAGCATGAGCACAACCGAGTGGAATGACGTTGGCGTGAACGAACTACCGACCGGAACGGTGACGTTGCTGCTGGCCGACGTCGAGGGCTCGACGCGGCTGTGGGAAACCCGGCCCGATGAAATGACGGCCGCCCTCGCGCGCTTGGACCAGGTGGTGTCTGAGGCGGTCGCCGCCCACGATGGTGTGCGCCCGGTCGAACAGGGCGAAGGCGACAGCTTCGTGATCGCGTTCGGCCGCGCCTCCGACGCCCTGGCTTGCGCGCTGGACCTGCAACGCGCGCCGCTGGCGCCGATCCGGCTGCGCATCGGGATGCACACCGGCGAGGTCCGGCTCCGTGATGAGGGCAACTACGTCGGCCCGACCATCAATCGCACGGCGCGGCTGCGCGATCTTGCGCACGGCGGGCAGACGGTGCTCTCCGGGACCACCGAGTCGCTCGTCGTCGACCAGCTTCCCGGCGGTGCGACCTTGATCGACCTCGGATCCCATCCGCTGCGCGATCTGCCGCGGCCCGAACGGGTGGTGCAGCTGTGTCACCCCGGCTTGCAAAACGACTTCCCGCCGTTGCGCACAGCCGGAACGGTTGTCGCCCACAACCTTCCGGCGCAATTGACGAGTTTCGTCGGGCGCCAGTCCGAGATGAGCAGCCTACGAGATGCCTTGGCCGCCAACCGTTTGGTGACGCTGACCGGCACCGGCGGAGTAGGCAAGACCCGCCTGGCAACCCAGGTAGCCGAAGCGGTGGCGCGGGAATTCGCCGCCGGAGTTTGGTACGTGGATCTGGCGCCGATCACGGTTCCCGAGGTGGTGGCCCTCACGGTATCCCGCGCGCTCGGGCTTCCCGATCAGCCCGGCCGCTCGACGATGGACACGCTGCTGCGGTTTGTTCGTGACCGCCAGATGTTGGTGGTGCTGGACAATTGCGAGCACCTCCTCGATGCCAGCGCCGAAGTGGTTACGGCGTTGCTCGGTGGCGCGTCGAACCTCAAAGTGCTCGCGACGAGTCGCGAACCGCTGCTGGTGGCCGGCGAGGCAACGTGGCAGGTGCCGTCGCTGTCCGTCGGCGACGAGGCCGTCGAATTGTTCACCGACCGCGCTCGCCTGGCCCAGGCCGACTTCACCATGACCGACGACACGGTCGCCACCGTGACGGAAATCTGCCGCCGCCTGGACGGAATGCCGCTTGCCATCGAACTTGCCGCCGCGCGGGTGCGCGCGTTGTCCTTGACCGACATCGTTGACAGCCTGCATGACCGATTTCGCCTGCTGACCGGTGGTTCGCGCACTGCGGTTCGCCGCCAGCAGACGTTACGCGCTTCGGTCGACTGGTCGCACGCTCTGCTGACCGACACCGAACGAATCTTGTTCCGCCGACTGGCCGTGTTTCTCGGCGGATTCGACCTCGACGCAGCGCGGGCGGTCGCCGGCGCCGATGGCGTGGAGCGCTACCAGGTCCTCGACCAGCTGAGCCTGATCGTCGACAAGTCACTGGTGGTCGCCGAAAAGACCAGCGGCTCAACCAGGTACCGGTTGCTCGAAACGGTGCGCCAGTATGCGCAGGAAAAACTCGGTGAGTCCGGCGAAGCCGACGCCATGCGGTCGCGTCATCGGGATTACTACACCTCGATGGCGGCCGTGCTCGACGCTCCGGCTCGCAGCGACTATGAGCAGCGCGTCGAACAGGCCGAAATCGAGATGGACAATCTCCGAAGCGCATTCGGATGGAGCATGGAAAATGCCGACACCGAGCAAGCATTGGCGCTTGCTTCGTCGCTGCAACCGCTGTGGACCAGCAGGGGCCGCCTTCGAGAGGGCCGCGCCTGGTTCGACACTGTATTCGCTGACGCCCGTAGCGACATAGCCAAAGTTGCCGCGGCAGTGCGTGTCCGAGCACTGGTCGACAAAGCGCTGCTGGACTGTTGGTCCGGTACCACGGCGAGCCTGGATCAAGCCGAAGAGGCCGTGGCGATGGCGCGCGAAGTCGACGACCCGGCGTTGTTGGCACGGGCACTCGCCGCTTACAGTTGGTCCACGGGATATGGACACGGGCCCGAGGTCGCGCAGCCGTTCTTCGCCGAGGCCATTGATCTGACCCGGACGCTGGGAGACTCCTGGCGGTTGAGCCAAATCCTTTCCTATCAGGCGTTTGTGGCTATCGTCGGCGGTGATCCGGTCGCGGCGCGCGCTGCCGCCGAAGAAGGTTGCGCATTGACCGACGCCATTGGTGATCGCGTCTACTCACGGCAGTGTCATCAGGCTCTGGCGTTTGCGCTGCTGATGCAGGGCGCATTGACCGACGCCGTAGCGGAATTCAGCGCACTCTCGGCAGCCGCTGAGGCGGCGAACGAGGATTTGTTCAAGCCGGGTACCTTCCAGGGCCTTGGTCTTGCACTCTCATATCAAGGGCAGGTCGTTGCGGCGCGCACAGCGGCCCAAGCGGGTATCCAAGCCGCGGCCGATCTCGGCGAATTTCTGCCGGGGATGGGCTACACGGCGTTGGCCAACGCCGAATTGGCCGCGGGTGATGTCGCGGCGGCGTACGAAGCGAGCGAGACCGCTCGTCGCTGCCTGAGCCACCAGCCATACGCAGCAACATCACACACGGCTCACGTCCTCACCAAAGTTGCGCTGGCAATGGGTGATTCGGATGCAGCCCGCCGCTACGCCGATGAGGCCATCGCGGCAACCAAGGGCTGGCACCTAGCGGTGGCATTGACGACACGCGCGCGGGTCTCGATCGCGGAGGGTCGTCGGGAAGACGCCGAACGCGACGCCTACGATGCGCTCGCCACCGCTGCAACCGGCCAGATATACGTGACGTTGCCCGACATCTTCGAGGTGATTGCCGCGTTACGCGCCGATGCCGGCAGCCATCAGCATGCCGCACGGATTCTTGGCGCGGCAAAGGCATTGCGCGACCGCATGGGCGCGGTGCGGTTCAAAATCTACGACGCCGACCACGACGCGTGCGTACGACTGCTGCGAGAGGCAATGGGGGAGAGCGAGTTTGACGCTGCCTGGTCGGAGGGCGCTACATTGTCCACCGAAGACGCGATCACCTATACCCAGCGTGGTCGCGGCGAACGTAACCGCCCGGCCAGCGGTTGGGCATCGCTGACGCCAGCGGAGAACGACGTCGTGCGGCTGGTCTGTGAAGGCCTGGGCAACAAGGACATTGCGACGCGGTTGTTCGTATCGCCACGGACAGTGCAAGCACACCTGACCCACGTTTACACCAAACTCGGCATCGCTTCCCGCGTGCAACTGGTTCAAGAGGCAGCGCGGCAAAGCGGCTAGTCGCCGAGCAGACGCAAAAGCACCCGACACGCCGGGCATACGGGTGCTTTTGCGTCTGCTCGGCCTCAGAAAGCCGGCACCGCTTCGTCGGCCATCACTTCGCTGGCCGCCCGTTCGCCGGAGCGAATCGCGCCGTCGATCCAGCCGCACATCTTCGCCGAACTCTCGGTGCCGGCCCAGTGAATCCGGCCGCAGGGTTCGCGCAGCGCATGCCCGAACTCGGTGAGCACACCGGGCGGAGCGTGGCTGAGCATCCCGCCGCCGGAGTAGGGTTCGCGGCTCCAGTTCTGTTCCACATACTCCACGGGCTTGCCGGCCTTGGCGCCGAATCGGTGGACGAGCGTGTCGAGAACCTTTTGGCGGCGCTCGGTTTCGTCGAGGCGGTCGTATTCGCGCGCGGTCGGCCCCTCGCTGACCACGCACAAGATGCCCGGCGCGCCGGTGTCGGTGCAGGCGTCGATCGTCACCGGAGCCGGGGTGCCCGGCGCCGCGGACTGGCCGCACAATCCGTCGGCGCGCCAGAACGGTTCGTCGTAGACGATCGAAATCTTGACGATGGCGCCACTCGGCATCCGCTGATGCAGGAACGCTCGATCGGTGGGAAGCATTGGCTCGTAGACGATTTGGCTGGCGATCGCCAGCGGCACCGCGACGACCGCATGCTGCGCGCGGATGCCGTCGCGTTCGGACCGCACGGTCACCCCGTCCGCGTCCTGCGTGATGGACCGCACCGGTTGCGAGAGCTGGATCGCGTCGCCCAGTTCGGCGGCCATCGGCCGGTAGATCGCACCCATTCCGCCGACCACCCGGGCGTCCTGCGATGCGCCCTTGCCGCCCAGTACGAACCCGGGTCCGCCGCCCGATGCCATCTGATACAGCACGAACAACATCGACACCTCGGAGGCCGCCGACGTGTAGCAGCCGCTGACCGCGGTATCCAGCAGGTCGTGGGCCGCCTTGGACATGACGTTCTTGTCCAGCCACTGGGCCAGGGTCATGCGATCCCACTTGGCGGCGTTTTTGGCCTCCCACGGCGCGTCGAGCGGGATCGATTTGCACAGCTGGCTGATTCCGAAGAAACCCGCGCCGAGGTTCAGCGACGCCCATGGGCTCATGCTCCACGGGATCGTGCCGCGATAGCGGTATTGCTTGCCCTCAACGACCATCATGGCTTCGCCGTCGGTGTACTGCTTGAAAGCCGACACACCGAATTCGTTCATCAGCGCATAGATGCGGTCCTGCGTCGGGCCGACCCATGCGCCGCCCTTGTCGATCCACGACCCGTCGTCGCGGCTCACGGTGAAGGTCCGGCCGCCAACGCGGTCGCGGGCTTCCAGCAGAGCCACCGAACGGCCGGCCTGCTTGAGGCGAAGCGCCGCAGTCAGACCCGCAAAACCCCCGCCGATCACGCAGACGTCGACGTCGGCCATGGTGATAAGGCCTACCGGTATACCGCTGAGCAGTCAATGCCGAGCAGACGCAGAATCGCACGTCGACGGCGTTCTGCGTGCGATTCTGCGTCTGCTCGGCCTATTTAGGTGACCAAGTGACCGGCAGGGTCTTGATGCCGTGAATGAATTGCGACAGCAGCCGTGACGGCTCTGCGGTCGCGGCGATGTCGGGGATCTGCCGATGCAGCTCATCGAACATCACCCGGATCTCGCGGCGGGCCAGGTTGGCGCCCAGACAGAAATGGGCACCGCCGCCGCCGAAACCGACATGCGGGTTCGGATTGCGCGCCACGTCGAACGTCCAGGGATCGGCGAACTTCGACTCGTCGCGGTTGGCCGAGTTGTACCACAGCGAAACCTTTTCTCCGGCAGCCATTTTGACGCCGCGCAGCTCGACATCCCGAGTCAGGGTGCGCCGCATGTAGATCACCGGCGAGGCCCATCGCACGATCTCCTCGACCGCAGTCGGCGCCAGAGCATCGAAGTTCGACCACCACTTCTCGCGCTGCTCGGGATAGCGGGTCAGTGCCAGCACTCCGTGGCTGATCGCGTTGCGCGTCGTCTCGTTACCGGCCACCACCAGCAGGATGAAGAACGACGCGATCTCCGAGGAGGTCAGTCGCTCGCCGTCGACCTCGGCCTCCACCAGGCTCGACGTCAGATCGTCGTGATGGTTGGCCCGCCGGTCCTCGGCCAGTGCGGTGGCGTAGGCACCGATGTCCATCGAAATCTTGATGAACTCCTCGGGATCGCTGGTCAGATCAGGGTCGCCGACGCCCAAAATCTCGTTGGTCCAGTGGAACACCCGCTGATGGTCCTCCTCGGGGATGCCCATCATGTCGCAGATGATCTGCAGCGGTAGCGGTCCGGCGAGTTCGCTGACCAGATCGGCTTGTCCGTCAGGGTGATTGGCGATGATCGAGGTGACCAGCCGGCGGGCCCGTTCGCGCACCGACGCCTCGATGCGGGCCACCACCTTCGGGGTGAACGCCCTGCTGACGATCGAGCGCAGCCGCTGATGTCGCGGATCGTCGAGCACGATCATCGAGCCGAAGTACTCGGCCACCTCAGGGTTTTGATCGTTGATGGTGATGCCGGGGTTGGAGCTGAAGACGTCCGGATGACGGCTGGCGTAGAAGACGTCGTCGAGCTTGGTCAGGGCCCAATGCCCCTCGCCTGCCGGGAATCCGGCCAGCTCGATCGCGGGCCAGAACGAAATCGGCGCCTCGCGGCGCAGGGTCGCGAAGGCGCCGTCGCGGATGTCGTCGTCGAGTTCCCAGAAGTCGAGCGAGCCGAGATCGATGTCGGCAAGCGGAATCTCCGGTGGCGCGGCTCCGTTTACCCGGCTCGCAATACCGCTCGTCACGTCGAACCTCCTAGTCCCTCACGCCGTCCCTGACGGCGAGCAGCCCCGAAAGCCGTCGCACGCAAAGCGCCTCGCGACTGTTCGGCAGAGAACTCATTGCGAGCAGACGGTGTGAGCCGGCGTCCCCGTGGCCGTGGCCTCCTTGGTCACGTTGCCGTCGACGATGATTCGGCAGGTGACAGTGCCTTGCGCCTGAGCGCTGAGCACGAACACCTGGCCCCCGAAGGAAGTGAAGTTCGCCGACCACGGCAGCCGCGCGTTCACGGCCCGCTGCTGACCGGTGTCGGTTTGGTAGTTGATCAGCTCGGCGACGCCGGCGCTGCCGCTGACTTCGTAGCGGACTTCCGGGAAGTCGCCGGCGTGTGCCACGCCGCAAGTGGCCGCGAATCCGATGCCGACAGCGAACAGGGCCGAGGCGCCGCGAAGATGCTTCATGGTTTCCCATGCTGTCAAAACCCACGACCACAAGCGAGCTTTTTCTGTCAGTCGCTCGACATGCTTAAGGTGAAGCGGGCTGAAGCGGGACTGGCGATCCGAAAGGTGGCGGCGTATGTCGGTACACGACAAGAAACGGGTGGTGATCTGGGGCACCGGCTTCGTCGGCAAGATGGTGATCGCCGAAATCGTCAAGCACCCGATGTTCGAGTTGGTCGGTGTCGGCGTCAGCAACCCGGACAAAGTCGGCCGCGACGTCGCCGACATCTGCGGACTGGCCGAACCGGTCGGCGTTGTCGCTACCGATGACGCCGACGCCCTGATCGCGCTGAAACCCGACGCGCTGGTGCACTACGGCCCGACGGCGATGAAAGCCAAGGAAAACATTTCGCTGATCACCCGTTTCCTGCGGGCCGGCATCGACGTGTGCTCGACCGCGATGACGCCGTGGGTGTGGCCGACGATGCACCTGAATCCACCGCAGTGGATCGAGCCCATCACCCAAGCCTGCGAGCTGGGCGAGTCGTCGTGCTTCACCACCGGCATCGACCCGGGCTTCGCCAACGACCTGTTCCCGATGACCCTGATGGGCCTATGTTCCGAAGTACGGCGAGTGCGCGCGTCGGAGCTGCTGGACTACACCAACTACGAAGGCGACTACGAAGTCGAGATGGGCATCGGCCGCGAGCCCGAATACAGTCCGATGCTGCAAAACCGCGATGTGCTCATCTTTGCGTGGGGCGCCACCGTCCCGATGATCGCCCACGCCGCCGGAATCATGCTCGACGAAATCACCACCACCTGGGACAAGTGGGTGACACCCACCGAGCGCAGCACGGCCAAAGGCGTCATCAAGGCCGGCCACGTCGCGGCCGTGCGATTCACCATCAACGGCGTCTACCAGGGCGAGACCCGCATACAGCTGGAACATGTCAACCGCATCGGGCTCGACGCCGCACCCGACTGGCCGACCGGTCACGACAACGACGTCTACCGCGTGGATATCGAGGGGACGCCCAGCATCTTCCAGGAGACCGCGTTCCGGTTCACCGACGGCTCGGGCCGCGACGCGGCCGCGGCGGGCTGCCTGGCCACCGGGATGCGGGCGCTGAACGCGGTCCCGGCGGTCAACGATCTTTCGCCGGGCTGGGTCACCGCGCTGGACCTACCGCTGATCCCCGGCGCCGGAACAATACGCTGACCAGGGCATTGGAGATGGCCGAACTAGCGACACCGACGCTGGGCCTGTCAATCGGTGCCACCAACCTGGCTGCGGTGACACCCGATCACGCGATCACCCGCAGACCGGTTTTGACGCTGTATCGTCAGCGTCCACCCGAGGTCGGTGTGCCGTCGGAGAACCCGAGGCTGGACGAGTCCGGCCTGGTGATCAGCGACTTCGTGCACCGCGTGGGTGACGCGGCAGGCATCGTGGCGGCGGACGGTTCGGCACATCGCAGTGAGGCCTTGGTTGCCGACGGGCTCCGGGCGCTCGCCTACGCGGCAACAGGCGGGCGGCCCCTGCCGGAGCGTGTCGCGGTGACCTATCCCGCACATTGGGGACCCAAGGCGGTGGATGCGCTGGGCTCGGCGCTGAGCCGGGTGTCCGAATGGTCCAATCGCACGCAGCCGTTGACCCTGATCCCGGACGCCGCGGCGACGCTGTTCGCCGTGCGGGCCAGCCCGGGCATACCTGACGACGGCATCGTCGCGGTCTGCGATTTCGGCGGCAGCGGCACCAGCATCACGCTGGTCGACGCCTCCGCCGAGTATCAGCCCGTCGCCCCGACCGTGCGGCACCACGACTTCTCCGGCCGCCTGGTCGATCAGGCGCTGCTGACTGCGGTCCTGGACAACATGCCGAGCGCGGACTCGTTCGTTCGGGGCGCTAGCTCGGTGGTCGGCTCGCTGAGCCGCCTACGGGCCGGCTGTCGAATCGCCAAGGAACAGCTTTCGTCGAGCACGGTGACCACGCTGTCCGAGGAGTCGGACCTGCGCAGCGATATCCGGCTCACTCGCGGCGAACTCGACGACGCCATCCGCGGTCCGTTAGACAATTTCATTGCGGTGCTAGTGGACACGTTGTCGCGCAACGCAATTCACGACTCGGATCTAGTCGCGGTAATTTCGGTGGGCGGAACGGCGCAGATACCCGCAGTGACCACGGCGCTGTCGGCGCGGCTGCAGATCCCCGTAGTCACGACGCCGCGTCCGCAGCTGACAGCCGCCGTCGGCGGCGCGCTACGGACGGCACGTGGTCCGGAGGATGCCCGCGAAACGGTATCCGGGGCGAGCCCGGACCGCTGAACCTATCGGGTTACCGATTTCTCTTCCTGTTCGGCTTCGGCAAGTTCTTCCTCGCTCTTGCCTTCGTCTTGCTTGGCCTGTTCGATGACTTTCTCGTTGAATTCTTTGTCTTTTTCTATCTGCTCTTCCATGGAGAGCCCGTCATCGGACTCTTCGTCGGATGACTGCTCCTCGTCGGATGACCGCGTCTCGTCGGACGACCGCTCCTCGTGGGATGACCGCTGGTCGTCGGGTGTCTCGGACTCGGCCTTGGGCTCGCCGCCTTCTCCTGAGGACTTACTACCTTCTGACTCGGCCTTGGCCGCGGGGGCATCGTCATCGCCCATGGCACTCGGGTTTCCCTCGTCGTCGAGCCAGTCGTTGACTGCCGTGCCTGAAACCGCCCCGCCTGTGCCCGGCAGCACCAGCGTCGGCCGGGGTTCGTAAGCCGTCATCATCTTGGCGGCTTCTTCTTTGTCATCTTCGTCCGGCTCTGGCTTCTCGGTCAGGTTTTCGGAATCGCCCGAACCCTCTTGCTTGTCAGACGAATCCTCTTGATCCGAAGGATCCTCTTGGTTCCTTGAATCCTTTTCGTCCTTTGGCGCCTCTCGGTCGGCCGGAGATTCGTCAGACGCAGGCTCTTGGTTTTCGGCCGAGTCCGCCGGCACGTTTTCCTGGGTTGTCATGCGTTGCCCCCTTTTGGAGTTATGGTTGGCGACCACCCTTCGGTCAGGGTTACCCGCTGTAGCGCGGTATCGAAACGCTGAGTATTCCCGTATACCCAGCACAATTAACGCGCGCGGAATGCGGCCCGCTCGCCAGCCAGCGCGCAGTGGCGGCGGTGAGCTACATGAATTCATTCCTGTGGGGGGTCGTTGACATCGTCGTGAAGCCCGGCCCTTGGCCGCAGAGCGAGCGGACGGCGGGTGCGCCGCCCACTGCTCGCCGAAACCCTCTGCGTCGCCGTCTGATTGGAACCCGACCCTTATCTTCGAAGGGATCGTTGTGCGCCCCAACCTATTTGGGTGAAGCCCGCGAAAACGTCAGTCGGGCTTGGGGTAGCTGACGCCGGTGAGCTCCTCGGAGATATCCCACAGTCGTCGGCAGTCGTCCTCGTTGCGGGCGCGTTTGGGAACGTGGGCCAGTTTCACCCCGCCACCCGCGAGCTCGTAGACGCCACGGGGGCCGTAGAACGCGCCGCCCTCGGCATGCGGAGTCGCGGCCGCATACAGCGCGGGCAGGATTCCCTCCTCGATCTCCTGCCAGAGGAAAGGCGTGAACTTCCACGACGTCTTGTACAAACGCTCCATCAGCGCGGGCTTGTCTCTGCCGTGCGAAGGTCCGCTGATCTGCAGGTTGGTCTTGGTCAAGCCGGGGTGTGCCGCGCTGGAGACGATGCCCCAGCCAGCCGCACGACTGCGCTTGTCCAGCTCGATGGCGAACATCAACACCGCCAGCTTCGACTGGCCATAAGCGGCCATCGCGGCGTAGGACTTCTCGAACTGCAGGTCGTCGAAGTGGATCTTGCCGCTTTGCCGCGCCGCGAGACTGCTCAGCGAGACAACCCGCGCGCCCTCGGCCGCGCGTAACAGTGGCAGCACGTGTCCGGTCAGTGCGAAGTGGCCGAGATGGTTACTGCCGAACTGCAATTCGAATCCGTCCGCGGTCGTGTCGCGGTCCGGCGGCGTCATGACGCCGGCGTTGTTGATCAGGATGTCGATCGGGCGACCCTCGGAATTGAGCTGTTCGCCCAATGCGGCCACCGATGCCAGCGACGACAGGTCGAGCGCCTTGATGGTCAGCTTCGCGTCCGGAACCGTCGCGTGGATTTTCTCGATCGCCTCCTCACCCTTGGCGCGATTGCGGATCGCCATGACCACGTCGGCTCCGGCCGCGGACAGCCGTCGGGCCAGGCCGAACCCCAGACCGCTGTTGGCTCCGGTGATGACTGCCAGCTTTCCGGTCAGATCGGGCACCGTGGCGACGAGATCGTTGGCCATGCGTATCACTCTCCTTTCCGGTGGGTCGCGTCCCAGTCTGCTCTTTCCGTCGCCGTTCGCGAACCGGAGCGGCATTCTGGTCGGCATGGGCCTACGTCGGGAGGCACTTGCGCAGCGCTTCCCCGGTTGGGCGGCGGCGCTGGTCTTCGGGACGATACCCGCGTTCGCGTTTCCGGCGCCGTCGTGCTGGTGGCTGGCGTGGGTCGGTTTGGTGCCGCTGCTGTTGGTGGTCCGTGCTGCGCCGTCGCCGTGGGCGGGTGCCGTGCGGGCCTGGCTGGGTATGAGCGCATTCGTGCTCACCACGCAATACTGGCTGGCCAACAGCATCGGGCCGGCGCTCGCGTTGGTGGCCTTCGGGCTCGGCGCGCTGTGGCTGCCGTGGGGGTGGGTCGTCCGCCGGTTGCTGTCGTCGCTTGTCATCAGCCGCACCGTTGCCGCCGTGGTGGTGGTGCCCAGCGCGTGGGTCGCGGCCGAAGCCGTGCGATCCCTCCCGTGGCTGGGCGGCCCGTGGGCACCCTTGGGTGCGTCGCAGTGGAACCAGCCCGTGATGCTGGCGTCGGCTTCCCTGGGCGGGGTGTGGCTGACGAGTTTTCTTCTGGTTGCGGCCAATACCGCGATCGTCGGCGCGATTCTGCACCGGCAGCGGGCAGGTTGGCTGGTGATGGTGGCGTGTGCCGTGACGTGCGCGGCGCTCGGCCCGGCTTGGTACCAGCTTGGGCCGGCGCCGGCCGGCGCTGCTGCGGTGCGTGTGGCCTTGGTGCAAACCGGCGATATTGCTGACGCCGTAGCGCGTGAGGCGGCCAGCGAGGCGCTCACCGCGGCGTTGGCCGGCCAACGGCCGGACTTGGTGGTCTGGGGTGAAAGCAGTGTCGGACAAGACCTCACCAGCCACCCGGAGGTGCTGGACCGCCTCACGGAGCTGTCGCGGCGGGTGGGGGCGGATCTGTTGGTCAACGTCGATGCGCCGGCGCCCGGCGGTGGCATCTTCAAGTCGGCGGTGCTGATCGGCGAACACGGATCGTTGGGCAGCTACCGCAAGACCCGGTTGGTGCCCTTCGGCGAATATGTGCCCCTGCGAACGCTTTTCGGCTGGATCACCCGCCACTCCAAGGCTGCCGCCGCCGACCGGCAACGGGGTTCGGGGCCGGTGGTTTTCGATGCCGGCAGGCTGGCCATCGGCCCGTTGATCAGTTACGAGATCACCTTTCCCGATCTGACCCGGCGCGAGGCGAAGCTCGGTGCCCGGCTGTTGGTGTATCAGAGTTCGACCTCGTCATTCCAGGGGAGTTGGGCACAGCCACAGCTAGCCGGCCAGCCCGCAGTGCGTGCCGTCGAAGTGGGCCGCCCCGCCGTTCACGTGGGACTGTCCGGGGACAGCTCGGTCTTCGACGCCCGGGGCCGGCGGCTCGCCTGGTGTCCGTCGGACTTCCGCGGTGTCGTCGTCGTGAACGTTCCGCTGGGGTCGAATGCCACGCTGTACCAACGGCTCGGTGACTGGGTTCTGGTGACGGCGTTTGCGGTTCTGGGTGGCGCTTTCTGCCTTGCCGTACTCGGTCGTCACCGCAGCCTGGCACATGACACACTGCCTGGATGAGCAGCAGACGGCTCGCCAAGTTTTCGCTAGCCGCCGCCATCGTGATCCTGGTGGTGTCGGTCGCCGGATTCATCACCACGTTGATCCTTAACGCATTCTTTCTGGACAAGTACGACGCCTACGGCGAAGTGCCGATCCCGGGCTCGGGCAGTGTGCACCTGCCTGCCGGTGAGGTGACCGCCAGCCTGCACACGGTGGTGATCG
This sequence comes from Mycobacterium sp. 852002-51163_SCH5372311, assembly GCF_001667115.1. Classification (GTDB taxonomy): domain Bacteria; phylum Actinomycetota; class Actinomycetes; order Mycobacteriales; family Mycobacteriaceae; genus Mycobacterium. The sequence goes on along the minus strand of NZ_LZIJ01000100.1, from coordinate 22,727 downwards.
GCGGAACCAACGGCGGCGGTCTGCCGGTGCCCCCGCTAGGTGTGACGATCATTCCGCCGGAAGGTGTGGCGCAGCCCGTCATCACCGAAAGCATCGGTAGCACAACGACTGTCAACAACGATGCGCACGTGCGGGTTTGGCTGGTTCATGTTCCGGCCGAGGGCACCTACAACGTCACGACCGACGGCCAGGTCAACGGCTACATCAGCCCGCGGCTGTCTTTCGGCCATCAGAGCTCGTATGGCTATCTGGTGTGGGTTTTCGTCGGATTGTTCGTGGTGGGCCTGGCCGATCTGGCGTTTTCGGTGATGTGGCTGGGGCGCAGCAGGCGCACCGTGAGGTCGGCGGTGATGGCTACGCAGCTCTGACCGCGCAGCTCTGACCGCGAAGCTCTGACCGCGAGCTCTGACCGCGAGCGTGCGTGTTTGTACGACGACACGCCGATAACAGCCGGCATTTTGCGCACCCTCGCGGGGCTGGTTGCCGACGCGCGGTGACTAATGTCCGCGGGCGACCCACTCCTCGTAATGGACGATCTCGTCGCCGATGGTGGTGTCGTCGCCGTGTCCGGTGTGCACGACGGTGTCGCCGGGCAACTTTCCGAGGCGCTCGGATATCGACTGCAGAATCGTCGGGAAGTCCGAGTACGAACGCCCCGTCGCGCCCGGGCCACCGGAGAACAGCGTGTCGCCGCTGAAAAGCACACCCAGGTCGAAGGCATACCAGCACACCGATCCGGGAGAGTGGCCCGGAGTATGCATCGCCTGCAATTGCATGCCCGCGACGCTCAGTGTGTGCCCGTCGGAGATAGAACGAAAGTCCTTGTCCGGGTGGGTCATTCGCCACAACACATCGTCGGCGGGGTGTAGCAGCACCGGTGCGTCGAGCGTCTTGCCCAGCTCGGGAGCCACCGTGACGTGATCGTTGTGCCCGTGGGTGCACACCACCGCGACCACATGGCGGCCGTTGACGGCCTCGATGATCGGCTCCGCGGTGTGGGCGGCGTCGAAGACCACGACATTGGAGTTGTCGCCGACCAGCCAGATGTTGTTGTCGACTTCCCAACTGCCACCGTCGAGTTCGAATGTGCCGTGCGTGACGACCTTTTCGATTGCAACCATTAGAGGATCACCACCGATCGCAGCACCTTACCGTCGTGCATTTTGTGGAATGCTTCCTCGACGTCGTCGAGTCCGATGCGTTCGGAGACGAACTTGTCCAGCGGGAGTCGGCCCTGCAGGTAGAGGTCGATGAGGGTGGGGAAGTCGCGTTCGGGTAGGCAGTCGCCGTACCACGACGACTTCAGTGCGCCGCCGTGAGAGAAGAAGTCCACCAGCGGCATGTCCAGGCGCATATCGGGAGTGGGCACCCCGACCAGCACCACGGTTCCGGCGAGATCTCGCGCGTAGAAGGCCTGTTTCCAGGTTTCGGGGCGCCCGACGGCATCGATGACCACGTCGGCGCCGAAGCCGTCGGTGAGGTCCTGGATGGTTTCCACTAGGTCTTTGCCGTCGGCAAGCTCGCGGGGATTGACGGTGTGGGTGGCCCCGAATTTGCGGGCCCAGTCCAGTTTCGTGTTGTCGTTGTCGACGGCGATGATTCGTTTGGCTCCGACCAGCGCGGCACCGGCGATAGCGGCATCGCCCACCCCGCCGCAACCGATGACGGCGACCGTGTCGTCGCGGGTGACACCGCCGGTGTTGATCGCTGCACCGATGCCGGCCATCACCCCGCAGCCCAACAGACCGGCGACGGCGGGATCGGCCTGCGGGTCGACTTTGGTGCACTGGCCGGAATGAACGAGCGTCTTGTCGGCGAATGCCCCGATGCCCAGCGCCGGGGTGAGCTCGGTGCCGTCGGTCAGCGTCATCTTCTGCTCGGCGTTGAAGGTGTTGAAGCAGAGGCGAGGCCGGCCACGCTTACAGGCGCGGCACTGTCCGCAGACCGCGCGCCAGTTGAGGATCACGAAGTCGCCCGGTTCGACGGCGGTTACTCCGGGGCCGACCGCTTCCACGGTTCCGGCGGCCTCGTGCCCGAGCAGGAACGGGTATTCGTCGTTGATGCCGCCGTCGCGGTATGTCAGGTCGGTGTGGCAGACCCCGCAGGCGATGACGTCGACCACGGCTTCGCCGGGCCCCGGATCAGGGACCACGATGTCGACCAATTCGACGGGTTCGTCCTTGTTGCGTGAAATGACACCTCGCACGGTCTGACTCATGGGCACCAAACTACTTTGCGGCCCGTGGTGATCGCGAGCGCGGCGGAGCCGGGCGAAGCGGGTCGCCACCATCGGGCCGTGCGTCGAGCCTGCGGTGGTGGCGCCGATCCTGCGCTGAGGCACGCGATTACGCGAATCCCGGCGCCCTGGCGGCAGGCTCGGCGCGTCACGAGGCAGGCTCGGCGCGTCACGAGACGGGTGTAGCGTCCGTGAGCATGACCGAGACGGTTGAGGAGTTCACCGAGCGGATGACCGCGGCCCTGGACAGCGCCAGTCTGGCGATTCTGCTCAGCATCGGGCATCAGACCGGTCTGCTGGACACCATGGCCGGGCTGCCGCCGTCCACCAGCGCCGAAATCGCTGACGCCGCGGGCCTCAACGAGCGCTATGTCCGGGAGTGGCTGGGCGGCATGACCACCGGGCACGTCGTCGACTACGACGCGCAGACCGCGACCTATTCGTTGCCCGCGCACCGCGCCGGCGCGCTGACCCGGGCTGCCGGGCCCAACAACCTTGCCGTTGTGGCCTCGTTCATTCCGTTGCTCAGCGAAGTCGAACAGAAGATCATCGGCTGCGTGCGGGCGGGCGGCGGTCTGCCCTACAGCGAATTTCCCCGCTTTCACGCGCTGATGGCCGAGATGAGCGGCGTGGTCTTCGACGCGGCGCTGATCGACGTGGTGCTGCCGTTGGTCGACGGCTTGGTCGAGCGGTTGCGGGCCGGGGCTGACGTGGCCGATTTCGGATGCGGCAGCGGTCATGCGATCAACCTGATGGCCCGAGCGTTCCCGACGAGCCGATTCACCGGCATCGACTTCTCCGAAGAGGCGATCGCCGCCGGCCGCTCGGAAGCCGCCGAGCTGGGTCTGACGAACGCGAGCTTCGAGAGCCACAATCTTGCCGAGTTGGACAAGGTCGCCACTTATGACGTGATCACGGTGTTCGACGCCATCCACGATCAAGCGCAGCCGGCGCGCGTGCTGCAAAACATCTATCGTGCCCTGCGACCTGGCGGTGTCCTACTGATGGCGGACGTCAAAGCGTCCAGCCGGCTCGAGGAAAACGTCGGTGTGCCGATGAGCACCTACCTGTACGCCACCTCGATGATGCACTGCATGACGGTCTCGCTGGCCATGGACGGCGCGGGCCTGGGCGCGGTGTGGGGACGTCAGCTGGCGGTATCAATGCTTGCCGACGCCGGGTTCGACGAGGTCGAAGTGGCCGAGATCGAGTCCGATCCGATCAATTATTACTACATCGCCCGGAAGTGATGGCCGCCCTCGAGGTGCTCGATGAGTGGCCGGTGCCGGCGGCTGCCGCCGCGGTGATAGCACCCACAGGCGTGCTGGCCACACATGGCGACACCGAGCGAGTTTTCGCGTTGGCGTCGGTAACCAAACCGCTGGTGGCCCGCGCGGCGCAGGTCGCCGTCGAAGAGGGTGTCGTAGAGCTGGACACCCCGGCCGGTCCGCCGGGCTCCACCGTCCGGCATTTGCTGGCGCACGCCTCGGGCCTGGCGATGACTTCTGATCAGGTGCTGGCCAGGCCCGGTACCCGACGGGTGTATTCGAACACCGGCTTCACGGTGCTGGCCGAGACGGTGCAGCAAGAGTCGGGAATCGAGTTCGGGCGTTACCTGGCCGAGGCGGTGTGCGAGCCGCTCGCGATGAAGGCCACCCGGTTGGACGGCGGCGCTGAGGCCGCGGGGTTCGGGGCAACCTCGACGGTGGGTGACCTGGCGGTGTTCGCCGGTGACCTGCTGCGGCCGTCGACGGTTTCGGCCCAGATGCACGCCGAGGCCACCAGCGTGCAGTTTCCCGGGCTGAACGGCGTCTTGCCCGGCTACGGCGCGCAACGACCCAACGACTGGGGGCTGGGCTTCGAGATCAGGGATGCGAAGTCGCCGCATTGGACCGGCTCGCGCAATTCGGCGCGCACGTACGGCCATTTCGGCCAGGCAGGGGGCTTCATCTGGGCAGATCCCGTGGCTGATCTGGCGCTGGTGGTGCTGACCGACCGCGATTTCGGTGAATGGGCGCTGGACATCTGGCCGGCGATTTCAGATGCGGTCCTATCGCAATACATCTGATAGGAACTGAACACTAGCGCAACACGGGTATCACAAGGCACAATAGACACGCACGACACAAATACATCTTGAGCATCCTGCTTGTCGGGTTCACCAGGTCGTTGGGGAAGACGTCCCTCGTGGAACCGAAGGAGCAGCAGATGCGTGCGTCGAATCAATTCGCCGATCTGACGACTGGCGTGGTGTATGTACACGCCTCGCCCGCGGCGGTTTGCCCGCATGTCGAGTGGGCGTTGTCGTCGACTCTGCAGTCCAAGGCGAACCTGGTGTGGACGCCGCAGCCGGCCATGCCGGGACAGCTGCGGGCGGTCACCAACTGGGTGGGGCCGGTGGGCACCGGCGCCCGGCTGGCCGACGCGCTGCGCTCCTGGTCGGTGCTGCGGTTCGAGGTCACCGAGGACCCGAGTCCGGGGGTCGACGGCCAGCGCTTCAGCCACACTCCGCAGCTTGGTCTGTGGAGCGGGTCGATGAGCGCCAACGGCGACATCATGGTCGGGGAGATGCGGCTGCGGGCGCTGATGGCGCAGGGTGCCGACACACTTGCCGCCGAGCTCGACTCCGTGTTGGGAACGGCGTGGGACGAGGCGCTGGAGGTCTATCGCGACGGCGGCGACGCCGGCGAGGTGACGTGGCTGAGCCGCGGAGTCGGCTAAAGGGTCCTAGTCACACAGGTCACTTCAGCACCTAAGTAGCGGCACCTTCGCTTCCGGAAATCGCTATCGCCCGCGCTAGCAAAATCGTGCGCGGACATACCCGCGCTTCCAGTGACTGGTGGGAATGCTGAGGCTGATGGGGCCTGCGGCGGTGGTCACCCGCTAGCCGCGATGCGGACGCAGAATGTGCAGTGCAGCCGGCACCGCGGAGATCTCCGCGGGTAACGGGCAGACAAAGTCACCGTCGGCGTACACGTTGATCCCGGGGCATTCGACCTCGACGGTCTTGGCCCGAGCGGTCGTCACCTCGTCCAGCTCGACATGGGTGCCTTTGATCGCGGTGGGAAAGAAGCGGACCAGCTTCGTCCGCGACGCGGACGCCACCATGGTGATGTCGAGCAGGCCGTCGGAGGGGTCGGCGTTGGGGCAGATCAGCATCCCCCCGCCATAGCTTCGAGTGTTGCCGAAGGCGGTCAGCGTGAGATCGGCCTCGATCTCCTGTGCTCCGTCGAGCACCAACCGGAACGGCAGCAGTCGCAGCTGCGACAGCTCGGCGAACATCGCGACGTAGTAGCGCAGTCGCCCATGTGGCCAGGTCATCCGGTTGGCTCGGTCGGTGACCAGGGAATCGAACCCGGTGGCCGCCACGGTGCCGAACCATTTGTCGCACTTTTTGCGGTTATGGTCGGACCGAACCCGGCCTAGGTCAACGGTTTTCGTCCAGCCGTCGACGACGACGTCCGCGGCGGCCTCGAGATCCTTTGTGGGAATGCCGAATTCGCGGGCGTGGTCGTTACCGGTGCCCGCGGGGATGATTCCCAGCGGCACATCTGTGCCGGCCAGCACTTGCAGCGCGTTGGAGATGACGCCGTCGCCGCCGGTGACGACCACAGCGTCGGTTCCCTTTTCGACCGCCGCGGCGACGAGATACCGCGCATCTTCGGCATTTTCGCCGACGATCTCGATGACTTCCACACCCCGGTGCTGAAGGCGGGCGATCGCCAGTTGCGAGGCCGCCACCGCGGCGCCGTGCCCCGACAGGGGATTTGTCAGCGCGGTCACCTTGCTGATCTCGCGCCGGTTCAGATGGCCGCCAGGGATGTCCGGCTTCACGGAATCAGCTTGCCGGGGTTGAGAATTCCGGCCGGATCGAATGTGGCCTTGACCGCAGCCAGCAGCTGCACGCCCAGATCGCCCACCTCGTCACGCATCCAGGCGCGGTGGTCGGCGCCGACCGCATGGTGATGGGTGATGGTTCCGCCGTTTGCCATGATCGCGTCGGACGCGGCCTTCTTGGCGGCCATCCACTGCTCGACGGGATTGCCCCGTTGTCCGGCAAGCAGAGTGAAGTACAGCGACGCACCGGTCGGGTAGACGTGCGAGATGTGGCACATCACCAGCGCCGGCGTCCCCGATTCGGCAAGCGACGACGTAAGCGCTTCCGTGACAGCGGCCTTCAGCGCCGGCAGGTTGGACCAATCGGTAGCGGTTTCCAGCGTCTCGCAGAGCGCGCCCGCCGCCAGCAGCGAGTCGCGCAGGTAGGGCGCGGCAAACCGGCCACGTTCCCAGGCCTGCGCCGGGCCTTCGCCCAGCGATTTGCCGCCCAAGGACTCCAGCAGCGCGCGCGTCTCGGCATGTCGGCTTTCGGCGTGCTCCTTGGTGCCCTCGAACAATGTCAATCCCAAACAGCCGCCGGTGATCTGGTTCTCGCCGATCGCCTCGGTGGTCGCGAGATTGACTCCGGTCTCGGCCTCGTCGGAAAGCCGCACGACGGTGGGTCCGGTACCGATCTGGGTGACGGCGCGCAGTGCCGCGGCCCCGGTCGCGAAGTCCGGAAACGACCACGCCTCATAGCGGGTGGTCTCCGGCACCCGGTGCACCCGCAACCGCACCTTGGTGATGACACCGAAGACCCCTTCCGAGCCGATCGCCAATTGGCGCAGGTCCGGGCCCGCCGCCGAGGCCGCTACCCGGCCCACATCGAGCACACCCACCGGAGTGATCATGCGGAGGCCGATGATCATGTCGTTGAAACGGCCGTAACCCGCGGAGTCCTGACCCGACGACCGGGTCGCGGCGAAACCGCCGATGGTGGCGTATTCGAAGCTCTGCGGGAAGTGTCCGAGCGAGAAACCATGTTCGCCCAGGAGGCGTTCGGCGTCCGGACCGGTGACGCCGGCGCCCAGTTCGGCGATGCCGGACACTTCGTCGAGCGCATGTAGCTCGTTGAAGCGGCGCAAGTCCAGTGAGATCACCGCGCTGAACCGACCTCGAGCGGGATCGAGCCCACCGGTGACGCTGGTGCCGCCGCCGAACGGGACGACGGCTATGCCGTGGTCACAGCAATAGCGCAGAATCGCGGCGACGGTGTCTTCGCCGTCTTCGCCGCCGGGTAGCAACACCGCGTCGGGCGCGTCCTGGATGCCGCGGTCCTTGCGGCGCAGCATGTCGGGCGTGGACTTGCCGCCGGCGTGGAGTAGCCGATCGCGGTCCGCGACGCGGAAGTACTCGGCGCCGACGATCTTGGCCAGTGCGTCTTGATCGGCTTGCGACAAGGCCGACGGCCGCAGCTTCACCTGGTCGGGTTCCAGTTCGGCCTCACCCGAATCCTCAAGGCCCACAACCTGCTTCAGCAGAGCCTTGATGCCGTCGGAGAGTGGCTTGGCGGCGGCGGGATCTCCCCACGCGTTCCATTTCATCGGTGGAAGGAGTTCCTCGAGGTGCGTCATGCGTTACAGTATTACATATGTTGTCAATCAGTAATGCGGCCGAGGACATCGGAGACCGCATTCTTGCGGCAGCGGCGAGTTGTGTTCTCGACTTCGGCGTCGACCGGGTGACGCTGGCCGAGATCGCCCGGCGCGCGGGTGTGAGCCGCCCGACGGTATATCGCCGCTGGCCGGACACGCCGTCGATCATGTCGGCGCTGCTGACCGGTCATCTACTCGAGGTCGTGCGCGAGGTTCCGCTCGACGGGGACGACCGGGAGGCGCTGGTCAAACAGACCGTCGCGGTGGCCGACCGGCTGCGCGGCGACGAACTGATCAAGAAGGTCATGCACTCGCAGCTGGCCCGGGTGTACATCACCGAGCGCCTCGGAACCAGCCAACAATTCTTGATCGAGGGGTTGGCAGCCCGCTTGGAGGTCGCACAACACAACGGCAGCGTCCGCGCCGGGGACCCCCGGCAGCTGGCGACGATGGTGCTGTTGATCGCCCAGTCGACCATTCAATCCGCGGACATCGTCAGTCCCGTCCTGGACGCCGAAGCCCTGGCCACCGAACTCGCCTACTCACTGAACGGATACCTGTCCTGATGACCGATTCGACCGCTTTGAATGCCGCGCGCCGCAGCGCGGAACTCGGCGCTCTCGCCGATGGCGAGCCGCTGGACATCGTCGTGATCGGCGGGGGGATCACCGGCGCCGGAATCGCTTTGGATGCCGCGTCGCGAGGCCTTCGGGTGGCGCTGGTGGAAAAGCACGATCTGGCGTTCGGCACCAGCCGCTGGAGTTCCAAGCTGGTCCACGGTGGTCTGCGCTATTTGGCCAGCGGCAACATCGGAATCGCCCGGCGCAGCGCCATAGAACGCGGAATCCTGATGACCCGCAACGCCCCCCACCTCGTTCGGGCCATGCCGCAGCTGGTGCCGTTGCTGCCGTCGATGAATCACGCCAAGCGTGCGTTGGTGCGCGCCGGGTTTCTGGCCGGCGACGTATTGCGCACGATGGCCGGCACGCCGTCCGCTACGCTGCCGCGTTCGCGTTGGATTCCGGCGCGGCGCGTCGTGGAGATGGCACCCACCGTGCGGCGCGACGGGCTTGCCGGCGGATTGCTTGCCTACGACGGGCAGTTGATCGACGACGCCCGCTTGGTCACCGCGGTGGCACGCACCGCGGCACAGCACGGCGCACGCATCCTCACGTATGTGGTTGCGTCGGAGGCCACCGGTAATTCAGTGCGACTGACCGACCGCCGCACCGGTCAGTCCTTCGATGTGTCGGCCGGTGCGGTCATCAACGCTGCGGGAGTGTGGGCGGGCGACATCGATTCCTCGCTGAAGTTGCGCCCCAGCCGCGGAACGCATCTCGTGTTCGACGCTGAAGCTCTGGGGAACCCGACTGCGGCGCTGACGATTCCGATTCCGGGGGAGCTGAACCGCTTCGTGTTCGCCATGCCCGAGCAGTTGGGCCGGGTGTATCTCGGGCTGACGGACGAGGACGCACCGGGGCCGATTCCCGATGTGCCGCAGCCATCTTCAGAAGAGATCACGTTTCTGCTGGACACGGTGAACACCGCATTGGGAACCAGGCTGGGTACGAGCGACGTCATCGGTTCCTATGCCGGTCTGCGGCCGCTGATCGACGCCGGCGAAGGTCGCACCGCCGATGTTTCTCGTGATCACGCGGTGGTCGAGTCGCCATCCGGTGTGATCAGCGTGATCGGCGGCAAGCTGACCGAATACCGTTACATGGCAGAGGATGTCCTCGACCATGCCATCCGCTTGCGGCACTTGCATGCCGCGGAGTGCCGGACCCGCAACCTGCCGCTAATCGGAGCGCCCGCAAACCCCGGACCTGCGGCCGGCCCGGGAGGCGGTTTGCCGGCTTCCCTCGTAGACCGCTACGGCGCCGAGGCGTCAAACGTCATCATCACAGCTAGTTGCGCGCGGCCGACCGATCCCGTCGCGGAGGGCATCGATGTCACCCGTGCGGAGTTCGAATACGCGGTGACCCACGAGGGCGCACTGGATGTCGACGACATCCTCGACCGGCGCACGCGCATCGGTTTGGTGCCACGTGACCGCGAGCGGGTGGTCGCGGTGGCGGAGGAGTTCCTGAGTTCCGTGTCGTGAGCAGACGCAAAAGGCCCAGCGCCGTCCCGTCACCCAGTAGGAGCGCTGCCGGGTAAGCGTCCGTCGCCCAAGCGTTCCGATGGCACCTTGTTCGGTTCGTCGCTGGCTGTAACGCGATGCAAGTCGCGTTCTTCGTCTTCCTCTATGGTGGCGGCCTCACCGCGAGCCAGCATCACCGTGGCGACGATCACCAGCACCGTCAGCGCTATCAGCAAGGTCCACTCCGGACGGCCTTTTAGTTGCAGCGTCTCCTTGAGCACTGTGACGCCGAGTATCACGGCCACCACCGGCCTTGCGACGATCATCGTCGGGAGAGAGGCGGTCAGCGAGCCGGCGCGGAACGCTGACTGCTGGAAGATTATCCCGGACACCGCGGCGAGGATCCAGACGTAGAACTCCCACTTATCGAGCAACTGGTGGTCGCCGTGATGCAGCACGTGGACAATGGTCTTGGTCAGGACGGCGAACAACGCTATCGAGGCCCCGTTCACCGCCGCCAGCAGCACCGCCGAGGCCGGACGGCCTTTCAAAACCCGGGCCCCCAACACGCACAGCACCAACGCCGCACCCATCACGGGGGCCACAATGAGCCAGTCGCTGACCGCGCCCCGGGGCTCGCCGGCCGTCGGATCCCCGACCACGATGAGCAGCGCCAACGCCGCGGCCAGCACTACCGCCCAGACCCACTCCGAGCGGGTGATGCGATGACCGCTCACCTTCGCATAGATGGGTAGGGCGAACAGCAACACTGTCACCTGCAGGCAGGTGACCAGCATGACCGAGCCACGGTATAGGGCTACAGCAATGAAGATGTTGCTGGCAATGTCCCCGATACCGCCTAGCCACCAGCGGCGGTTTCGCACCAGCATGCTGAACAGCGTCAGGTGGCCGACTTCGCCCTCGGTGACCGAATGTGCAGACCGCTGTCGGATCACAATCCCGATCGCGGCTGACAGCGCGCCGAGCAGGGCCAAGATTGCGGGGATGATCTCCGCCTTCAACATGGTTGCCCTCCTTGCCGCACCGGCTCAAAAGCCTTGCCCAACATCCAGTCTCGTGGACTCAGCCGATCCAAGTTCACAGTTACGTCCCGGGTCACGACAGCGCGGCCATCACCGCCTTGTCGACCTCCAGATCGGCGACCGTGGCGTTCGCTCGACGAAATCCTTCCTCGACGTATTCGGGGGGCTGGAGCCCGGGCCACACGGCGCAGAGGCCGATAAAATCCCACGCGTCGAAGACGAAGAATCGGTACGCCTGCCACGCCTCGTCGAACGTCGGCGGGTCGGTCAAGCCGTATTCCTGCAGGGTCGACAGGTAAAGCCTGATCAGGTCTTCCTGATGCTGTCTGCGCAGCTCGATCGGCAGCGAATGCGTGAAGAAGTAGCTGATCTCACGAATGCCGGGTCCACGCTGGATCAGCTGCCAATCGAGAAGCCCGCTTCGCCCGTCCGGAAGGCCGTAGGTGTTGCCGGCGTGCCCGTCGCCGTGCAGCACTGTCTGCGGACCGACCTTCCACTTAGCGTGCAGCGCATGATCGTTGCGGTTGACGAATTCGGCCATGCGTCGCACCGACGGTGGCAGTTCGTACTCGGCGGAAGCGAGTAGTTTCTTGCGCATGCGGCGGAACTGCCAAAGCATGACGGCAAATCCAGGCCGCTGCCTCTCCGACGCGATCCAGGAGAGGTCGTTTTTCAGACGCGGGCTGTCCCAGAACGCCGCGTGCAGGTGGCCCAGGGCGCGCACGACGCCCTCCGCGTAGGGCAGGTCGAGGTCGTGAGGGCTCTCGAGAAAGGTTGCGCCGGCGCCGACGAGGTCCTCCAACAGGAGCAGGTAACGGCCACCATGGCCCGCGTGGCACGCGTACACCTGCGGCGCGACGTCGTCCCCGAGTCCTGGCCGGATCGCCTTGTAGAACCCGACTTCGTTCATCGCCATGTCGAGGGCGGCCACCATCGCACGGTTTTTCGCTGACAACGGCGTCGCCTTGACGAACACGCCGGTGGGCAGACCGGCGTCCTGGCCGGCGGCGTTCCACTCGATGGCCAGAAGTCGCCGGTCTGTCAGCCCGGACGTGCCCTCCACGGTCTTGACGCGAAGCGCGACCGCCCCCGGTACGCGCTGACCGAATACCGCCGTTATCCACGTCGCATCGACGTCCGCCGCCGACCGAGGCTTCGGCGCCGGAACCCACGGCGACAGCGCGAGCGCGGATTCCGCGATCGCCCGACCTGACGTGATCAGATTCACTATTTCTCTACTCTGCTGCGTCGCCCCCTTGGCCGCAACGATATCGATGAGAATCCAGCGGCCGCCTTGGAGGATTCTTGGAGCGCCCCCCACGTCCGGCGCCACCGGGCACAGGCCATAGCGCGCGACAACGACGTGCGCCCACTCAGGCCAAGGTCAGCGCAAAGAAGCCGAAATGGGCGGGGTTTCGGGAGCTTTTGCGTCTGCTCGGCACGAGCGGCCGGATACGGAGTATGTTTGGACGGAACCGTATCGTTTCGACAGGGTGAGGTCACCGCGATGGCCGATGAGAGTGCTGGAAGTGATCGCGCAGCGCGCGCACGAAGTCCGCGGCGCCTGGACCGGTCCCTGGACGGAGCCATCCTCGATGCGGCGCTGAGGGGTGTTGCCGAATTGGGGTATGACCGGCTGAGCATGGACGACATCGCGTCGCGCGCCGGCGTCGGCAAGGCCGCAATCTATCGTCGTTGGCCCTCGAAGGCGGTGGTGGTGGCCGATGCCATCGCCCACTGGCGACGGCAGCTGGGACCCGTCGAACTGCCCAACACCGGGAGTCTCCGCGGCGACATCGACGCGCTGGTCGCGGCGGTACCGGACATAGATGACACTGCTTACAGCATGATTCAGGTGATCGTGGGAGTGGCGACGGCCGCGATGCACAATCCCGTCCTGGCGGCCGCACTGGACGATCTCGTCCTTTCCAGGCCGCGCCACGTGGTGCGTGGGGTGCTCGACCAGGCGGTGGCCCGCGGGGAAATCCCGTCCGGCCGCGATCTGAGTCTCATACCGGACGTCGCCTTGGGCCTCAATGTGCTGCGGGTGCTGACCGGTCGACCGATCGACCGGGTTTATGTCCGCCGCGTGCTCGAAGACGTGCTGTTGCCGCTTGCCGGCGCGTCGGCGCCGTAACAGTTTGCGTGTTCCAGTTCGGAGTGCCAGCATGGGTCCAAGCGGAACTATACCGTTCCGTCTAGGAGGGAGATGGCGGTGAAGGTCCAACACGTACCGGTGCTCATCGTCGGTGCCGGCGCCGGTGGCCTGACCATGTCGGCCCTGCTGGCCAAACATGGTGTCCGCTCGCTATTGGTGGAGAAGCGCCGGGAGGTGTTCATCTACCCGAAAGCACGCAACCTGAGTTTCCGCAGCCTGGAGATCCTGCGCGGCCTGGGCCTCGCCGACGAGGTCCACGCGATCGCGGACGGAGTTTCGGACATGGTGAGCAAGCCGACGCTGGCCAGCACCGAACAGAAGCAGGCGTTCGACGCCGATGCGATTTTCTCGCCCTTCGAAGGACTTAGTCCCGAGCCGGCCGGACAGTATTGCCCACAGAGCGCGTTGGAACCGATCCTGCTCGGCCACGTCCGCAGGTCCGGCAACGAGGCGCGCTACCACACGGAGTTGTGCTCGTTCGAGCAGGACGACGCGGCTGTGAATGCCGTTTTGCGCGACCGGGATTCGGGTGTCTCGGAAGCCGTGCGCGCCGATTTCCTTGTGGCCGCCGATGGCGTGCACAGTCCGATCCGTGACGCACTCGGTGTGACGATTTCGGGCTACGGGGCTCTGCCGATATATGTCGTCTTCATTTATTTCCGGGCGCCGTGGCGAAAGTTCGTCCCTCAGCTCGACGACGGCGACGCCGTGCAAGTCGACAACGCGGATGTGAACGGGATATTTCTGCCGGTGCGCGACGACTTGGGCATGTTCATCACCACCTACTTTCCCGACAATGGTGAGACCGCCGCTCAGTTCACGCCGCAGCATTGCCGCGAGCTGCTCGTCAAAGCTGTTGGGGAGCCGATCGAGGTGGAAATCATCGATGTGGCGCCGTGGCAGCCGTACGAACGGGTGGCCGACCAATTCCGAAGCGGCCGAATCTTTCTCGTCGGCGACTCGGCGCACACCATGCCCCCGTTCAAGGGTGGCGGCGCCAACACGGCCATCCAGAGCGCGCACAACCTGGCCTGGAAGCTGGCAACGGTCCTGCAAGGCAACGCCGATCCTGGATTACTGGCGACCTACCATGCCGAGCGACACCCGGTTGGGCGCTTCAATGCGCGTCAGTCCCTGATCGGGCCGGCGTTGGCATTTCTGCGGCTCAAAGACCAGGGGCCGGGGCTGCCCGCGGACGAGGAAGCGCCGATGTTTGCGCTGCTGATCGGCTACCGATACCGGTCGGCCGCAATTGTCGACGGTGAGCCGGACGCCGGAGCGCTGGTGGGTGAGTTACGCGGACAGCCCGGCACCCGGGTGCCGCATGTGTGGGTGCAGCATCGCGGCGAGCGGGTGTCGACGCTAGACCTGCTCGGTACCGGGTTCACCGTCTTCACCGGCGACGATCACTGGCGTGCGGCCGCATCCTCGGTGTCGTCTGGCCTCGGCGTTCCGATCACAGCGCATTGCATCCAGAGCGACGAATGGGCACAAGTCACTGGACTCGCGCCCGAAGGTGCGCTGTTGATCCGCCCGGACGATTTCGTCGGCTGGCGGGCCGAACAATTGCCCTCGGATCCAGAAAGCCAGCTCTACCAAGCACTTTCGACGATTCTGTGCCGTGGGTGAGCAGACGCAAAAGCACCCGACACGCCGTGCGTGCGGGTGCTTTTGCGTTCCCCAGCTGGCGCGCGTGGGCCCAGCTCGCGCTATTAAAGCGGGATGTTCTTGTGGCGGCCGCGGCGAGCCGGGGCCTGAGCCAGCGCTTCGGTGAGCTTGCTGCGGGTGTGCGCGGGGTCGATCTTCTCGTCCACCACACCGATGTCGATGGCGCTGTCCACCCCGCCGGCGATCCGCTCGTGCTCGGCGGCCAGCTCGTCGTGCAGCGCCTCACGCTCACCTTCCGGTGTGGCAGCGAGCTTCTTCTTGTGCAGGATGCCGACCGCCGCCTTGGCGCCCATCACCGCAACCTCGGCGTCCGGCCACGCGAACACCTTGGTGGCGTTCAACGAGCGGGAGTTCATCGCAATGTAGGCCCCGCCGTAGGTCTTTCGGGTGACCAGCGTGACGCGCGGAACGGTGCACTCGCCGAACGCGTGCAGCAGTTTGGCGCCGCGGCGCACCACGCCGCCCCACTCCTGGTCGACACCCGGCAGGTAGCCCGGCACGTCGACAACCACCACCAGTGGAATACCGAAGGCGTCGCAGAGCCGCACGAAACGTGCTGCCTTCTCGGCACTTTCGGAGTTCAGGCAGCCGCCCAGGCGCAGCGGGTTGTTCGCCAGCACGCCGACCGTACGGCCGGACAGCCGGCCCAGCCCCACGACCATCGACGGCGCCCAGTTGGCCTGGAATTCGTCGAAAGGCGTTTCCTCGTCCAGGATCGCGGTCACGATGGGACGCACGTCGTAGGCACGCCGAGCCGACTCGGGCAGCAGGGCGTGGATGTCGGTGTCACCGGCTTCGGCCTTGCCGCGATCGAAATGCCCTTGCTGGCAGAACAATCCAACCAGACGACGACCGCGCTCGTAAGCGTCGAGCTCGTCGTCGGCCACGATGTGGCACACCCCGGACTTCTTGTGGTGAGTCTCCGGACCACCCAGCGACGCCATGTCGACGTCCTCGCCGGTGACGCTGCGCACCACGTCCGGCCCGGTGACGAACACCCGGCTTTCCGGCGCCATGATGACGACGTCGGTCAGCGCCGGCCCGTAGGCGGCGCCGCCGGCGGCGAAGCCGACGACCACCGAGATCTGCGGGACGTAGCCCGACGCGCGGATCATGGCCTCGAAAACCTGCCCGACCGCGTGCAGCGCCCGCACGCCTTCGGCGAGCCGGGCCCCACCGGAGTGCCAGATGCCCACGATCGGGCTCTGCTCCTCGATGGCGGTGTCGTAGGCGTTGACGATGTGCGCACAGCCCTCGACACCCATGGCGCCGCCCATCACGGTCCCGTCCGTGCAGAACGCGATGGTGCGAACGCCGTTCACGGTGCCGGCCGCGGAGAGCACGCCGGAGCGGTCACGCTCGTGCAGTAGCTGCACGCTGCCGTCGTCGAAGAAATTGCTCAGACGCAACAACGGATCGCGGGGGTCGAGCGACTCGCCAACCGCCTCGGGGGCCATGATTGTCATCGCAGGTCTCCTAGTTCCGGGTGGTGCTCAGGTTTAGCGGATGGTCCTTGGCTTTTTCTAAAGGCGCCGTCTAATAGCGTCCGAAAGCGATCGCCACGTTGTGCCCGCCGAATCCGAACGAGTTGTTGACCGCATACCGGTAATCACCCGGCCGCGGCTTGCCCGCCACCACATCCAGGTCGATCTCGGGATCGAGATTCACCAGATTCAGTGTCGGGGGGACCACCTGGTCCCGCAACGCGAGCACCGTCAGGATCGACTCCACTGCACCGACCGCACCCACCGAGTGGCCGAGAGCAGATTTGGGAGCGTACACCGCCGGCTTGTGGCTGCCGAGGGCGTTGTTGATGGCCTTGCCCTCGGCAAGGTCACCGACCTGCGTGCCGGTGGCGTGCGCATTGACGTGGTCGATGTCGCTGGGGGTCAGCCCGGCGAGCTCGACCGCCCGCTTGATGGCATGCCCGGCGCGCTCGCCGTTGGGGTCCGGAGCCACCATGTGGAAGCCGTCCGAGGTGATGCTGGCCCCCATGACGCGGCCCAGGATGTTGGCCCCGCGAGCCTTGGCGTGCTCCTCGGTTTCGATCACCATCAGCGCGCCGGCCTCACCGAACACGAAGCCGGTGCGGTCCTTGTCGAACGGGCGACAGGCGCCCGCCGGGTCTTCGTTGTTGGTCGACAGCACGATGCGCATGGCCGCGAACGCCGCGATCGGCACCGCTTCGATCTTCGTCTCCACACCACCGCAGATCGCCATGTCGGCCTCGCCGAGGACGATGTGCCGCCAGGCCTGGGCGATGCCTTCGGCACCGGACGCACACGCCGATACCGGGGCGCTCACCCCGGCCTTGGCATGGCGCTCCAGCCCGACGGCCGCGGCTGCGCCGTTGGGCATGTACTTCTGCACACCCAACGGGTTGAAAGCCTTGGTGCCGCGCGCGCGCAGCTCGTCGTAACCCCAGATGAGCTCCTCGGTGGACCCCATTCCGGTGCCGATACACACCATCAGTCGGGTGGTGTCGACCTCGGGTGACCCGGCGTTCTCCCAGACCCGCCGGCCCAGCACGGTGGACATCCGCTGCAGATACGACAACCGACGCAGCTCGATGCGCGTCAGGGTGCTGTCGAATTCCTCGAGCAGGTGCCCGCCGATTCGGACCGGGAGGTCGAACTCCTCGACGAACGGGTCCTCAAGTGTGCGGATCCCGCTTTGTCCGTCGAGCAACTGCTTCCATGTGTTCTCCGCGTCGGTTGCCAACGCGGTCGTCATGGCGATGCCGGTGACGACTACGTCGGGAAAGCCGTTTCCCGTAGTCAACTTGGGCGATTTGGTCATAGGCCTTGCGACCGTTTCCTTCCGTGTTGTCCGGCTCCTCCTCGGGCCGCTTGCAGCCCGTATCGTCGCCGGACGCCGTGCCTGTCCGGCCCTAGTAGCGCCCGAATGCGAGCGCCACGTTGTGGCCGCCGAACCCGAAGGAGTTGTTGATCGCGTAGCGGTATTCGCCGTAGCGCGGTTCGCCCGCGACAACATCCAGATCGATCTCGGGATCGGGTGTTTCGTAGTTCAGAGTCGGTGGAATGACGCCGTCCCGAAGGGTCAACACCGTGAGTACAGATTCGAGCGCGCCGACCGCGCCGATCGAGTGGCCGAGCGCCGATTTCGGCGCATACACCGCGGCGTGTTCGCAACCGGCGACCCGGATCGCGTTGGCCTCGGCGGAATCACCGATCGGAGTGGCCGTTCCGTGAGCGTTGACGTGGTCGATGTCCTTGGGGGACAGGCCCGCCAACTCCATCGAACGCGTCATGGCCCTACCGGCCCGGACACCGTCTGCCGCGGGCGCCACCATGTGGAAGGCGTCCGAGGTGATACCGGCGCCCATCAGCCGGGCCAACGGCGTGGCGCCGCGGGCCTTGGCGTGCTCCTCGGTCTCGATGAGCATGAGCGCACCGGCCTCGCCGAACACGAAGCCGTCGCGGTCTTTGTCGAACGGGCGTGACGCCCGCTCGGGCTCGTCGTTGCGGGTCGACATGGCCCGCATCATGGAGAACGCCGCGATGGGCAGCGCCTCGATGGGCCCTTCAACACCGCCGCAGACGGCGATGTCCGCGTCACCCATGACGATCTGACGCCATGCGTGGGCGATCGCCTCCGAGCCCGACGAACAGGCCGACACCGGGGTGATCACCCCGGCCCGGGCCCCTAGCTGCAGCCCGACGGTCGCCGCGGCGCCGTTGGGCATGATCATCTGAACGGCGAGCGGGGACACCTTGCGGGGCCCGCCCTCGTTCATCAGGTCGTAGCTCTCCACGATCCGCTCGGCGCCGCCCAGACCGGTGCCCACCACGACGGTGAACCGGTCCGGATCGACCTCGGGGCTGCCCGCCGACTCCCACAACTGGCCGCTGAGCAGCTTGCTCATCCGCTGGACGTACGACATGCGTCGCATGTCCAGCCGGCCCATGTGGTTGTCGACCGGCTCCTTGAGGTGGCCACCGATCTTGACGGGCAGGTCCCATTTGGTGACGAACTCGTCCTCCAGTACGTGGATGCCGCTCTCGCCGGCCAACAGACCCTTCCACGTGCTCTCGATGTCCGGCGAGATCGACGTCGTCGCTGTGACGGCGGTCACCACAACGCTGGGGTAACCGCCATTAGCAGTGGAAGGCTTGGTCACTTGCTTTCCGCTTCCAGCCTCGCCTTGACGTTGGCAACGGCGTCGGGGTTCTCGGTCTCGAGCTTGGCCCGCAGCGCCTCGGCGGCCTCGGGGTTCTCTTCCTCGAGCTTCTGGATGTAGGCGACGACGTCACCGACGGTACGCAGACCAGCAAGGTCCTCGTCGGGGATCTTCACGCCGTACTTGTCCTCGGTCTGCACCGCGATCTCGACCATCGACAGCGAGTCGATGTCCAGGTCGTCGACGAACGACTTCTCCGGGGTGATCTCGGACGGCTCGATACCGGTCACCTCTTCGATGATCTCGGCAATACCGGCGATGATTTCTTCCTGAGTTACGGCCACGTTCTTGTTTCCCTTCGTAATATGTTGTGTGCAAATGAAATTGACTTGCTTTGTACTGGTCTTGCCGAGGCCAAGCCGGCGTTAGAGGTTGGCCAGCTCGTCCAGGTCTGCGGGTGATTTGACGGCACGGGCCGGCACTCCCCGAAGTTCTCGTTTGGCGATACCGCTGAGGGTTCCCGCGGGCGGGAACTCGACGATCACCGTGATATTGCGCTCGCGCAGCGTCGCGGTGCACAGGTCCCAGCGCACCGGCTTGGTGAGCTGAGCGACGAGTGTGTCCATCGCGGCTGCGGCCGAGGCTACCGGGTTGCCGTCGTGGTTGGACAGCAGCGTTGCGGTGGGCTCGGCGGTCGCGATGCCGGCCGCCGCGGCGGCAAAGCCGTCGAGCGCGGGAGCCATGAAGTTCGTGTGGAACGCACCGGCCACGCCCAGTGCGCGCACCCGGGCCTTGGCCGGCGGGTCTTCGGCAAGCTTCTCCAGCGCGGTCAGCGCGCCGGCCGCGACGATCTGACCGGCAGCGTTGCGGTTGGCGGGCACCAGGTCGAGCTGCTCGAGGCGGCCCAGCACGTCGGCCTCGTCACCGCCGAGCACCGCGGACATGCCGGTCGGCTCGATTGCGCAGGCCTTTGCCATCTCGGCACCTCGGCTGGCAGCCAGCGCGACGGCGTCATCGGCGGCCATTACTCCGGCGATCGCGTAGGCGGCGATCTCCCCGACGGAGTGGCCGGCGACAACAATTTCTTTGTCGGCCAGCAGGCCACGCCGGGTCAGCTCCTGGTGAGCCAGCAGGGTGGCCGCAACGATCAGGGGCTGGGCGACCGCGGTGTCGGTGATCTCCTCCATCGACGCGGTGGTACCCAGGCGCTCGAGGTCCAGGCCACTGGCGTTGGACCACGACGCTATCTGGTCTGCTGCGCCAGGCAGTTCCAGCCACGGCGACAGCATCCCCTCAGTCTGGGACCCCTGTCCGGGAGCAAGAAACGCAATCACGTGTCTAAGAGAACACTGTGGAAACGGTTTTAGCGGGTGTAACAGATTATGAACCTTATCTTAGGTTTTTGTGTACTCCCTACAAAACAGCTCCTTAAGCTACCCGTTTGATATCGTCCCGCGATCTGTCGTCTAAGTCACTATTCGTTCGACACGCCGACAACAGTGCCTCTGACCGGCGCGGGAACCTGAGTCAGGGCGTTGTTCCCGGCGCTGGGCTGAGGTACGGGATAGTTCAGCTGGCCTACCGTCGCGGCCACTCGCAGCACGTATGCGTCCCGCGGCTGGGTGGGATCGCGGCCCGTGAAGTCGGTGATCCGCTTCAGCCGGTACCGCACGGTGTTTGGATGAACGAACAACTTGCGCGCGCAGGCCTCAATCGCGCCGCCACAATCTAAATAAGCGTTAAGGGTTTCGGTGAGTGTCGGTCCGGCGTCCGCCAGGGGCCGCATCACGTCGGTATGCAGCGCCACGATCGCCGACGCGTCGCCCATCAGGGCCCGTTCCGGCAGCAGTTCCCTGGCCAGCACCGGCCTCGGCGCGCCACTCCAGCCGGCGACGGCGTTCATCCCGGAAATGGCCTCGCTGGCGCTGTGGTAGGCCGCGGTCAGCATGGGCGCTGTAGGTCCGATGACCACGGGACCGTCCGAGAACGCCTCCAACAGGTCGCCCAGAAACTTCTCGGTCGGTGAGAGGTGGCCCGAGACGATCGCCACCAGCCAGGTGCCGTGTACGTCGGTGAGTGCGGCCCGGCCGTGGCGGGCGGCGATGTCGCGGACATCCTGGCTGGCGCGCTCGCTGTCGAGTTCGGCGTTGGGTGCGCCGCGGCTGGGTGCAGGCGTTCCCACTACCACCGTCGCCGGGGAGGTGGTGTCCCAGTTCAACGCGGCGGCGCGCGACAGCAGCTCGGGGCCGGTGTCACCGCGTACCACCGCGTCGACCACGCTGGCCTCCATCCGGCTGTCCCAGGTGCCGCGTGCCTCGGCCGCGTCGGCGTACGCCGTGGCTGCGGTGAACGCCAGGTCGCGGCTGTACTTCAAGATGCCCACGGTCAGCGCTGTCAACTGCTCTTCGGAGCGGGCCAGCATCGGCACCACCTCTTCGAAGAACTCCATGGTGACGCGGACCATCTCCACGCTGTGGCGCAAGGCGATCCGCCGGGTCAGGTCCTGGGGAACCAGCTCGAATGCCTGGGCGGTGTAGCTGACGTTGCTGTGCGGGTTCTGCATCCACTCGACGAAGTTGACGACGGCCGTCTGCACCACCAGCGCCACGCTGGCGCGCTGGGACGCTTCCAGCTCGGCGAAGAACGGCAGCCGCTCCTGCATGGCCGAGACCGCCTCGGTGGCCAACCGGCCCGAATACTGCTTCAACCGCCGCAGCAGCGAGTCGGGAACGGTGTCCAGGAGTTCGAGCGGCGATTTCGGGCGGACGATTTGGTTGTCGCTCACCCCTAAAACCTACGCTATTTTTCTGGCACTTTCCGCCAACTTACCCGGCGCGAGCAGACGCACAATCGCACAAAACGGCGTGCTTTTGTGCGATTGTGCGTCTGCTCGGCGCAGAAGCTAGGCGCCCGGCCCCGGATCGGAAGTCTGCGCCGGCGCGGCCAGCACGTCGTCGATCCGGTACTGACGGGCGGCCGCGACCGGCACCGACGGGTCGATCTCCCCGTCGCGCGCCAGCGCCTCCAGCACCGCGACCACCTGCGATTCTGCGTCGGTGTTGAAGTAGCGGCGGGCAGCGGGCCGAGTGTCGGAAAAGCCGAAACCGTCGGTGCCGAGCGTGACGTAGGTGGCCGGCACCCACGGCCGTATCTGCTCGGGAACGGCGCGCATCCAGTCCGAGACGGCGACGACGGGCCCGGCCGCACCCGAGGCTTGTGCCTCGGATAAAACCTGAGTCACGTACGGCACGCCGGGCTGCTGGTCGGGGTGCCGCAGCTTCGCCCGCTCGATGGCGACGCCGTCGCGGTTCAGTTCGCCCCAACTGGTCACCGACCAGACGTCCGCGGCGACATCCCACTCGGCGGCCAGCATCTCAGCTGCCTTCAGCGCCGCCGGCATCGACACCCCGGACGCCAGCAGCTGCGCCGTGCTTGCGCGCCGCTCCTTGGCTGCCTGGTAGCGATAGATGCCGCGCAGCACGCCTTCGGGGTCGAAGTTCTCCGGCTCCGGCGGCTGCACGTAGGGCTCGTTGTAGATGGTGATGTAGAAGTACACGTTCTCCGGGTTCTCGCCGTACATCCGCGAGAGCCCGCTTTCGATGATGTAGGCGATCTCGTAGGCGAACGCCGGGTCGTAGGACACCACCACCGGGTTGGTCGCGGCAATCAGCAGTGAGTGGCCGTCGGCGTGTTGCAGGCCCTCACCGGTCAGCGTGGTACGCCCGGCGGTGGCCCCGAGCACGAAGCCGCGCGCCATCTGGTCGGACGCCACGCAAAACGAGCCGATGATCCCGATCTACATCTTCTATTCGATGTTCGGCTTCCAGCGCACCGGCGACGGTTTCTGGGCGGCGTCCGACCAGATGGCGCGCGGCTTCGTGCTCGGGGCCACCGCCGGGCGTACCACGCTGACCGGTGAGGGCCTGC
>NZ_LZIJ01000099.1 GCF_001667115.1 Mycobacterium sp. 852002-51163_SCH5372311 | reverse complement strand
CAGAAATTCGTTGCCGCTCAGCACCTCGACATCGGAGCTGTCACACTGCGGACACCAGATCGACCACGCCGAGGTGATTTCCGATTGCGCGCCGCAGGACCGGCACTTCACCTCGGCTGTGACGCACTCGAGTTCGAGCTCCGCGTCGGGCATGCTCTCGGAATCCCGGACCAGGGTCCAGCAGAAGGACAGCGATTCCGGCACTACCTGGCGCAGCGCGCCGATCCGGACCCGGACGACGTCGACGTGGCGTCCGTCGGCGTGCGCCTTGACCACACCGGCGATCGCTTCGCATAGCGACAATTCATGCATTGCCGCTCACCGTGGTCCGCTCGCGGGAGAGGCCCATGAGCACTTTTCTACACCCGAATCAGCGCTACCCTTAATTCCACGAGGCGCATTGTGAATGTCGAAGAGTTATTCGCCTCGTTCGAGGCTCTGATCGAGGCGAACCGCCCCGCTCGCGATGATGTCGTGTATCTGGCGCGGAGCGGTGACGACTACGACTGGTGCATCATCCGCACAGACGGTGCGACCGGCGCGATCGGCGACCCGATTCCGCAGCGCGGCCGCTCCGGGCCCGACACCTGGATGTCTTTCTCCGCGGACTGGCCGAAGAACCGGGAGGAGTTGCGGGCATTCGTCGCCGACCTGCTCGCCGAGCTGGAGTCGATGGCCGCTGGTGCTGACCGGTGTCGCTGGCCGGTTGGCGAGCCCTGGCCACGCGCCCATTGACCCTCCGGCATTGACCGCGCCGTGAACTACCGGATCACCGAGGACGACCGCGCCAGGTTCAAGCGGTGCCTGCGGCAGTGGGATTTCGCGTCGCCGCTACGTCGTGACCTGGAGCCGGTCATGGATGACGAGCCCGTGTTGCCGCGCGTGCTCAAGGAAGCGCTTGCGGTCTATTACTTCCCGGGCACATGGGACTGGCAACCCGAGGTGAGGCAGTCGCTGGTGCACAAGGCAGTTGTCCGCGCTCTGGACGAATCCGGCGCAGCCGGTGCGCCCGATTCGCTTGCCGCCGCGACGGCGCTCATCGACGCCTACGACGCATCGGCCGGCATAGTCGACGACTTCGCTCCCGTGAAGATCGCCCATGACGTCCAAGCGCTGGTGCCTGATCCGGGCGACCCCGAACGCGGATTGACGACTCCGGCCGGATCTGCGGTGATGTATGCCTGCCGGATCGATCTGCTCGCGGTCGATGCCGATGACGAGTATTGGCTGGTTGTGCACCTGATCCGCGACGATTGGCAGGAGTTGGGTGCGTTGATCGATGACGAGGCTGCGGTCGCGGCCTGCTGGGCCTGGGAGCAGGAGTACCTGGGCATGGAGATTTCGGGCACGATTCACAACGAGGTGCGTCTCGGTGGCTCGCTTGAACCACCCGTGGGCGCCGCGGGCAAACGTCCGCGGGTGCGCCAGAGCGAGCCGAGCGGTGGCGGTCGCGCGATTCCGCAACACCGGCGGCTGTCGGCGCGTACCTCTCGGAGTGACGAGACGGGTCGAAGTGCCGAGACGGACCGAATCCACCAGTCGGCCGCCGGTCCGCTGCGGCGAACCCGTATCCGGCGAAGCCGCGCCGAGGTCGCGGCCGTCGGCTTGCGGATCGCTGCCGATGCGATCCAGATGGCCAGTGCGCCGCCCATCAGCCCGACCTTCGGCAGACATTGCCAAACGTGCGAATTCAGCGCACCGTGCCTGGCCCTAGTCGCGGGGGCAGACCCAGGACCGATGCTGGCGGCGAACTATCGCCGGCATCCCGCCGAGGACCAGCGCAAACCGCGGCTGGGGCAGTC
Source organism: Mycobacterium sp. 852002-51163_SCH5372311 (assembly GCF_001667115.1). Classification (GTDB taxonomy): domain Bacteria; phylum Actinomycetota; class Actinomycetes; order Mycobacteriales; family Mycobacteriaceae; genus Mycobacterium. The sequence goes on along the minus strand of NZ_LZIJ01000099.1, from coordinate 11,814 downwards.
GACATGGGGCTTCGGCCGGGGAGCTGCGCCGCCGTGGCGGTGATTGCGATTCAGCGTTCGGCCGCGGGCGTCCACCTCTCTTCGATGCGGCTGTAACGCCAGACCAACACGGCGACAGCCCAGGTGATGACGAACATGCCGACGACTACGAAACCAACCATGTTCATGTCGAGACCACCAAGCAAGTCCCAGAACGGTCCGTGCCAGCCCAACTGGCGGGCGAACAAGCCCAGCAATTCAATGGTGCCGATCAGCAAAGCGACGGCCACAGACAGCGCGGTGATGGTGATGTTGTAGTAGATCTTGCGCACCGGATTGGAAAAGGCCCAGCCGTAGGCGAAGTTCATGAACGACCCGTCGATGGTGTCCAGCAGGCACATGCCGGCGGTGAACAGCATGGGCAGACACAGGATCGCGTACCACGGCAGCCCGGCCGCCGCGCTGGTGCCGGCCAGGACCAGAAGGGCGATCTCGGTGGCGGTGTCGAATCCTAGCCCGAACAGCAACCCGACCGGGTACATGTGCCAGGACTTGGTGATCGACTTCGTGAAGCGGCCCAGGAATCGGTTGATCAGTCCCCGGTTCTCCAGCTGCTGTTCGAGTTCGGCTTCATCTTTTTCCGGGTCGTAATCGCCTCGACGCAATCGCGCGAACACCCGCAGGATTCCGACCAGGACGATGACGTTGAGGATTGCGATCAGATACAGAAACAGGCCCGAGACGCTGGTGCCGATCAGGCCGGTGTAGTGATGCAGCGCGGAGGAATCGGTTTCGACCGGTCCGGCGATGGCCTTGAGCCCGGTCGCCAGCAGCATTGCCAGGACGAACACCACCGTGGAGTGCCCCAGGGAGAAGAAGAATCCGACGGCCAGCGGGCGCTGCCCATCGCTCATCAGCTTGCGGGTGGTGTTGTCGATCGCGGCGATGTGGTCGGCGTCGAATGCATGCCGCAGGCCCAGGGTATAGGCAGTCACGCCGACACCGATGCCAAATGCCTTGCCGCCCAGGCTGAGTCCCGCAGGCTGGACGACGGACACCAGGGTGATCCAGCCAATCAGATGCAGTGCGAAGATGACCGCGAACATGGATCCCAGCCGCCACCACTCCGCCGACGACAGGGCATTGCGCAAGCTGGACCACCTCGATGGGCGCCGGTCGAGCTCAGTGCTGGGCATTTGGCCTTCCACATCGGGCAGAACGCAACAGTCCCGACTGTAGGTTCGGCCGGAAGCTGCATGCAAGCGGCTTGCAGGACGGCGCGGGCCCGATGGGACGAAAAGCTGGCAATCCCCGATATCCGGCGCGACACTGAACAGATGGGGCCCAAGCCCGCAGCACTCGATCCGGCCGTCACCGAGCGCCTCGGCGAATTTCTGCGCGCGCGGGGGCTGCGGCGGATGGCGTCGCGAATCCAGGTGCTTGCCGTGCTCGAGCCGGTCGACGGTCACTTGCCGGTGGCCGAGATCCACCAGCGGGTGCGCGAAAGCCTGCCGCCGGGCACCCAGCCGCCCGACGTGGCGACCATCTACCGCACGGTGACCACGCTGGTCGAGCAGGACGTGCTGCACGCGTTGACCCTCGACGGCGGGGTGACCACGTACGGATTGGCCACCGCCCCGCACCATCACGCCGTGTGCACCCGCTGTGAATCGATCATCGAAGTGCCCGCGCGTCAGCTCAGCTCGGCGCTGGAACATGCGATGGAGGGCAGCTCGTTCGCGCTGTCGGAGCGGGCCGGCCTCACCCTGCACGGCCTGTGCCCGCGGTGCCAAGAGAGCCCGTCAGCACAGTCCTTCTAGGACCCTCCAGGAACCTGTAGGACCCTCTAGGACCCTTTAGGAAAGACCGAGGAGCGCGTTCTCCACCACCTCGGGCAACGCGGGATGTATCCAGTATTGGCCGCGCGCCATTTCGGCGGCGGTCAGCCCGAAACTCATCGCCTGGATCAGCGGCTGGATGATCGACGATGCCTGGTAACCCATGATGTGTGCGCCCAGCAGGCACCCGCTGCGCCGGTCGGCGATGAGCTTGACGAATCCCGTGGTGTCCTCCATTGCCCAGCCGTAGGCGACGTCGCCGTAGTCCTGGATCTTCACCGAGATATCGAATCCGCGTGCAATGGCCTGGTTCTCGGTCAGTCCGACGGTGGCCAGCGGAGGATCGGTGAACACCGCCGACGGTACGAACCGATGGTCGGTGACCGCCATCGACTCGGTATCGTCCCAGTCGCAGAGCAGATTGTGCTGCACGACGCGGGCCTCGTGGTTGGCGACATGTTTGAGCTGATACGGCGATGATACGTCGCCAAGGGCGAAAACCCCACGTGCAGAAGTTCTTTGGTATTCGTCGACTACCACGCGGCCCTGCTCCACGTCGACGCCCGCCTGCTCGGCATCCAGCAGATCGGCGTTGGACAGCCGGCCGGTCGCCACCAGCAGCATGTCGGCGTTCAGCGTGCAGCCATCGTCGAGTTCCAGCGTCACGCCGGAGCCGCGGTTGACCGCGCCGACGATGTTGCGGTGGGTACGTAGTTCCCACTTGTTCGACGCGATACGGGTGAACCGCTCGCAGAGGGTGTCGTCGCAGTGGCGCAGTAACGTGCTTCCCCTGACCACCAGCGTGACCCGTACTCCGAGCGCGGAAAAGATATGAGCGAATTCGGTTGCCACGAAGCCACTTCCGGCGATCACCAAGTGCTTCGGCAATTCGGCGATCCGCATGATGGTATCGCTGGTCTGATAATTGACGCCGGAACACAGGATGGCGGGCGGGATCACCGGCCGCGAGCCCGCCGCGATCACCACCTGATCGGCGGTGAATTCCTCACCGGCTTCGGTGCGTAACAGATAGCGTCCGTCCGCCTGAACCGGCCCGAAGCGGGTGTGCCGGCTGTAAACGTCGACATTGGGTGCGGACCGCCGATAGTCCTCGCCGCCGAGCGCGATCGGATCGATGCGCCCGAAGACACGCGAGACCATGTCGCCCCATCGCACCCCGTCGAGGTGTGCGTCGATGCCGTAGCGCGCCGCGCCCTGGATTGTCTTGGCGACCTCAGCGGCGTAGACGAACATCTTCGTCGGGATGCATCCGACGTTCAGACAGGTACCGCCGAAGGTTCCCTGCTCGCAGATCGCCACCCTCTTGCGGGCATATCGCTCGTCGAGAACGCTGTTGCCGGAACCGGTTCCGATGATCGCGATATCGTAGGTTTCCATTGTCTTTGGGCCGCTTACCCTTTCCCTGATGTCGGCGCCGAGGTATCGGTGTCGTCCGCTGCCTTGAGGTAGTCGTCCAGCCACTGGTCAAGGTAGCGATAGGCCAGCCGGCGCGGCTCCGGCAGGGACAAGAACACGTCGTGTTTGGCGTCTTTCACCGGAATGATGGTGCTGCGGTTGCCGATACAGCCGGACCAGCGGGCGATCTGTTTGACGTCGAGAACTGCGTCACCGCATTGCAGGGCAGCCGGGCCGGCGTCTTCGCGCACCGTGTGATCCGAACGCAGGATCAGGTTGGGCACACCCACGTCGAGTCCGCGCTGCAGCCGGGCCTGCCCGCGACGCATGGCATGCAGCCAGCCCGCCGTGATCGGGAAGCCGCCCAACGGCTTCCACTCCAGGTTGTAGTCGAATTCGCCGTGGTAGTCGCGATGCAGGCTGGACCCATAACCACCGTTGCCCTGCCCGCGGACCACACCCTTGGTACGCAGCCGCGACAGCGCGGCGATCGCCGCGGAGGTCAGTCCGAGCCGCAGGATGGCCGGGCCCTGCAGGTCCAGCCACGGGCTGTTCAGCACCAGGCCGCCGACGCGCGCGCGCGCGGTCTCGCCCCGCCGTCGCAGCCGGTCCAGCCACAGCGCGATGGCCAGGCCGCCGGTGGAGTGGCCGTACACCAGCACCCGGGCCGAACCGGTCTCCGCACCGACGATCCTCAGCGCGTGTTCGAGTTCGGTGTCGTAGTGCGCCAGGTCGGTGATGAAGTGCGGGGTCTGGCCGGCCTGCCGCGACCGTCCACACTTCTGCAGGTCCATCGCATAGAAGGCGAAGCCGCGGTTGGCGAAATGATCGGCCAGCTCGGTGTGGAAGAAGTAGTCGGTGAAGCCGTGTATCGCCAGCACTGCGTGATCGGTGCCGGCCGCTTGTCCCGTTTCCGCTCCGCGGCGTATCAAGGTTGCGACGATGTCGCCCTCGCCGGCGGGATCGGGCCCGAGCGGGATCGTCTGCTGCCAATACCCGGGCAGGACATCGGGCACCCATCCAGTCGCCCCGACGGTCACGGGGCCAGCTTAAAGCGTGTTCTGCCGGTTTTGCTGTGCGGTGTACAAATCTGGCGGCTCAGACATCGGGATAACCTTGGGGGCGGCACAGCCGACGAAAGGCCTGATGATCTGAGGTGACCAGTTTGTGTTTGGGCTAGCCAGTACGGACGTCGTTCTGGTGGGCGCGGGCATTATGAGCGCCACGCTGGGTGCGTTGCTGCGGCGGCTGGAACCGGACTGGTCGATCACGCTCGTCGAACGGCTGGACGCCGTCGGCGCCGAAAGCAGCAGCCCCTGGAACAACGCCGGTACCGGCCACTCCGCGCTGTGCGAGCTGAACTACACCCCTGAGCGTCCCGACGGCACGATCGACATCGCCAAAGCGGTGCGCATCAACGAGGACTTCCAGGTCACCCGGCAGTTCTGGGCGTACGCCGTGGAGAACGGCATCCTGACCGATCGCGGCTTCCTGAATCCGGTACCGCACGCAAGCTTCGTCCACGGTGCACGCGGCGTCGATTACCTGCGGCGGCGACGGCAGGCGCTGGCCGGCAACCCGCTGTTCGCCGCGGTTGAACTGATCGAGGACCCCGACGAGTTCGCCCGGCGGTTGCCGTTGATGGCCGCCGGGCGGGACTTGCGCGAGCCGGTTGCGCTCAACTGGGCGAAGGACGGCACCGACGTCGACTTCGGTGCCCTGTCCCGGCAGCTCGTCGGCTACGCGGTGCGCAACGGCACCGTCGCGTTGTTCGGTCAAGAGGTCCGCAACCTCTCGCAGCAATACGACGGCAGCTGGACGTTGACCGTCAACAACCGTCGCACCGGTGAAATGCGCAAGCTGAAAGCCAAGTTCGTGTTCGTCGGAGCCGGCGGCGACACCCTGCCGCTGCTGCAGAGGTCCGGCATCAAGGAGATCAGAGGCTTCGCCGGCTTCCCTATCGGCGGCAGATTCCTGCGCACCGGCAACCCCGGGCTCACCGCCGCGCATCGGGCCAAGGTCTACGGAGTTCCGTCGCCGGGTGCCCCACCCCTCGGGGCGCTGCACTTGGACCTGCGGTTCGTCAACGGCAAGCCTTGGCTGGTGTTCGGCCCGTATGCCGGCTGGTCGCCGAAATTCCTGAAACACGGTCACTTCAGCGACCTGGCACGCTCGGTTCGGCCGAACAACGTGGCGTCCATGCTCGGCGTCGGGATCACCCAGACGGCACTGCTCAACTATCTGGTCGGTCAACTGCGGCTCACACAACCCGACCGTGTACACGCGCTGCGCGAATTCGCGCCCAGCGCAGTGGATTCCGACTGGGAATTGACGGTGGCCGGCCAGCGGGTGCAGGTCATCAGACGGGACAGGCGTAAGGGCGGCGTGCTGGAGTTCGACACGACGCTGGTCGGTGCGGCCGATGGCAGCATCATCGGGTTGCTCGGAGGCTCGCCCGGTGCTTCGACGGCGGTGCCGATCATGCTCGAGGTCTTACAGCGTTGCTTTGGCGACCGGTATCAGTCCTGGCTGCCGACGCTCAAGGAGATGGTGCCGTCGCTGGGCGCGCGGCTTTCCCGCGAACCGGCGCTGTTCGACGAGATCTGGTCGTGGGGCAGCAAGGCGCTGCAGCTGGAGCGGCGCAGATGACAGAAGCGCTGCGCCGGGTGTGGGCGAAAGACCTTGACGCCCAGACGCTTTACGAGCTACTCAAATTACGGGTAGAGGTGTTCGTCGTCGAACAGGCGTGTCCTTACCCGGAATTGGACGGACGCGATCTGCTCGCCGAGACACGGCATTTCTGGCTGGAAACTCCCGAGGGCGAGGTGATCTGTACGCTACGGCTGATGGAGGAGCACGCGGGGGGCGAGAAGGCATTCCGGATCGGGCGACTGTGTACCAAACGCAGTGCGCGCGGCCAAGGTCACACCACACGGCTGCTGGGCGCCGCCCTGGCCGAGGTGGGCGACTATCCGTGCCGAATCGACGCGCAGTCATACCTGGCCGACATGTATGCCCAGCATGGATTTGTCCGCGACGGTGAGGATTTCATCGAAGACGGCATTCCGCACCTGCCCATGCTGCGACCCGGCTCCGGTCCGGCGGGCAAGCCGTGAAACCCTACCCGTTCAGCGCGATCGTGGGCCACGATCAGATGCGCCTCGCGCTGTTGCTGTGCGCTGTGCGTCCGGAAATTGGCGGCGCGCTGATCCGCGGCGAGAAGGGCACCGCCAAGTCGACGGCCGTGCGCGGGCTTGCGGCGCTGCTGTCCGCCGCTACCGGGAGTGACGGCGCAAGCCTGGTCGAGATGCCGCTGGGCGCCACTGAGGACCGGGTGATCGGATCACTGGATTTGCAGCGGGTGTTACGAGACGGCGAGCAGGCGTTCTCGCCCGGGCTGCTGGCCCGCGCCCACGGCGGCGTTCTCTACGTCGACGAGGTCAACCTGCTGCACGATCACCTGGTCGACGTGCTGCTCGACGCGGCCGCGATGGGACGGGTGCATGTGGAGCGGGACGGCATCTCGCATTCGCACGAGGCCCGCTTTGTACTCATCGGCACCATGAACCCGGAGGAGGGCGAGCTGCGGCCGCAACTGCTGGACCGGTTCGGTCTCACCGTCGACGTGCACGCGTCGCGCGACGTGGACGTGCGGGTGCGGGTCGTGCAGCAGCGCATGGCCTACGAGGCAGACCCGGACGCGTTCGCCGAACGCTTTGCCGACGCCGACGCCGAACTGGCCCGTCGGATCGCCTCGGCACGAGCTCTGGTTGACGATGTGGTGCTGCCGGACAACGAGTTACGACGCATTGCCGGGCTGTGTGCGGCCTTCGACGTCGACGGGATGCGCGCGGATCTGGTGGTGGCCCGGACCGCCGTCGCGCATGCCGCCTGGCGCGGCGCGAAAACCGTTGAGGAGCAGGATATCCGGGTGGCAGCCGAATTGGCTTTGCCGCATCGGCGCCGCCGGGATCCGTTCGACGATCACGGTATCGATCGGGACGAGCTGGACGAAGCCCTGCGACAGGCCGGCGCCGACTCCGAGCCAGAGCCCGACCCGGACCCGCCGGGAGGCGGACCGTCGAAGGACACGGAACCCGCGGCACCACAACAGAATTCCTACTCCGGAGCTCCGCGCCCGCCACAGCCCAGCGCGCCGCCGTCGAAAGTCTTCCGCACCCGGGCACTGACCGTTCCCGGGGTCGGCGAGGGCGCGCCGGGCCGACGGTCGCGCGCCCGCAACCGGTTCGGCGCGGTGGTGACTTCCATCGCCGGCGATGGCGCGGGCGGGCTGCACGTGTTCGCCACATTGCTCTCCGCCGCCGAGCACTCCGCCGCCGCGGGGCCGCTGCGGCCGGGGCCGGACGACGTGCGCCGGGCGGTCCGCGAAGGGCGCGAGGGCAATCTGGTGATATTCGTCGTCGACGCTTCGGGTTCGATGGCCGCGCGCGACCGCATGGCCGCCGTCAGCGGGGCCACGCTGTCACTGCTGCGCGACGCCTACCAGCGACGTGACAAGGTCGCGGTGATCACGTTCCGCCAGCACGAGGCGCGGCTGCTGCTTCCGCCGACGTCGTCGGCGCATATCGCCGGCCGGCGCCTGGCCCGGTTCGACACCGGCGGCAAGACGCCACTCGCCGAGGGCCTGTTGGCCGCCCACGAGCTGGTGATCCGCGAACGCGTCCGTGACCGCGCCCGACGCCCGCTGGTCGTGGTGCTGACCGACGGCAGGGCAACCGCGGGCGCGGATCCGCTGGGCCGCAGCCGAATCGCGGCTGCACGGCTGGTCGCCGAAGGCGTGGCCGCGGTGGTCGTCGATTGCGAGACGTCGTACGTCCGGCTGGGGCTGGCCGGGCAGCTGGCCCGGCAACTCGGTGCGCCCGCGGTGCGCCTTGAGCAGTTGCACGCCGACTACCTGACGCAGACCGTGCGTAGCGTCGCCTGAGCCGGCGAGGATAAACGCTTATGCCACAGGGCCGTCCGCTCCAAGTCCCCGATGATGGCCTGACCACACGGGCGCGGCGCAACACGCCGATCCTGGCGGTACACACCGGTGCGGGCAAGGGAAAGTCGACGGCGGCGTTCGGAATGGCATTGCGGGCGTGGAATGTTGGTCTCGATGTCGCCGTCTTCCAGTTTGTCAAGAGCGCCAAGTGGAAGGTGGGCGAAGAGGCGGCCTTCCGTCAGCTCGGCGACTTGCACGACCGGGACGGCGTCGGCGGCGCCGTGGAATGGCACAAAATGGGCGCCGGCTGGTCTTGGCGGCGCAAGTCGGGCAGCGAACCGGATCACGCCACGGCCGCGGCAGACGGCTGGGCCGAGATCGCTCGCCGGCTGGCCGCGCAGCAGCACGACTTCTATGTGCTCGACGAGTTCACCTACCCGCTGAAGTGGGGTTGGGTCGACGTCGACGACGTGGTGGACGTCCTGCTGGCCCGCCCAGGTCACCAGCATGTGGTGATCACCGGACGCGATGCCCCGGTGCGCTTGGTCGAAGCCGCCGACCTGGTCACCGAGATGACCAAGGTGAAGCACCCGATGGACGCAGGGCGCAAGGGGCAGAAGGGCATCGAGTGGTGAGCCCGTCGCGCCCCCGCGAGAGTGCGCGTTTGTACAACGACACGCCGTGTCGAGCGGCATTTTGCGCACACTCGCCGCGCCCGGGTGCCATATGACCGTCACCCCGGCGGTAGTCATCGCAGCGCCCGCCTCGGGCAGCGGAAAGACCACGCTCGCAACGGGTTTGATCGGAGCACTGCGGCGAGCGGGCCATACCGTGGCGCCGTTCAAAGTGGGCCCGGACTTCATCGACCCCGGCTACCACTCGCTGGCCGCGGGACGACCCGGCCGCAACCTGGACCCGGTATTGGTGGGAGAAGAGCTCATCGGCCCGCTTTACCGGCACGGCACGGCCGGTGCCGACATCGCCGTCGTCGAAGGGGTGATGGGCCTGTTCGACGGGCGCATCGGACCGGGCGCCGCCGGGCCGGCGGCAGGCTCCACCGCACACGTGGCCGGTCTGCTCGGCGCCCCCGTCGTCCTGGTGGTCGACGCGCGCGGCCAGAGCCACAGCATTGCCGCACTGCTACACGGCTTTTCCACGTTCGACACCGCAACGCGTGTAGCCGGCGTGATCCTCAACCGGGTCGGGTCGCCCAGACATGAGTACGTGCTGCGACAGGCCTGCGAACAGACCGGTGTTCCGATTTTCGGAGCGATTCCCCGGATCGCCGAATTGGAGTTGCCGACAAGGTATCTGGGGTTGGTCACCGCCGTCGAATACGGCCGTCGCGCGCAGCTAGCGGTCGAAGCGATGACCACTCTGGTGGCTCAACACGTCGATCTGACAGCCGTTTTCGCAACGGCCACCAGTCGGGTCGGCGACCCGGCGTGGGACCCGGTGGCCGCAGTGGGTAAGGCAGGCGCCGGAAGCGCCCCAAAATCGCGGGTCGCACTGGCGACCGGAAAGGCATTCACCTTCGGCTACGCCGAACATGCCGAGCTGTTGCGGGCCGCGGGTGCTGAAGTGGTCGGGTTCGACCCGCTCGTCGACGCATTGCCCGGCGACACGGATGCGGTGGTGTTGCCCGGCGGATTCCCCGAACAGTTCACGGCGGAGCTGTCCGCCAACGACGTCGCCCGCGGGCAGATCAACCAGCTGGCCGCGGCCGGCGCGCCGGTGCATGCCGAATGTGCCGGTCTGGTCTACCTGGTCTCGCAGCTCGACGGACACCCGATGTGCGACGTGCTGGCCGGATCGGCGGAATTCACGCCGCACCTGAACCTGGGATACCGCGACGCCGTCGCAATCTCCGATTCGCCGCTGTATTGCGCGGGCCAGCGCATGGTCGGCCACGAATTCCACCGCACCGCGGTCACATTCGCCGCCGGCTATCAGCCGGCGTGGGGGTACCGGCAGGCAGATGCAGGCCACGTGCGAGAAGGGGCGGTACACGCCGGTGTACACGCGTCGTACCTGCACACCCATCCTGCTGCGGCACCCCAAGCGGTAGCGCGCTTCGTCGCCCGCGCGGCGAATTGGCGACCCAGCTCTTAGGCTTGCCGGGTGACAGAGAGCCCCTACCTGGTGGGCCTGCGACTGGCCGGCAAGAAGGTCGTCGTGGTCGGTGGCGGCACGGTCGCCCAGCGCCGGCTGCCTCTGCTTATCGCCAGCGGCGCAGACGTGCACGTCATCTCCCGCAGCGCGACCCGCGCCGTCGAGGCAATGGACGGCATCACCCTGTTGGTGCGGGAATATCGCGACGGCGACCTGGACGGCGCCTGGTACGCGATCGCGGCGACCGACGACCCGCAGGTGAACGCCGCCGTCGTCGCCGAGGCTGATCGCCGCCGCATCTTCTGCGTCCGCGCCGACATCGCCCTCGAGGGGACCGCCGTGACGCCCGCGTCGTTCAGCTATGCGGGGTTGTCGGTGGGGGTGCTGGCCGGCGGTGAGCACCGCCGGTCGGCGGCCATCCGATCGGCCATCCGTGAGGCGTTGCAGACTGGGTTGATCACCCCGGAAAGCCCGCTGGGCCCGGAGAGTCCCGATGTGGGGCATGGTGGAGTGGCGCTGGTCGGGGGAGGCCCCGGCGATCCCGAACTGATCACGGTGCGTGGCCGGCGCCTGCTGGCCCAGGCCGACGTCGTGGTCGCCGACCGGCTGGCGCCGCCCGAGCTGCTCGCCGAGCTGGCGCCGCACGTCGAAGTCATCGACGCCGCCAAGATCCCGTATGGCCGGGCAATGGCTCAGGACGCCATCAACGCCGTGATGATCGAGCGCGCCCGAGCGGGAAACTTCGTCGTCCGCCTCAAAGGAGGCGATCCGTTCGTGTTCGCGCGCGGATATGAAGAAGTACTGGCGTGCGCCGACGCAGGGATTCCGGTCACTGTCGTGCCAGGTGTGACGAGCGCCATAGCTGTGCCCGCTTTGGCCGGCGTTCCCGTCACTCACCGGGCCACAAATCACGAATTTGTGGTGGTCAGCGGCCATCTCGCACCCGACCACCCCGAATCGTTAGTGAATTGGAATGCACTGGCCGCGATGTCCGGCACAATCGTTTTGCTGATGGCGGTCGAACGCATCGAATTGTTCGTCGATGCACTTCTGAAAGGCGGCCGACCTGCGGATACACCGGTGCTAGTGGTTCAACACGGCACGACGGCCGCTCAACACACATTGCGGTCGACGCTTGCCGACACGCCGGAGAAGGTCCGCGCGGAGGGGATCCGACCTCCCGCGATCATCGTCATCGGTGCTGTGGCGGGGCTGAGCGGCGTTCGCCGTTTAAACAATTCTTAAGATTACTGTAAGGTAACCCGTTATGACGGCTCTCAACGACACAGAGCGCGCGGTCCAAATGGACACGTCTGCGCGCCCCGATCGTCCGGCCGAGGAGCGCGAGACGCGCCCGGCGGAGACCGCCCCACAGCGTACGAGCAGGTATTACCCTGCTTGGCTGCCTTCTCGCCGCTTCATCGCCGCGGTTATCGCGATCGGCGGAATGCAGCTGCTGGCGACCATGGACAGCACCGTCGCCATCGTCGCGCTTCCTAAGATTCAGAACGAATTGAGCCTGTC
>NZ_LZIJ01000098.1 GCF_001667115.1 Mycobacterium sp. 852002-51163_SCH5372311 | reverse complement strand
CTGCCCGCTGCGATGCTGAACCCACGCGATATTGAGGTCTTCGAGCAAGATCCGCCACGACACCCCGTCGACCGCCAGATGATGAACGAGCAACGCCAACTGACCCGTCGACCCGGCCCACAGCGCACTCACCATCACCCCGCCGGCCGGGTGCAACCGAGACCGCGCCTTCACCAACGCCTCATCCGACAGCGCATCCACCGCCTGCAGGCAGTCGCCGGCATCGACCGACCCCGCCTCGGGCACCGTCAACGACCACCCCCCGGCGCCGTCGTCATCCACACGCAGCCGCAACATGGCATGGCGGTCCAGCAACGCCTGCAACACCACCACCACATCGGCCTCAGTCACCCCCGCCGGGGCCTGCACCACCACCGTCTGGTTGAACTGCTCCACCGGACCATCGACGCTTGCCAACCAGCGCATGATCGGGGTGGCAATCACCGGCCCGACGCCCTCGTCAACGCGGCCGGTCTCGTCACTGGTCACTCCGGCAACCCGGGCCAGGCGGGCCACGGTCTGCTCGACGAAGACATCGCGGGGCCGGAACAGCAGCCCCGCCGCCCGGGCCCGCGCCACCACCTGCATCGACAAGATGCTGTCGCCGCCCAGTTCGAAGAACGACTCCTCGACCCCGACCCTTTCCAGCCCAAGCACCTGGGCGTAGATGCCGGCCAGGATCTCCTCGACCGCGCTGGCCGGGGCCCGGTAATGATCGGCGTCCTGATATTCCGGTGCCGGCAGCGCGCGAGTGTCGAGCTTGCCGTTGGCCGTGAGCGGCAGCGCGTCGAGCGCGACCACCGCGGCAGGCACCATATACGCCGGCAGCCGCTCGGCCAGCGCAGCGCGGATCCAGACCGGATCCGCTGTGCCCGAGATATACCCGACCAGGCGTTTGTCGCCGGGCCGGTCTTCGCGGGCGATCACCGCCGCTTGGTCCACCCCTTCCAACCCGGCCAGCGCGGCCTGCACTTCACCGAGCTCGATGCGATACCCGCGGATCTTGACCTGCTCATCGGCACGGCCCACATACCGCAACTGCCCATCAGCACCCCAAGACACCAAATCCCCGGTGCGATACATCCGTTGTCCAGGTTGTCCAGGTTGTGCCGGCGCTCCCGGCCCGGCGAACACGCACGCCACAAACCGCGACGCAGTCAACCCCGCCCGACCCACATACCCACATGCCAGCCCGCCGCCGGCGACATACAACTCACCCACCACACCGGTCGGTACCGGCCGCAACGACGCGTCCAGGACCGCAAAGCCAAGATGCTCCAACGGCAGCCCGATGGGGCTGGCGGCGCTGTCCACGTCACCGTCGACGATCTCGCGCAACGTGGCATGCACCGTCGTCTCGGTGATGCCGTACATGTTGAGCAGCCGTGGTGTTCCGGGGTGGTTGTGCAGCCACGTTCGCAGCCGCTGCGGTTCCAGCGCTTCACCGCCGAACACCACCGCTCGAAGCTTGAGCTGATCTCTGACCTCGGAAGCCAGCGCGTCAGCGGTTTGCAGCGCATAAAACGCCGACGGGGTCTGGCTCAGGACACTGACCTGTTCAGCGACCAGCAAGGCGTGCAAGTCCTCCGGCGAGCGGACCACCGGATCGGGCACGACTACCAGCCGCCCACCACTGAGCAGTGCACCCCAGATCTCCCACACCGAGAAGTCGAATGACAACGAGTGACATTGCGTCCACACCCCCGCGTGACCGATCTCCGGATCCAGAGACTTCAGCAGCCGGGCGACGTTGCGATGAGTTACGGCCACCCCCTTGGGGATTCCGGTGGTACCGGACGTGTAGATGAGGTAGGCGATATCGTCGGGCGCAGGTGCGGCAGGCGCCGGCAGGCCCGCGCGCGGATGGTCGCCGATGCCCGTGTCCTCGATATCGATGATCAGCAGGTCATGCCCGGCAAGCCGGGGGCGCAGTTCTGCCGTGGTGATGGCCGCCATCGGCCCGGCGTCGGCGAGCATGAACTCCAACCGGGCGGCCGGCTGCGCCGGATCGATCGGCAGGTAGGCCGCTCCGGTCTTGAGCACCGCCAACAGCGCCATGATCGCCTCAGCCGACCGGGGCAGCAACAGCGCCACCCGCTCACCCCGGCTCACGCCGTGAGCGGACAGCGTGTGCGCCAGCCGGTTGGCGACCTCGTCAACCTCGCGATAGGTCCACGAACGGTGCCCGCAGGTGATCGCCACCGCATGCGGGCTGCGGGCCACCTGCTCGGTGAACAGCACCGGAATCGACGCCACGGCCGAGGCCGCGACCGGCTGGTTCAATGCCGCCTGATTGCCCCACTCAGCCAGCCGGGCATGCTCGGCCTTGTCCAGCAGATCCACCGACGACAGGCGCTGTGCGGGCTGCGTGGTCAGCGATATCAACACCCGCTCCAACCGCTCGGTCAGCGCCTCGACAGTTTCCGCGTCGAAGACGTCCGTGCGGAATTCCACCTCCCCGCAGATCCCGGCGGGCTCGCCTGTCTCGGTCCACTGTTCGGCCAGGAAGAACGTCAGGTCCACCCGCGCTACCTGGGTGTCGGCCGACAGCGGCGTCACCTGCAGATCGCCCAACCCGCCGACGAGATCGGTGTCCTGGCGCGCGAAGTTCTGCCAGGCCAACAACACCTGGACCAACGGGTGATGGGTCAGGCTTCGAGTCGGGTTGAGCCGCTCCACCAGCACCTCGAACGGCACGTCTTGGTGCTCGTAGGCGGCCAGGCTCCGCTGGCGCACCTGGGCCAAGAGTTCGGCGACGGTCGGGTCACCGCCGAGGTCGACCCGCAGGACCAAGGTGTTGACAAAGAATCCCACCAGCCCATCCAGTGCGGGGTCGCGCCGTCCGGCGATCGGGAACCCCACGGCGACATCGGTGCTGGCGCCGGCCTTGGACAGCAGGATCGCCAGGGCGGCCTGGATCACCATGAAGCTGGTCGCGTTGTACTCACCGGCCAACTGGGCAATCCGCTGTTGCAGCAGAGCCGGCCACTGCACCGAAACCCGGGCGCCGCGGTAATCGGCCACCGGCGGATAGGGCCGATCGGTGGGCAGCTGCAGACGCTCGGGCATCCCCCGCAGGGCCTGCTCCCAGTACGCCAGCTGCGCCCCGATGCGGCTGTGGCTATCGGTCAGATCACCGAATTCCGCGCGCTGCCACAACGTGTAGTCGGCGTACTGCACCGGCAACGGCGCCCAAACGGGGGCCTGCCCGGCGCTCCGACTGGCATAAGCGAGACCCAGATCGCGCACGAGAGGCGCGATTGACCAACCGTCGGCAGCGATGTGGTGCACTACAGCCACCAGCGCATGCTCGATGTCGTTGACGCGGAAAACCTTCGCTCGCAACGGAATTTGCGCTGCCAGGTCAAACGGCTCACGCACCGCAGTGCCGATGGCCTCCTTCAACCGGGTTTCCGGCCAGCCGGCCGCGTCGACGACCTGCCACCCGAAGTCGGCCCGCTCAGCCGGTACCACCAGCTGCCGGGGAATCCCGTCCACCGCGGGGAACAACGTGCGCAGGCTCTCATGGCGGTCCACCACATCGGCCAGCGCGGTCCGCAGCGCCTCGAGATCCAGACGCCCGCACAGCCGCAACGCCACGGCCATGTTGTAAACCGCTGAGGGTCCCTGCAATTGATCGATGATCCACAGCCGGTTCTGCGCAAACGACAATGGGATCAGGGCAGGTCGCTCCACCGGAGCCAACGGCTCGAGGCGACTCGCCCCCCCGCCGATACGCGGAGCCAATTTAGCTACCGTGGGCGCCTCGAACAGGGCGCGCACCGCAAGGTCGGCGTCCAGGGCGGTATTGACCGCGGCGACCACCCGCATCGCCGACAGCGAATCCCCGCCCAGCTCGAAGAAGGATTCATCGACGCCGACGCGTCCCAGCCCGAGCACTTGGGCGTAGATGCCGGCCAGAATCTCCTCGATGGCGCTCGCCGGGGCGCGGTAATGCTCGACATCGCCGTATTCCGGAGCGGGCAAGGCGCGCCGGTCGAGTTTCCCGTTCACCGTCAACGGCAGCGCGTCGAGCGCCACCACCGCGGCCGGCACCATGTAGGCCGGCAACCGCTCGGCCAGGGCGCTCCGCAGGCCGGCCGGGTCTGCGGTCCCGGTCACATAGCCGACCAGACGTTTGTCACCGGGGCGATCCTCGCGCGCAATCACCGCCGCCTGCGCCACACCCTCCAGGCCGGCCAATGCCGTCTGGACTTCGCCCAACTCGATGCGGTACCCGCGGATCTTGACTTGCTCATCCGCACGCCCGACATACCGCAACTGCCCGTCGGCGCCCCAGAACACCAGGTCACCAGTGCGATACATGCGCTGCCCCGGCGCCCCGGCGCCGCCGAACGGGCAGGCCACAAACCGCGATGCGGTCAAAGCGGACCGGCGCCAGTACCCGTACCCCACCGTGGTACCGGAGATGTACAACTCACCGACCACACCGGCCGGCACCGGCCGCAACGACAGATCAAGCACGAACAATGCCGCCCCTGGCAGCGTCGAGCCGATCGGCGGCGCTCCCGAACCCGCGATCAACGGCGCACTGTAGGTGACATCCACTGTGGCTTCTGTCGGGCCGTACTTGTTGATCATCACCCGCCCGGGTGCCGCCCACCTGTCCACCAGGTCGGCTGGGCAGGCTTCACCGCCCACGAGTAAGGCCACCGACTCCAGACCCTCAGGCGACAGAGCCCCTGCAGCGGAAGGGGTCTGCCCTAGCACGTCGACTTTCTCAGATATCAGCAGGGCGTGCAGGTCGGTCGTCGAGTTTGTCATCGACTCGGGAACCACCACCAGTCGCCCACCGTGGAAAAGCGCTCCCCAGATCTCCAAGACGGAGAAGTCGAACGACAAGGAGAACCATTGCGTCCACACGCCCGGGCGCCGCAGCTCGGCATCGATGGACTCGATGTACTGGATCACGTTGCGGTGGGTAATGGCAACGCCTTTGGGGACACCGGTGGTGCCGGAGGTGTACATGATGTAGGCAATGCAGTCAGGGGCCGGCGCCGGCAGCGGTGTGCACGGATAGGCCTCAATGGCGGGGTCGTCGATGTCGATCACTGCCACGTCATGCCCCGCCAGCCGCTCCCGGAGCTCAACGGTGGCGATCGCGGCTACCGGCGCGGCGTCGTCGAGCATGAAGTCGATTCGGGCCGCCGGCAGCGTGGGGTCGACCGGCACATACGCCGCACCCGTTTTCAGCACTGCCAAAATTGCCACGATCGCCCGATCAGATCGCGGAACCAGCAGCGCCACACAGGCACCGGAGCCCACGCCCCGTCCGGCCAGGAGCTGCGCCAACCGGTTGGCGGCCTCGTCAAGCTCCCGGTACGTCATCGAGCGTCCCGCGAAGGTCAGCGCCAGCGCGTGGGGCGTGCGCTCCACTTGCGCGGCGAACATTGCCGGAACCGACAGCGAGGCGATGGCCGGTAAAGGTCGGTTCAGTACCGCCCGATTGCCCCATTGCTCCAACCGGAGATGCTCAGCGGTGTCAAGCAGATCCACCGATGACAATCGCCGACCCGGATCAGCGGTCAGCGATAACAACACCCGCTCTAACCGTTCGATCAGTATCTGGATGCTGGCCGCGTCGAACACGTCGGTGCGAAACTCCACCGCTCCACCGATACCGGCGGGCTCACCAGCCTCTGTCCACCGCTCTCCCAACGAAAACGTCAGGTCCATGCGGGCGGTGTCGGTGTCGGCCGACAGCGAGGTGACCTGCAGATCACCCAAGGCCAGCCCGGCAGCCGGGTCGATATCCTGCCCGGCGAAGTTCTGCCAGGCGAACAGCACCTGTACCAACGGGTGATGATTCATCGACCGGGTCGGGTTGAGCCGTTCCACCAGCACCTCGAACGGCACATCCTGATGCTCGTAGGCGGCCAAGCTGCGCTGCCGCACCTGGGCCAACACCTCAGCAACGGTGGGATCGCCGCCAAGGTCGGCTCGCAACACCAACGTGTTGACAAAGCAACCCACCAGGCCATCCAGCGCGGGGTCGCCGCGCCCCGCGATGGGGAAACCCACCGCCACATCGGCGCTGCCGCTGAGCTTGGCCAGCAACACCGCCAAAGCCGCCTGCATCACCATGAAGCTCGTAGCATTGTGCTCACTGGCCAACCGGGCAACGCGCTGCTGCAGCTGCGCCGGCCAGTCCACCACCACCTTCGCGCCCCGGTAATCGGCCACTGGCGGGTAGGGCCGATCGGTAGGCAGTTGCACCCGGTCGGGCATCCCGGCCAGGGTTTGCTCCCAGTAAGCCAACTGTGCGGCGATACGACTGTCATCGTCGTCGAGATCACCCAGTTGCGTCCGCTGCCACAACGTGTAGTCGACATACTGCACCGGCAACGGAGCCCAACCGGGAGCTTGCCCCGCGCATCGGCTCGCGTACGCCACACCCAGATCACGCACCAGCGGACCGACTGACCAGCCATCGGCGGCGATATGGTGCAACACCGCCACCAACACATGCTCGACGTCGCTGATGCGGAAAAGCCTTGCCCGCAGCGGGATCTGGACGCCCAGATCGAACGGTTCACGCACCACCGCACCGATGGCCTGCTGCAACCGTTCGGCCGGCCAGTCCGTCGCATCGACCACCTGCCAACCGAGATCGGCCCGCTCTGCCGGCACCACCACCTGCCGCGGAATGCCCGCCACCGCAGGGAACAGCGTGCGCAAGCTCTCATGGCGGCCCACCACATCAGCGACGGCTGCCCCCAACAGCCCGGCCTCCAGGTTCCCGCTCAACCGGAAGCCGACCGCGATGTTGTACACCGCCGAGGGTCCCTGCAACTGCTCGATGAACCACAACCGGTTCTGCGCAAACGACAACGGCACCACCGCGGGCCGGTCCACCGCCACGAGCGGCTTCAACCCACCCCCGGCTCCGGCCAGCCGTGGCGCCAACTGGGCCACCGTGGGCGCCTCGAACAAC
Organism: Mycobacterium sp. 852002-51163_SCH5372311; assembly: GCF_001667115.1. Taxonomy (GTDB): domain Bacteria; phylum Actinomycetota; class Actinomycetes; order Mycobacteriales; family Mycobacteriaceae; genus Mycobacterium. The sequence continues at coordinate 7,953 of NZ_LZIJ01000098.1, read as the reverse complement.
GCCCGCACTGCCAGGCCGGCGTCGAGGGTGGTGTTGACAGCAGCGACCAGCCGCATGGCTGACAGCGAATCCCCACCCAAATCGAAGAATGACTCGTCGACGCCGACCCGCTCCAGCCCCAGCACCTGGGCATACATGCCAGCTAACAGATCTTCGACCGCGCTGGCCGGAGCCCGGTAGTGACCGCTCTCCTGATACTCCGGTGCCGGCAACGCCCGGGTGTCGAGTTTGCCGTTCACCGTCAACGGCAGTGCGTCGAGCACCATCACCGCGGCCGGCACCATGTAGGCCGGCAGCCGCTCGGCGAGCCCGGCGCGGATTTCACCCGGGTCGCCGGCACCCGTTACGTAGGCCACCAGACGCTTGTCACCGGGGCCGTCCTCACGCGCGACCACCGCCGCCTGCTCGACTCCGTCCAGGGCGGCCAGCGCGGCCTGGACTTCGCCCAGCTCGATGCGATACCCGCGGATCTTGACCTGGTCATCGGCGCGGCCCAGATAGACCAGCTGTCCATCGGCGCCCCAGCGCACCAAATCCCCGGTGCGATACATGCGCTGGCCCGGTGCTTCCAGTCCGGCGAACGGGCAGGCCACGAACCGCGACGCCGTCAATCCCGCCCGGCGCAGATAGCCGTACGCCAGCCCGGTACCGGCCACGTACAACTCCCCCACCACACCGACCGGCACCGTGCGCAGCGACTTGTCCAGCACAAAGAAGCCGAGATGGGCCAACGGCACCCCGATCGGGCTGGCACTGCGCTCGACGTCGGCGTCGACGATCTCCCGGAACGAGGCGTGCACCGTCGTCTCGGTGATGCCGTACATGTTGATGAGCCGCGGTGAATCGCGGTGGCGGTCCAGCCACATACCGAGACGCCGCGGTTCCAGCGCCTCACCGCCGAACACCACCGTGCGCAGCTCGAGTCGAACCGCTGACTCCGGTGCCCGCGCATCAGCGGTTTCCAGCGCATAAAACGCCGACGGAGTCTGACTCAATACGCTGACCTGCTCGGCAACCAGGGTCGCGTGCAGGTCTTCCGGCGACCGGACCACGGTCTCGGGCACTACCACCAAGCGCCCGCCGTGCAGCAGCGCACCGAAGATCTCCCACACGGAATAGTCGAAAGCCAGGGAATGACACTGCGTCCACACCCGCCCTGCCAGCTCTTGGTCGGCATTCAGCGACGCCAGCAGCCGGATCACGTTCTGGTGAGCGACGGCCACCCCCTTGGGAACCCCGGTCGTGCCCGAGGTGTAGATCAGGTACGCGATGTCCTCAGGTGCCGGCAGAGGCAGGGCGGCGCTGGATTGGAAGTTGATGGCTACGTCGGCGACGTCGATGACCGCCAGCTGGCGCGAGTCCAGGCGATCGGCCAGCCACGAGGTGGTGATCGCGGCGACCGGCGCGGCATCGGCAACCATGAATTCAATCCGCGCGGCCGGATGCGCGGGATCGATCGCCACATACGCCGCTCCGGTCTTCAGCACCGCCAAGACGGCCACGACGGCCTCGGCCGAACGTGGCAACAACAGCGCCACACACTTGCCCGGCCCGGCACCCCGGGCAGCTAGCAGATGCGCCAACCGATTCGAGGACTCGTCGAGTTCTTGATACGTCGTCGAGCGGCCGTCACAGGTCAGCGCCAATGCCTTCGGGGCACGCGACACCTGTGCGGCGAACATGGCCGGAATCGACGCGGACACGGTCGCCGACCGGGTCAGCGCCGCACGGTTACCGATCCCGTCCAGGTGGTAGTGCTCGCCGGCATCCAGCAAGTCCATCGTGGACAGCCGCCGACCCGGGTCAGCGGTCATGGCCTCCAGCACCCGTCGCAATCGTTCAATCAGCGTCTGGATGCTTTCCGCATCGAACACATCGGTGCGGAACTCGACTGCTCCGCCGATCCCGGCGGGCGCGCCGGTTTCGGTCCAGCGCTCCGCCAGCGAGAAAGTCAAATCCACGCGGGCAGTGCGGGTTTCGAGCGGGACCGAGCTGATCTGCATATCGCCCAAGGCCAAGCCGGTGGCCGGGTCGGCGGCGAAGTTCTGCCAAGCCAACATCACCTGCACGAGCGGATGGTGGTTCAGCGACCGGGTCGGATTGAGTCGCTCGACCAGCACCTCGAACGGCACGTCTTGGTGCTCGTAAGCGGCCAGGCTGCGCTGCCGCACCTGTGCGAGCAACTCGGCGACGGTGGGATCACCGCCCGCGTCCATCCGCAGCACGAGGGTGTTGACGAAGAATCCCACCAACTCATCCAGCGCGGGATCGCGTCGCCCGGCGATGGGGAACCCCACCGCCACGTCGTCGCTGCCGCTGAGCGTGGACAGCAGCACCGCCAGAGCCGCCTGCATCACCATGAAACCGGTCGCGTCGTGCTCGCGGGCCAACCGAACCATCCGCTGCTGCAGCTGCGCCGGCCACTCCACCACCACACTGGCGCCGTGGTAATCGGCCACCGGCGGATAGGGCCGATCGGTGGGCAGCGCCAACCGCTCGGGCATCCCGGCCAGCGCTTCCTCCCAGTACGCCAGCTGGGCGGCGATCAGGCTGTCACCATCATCGAGGTCACCAAACTGCGCGCGCTGCCACAGCGTGTAATCGACGTACTGCACAGGCAACGGCGCCCAACCGGGGGCCCGTCCAGCACACCGGCTGGCGTAAGCCACGCTCAGATCGGCCACCAACGGGGTGATCGACAAACCGTCGGCCGCGATATGGTGCACCACCGCGACCAGCACATGCTCATCGGCGCCGATGCGGAAAAGCCGTGCACGCAACGGGATTTCCGCTGCCAGGTCGAACGTGTGGCGCGTCGTTTGACCGACGGCCTCCTGCAACCGGCCGGCCGGCCAGCCGGTGGCATCCACCACCTGCCAGCCAAAATCGGCCCGCTCAACCGGCGCCACCAGTTGCCGAGGGGTTCCGTCGACCGCCGGGAACAGGGTGCGCAGGCTCTCATGGCGGCCCACCACATCAGTCAGTGCGGTAGCTAAGGCGTCGGCATCCAAGCGCCCGCCCAGCCGCAACGCCACCGCCATGTTGTACACCGGCGAGGGTCCTTGCAGCTGGTCAATGAACCACAACCGGTTCTGGGCGAACGACAACGGGACCACCGCGGGCCGCTCCACCGGAACCAACCGCTCCAGCCCACTTCCGCTACCGGTCACACGCGGGGCCAGCTCGGCAACCGTCGGTGCCTCAAACAACGTGCGCACCGAAAGACCAGCGTCCAGAGCGGTATTGATCGCGGCAACCACCCGCATCGCCGAAAGCGAATCCCCGCCCAAATCGAAGAACGAGTCCCCGACGCCGACGCGGCCGACACCGAGGACGTCGGCGTAGATACCGGCCAGGATCTCTTCGGTGCTGTTGGCCGGGGCGTGGTAACGGTCGGTGTCGGCGTATTCGGGCGCCGGCAGGGCGCGTCTGTCAAGTTTGCCGTTGAGGGTCAGCGGCAGCGCGTCGAGCACGACGATCGCGGTCGGAACCATATAGGCCGGCAGCCGCTCAGCCAGCGCCGCGCGCGCTTCGGCCGCGTCGGCGGTGCCCGTGATGTAGCCCACCAGCCGCTTGTTTCCGGGGCGGTCTTCCCGGGCGATCACCGCCGCCTGCTGGACCCCGTCCAGTGCGGCCAGCACGGCCTGGATTTCACCCAACTCGATGCGATACCCGCGGATCTTGACCTGCTCATCGGCCCGGCCCAGGTAGACCAGCTGCCCGTCGGCACCCCACCGCACCAGATCCCCGGTGCGATACATCCGTTGACCCGCTCCGTCGGGCCCGGCGAACGGGCACGCCACAAATCGCGACGCAGTCAAGGCCGCCCGGCGCACATAGCCACACGAAACCCCGGTACCGGCTACGTAGAGCTCACCGACCACACCGACAGGCGCCGGTTGCAATCTCGCATCCAGTACAAACAGCGCCGCCCCGGGCACCGGCGCACCGATCGGCACGGTTCCGTCGGCCACCGAGCCAGTACTCAGCGGCGCGCTGATCGACGCATACACGGTGGTCTCCGTCGGGCCGTAGCCGTTGACCATCACCCGTCCCGGTGCCCACCGATCCACCAACTCGACGGGGCAGGCCTCACCGGCCACCATCAACGCCACCGATTCCAAGCCCTGCTGCGCAAGCAACGCCAGTGCCCCCGGGGTCTGGCTCAACACGCTGACGCGCTCGGCAATCAGCAACGCGCGCAGGTCTTCTGGGGAGCGGGTCACGGACTCGGGCACCACCACCAGCCGCCCGCCGTGCAGCAGCGCACCGAAAATCTCCCACACCGAGTAGTCGAAGACCAGGGAATGACACTGCGTCCAGACCTCGCCCGGCTCGAGCTGCAGGCCGATGTCGAGTGAGTCGAACAACCGGGTCACGTTGTGGTGGGTGACGGCCACCCCCTTGGGAACCCCGGTCGTGCCCGAGGTGTAGATCAGATACGCGATGTCGTCGGGCGCGGGTGCCGGCAACGGCGTCGCGGGCTGGGCGGCGATCTGCGGGTCGTTCACGTCGATGACGGCCAGGTCGTACTCGTCCAGTCGACTGGCCAACTCACGGCTGGTGACGGCCGCGGTCGGTGTTGCATCGCCGAGCAAGAATTCGATCCGGGCCGACGGAACCACCGGGTCGATCGGCAGATAGGCCGCGCCCGTCTTGAGCACCGCGAGGATCGCCACGATCGCTTCGGCCGAGCGCGGCAACAGCAGCCCCACGCACTCTCCCGGGCCGGCTCCCTGCTGGATTAGCCAGTGCGCCAACCGGTTCGAGGACTCGTCGAGTTCGTGGTAGGTCATCGAGCGGCCATCACAGGTCAGGGCCAAAGCCGCCGGGCCACGCGCCACCTGGGCGGCGAACACCCCCGGAATCGACCCCGTCGGCGTTACCGCCCGGAGCAATACCGCCCGGTTTCCGACCTTGTCCAGGTGAGAGTGCTCACTGGCATCCATCACGTCCACCGAAGACAACCGCCGGTTGGGGTCAGCTGTCACCGCTGCCAGCACCCGCCGCAATCGTTCGATGAGCGACGCAATGCTGGTCGCATCGAACACATCGGTCCGGAATTCCACACTTCCGCCGATCCCGGCAGGCTCACCCGTGTCGGTCCAGCGTTCGGCCAACAAGAACGAAAGATCCATTCGGGCAGTGTGGGTTTTGATGGGCATCGGGGTGACCTGCAGATCGCCCAACTCCAAACCAGTGGCCGGGTCACCGGCGAAGTTCTGCCAGGCCAACATCACCTGGACCAGCGGGTGATGGGCCCGGCTGCGGGTTGGGTTGAGCCGCTCGACCAGTACCTCGAACGGCACGTCCTGATGCTCGTAGGCAGCCAGGCTGCGCTCTCGCACCTGGGCCAACACGTCAGCAAGGGTGGGATCACCACCCAGATCCATCCGCAACACCAGGGTGTTGACGAACGACCCCACCAACTCATCCAGTGCTGGGTCGCGCCGCCCGGCGATCGGGAACCCTACTGCCACATCGGAACTGGCACTGATCTTCGACAACAGCACCGCCAGCGCGACCTGCATCACCATGAAACCTGTCGCATCATGTTCACGAGCCACCCGAGCCACCCGCTGCTGCAGCTGCGCCGGCCACTCCACCGCCACACTCGCGCCGCGGTAATCGGCCACCGGCGGATAGGGCCGATCGGTGGGCAGCTCAATGCGCTCGGGCATCCCCGCAAGCAGCCGCTCCCAGTAGGTCAACTGCCCGGCAATAAGACTGCGCGGATCGTGTAGCTCACCGAATTGTTCGCGCTGCCACAGCGTGTAGTCGACATACTGCACCGGCAACGGCGCCCAACGCGGCGCCTGTCCGTCACACCGGGCCGTATACGCCACCCCCAGATCACGCACCATCGGGGTGATCGACAAACCGTCGGCGGCGATATGGTGCACCACCGCGACCAGCACATGCTCCTCGTCGGCAACCCGGAAAAGCTGTGCCCGCAACGGGATTTCGGTTGCCAGGTCAAACGCGTGGCGCGTCGTGTCCCCTACGGCCTCCTGCAACCGCGTTGCCGGCCAGCGCGCGGCATCCACCACCCGCCACCCGAAGTCGGCCCGCTCAACCGGCACCACCACCTGCTGGGGTGTGCCGTCCTGGGCCGGGAACAGGGTGCGCAGGCTCTCATGGCGGCCCACCACATCGGCCAGCGCCAGACCTAAGGCATCGGCGTCCAGACGCCCGCCCAGCCGCAACGCCACCGCCATGTTGTAGACCGGCGACGGGCCCTGCAACTGATCGATGAACCATAACCGGTTCTGGGCAAACGACAACGGCACCACCGCCGGCCGCTGCACCGCAACCAACGGCGCAACCCCGTCCCCGTTGGCATCCATCCGGGACGCCAACTGGGCCACCGTGGGCGCCTCGAACAACGTGCGCACCGAAATTCCGCCACCGACAGAGTTGTTGATCGCCGCAATCACCCGCATCGCCGACAGCGAATCCCCGCCCAAATCGAAGAACGAGTCGTCGACCCCGACGCGGGCGACGCCGAGGATCTGGGCGTAGATACCGGCCAGCATCTCCTCCATGGCGTTGGCCGGTGGACGATAATGATCGACGTCGCCGTACTCGGGTGCGGGCAAGGCGCGTCTGTCGAGTTTGCCGTTGACGGTCAGCGGCAGTGCGTCGAGCACCACCACCGCGGCCGGCACCATATAGGCGGGCAACCGCTCGGCCAGCGCGGCGCGCGCGCCGGCCGCGTCGGCGCTGCCGGTGATGTAACCCACCAGCCGCTTGTCACCGGGGCGGTCTTCGCGGGCGATCACCGCCGCCTGCTGAACGCCGCTTAGCCCGGCCAGCGCGGCCTGGACTTCCCCCAGCTCGATGCGATACCCGCGGATCTTGACCTGATCGTCGGCGCGACCCAGATAGACCAGCTGCCCATCGGCACCCCAGCGCACCAGATCCCCGGTGCGATACATCCGTTGACCGGCACCCTCGGGTTCGGCGAACGGGCAGGCGACAAACCGCGACGCGGTCAAGCCCGCCCGACCCACATATCCATACGCCACCCCGGCACCGGCCACATACAACTCGCCAACCACACCCGCCGCCACCCGGCGCAATCCCGCGTCCAGCACGAACAGCGCCGCCCCCGGCACCGGCGCACCGATCGGCACCACCGCCTTGTCCGCCGACTCCACGCCCAGCGGCGCGCTGATCGCCGCATACACCGTCGCCTCGGTCGGACCATAGGCGTTGATCAACACCCGCCCCGGCGCCCACCGCTGCACCAACTCCACCGGGCACGCCTCACCGGCCACCACTAACGCCGTCGACTCCAGCCCCGCCGGCGACAACACCCCCACGGCCGAGGGCGTCTGGCTCAATACGTTGACGCCCTCCGACACCAACAAGGCATGGAAGTCTTCCGGCGAGCCGGCCACCTCTTCGGGCACCACCACCAGCCGCCCGCCATGCAATAACGCCCCGAAGATCTCCCACACCGACACGTCGAAAACCAACGAATGCCACTGCGACCACACCCGCCCCGGACTCACCGGCAACCGGCCCTTTACAGAGCTGATGAAGTCGGTGACGTTGCGGTGGCTCACCGCAACGCCCTTGGGCACACCGGTGGTGCCCGAGGTGTAAATCAGGTAAGCAATGTCCTCCGGAGTCGGCGCCGTCAAGCCCACGGAGGGCTGACTGGCAACAGGATCGGCGACATCGATGACCTGCACGTCACACCCGTCGAGTTGTGACCGCAGATCCGCCGTGGTGATCGCGGCCACCGGCGACGCATCCGCCACCATGAACTCGATCCGCGCCGCCGGCAGTACCGGGTCGATCGGCAGATAGGCCGCACCGGTCTTGAGGACCGCCACGATCGCCACCACGGCCTCGGCCGACCGCGGCAACAGCAGCGCCACACATTCACCCGGGGCCGCACCCTGTCGCGCCAACAAGTGCGCCAAGGCGGTGGAGGCCTCGTCA
>NZ_LZIJ01000097.1 GCF_001667115.1 Mycobacterium sp. 852002-51163_SCH5372311 | reverse complement strand
GACGGCGTAGACCTCAATGTCATCTGGGCCGAGGTTGCAGCCGTTATCAAGGCCTGGAACGCCGAACGGTCGGCACTGACGAGCTTACTCACCTTCAACACCACCGATACCGCTTCGGCCATTCCTCAAAGTCGTAGTGTGGATAGCTTCGAGGAAGCTTCCGAGTTCGGTGAGCCCGAGTCGATGCGGCCACCCAGTGACTATCACCTCATGGGCTACACCTTCAAGGACTACGACAAGGCAAGCCGCTGGACGTGGAAATTCTTGCGGGACAGCACCGCTGAGCAAGTCCGCGCAATTGCCAACTACGCGCTGGAGGCCGACAACCGTCTGACAACCGGGACGATCTTGCAGCGGCTGTTTGACCCAACGCAGATAGCAAACGAGTGGTCGCACCCGGTGTATGGCCTGTACAACGGTGACACAATGGTTCCACCGGCCTATCTCGGCAAGCAGTTTGCGGCGGCGCACCAGCACTACCTTGTCTCTGGTAGCGCCACTATTGATTCCGGAGACCTCGAAACTGCCGTTCGCCATGTCACTGAGCACGGTTTCGGCACCGAATCAAACTCACGGCTGTTGGCGCTGATGAACCCGGCACAGGCAGAAGTGGTGTCTACCTTCAAGGCTGGCGAAGAAAACGCCAGCGGCATTATTGCCAAACACGACTACATTCCCAGCGCTGGCGCACCGGCCTACTTGCAACCGGAAAATATTGTGGGTCAGGTTGCGCCGGAGTCCTACAACGGTCTGAAGGTGCAGGGTAGCTACGGCGAAACCTGGATTATCCAAAGCGATTTCATTCCGGAAGACTACTTGGCGGTTGTTGCCACCTATGGAGCTAACAGCCCTGACAACGCCATCGGGTTCAGACAGCACCCTCAGCGTCAGTACCAGGGTCTAAGAAATATCCCGGGTATCGGCCCATTTCCATTGCAGGATAGCTTTTTCCAGCGCAGCTTCGGTGTTGGCGTGCGCCGTCGCGGCCAGGCCTGCCTCACGCAGATCAAGGCCAGCGGTTCCTATGACGTGCCGGTGATCCCGAAGTGACGCCTCTAGATTGGCTGCAGGCCAATCTGACTGCAGTCGTGGTCGCGGTAGCTCAGGCCGGTGCCACCCTGGCCGGCTCAACTGCTGAAACCAATGTGTCTCAGTCCCATTACTACTCTTGGAGCCGGTTCACAAGATGAGTAGAAGCGGAGCCGACGCGTCCGGTCTCGGTGACCAGCTTGCGCGCAACCTCGCGTATCTGGAAAACGGCGATACCGGCGCTAGCGAGTTCAGTTGGGCCGATGGCCT
>NZ_LZIJ01000096.1 GCF_001667115.1 Mycobacterium sp. 852002-51163_SCH5372311 | reverse complement strand
GGCTTCGCTGCCGGTCGCTGAATGGGCTCGGTGATCGCGTCGCGGGCGGCATCGGCAAACTCCACTGTGGTCGCGTATCGCTGGTCGGGGTCTTTGGCCATGCCGGTCGCGATGACCTCGTCGACAGCGGGAGGCACATTGGGTTGGGTGGTCGAGGGTCGCGGCGGGGGGGTACTCAGGTGTGCGGCGACCAGGCGCGCCATCGTGTCTTCCTCGAAGGGCGGGTGTCCGGTCAGGCTTTCAAATAGCACGCAGGCCAGCGAGTAGATGTCGGCGCGGGCATCTTCTGTTCTGTTATCTAACCGCTCGGGTGCGATGTATTGGAAGGTGCCGATCATGAAGCCCGACTTGGTCATTCGCGTCTCTTCCAGGACGCGGGCGATGCCGAAGTCGATCAGGTAGGCGAAGTCGTTGCGGTCGAGCAGGATGTTGGAGGGTTTGATGTCGCGGTGCAGCAGACCCACCTCGTGGGCGGCGTGCAGAGCTTCAGCGACCTGGCCGATGATGTGTACCGCGCGCGCGGGTTCCAACGGCCCGTCAGCCAGCAGGGTCTGCAGGTCGCGGCCCTCGACCAGGCGCATGTCGACATACAGGCGGCCGTCGATTTCGCCGTAGTGATGGATCGGGATGACGTGCGGGCTATTTAATCGCGCCGCCGCGTGGGCTTCGCGGCGGAATCGGCCCTGAAAGTCGTCGTCCTCCGACAGATTCGCCGGCAACAACTTGAGGGCCACGATCCGGTCGGTGTCGGTGTCATG
>NZ_LZIJ01000095.1 GCF_001667115.1 Mycobacterium sp. 852002-51163_SCH5372311 | reverse complement strand
GGTAGCGCACCAGCGGACCCGGGCCGGCGGCCGCGCGGGTATCGGCGATCGCGGCGGAGACGAACCGGCCGACCAACTCGCTTGTCAACCGCTTGAGTGCGACCGATGCCGCGAGCGTGGCGTCGTACTTGCCGACGGCGGCCACCACCGGAAGCACCGAGAGCCGGCGTGCGGCGGCCGTCAATTCGTCGGAACCCATCCGGGAGTACTCCCGTGCCCCCAGCTTGGCCAGCACGACCGCCTCGTCGTCGTCGGCGAGCACGCGCAGATCGATGCGTTCCGAGACGACGCCGTCCTCGACGTCGTGCACCGAGTAGGCGACATCGTCCGCCCAGTCCATCACCTGCGCCTCCAGGCACGTCCGATCCGGGGGCGCCTGCTGCCGCATCCACGCCGCCGCATCGCGGTCGTCGTCGTAAAACCCGAACTTGCGGTGCCCGTGGCCGCGGGGCCAGGGGTATTTGGTGACCGCATCCAGCGCTGCGCGAGTCAGGTTCAGCCCTGCGCTATTACCTTGTGCGTCAAACACTTTCGGCTCAAGACTGGTGAGGATGCGAAAGTTCTGCGCATTGCCCTCGAAGCCGCCACACTGGGCGGCGACCTCGTTGAGCGCTGCCTCGCCGTTATGCCCGTACGGGGGATGGCCGATGTCATGGGCCAGCCCGGCCAGTTCGACGAGGTCCAGGTCGCAACCCAGTGCGACCGCCATACCCCGCCCGATCTGAGCCACCTCCAGCGAATGGGTCAGCCTGGTACGCGGAGTATCACCTTCACGGGGTCCGACCACCTGGGTCTTGTCGGCCAACCGCCGCAGCGCGGCGCTGTGCAGCACCCGGGCGCGGTCACGGGCGAAGTCGGTGCGGTGCTGCTGGCCTTGTGTACCCGGCAGACCCGCAGTCTTCGATGCCTCGGCTACCCGCCGCTGTCGGTCGAAGTCGTCGTAGGGGTCGTCCTCATTTGTGGTCACCGACTCACAGTCTGCCAGGGCGGTCGGCGAGCGGAGCCCCCTTCAGTCGCTGAGGGCCCGCACCGTTGCCGAGCTACATTGACCTATGCGCACTGCTCGCCTGCTCGGCGTGATCCTGACGACGCTGGCCGTCAGTCTCACTGCGGCTTTGCTGCTGGCAGCGCCTGCCGGCGCGCAACCACCGTTCCGGCTGCCGGGCTACATCACCGACAGTGCCGGCGCGCTACCGGAATCCGGCCGCGCCACGGTGAAGACCGCCGTCGACAAGCTCTATGCCAATCACCACATCAGGCTCTGGGTGGTCTACGTCGCCAACTTCTCCGAGCTGACGGCCGAGGACTGGGCCGCGCGCACGTATCGCGCCAGCGACTTGGGTGGATACGACGCACTGCTTGCCGTCGCCACCACCGACCGAGCGTATGCGTTTCTGGTGCCCAGGACGGTACACAACGTCACTACAGATCAGGTAAACGAGCTGCGCCACACTCAGATCGAACCCGCACTGCGAGACGGCAATTGGAGTGGCGCGGCGGTCGCGGCGGCCAACGGGCTCAACCAATCACCGAGTTCGTCGGGCCGGGTGCTGCTGCTGATTGCGCTGGGCGGCATCGTCGTCGCGATGGTGGTGCTGCTGATCGTGATGCGTTATCGCAAGCGGCGCCGGCGCGCTGCGGCGCTTGCCGCGGCCCGGCGGGTAGACCCCACAGACGCAGACGCGCTGGCCGGCGTGCCGCTCGAGGCCTTGGACGACTTGTCCCGGTTGATGGTGGTGGACGTCGACAACGCGGTGCGCACCAGCTCCAACGAGCTTGCGCTGGCGATCGACGAATTCGGCCAACAGCGCACCGCACCTTTCAGCAACGCCGTCGGCAATGCCGAAGCTGCACTGGCCCAAGCGTTCACGGTGCGCCAACAACTCGACGACGACACGCCGGAGACGCCGGCGCAGCGCCGCGAGCTGCTCACCCAGGTGGTCGTGTCTGCGGCTCGCGCCGACCGCGAACTGGAGTCGCAGACCGAAGCGTTCGAGCAGCTGCGGGATTTGGTGATCAACGCGCCGTCACGGCTTGACGGGCTGACCCAGCAGTACGTCGAGCTGACCACTCGCGTCACTCCGACCGAACAGCGGCTGGCCGAACTGCACAACGAATTCGACGCCGCCGCACTGACTTCGGTCGCCGGCAATGTGTCAACCGCCAAGGAGCGCCTGGCGTTCGCCGACAAGAACATCAGCGCGGCACGCGATCTGACCGCGCATGTGGAGAGCGGACGGCAGAGTGAATTGGTCGATGCCGTCCGTGCGGCCGAGTCGGCACTCGGGCAAGCCCGTTCGCTGTTCGATGCGGTAGACAGCGCGGCCGCCGACATTCGCCACGCCGTAGCTTCGTTGCCGTCGCTGATGACCGAAGTCCGGACGGCTGTGGCGCACGCCAACGAGCAACTGCGGCAGAGCCCGCAGCCGGGGTCTGCGCACATCGCGGAATTGGTCGCTGCACGTGATGCCGCGACCAGGGCGGTGGACTCCGCCCGCGGCACCGGCTCCGCGGATCCGTTGGGCACCTTCGCCGGGCTGACCAAGGCCGACGCGGAGCTCAACCGAATACTGGCGACCCTGGCCGAGGAGAAGGCGGCCGCGGATCGCCTCAACCGCTCCTTCGAGCAGGCGTTGTTCACCGCGGAATCGCGGGTGCGCGGAGTGTCGGAATACATCGACACACGCCGCGGCAGTATCGGGTCCGAGGCGCGCACCCGACTGGCCGAAGCGAAACGGCACCTGCAAGCCGCCCACGACCTGCGGACGACCAATGTGACAGAGGCGATTGCCCACGCCAACGCGGCGTCCACACTGGCCGCTCATGTGCAGGCGCTGGCGAATGCCGACGTGCAGTCGGCCGAACGCGCCTACAGTCGCCGCAGCGGCGATGACACTGGCGCGCTGATCGGCGGGATCATCATCAGCGACCTGCTCAACGCGGGCATGCGCGGCGGCTTCGGCTGGAGCCCCACATCCTTCGGCGGCTCGTCGCGGAATTCATCCGGAGGCGGCTTCATGGGCGGCGGCGGCCGGT
>NZ_LZIJ01000094.1 GCF_001667115.1 Mycobacterium sp. 852002-51163_SCH5372311 | reverse complement strand
ACCGTTTCACCGGCATCAACCCCAGGGAATCCGAGGAGGAAAACACCCGCCAGCGGTTGGTCGCGCGGGTGACGCAGCCGGTGCGCGGCGACTACAGCATCGCCGTGTTGTCGATGAAGGGCGGCGTCGGCAAGACCACCACGACCGTCGGTTTGGGCTCAACGTTCGCGGCAGTGCGCGGTGATCGCGTCATCGCGGTCGACGCCAACCCCGACTTCGGCACCTTAGCCCAGCGGGGGCCCGATCAAAGCCGGTCCACCGTGCGGGATCTGCTGTTGGACGACAACATCTTTCGCTACTCCGACATCCGCAGGCACACCTCGCAGAGCACGAGCCGGCTGGAAATCCTGGCCTCCGAGCGCGATCCGGCGACCTCGGAGGCGTTCTCCGACGCGGACTACCGGGTGGTGATCCGGCTGCTGCAGCGGTTCTACAACCTGATCCTCACCGATTGCGGCACCGGGCTGGTGCACTCGGCGATGGAAAGCGTGCTGGACGAGGCCGACGCCATCGTGCTGGTTGCCTCGCCCGCCATCGATGCCGCCCGCAGCGCTCTGGCGACGCTGGACTGGCTGGAACATCACGGTCGTGGGCATCTGGTACCCAACGCGACCGTCGTGATCAGCGCCTCACGACCCGGGAAATCGTCGGTGGACCTCGACAGGCTGGCCGCGCAGTTCATGACCCGCATCCGCGCCGTTCACGTCATCCCGTTCGACGACCACCTGGCCCAGGGGTCGGAGATCGTCCTGGATCTGATGGCCGGCCGAACCCGCCAGGCGTTCCTGGAGCTGGCCGCGTCAATTGCGGACGGATTCGCGAACACCAAACGCGCAGAACGTATCTCGCGCGGTTAGCGCGTTCGATTCACATCAGTCACGTGAGTACCGCGAGCAGAGGCACTAGCCGACTCACGAATCCGCTATCGCCGGTGCTAGCAGATTGCGAACTCGGATATTGGTCGCCGCGGCGGTACAGCTGTGACGGCTGAAACCAACCGGACAACCACTCATCCCTCCCGCGCTGCGATCATCGCCGAGCGATTGACCTTGGTCGCGGCGGTACGCGGAATCTTGTCGACGAATTCGACCGTCTTCGGGACCTTGTACGGGGCAAGGCGGCTCTTGGCGTATTCGATCACCTGTTGCTCGGTCAGCCCGCCCGCCGGTTGAACCACGGCGTGCACCCGGCGCCCCCATTGCGGATCGGAAAGCCCGATGACGACGACGTCGGCGATATCGGGATGCCCCGACAACGCGGATTCCACTTCTGCCGGAAAGACATTCGCGCCCCCGGTGATGATCATGTCGGCCCGGCGGTCGGTGATGTAGAGGTATCCGTCTTCGTCCAGGTGGCCGATATCCCCGGCGGAACGGAAGCCGTCCTCCGTCGACGGCAGCGGCGGCGCCCCACCCAGATAGCGATACCCGGCGCTCATCGGCGCGCGTAGGTACACGTCGCCGTCCTGGCCGGGGCCCAGCGGGTTCTTGTCGGCGTCCAGGATCCGGATCTCGGTGTCCCGAAAGCCGCGACCGACGCTGCCCGGATGGGTCAGCCACTCGTCGCCGCGCAGTGCGGTGAGCCCAAGATTCTCGGTCATGCCGTAGGCCGTCACGATCTGCTCGGGACTGAGCAGCTCGAACCAGGTGCGCAGCAACGACGGCGGCATCACGGCCGCGCCCTGCAGGATGAAGACAATGCTGGACAGGTCGCGCTGCCGGATGTCGGGCAGGGCGGCCACGCGTGCCAGCATCGTCGGCGTGGCGGTGAAATTGGTGATCCGGTAGCGCTCGATCGTGTCCACAAACAGTGCGGCGTCGAACTTTTCGAGTATGACGAGGTGGTCACCGCCCAACAGCATGAGGAAGGTGGCGAAGCCGTTGGTGTGATACATCGGCGCGGGCACCATGATGGTCTGCGGCTTGGGCACCGGCGTCCAGTTCGACAGGAAGGGCTCCCCCTGCTGCGGTATCCACAATGACGGCGCCAGGTTGAGAATCACTTTGGGGACGCCGGTGGAGCCGCTGCTGCAGATCCCGTTGGCGGTCGGGGAAATCGCTGTGGGCAGAGGGGTTTCGGGTTCGGCGGCCGCCAGCGCATCCAGCTCCCACCGGCTTTGGTCGTCGACCACCACGGCGGGGTCGATAACCGTGCGCACCCGGTCGCGTTCCCACTCCGGCAGGTCCCAGTGCATGGGAATCGGCACCGCACCGATCTTCCAGCACCCCAGGGTCGCCAGCACCAGATGTACCGAGTTCGGGATCGCAATGGCGACAAGCGAACCCGTTTCGGCGCCGCGGGCAGCCAGCGCTCGCCCCCACTGATTGGCGCGGGCGTCCAGTTCACCGAACGTCAGCTCCTGGGCATGGCCATTCAGCGCGACGACGGTCACCGCCCGCTTGTCGCGGTGCTGCTCGCCAAGTTCCTGCAGTTTGGTGCCGAACGGGACGCCCTCTTCTAGCGGGTCGGGCGTCATCGAAGCTGCCGTCTGGGTGCTCATACCGCTACCGGCCCACTGAACAGCGTCTCCAGAGACCCGTCGCGGACATCGGGTATCAGGCGCAGGCTGAGTGCCTCGGCGCTCAGCGGCAACCGGATCAGCGGTTGGGTGTGCCGGTCGAGCACGCTGACGTCGGACTCGTCACAGAATCCCAGCGCACCCAGCAATTGATGAGCGGTGCGCAGGACCTGCCGCGCGGTGTCGGCCGCTTTGAGACGAAGTACCAGAGCGTCGGCCGTACAAACTTGCTCCGCCGTCGAATCCGGTCGGCTGACGGTGTATTTGGCGAGTTCGTAAAGCCCGCGTACCGCCACGGAGGCATCCGCAACGGCGAACCTGACGGCCTGGAAATCCGCCAGCGGCTTACCGAACTGAACCCTCGCCCGCACGTGTTCGGTCGCGATGTCCAGCGACCGCTGCACCGCTCCCAACATCCGCCATGACCCCAGCACCAGATGAAGGTTAACGTCGGCGACGGGCACGCTGCCCGCTGGGCTGCTCAAAGTCGCCGGCACCAGGAACGGCCCCAGTTTGGCGTTGGTTCGCGACCCCGGCTGCGGGTGATACCGGTTGCCGTCGAGGTCGGCGGCCACCCAATCACCGGGCAGATCGCCGTGATCGATGCGTGGTGCCTTGGGATTCACCAAGGTCAGTCGAGCGCCGTCAACGCTCAACAGCTCCTCGACAAGCGGATAGGGCAGCGCGGTCGCGCCGGCGGCCCGGCACAGCACGGCCGCGGCCAGCAGGTCCTCAGACCCCGACCGGACGTCGAGTTCGAACGCGCCGAGCTCGCTCAGGGCCTCGCGTGCGGCGAGCCGGATGCTGTCATCGGTCTCGGCACGCAGTGCGGCTTGCGGCCCGCCCCACCGCGCCAGCCGCTTGGCGGCGACGGCGTCGAAGTCGGCGATATCTTGCGGCAGTTCGGTTTTCACCGGTGCTCTCCCAACACGTCGCGTGCCACCAGCATGCGCTGCACCTCGATGGTTCCCGACGCCACGGTGGCCGCTTGCGCGTAGCGCCAGTGGTCGTCGATCGCTCCGTGCAGCGCCGCCGAAGACCCGCTGTCCAGCGCAGTGGGCCCCAGCACGTCGAACAGCAACTCGGCCACCTGCTGATCGCAGATGGTGGTGGCGATGCGGGCGGCGCTGGCGGCCGCACCCGCCGCCGGGTCGTCCTGCAGCGACACCGCTCGATAAGCCATCAACCTGGCCACCCGCAAGTCGACGAGCGCCCGAACCCAGCGGGCGCGAATGGTTTCCGGCAACTTGTCCCAGTCATCGCCGAGTAGCTCCTGCATCCGGTGCAGCAGCGACTCGCATCGCGCGTAGCGTGCAATGCCAACCCGTTCGAAGGCCAGCGCCTCGCGCATCACCCGCCAGCCGTCGCCCGGCTCGCCCAGCACATCGCCGGGAAATGCCTGCACGCCATCCAGGAACATCTCGTTGAGGTGGTGCGGGCCCAGCATCGACGGGATACCCCGGACGGTGAACCCGGGGCGATCCATCGGAATCAGAAACAGGCTGAGCCGCTTCGACTTCGGCGCATCCGGATGGGTACATGCGGCCAGCACACACCACGATGCCATCCGGGCGTACGACGTCCACACCTTTTGGCCGGTGATACGCCAACCCGTTCCGTCGGGGCCGTCCGGGACGGCGCGGGTGCGCAACGAAGCAAGATCCGTTCCGGCTTCGGGTTCGGAAAATCCTTGGCACCAGATCACTTCGCCGGACGCGATGCCGGACAGGTGCTTGGCCTTCTGCTCGGCGGTTCCGTAACGCATGATCGCCGGGCCCACCCAGTTGATGCCCATGTACTGCGGCCCGCGGGGCTCGTAGTTGGCCCACATCTCCTCGCGCAGTACGGTCTGCTGCCAGATCGAACCGCCCCCGCCGCCATGCTCTTTCGGCCAGGCCAGGGCCAGCAGTCCTTCGGCCGCCAGCAGCTTGCAAAACGATTCGGTGGTGGCCAGGTCGTCCGGATCGTCGGTGCAGGCGCCCAGGAAATCGGCCGGGATATGGTCGGCGATCAACTGCCGCAGGTGCTCGCGCAGACCGGCCGCGTCGTCGCCGAGTTCGTAATCCATCGTCGTCACCCCTTCGGCAGCCCGAGCAGCCGCTCGGCGATGATGTTGCGCTGGACTTCGGACGTGCCGCCGTAGATGGTCGCCGCCAACGCATCCTGGCGTTCGAAGAGCAAGTCCGGGTCAGCGGCCGAACGGGGGCCGTTGGCGACCGCGCTCAGCTCCCAAACCCGTTGCAAGGTAACCGATCCGAGAAGCTTCAAAATATCGGCTTCCGGGCTGGGCCGGCCGGCGAGTTCATTGCCGAGGGCGCGGTAGCCGGTAGCCCGTAGCGCTTCCGCGTCGGCGAGCAGCGAACCCAATTCGGTGTAGCTGTCGAAGCCTCGATCCGCGTCGCAAGCGCCGCGGATCGAGTCCAGGCCACGCTCGATCTCGACCCAGTTCATGATCCAGATCATCTGTCGCTCATGCTGTAGCGACGCCAACGCGACGTGCCAGCCGTCGTTGTACGGGCCCAGCAGATTGTCCACCGGCACCTCGACGTCGTCGAGAAAGACTTCGCAGAACGTCTCGTCGGAGATCGACGCCATCCGGATCGGTTCGATCCGCACCCCGGGAGAGTGCAAGTCGAGGATCAGACAAGAGATGCCACGGTGTTTCGGCGCGTCGGGGTCGGTGCGGGCGTAGAGGGTGCACCACCGCGACAGGTGGGCCTGTGTGGTCCAGATCTTGTGGCCGTTGACCAAAAACACGTCCCTGTGGCGCTCGGCGCGGGTGCGCAGGCCGGCGAAGTCGGATCCGGCTTCCGGCTCCGACATGCCCAAGGCCCACCATTCGTCACCTCGCAGCAGCGGAACCAACAGACGGTCGATCTGCTCGGGGGTGCCGAACTGGCGGATGCCCGGAGCGGCGACGTTGGGGCCGGCGATATTGGGCAGCTTGGGCGCTGACCGCATGGCCGCCGCGAGCCGGATTTCCATGGCGTCGCGCAAGCCCAGCGATCGGCCGCCGTGCTCGCGCGGCCAGGTGGGCTGGATCCAGCCGGCTTCGAACGCGGCCCGCTGATAGTCGCGGCGGAGCCCGAGATCCCATCTGTACCTGGGGTATTGCTGGTAGTAGTCGTTCGGCAGAAAGTCGGTCAACCAGGCAGCGAACTCCTCGAGCAATGCCGTCATGCCGCGCCTCCTGCGAAGCGTTGGCCGACGGCGTGGTACAGCGCGCGACTGTCGCCCAGCATCGCCGCGCCCTGCCAGGCGTGGCGGACGAACAGATGGATGTCGTGCTCCCAGGTCTGGCCCAGCGCGCCATGCACCTGGACCGCGGTGCGCGCACAGTAGGTCGCGGCGTCGCCGGCGGCGGCCTTCGCCAGGGCCGCGGCGGTCCAGGCGCCGGTCCCGCCGGCACCCAGACGGCCGGCGGCTGCGTAAGTGAGGCTGCGGGCTCGCTCGATGCTGACGTAGTTGTCCGCCAGCGCGTGTTTGATGCCTTGGAACGAACCGATCGGCTTTCCGAATTGGCGGCGCGACTTCGCGTGTTCGACGGAACGGTGTAACGCCGTACTCGCCACCCCGAGCAAGTCGGCGGCGGCGGCGACCAGCGGTGCGGTCAGGGCCGATTCGACGTCTGCGATGGCGGCCGTGGTCGTCGGTGCGGCATCTATCTCGACGTCGGCAAGCGGCTGCGTGGGGTCGGTGGACTCGCCCGCCTGGATGGTCACCCCGTCACCGCAGCGGACCACCGCCGCCACCGGTCCGTCGTCGGAGCCGGCCAGTGTGACGATCAGCTCGGCGCGCTGCAGGTTGGGGACGGCGACCGCTCGTCCGGTGAGGCGGTTGTGGCGCAGCGTCATCGGCGCCCCCGGCAGCCGGTCACCGGGAGCGTGGACGGCCAGGGTCGCGACCACCCCGCTCGCGATGTCGGCGAGCACACCGTCGAAGGCGGTGCCGCAGGCCCGTAGAACCCCCGCGGCCATGCCCACGCTGCTCAGCAACGGTATGGGCGCGATCGCCGCCCCGCATTCCTCGAGCACCACTGCCAGCTCGACGGGCCCGAACTCACCACTGGTATCCGGCGCTGCCAGTTCCGTCCAGCCGAGGTCGACGACCATCTTCCACAGCGCGCGCCAGCCTTCCGGGTCGCTGATCGCCTGGCGTGCGACGCTCGTCGGACACTCGGTACGCAGGATGTCGCGTACGGTGTCGCGCAGCGCCAGCTGCTCCGAAGTCAGTGCAACATCCATAAGACCCCTAACATAATAAAAATAGTAAACTAGCGACTCGGGCGCAATCGGACGCCGGCAAGACACAGGTGAAACACATGGTCGAGTGGTATCTCTTTCTGCCGCAGGTGCGGTTGCCGGTGGCCGACTTCGTGCTGCGGGCGCGCGCGGCGGAAGCCAGCGGTTTCGACGGGCTGGCTTGTATCGACCACCTCGAGGCGCCCGGCCGCCCGGATGAAAACATCTGGGAGGCAATGGGTATCGCGACGTGGGTGGCGGCCAAGACGGATCGGCTGAAGATCGGGCACCTGGTGCTCTGCGACGCGTTCCGGCATCCGGCGGTGCTCGCCAAGCAGGCCGTCACCCTGTCGGAGGCCTCCGAGGGCAGATTCGAGCTTGGTCTGGGAGCCGGATCCTGGCCCGCCGAGTTCACCAGATTCGATGTCGGGCAACAGGATCCGCTTGCCCGGGTCCAGCAACTGCACCGCAACCTGGGTTTGATCAGAAAGTACTGGGCGGACGGCGAGAGCAGTCAATCTCCGCGGCCCACGCATCCGATACCGCTGGTCCTGGGCGGCAGCGGACGCCGAATGATGGAACTGGTTCGCAAATACGCGGATTGGTGGAACCTGCAGGCGAACCATCTGGACCGGTTGCCCCGGCTGGCCCCGTCCGCCGAACCGGCCCGGATCTCGGTGCAACAAGCGGTGGGCTTCGTCCGCTCCGGCAGCGATCCGGACGCCGTTCGCGAGGTGAGCACCCGGCGATTCGGTCAGCTGGGGCCGGGGTTGGTGTGCGGCACCGCCGAAGAGCTGATCGCGCACTTCAGCGGCCTGGCCGCCCAGCGGGTCGAGCGTTTCTATGTGTGGTTCGCCGACTTCGCGGCGCCCGATTCGCTCACCGAATTCGGTGAATCGGTCATCAAAGAATTTCCGCGCTCCGCGGGAGGTTGAGCTGCCGCGCGCCGGCGCGCCTCGGTGGGCACG
Organism: Mycobacterium sp. 852002-51163_SCH5372311; assembly: GCF_001667115.1. Taxonomy (GTDB): domain Bacteria; phylum Actinomycetota; class Actinomycetes; order Mycobacteriales; family Mycobacteriaceae; genus Mycobacterium. Next base: position 26,560 of record NZ_LZIJ01000094.1, on the reverse strand, counting down.
ATCGGGGGGCGTGCGTATGGACCCCGCCGCACGGCGTTCAGCCGGATCTCCGGCAGATCGACCGACGGGTCGACGGTGTCCAGCCAGGCGACCGCCTCGGCGACGTCGGACACCTGGATCGCGTACATCTCGAAGGGAACGTCCTGCAGCATCTCGGTTTCCACCGGACCGGGGGTCACGATGTGGACGCTGATGCCGTCGCGGTCGACCTCGAGCGCTAATGCGCGGGCGAAGGCGTTCATGCCCGCCTTCGTCGCGGAGTACGCCGTGCGCGCCATCATCGGCTCGTGCGCCGCGGACGACGAGATGAACACCAGCCGCGAGCCCGCGCGCATCCGCGGCAGCACGGCGGAGGTCACCACGAAGCAGGAGTCCAGATTGGCCGCCATGATCGTGCGCCACTGCTCGAACGTCTGCTTGCGGGCGTAGGTTCCGCCCAGCACACCTGCCGCGTGCACGACGAGATCAATTGTCTCCAAAGCACTTATCGCGTTCGAAAAGTCGCCCGGATCGGAGGCGTCGGCCACGATATGGCGGGCACCGAGCTCGTCGGCCGTCGCGCGCAACGGGTTCTCCCGGCGCGCCACCAGCACCACGTCGTAGCCGAGCTCACATAGCTTTCGACCGCACGCTTTTCCAATGCCACCGCTGCCGCCGGTCACCAATGCGGTACGCATGGGCAAGCGGCTACGGCCGCCGGATATCCCGCGGGCGGGACCCCGAACGTGAAAGAGCCTGCGGCGATAGCGCATAGATGCGCTGGTCAGCCCGGCCGGACAGCACATAGGTCTGGGTGTCGGCGAGGTGGCGGCACGCGATCCGGCGGGCCCGGTCGACGTCACCCTCCGCGATCGTCTCCGCCAGCTTGATGTGAGTGTTGAGTACCGCGCGGCGCTTGGCCAGCGACGGGTACGTGCCGCGCGCCGAACTCTCGTCGGCCCACTGCTGTTCGTGGCTGGTCCACAGCGTCTCCAGGCTGCCGACGACCGCGATGATGGTGTGGTTTCCGCAGCCGCGGACGACGAGATCGTGGAATTTACGGCCGATTTCGGTGAAGAGCCGGCCGTCTTCCAGGTTCTCGGCCATGGAGTCGTTGATCTCTTTGAGTTCGGGCACCAAGGTGTCCGCGCGGTCCGGCCGTTGGGCGGCCAGCGCGGCGCACGCCGGTTCAAGTTCCTGCAACGCCGCACCCAGGTCGGCGACGGCAACCGACTCGCTCTGCAATAGCAAACCGAGCATGTAGGCCGCGCTGGTCTTTGCGGGTGCATGCACGACGGCGCCGCCACGGTTGCCGCGCCGAACCGAGACCAAGCCCTCGGTCTCCAAGATCCGCAACGCCTCCCGCAACGAAACCAGGCTGACGTTGAACTGCTCGACCAGCACCTCCTGCCGTGGCAGCAGATCTCCGTCGGCGAGCTCGCCGTCGATGATCTGACGGCGCAGCTCGTCGGCTACGATCTCAGCGATCCGCGGCGCCGACAGCCGGCGACGGGCATCAGGGCCAATTCCCAGGGCGGTCATCCGATCCTCGTATGCTTGATTGATGGGTGGCGACCCGCTGCGCCCGGCTTCGCCGCGCTTGCGATCGCCACTGCGTAGTCGGCTGGCTTAGCTATCTTAGCAGTAATGATATAAATAGCCGGGTGAGTCGCGGTTCCGGAAATCCGCCGCTTGACGAATTGCGCGTGGTCGAGATCAGCGACCGGATCGCCGGTGGTTACTGCGGAAAACTGTTGGTGGACGCGGGCGCCGAAGTGCGCAAAATCGAATCGCCGCAAGGGGATTCGTTACGGCGCTGGTCGGCCGCCGGATCACAGGTACCGCCGCCGGGTAACTCGCCGTTGTTCAGCTACCTGAACGCGGGCAAACGCAGCCTGACCTGTCCCGCGGATTCGGATCGGTTCCGCGCCGAACTTTCCGCCGCCGACGTCGTCGTGGTCACCGCTGGCCCGTCGCAGGCGGCGGCGCTGGGTGTCGATCCGCAGCGCCTCCTGGCCGACTGCCCGCGTGCCGTCGTCGTGACCATCTCCGATTTCGGCTCGACGGGTCCGTACGTCGACCGCCCCGCCAGCGAGTTCACCTTGCAGGCCTGGGCGGGCTCGCCCGGCTTTCGGGGTGATCCCGCCGGGCCGCCCATAGCGATCGGTGGCGACCTGGGGGAGTACATGGGCGGCGTGTTCGCCGCGTTCGGCGCTCTGGCGGTGCGCCGCCGCGTCGAGCAAGGCGGCCCCGGCGAGCATCTCGACCTGTCCATGCTCGAAGCGATCACTTGGATGCAGAGCAGCGAATGGCTGCATTCTCAGCTGCTTCAAGTCCCGCCGATCCGCCGCACTCTCGAAGTCCCGTCCATCGAACCGGCCAAAGACGGCTACGTCGGGATCACCATGGTCACCGGTCAGCAGTGGCTCGACTTCGCCGCGATGGTCGGATGCCCGCAGTTCGCGGAGATCGAACAGCTGCAATTCCAGATCGGCCGGTGGGCCTACCGCGATTTCATTCGCGAACAGATCGGCCCGTGGATGGCCGAACGGACGGTCGAGGAGATCGTCGAGCTCGGCCAGCTTTTCCGGCTGCCCATCGCGGCGCTGGGCAACGGCTCCACGATCCGCGACATGGACTACGTGACGCAGCGTGGCGTGTTCGTCCGCAACCCCGCCGGCTTCCACCAGCCTCGGGCGCCGTGGCTGATGTCGCGCTGCGCGCCCCCGCCGGTAGGCGATACCGCATTACCCGGCGCCGACAACGACGAATCGCCTTGGCGCAAAAGAGAATACGACGGCCAGCCGACGCCACGAGGGCTGCCGCTGCACGGTGTCCGCATCGTCGATCTGACCGCCTTCTGGGCCGGCCCCGCCGCCACCCACGTGCTGGCCGCGTTCGGTGCCGACGTCGTCAAGGTGGAGTCCATCCAGCGGCCGGACGGGATCCGCTACTCCGGCGGCATGCGCAAGGACGTCGACGACTGGTGGGAATACGGCTGGGTGTTCCATGCGATGAACACCAACAAGCGTTCCGTCACACTGGATTTGAACTCCGACGATGGTCGCCGCTTGTTCAAGACGCTGGTCGCCGGCGCCGACGTGGTGATCGAGAACTTCTCCCCGCGGGTGATGGACAACTTCGGGCTCACCGCCGAGGTGCTGCTGCAGGTGAACCCTAAACTCGTCGTCGCCCGGATGCCGGCGTTCGGGCTGGACGGTCCGTGGCGTGAGCGGGTGGGATTCGCCCCCACCATGGAACAGCTGGCCGGACTGGCCTGGGTGACGGGATTGCCGGAGAATCCGCCGGTGACGCCGCGCGGGGCCTGCGATCCGCTGGCCGGGGTGCACGCCGCGTTCGCGGTGCTGGCCGCGCTGCACTTCGCCGACCGCACCGGCACGGGTCAGCAAGTCGAGTTGCCGATGATCGAAACGGTCCTCAACGTCACCGCGATCCAGCCGATCGAGCACCAGGTCTCCGGTGTGACGCTGAGCCGGCGGGGCAACCGTGGTCAGGGCCCGGCCATTCAGAACATCTTCCGGTGTGCCGGCGCGGAAGACGACTGGATCGCGGTCACTGTGCAAGACGACCGACAATGGCGCGCGCTGGTCGAGCTGATGGGCCGGCCGTCCTGGTGTGACGAGGGGCTGTCCAGCGTGGTCGCGCGGCACGCGCGGGCCGACGAGATCGACGGGTGGCTGCGCGCCTGGTTCGCCGGACAGCCGCTGGAGTCGACGGTGGAGCGACTGGCCGGGGCCGGCATTCCCGCCGCCCCGGTGGTTTCACCGTCGTTGGTGACTGAGAATCCGCAACTGCGCGACAGGGGATTCTTCGAACAGCTCGTCCATCCGAGCACGGGGGCCGGTCTATACCCCTGTCCGCCGTTTGCCCGGCTCGCCGGCCATACCAGGTGGCTGCACCGGCCGCCGCCGCGGCTCGGCGAGCACAATGACGAGGTGCTGCGTGATCGGTGCGGGCTGAGCGGGGAAGAGCTGGCGCGCCTGGCCGCTGACGGTGTGATCGGGACACGGCCTGCGGGCGCCTGAAAGAGCGTTCTCGCGCGACGAGATCGACGGTAGCGTGCTGGTCACTCGTACTTCTTCGCGCCACCGTCAGTCTCGATGGAAGCGTCCTGGCCGCTACCGAGCACGCCGAAGCAGCGGCGCCGAGCCTAGACTCTGGGCATGTTAGCGACTTGCTCGAGGGTATGGAGCATCTGATGCGTGTGATCGTCGACCCGGATTTGTGTGAGGCCAACGGCTTCTGCGAATCGATCGCCCCGGACATCTTCGAACTCGGCGACGAGGACGTGGTGCAGATCGCCGAGGGCGACGTGCCGGCAGACCGGGAGGTCGACGTGCGCGCCGCCGTCGAGCAGTGCCCCAAGGCCGCGCTGAAGCTACGCGACTGACGCCCTACGACGGCGAGCGCCGCGACGGCGCGAGTGAGGAGTAGGGCAATCAGACTCAGCGCGCGGTAAGCGATATCGCCATCTCGTCGTAGATCGACATATTGGTGGTCAGATTCGGGTAGGACACCTTGGCCGGGCCCACATCAATGTCGTCGCACCGCAGCAGCAGCTCGTCGAACACCGCGCGCAGTTCGGCGCGCGCCAGCATGGCGCCCAGGCAATGATGAGGACCGCCACCCCCGAACGCCACGTGCGGGTTGGGCTGTCGGCCGATGTCGAAGGTGAACGGCGACTCGAAGACCTCCTCGTCGCGGTTGGCCGAACGCAGCATCGACACCACCCGGGCACCGGCGGGAATGTGCACACCGTCCATTTCGATGTCGACCTTTGCCGTGCGCGTCCAGTACGCCACCGGTGTGGCCCAGCGCAGCACCTCCTCGACGGCGCTGGAGCGCAGCGCTTCGTGCTCCCGATAGCGGTCGATCTGGCCGGGATTCGCGACAAACGCCTGAAGCCCGATCGCCAGCGCATTCTTGGTGGTGTCGCTGCCGGCGAAGGCCAGCACGAAGAAGAAGAACTCGAGCTCGTTGGCGGGCAGCCTGAACTCCTCACCGTCGTCGCCGGTGATGACTGCGGACGCCAGCGTGCTCCAGATATCGTCGGCGGGATTGCGCCGCTTTTCCGCGGTGAGTTCCATCGCGTACCCGAAGATGGTGGTGTAGAGGTCGGTATAGTCCTGCCGGCTCGGCCGCGCTCCCGGCGAATTGGCCTTCAGGATTTGGTCCAGGCAATCGAAGATTCGGGGCCGGTCGGATTCCGGTATGCCGATGATGTCGCCGATGACCGTCATCGGCAGCGCGTCGGCCACGTCCTCGATCCAGTCGCCGCCGCCATTGGCGAGCAGGGCATCGATCATCCGCGCCGCTCGCGCCCGAATTCCGGCCTCTAGCTTGGCGATTGCCCGCGGGTTGAAGGCGTGCGAGATGAGCTTGCGGCGTTTGTTCAGCCCCGGCGGGTCCATGTTGATGATCGTCGGGTACGACGAGAACATGCCGACCGGCTGGATGAGTGGGCCGTCCACCGCCGTGAACGATTCGACGTCTCGGTGCAGGCGCACCGCGTGCCGGTGCTTGGTCGTCACCCAGAACTCACGTTCGACGGTCTCGGCGACGCCGGGGGTGAGGTCATGCCGGAAAAGTGGCCTGGTGCGGCGTAATTCGGCGAACAACTCATCCGGAAAACCGTTGCGCCACAACGTAAAATCGGAAAGATCCACAGTGACACTCGGCATGGCCAACCTCGTTTCCGGGTCGGACCTCGACAGGAGAGGCCCGCGTTGACGTTCAATGCTTAAGATAGTAAAAATAGATCTTGTCGTCGAACCGCGGCCAAGCTGCGCTCGGCCGTGTCGGAAACGGAGTGCTCGTGACGCATACGATGTCGGACTCGGCTTCCGAATCAGCCGCAGACCCGTCGGAACAGGAATTCGGTTCGGCCGGTATCGCCCTGTCGAAGTACCGCTTCCCGACGGGCTGGTTCATCGTCGCCTTCGCCTCCGACTTGGCCCCCGGTCACGTCAAGCGCGCACACTACTTCGGCGAGGAGCTGGTGCTGTTCCGCACGGAGTCCGGCGAGGTGCATGCGCTCGATGCCTACTGCCAGCACCTGGGCGCCAACCTCGGCGTCGGCGGCACTGTGGAAGGCGAGAACATCGTCTGCCCGTGGCACGGCTGGCGATGGCGCGGCGACGGCACCAACGCGCTGATCCCATACAGCAAGATCGGCTGCAAGAACAACGTCCGCATCCGCACCTATCCGGCGGTCGAGTGGTACGGCTTCATCCTGGTGTGGCACGAACGTCACGGCCGGGCGCCGTACTGGCAACCGCCGGTGCTCCCCGAATTGGAAACCGATGAGTATTACCCGCTGCACCCGCACACCCGGATGGTCAACCGGGTCAAGGTGCACGCGCAGATGATCATCGAGAACGCCGCCGACCCGTACCACGTCCAGTACGTGCACAAGGCCGCCAACCCGGCCACCACCGCGTCGTTCGAGGTCGCCGGCTATCACCTGCACGCCACCGTCAACGCGCATTTCGGCGGCGGCCGGGCGCAGACCTGGTTGACGCCCAACGGGCCCGTCGACGCCAAGATCATCTACGACAACTACTCGCTGGGGCTGGGCGTCGTTCGCTTCCCGAGTGAGCTGGTGGCCACCGTCCAGGTCACCGGGCAGACCCCGGTCGACGAGGACTACACGGACTACTTCTACACGCAGGCTTCCGTTCGCGAGCCCGGCGACACCGGCGACGTGCCGACCGGCCGCGCCGCCAAGTTCCTGGCCCTGCAGCAAGAGGTGATCAAACAGGACTTCTTCACGTGGGAGAACATGAAGTACTTGGAGAAGCCGAACCTGGCGCCCGAGGAAGCGCACGACTATGCGGCGCTGCGCCGCTGGGCGCACCGCTTCTACCCGGGCACACAACCGGCGCCGAACGACTTCGGCTATACCGCCGAGGGTGAGCCCGACCCGGCGGCCGCCAAAGCCTGATTCGGGAGATTTGATGCCGTCCGTCCGGCGCCAGCCTTTGGGGCCCTCTGAGTTCGGCGTCGATAGCTTTACCGTGCCCGCGGTGCTGGATCGCCGGGCCGAGCAGTATCCCGACCGCGTGATGATGTCGATCGACGGGACCGACGTGAGCTTCGGTCAGATGCGGCAGCGGTCCCGTGCGGCCGCCGAGCTGCTGACCGATCGGGGTGTCGGCAAGGGCGATTCCGTAGCACTGTTCACCACCACCTGCCCGGCTTGGATCTACTTCTGGCTGGGCGCGGCCCGCATCGGCGCGGTGAGCGCGGCGGTGAACGCCGCCAACAAGGGCGACTTCCTGCTGCACACCCTGCGATTGTCCAAGGCCAAAGTGATCCTCACCGACACCGAGCGACGCCCCCGCGTCGACGAAGTCGCCGACCGGTTGGATACCGTGACCGACGTTGTGGTGCAGGATGATTCGCTGGGCCAAGCCCTGGATCGAGTGGGCGGTCGCCCCCTGCGAGACCACGTCGGGGAGATCGGTGAACTCGGGGCGCTGTTCTTCACGTCGGGCACCACCGGACCCTCGAAAGCGGTTGCCACCTCGTGGCACTACTTGTTCTCCGTGGCCGCGACCGTCGCTGAGGCTTGGCAATTCAGTCCCGGCGAGGTGCTGTGGACCGCGATGCCGCTGTTCCATCTCAGCGCGGCGCCCAGCGTGCTGGCTCCCATGCTGGTCGGCGGGACGACGGTGCTCGCCGGTGCCTTCCACCCCGCCGCGGTCTGGGACGACGTGCGAGCCCACCGCGCCGTCGGTTTCGCCGGCGCAGGGGCAATGGTTTCGATGCTGCAGAACCTGCCGCCCGATCCGCGCGACGGCCAGCTGCCGTTGCGGTTCGTCTCGGCGGCACCCATCGACGCGCACTCCTACCGCCAGATCGAAAGGCGCTACGGCTGCCGCATCGTCACGATGTACGGGATGACTGAGGCGTTTCCTCTTGCCGTCAAAAGTGTTGCCGACGAGGGAGTTCCGGGGACATCGGGTCGCCCCAACCCGAATTTCGAACTGCGCATCGTCGACGCGGACGGCAACCCCCAGGCTGCCGGAACCGTCGGGGAAATCGCCTGTCGGGCCCGACACCCGCACGTGATGAGCGAAGGATACGTCAATCCCGGTGACACGCCGGGCTTGCAAGTGCATCCGCACCACGAGTGGTTCCGAACCGGCGACCTGGGCAAGCTGGATGACGACCAAAACCTGACGTATGTCGATCGCGTCAAAGATTCGTTGCGCAGGCGCGGCGAGAACATCTCCTCGGTCGAAGTGGAAGCCGTCGTGTTGCGCCACCCCTCCGTTGCCGAAGCGGCAGCTGTCGGAGTACCCAGCGAGTTGGGTGAGGATGACATCCTGCTGGTCGTGACGCTGCGCCCCGGTGCGGAGCTGAATTACCCAGAGCTGCTTGATTTCTGCGCCGCCCGGATGCCCTACTTCTGTGTGCCGCGATTCGTCGAGACCGTCGATGAACTTCCGAAGAACGGTATCGGGCGGATACGTAAAGATCTATTGCGGAAACGAGGTGTAACGCAGGATGTCTGGGATCGGGAAAGTCAGGGATACATCGTCAGCCGTTAGGTCGAATTGAGGTCTGGAGAACAAAGATGACCATGAGCTATCAGGAACAACAGCTGCTCCAGGCCGCAACCGGCCGCGGCGCCATCCTGGATCTGGACGCGCGGCACAATCGGGCCTACTCCGACGGCGACCGGGACCGCTGGATCGCCACATTCCGTCACTCCGGTGCCAGCTACACCCGCGACGGTGAGGTGTTCCACGATCTACGCGCGGCTTTCGACGGCGGGGACGGGCAGCGCCTGATCACCGTCGATCACGAGATTGAGGTCGACGGTGTGCACGCCAGTCAACGTTGTGTCGCCGTGCTTTTCGCGGTGGCATATGGCGACACCACGTTGCGGGCCACCGGGACCTTCCGGGATGAACTGATCTACGAGCGTGGCGGCTGGTATTTCACCTCGCGCGCCCTCGCCTGGGATTCGGTGCCCAGCCGGCATCCGCTCGTCATGTGAAGCGGCACGTGAACCAGAACTCCAGCGACCAAGCCGGCTATCAGCTCGCCTTCGGCACCTATGACGACGCGCTGCGCATGGTCGGTGCGGCGAGCGAACCGCGAACCGCGCGAACTGCGGTCAGCGCCGCGCGGATTCAACTGTTCGCCGCGATGGTCCGCGACAGCAACCGTTCCTATTGGGACGCCGAGTACGCTCGGCAAACGTGGGGTGGTTTGCTGGCTCCGCCGGCTCTGCTGATGGGGTGGCTGATACCGCCGCCCTGGGAGCCGCAAGGACGACCACCGGTGGCCTCCCTGGTGCTGCGGGTGCCCCTGCCGGGTACCACTTTCATCAACGCGGCCAACGATGTCGAGTTCTCGGAACCCATCGTCGAGGGCGACGTGCTTACCGTCGTCGAGGAATTGGTGTCGGTGTCGCCGGAGAAGCGGACCCGGCTGGGAGCCGGACATTTCGTCGAGACGCTGGAGACCTACCGCCGCCAGGACGGCGTCGTGGTGGCCAAGTGCCGAAATACGTTGTTCCGCTTCACCCCGGGAGGATCGTCGTGACGAACCTCGATCTGGATTGGAACGAGGTCGAGGTTCCGGCGCAACTCCCAGAGGTGGTCGAGGAGGTCACATACCGGCGAGTTGTAGAAAACGCCGGAGCGACTTGGGACTATTTCCCAGGCCATTTCGACCCCGAGTACGCCCGCGGCCAGGGGAACCCGACGATTTACGTCAACACCATGCACCTCGCCGGATTCGCCGACCGCATTGCGACCGACTGGGCCGGCCCCGGCAGTCGCGTGGTGCGCCGCTCTATGCGGCTGGCCGGTTCGGTCTATGCGGGAGACACCATGATCGGCCGCGGCCGGGCGGTCGCCAAGCGACTCGACACCTCGGTCGACCCGCCGCGCCACCTGGTCGACATCCAGATCATCGTCACCAATCAGCATGGCGCGCTGTGCTGCCCGGTCGAGCTCACCTTGCAGCTAGCCCGATCTCACGACAACCCGGTGGGGCCCGCATGACTGACGATTGGCGCAGCTATCCGTTCACGTTGGTGCCCGGCGACGCGCTGCTGGACTTTCCCGCCGCCGAAGGCGAACACCCCGATCAAGAGTCTGATACCTGGTTCATCGCGGGCCAACTCGACGCGACAGAGAGCGAGCGGTCGTTTGCGTTCCTGACGATCTTCAACAAGAACCGGCCCGGCGGAACCGTAGTCGCCGATTTCTACACGCTGGCCCTGTTCGACCTGGACACCGGCGAGTACGGCACATATACGGATTACGACATGCCGCCGGCCAACATGAAACCCGGAGCCGTACCCAAGCTTTCGATGGCCGCGGGATATCTCGACCTCGAATACCGAAGTGGCTCGGGCATCGCGTCGTGGACCACCCGCCGAACCGGCAACGACGAATTGGTGCCCTACACCTACCAAGTCAGCCTGACGGGTACGGACCAGGACGGGAGGTCGATGCGGCTGGATCTGGCTGTGGCGCCGACGCGCGCGCCCACACCGGTCGGCGCGTCGACCTACAACGGCAAGATCGTCTGCTTCGGACAGGAAGACACGTACTCGTACTTCCAGACCGGAATGGCCATGACCGGAACGTTGAGCTGGGGCGAGTTGGAGGCGGACGTGTCCGGCTCCACGGGTCACGTTGACCGGCAGTGGTTTCCGAAGTACGCCGGCGGCGGCGGCAGTGGGGGAGCGCCACGGGCCAGGTCCCACGAATGGCGAACGATCAATTTCGACAACGGCGTCGACTTGAGCATCTGGCGCCAGTTCGACCGTACGAATGGCAATGCACTGCAACCGTTTACCGGTGTCACGACGAGCTCACCCGACCCCGCGGCGGCGCCGCACTGCGCCGAAGACGTCGACGTCGTGGTGACCAGCTACGTGAAATGGCCGAGTTCGGTGCGCCCCCTGCTGCGTCCGCCGGCGCAAGCCCGGTATCTGCCGGATCGTCACCGGATCATCTGTCCCACACTTGAACTGGATATCGTCGGAGAGCCCCTGGTGGCCGCGCCGGCGCACGCCCTCCCGATCGAATACATGGAAGGCCCTTATCGATACCGCGGCACCATGTGGGGTGAGTCGGTGAGTGGCTTCGCGTTCAACGAGCGCTCTCTGGCGCTGTACCGGGACTGGGAGCTCGTCGACGTGCTGGCCACGACCGCCGAAAATCTCGATCCGCCCGCCACGGATCTACTCGCCTTGGTGGATCAGCTGGCGCCGTTGGTGGCGGCAGGCCGCCCCCAATCCCGTCGTGAGGCGATAGCACTGCTGAAAACGGCAAGCCCCCAAAACGACGCGCTGGCAACCATTCTCGACGATCTGATCACCGCGCTGTCCGAGCCGCAGTCAGCCGACAGCTGAGGCCGCGTCCCCTATTGCCTGCTCCCACGCGATGTGGCGATGCTGCAACCCTGGCTCGTTGCGTCCGAACACCAGTCGATCGCGCGCACCCGACTCGAGGTTGGCCTGCAGCGATTCGACCAGCCGGTAGTCCTCGTCGCGCACGGTGGCATGCGCGTACTCGAAGACGGCCGCAGCGCCTGCGGCCACGGATTCGTCGGACAGGTCGAGCGGTGTCGAATTCTGGTGAACGGTGATCGACCGACCGGGCCGGTCGGCAGGGTAGACCCGAAACAGCTCGCCGTTGGCGATCGTCACGGACAGCACGATGTTGGGGAACAACGCGTAGATCACCACCATGCTGCGAAATGGCTCCCACTGATCTTCGGGGACGTTGTCCAGTTCGAGGATGCCGTTCAGCGGAAAGATCAAGCGATGATGCGGGCCGAATGAGTCGAACACCGTGCAGTTGCTGCGGGCGATGGTGGCAAAGGTCTGCCGGTGCACGGTGGCAAAGTGGTAGTTCTCCGCGAAAGTGTCGATTGCCAGCTTCCAGTTGATCGGGCAGTCCAGCACCTTCTCGCCCAGCGGAGACCACCGTCCGATGCCCCATGAGTCCAGCTCGTCAGCCAGCGGGCCCAGGTGCGTGGCGATATCCAGGGTCGCACCGGGATCCAGTGCCACCCAAAGGAATCCGGCGAACTCGACAGCCGGCAGCTCGGTCAGGCCGTCGGACTTCAGCGACATATCGGGGAAGCCCTCGCGGCCCGGCAGCCCGACCAGCCGCCCGGTGTTGTCGTACGTCCACGCGTGGTAGGGGCAGCTGAACCGCTTCGCGGTGCCGCACCCGGTGACGACTTGCGACTGACGATGCAGACAGACATTGTCGAACGCCTTGACCGACCCGTCGGCTGTCCTGGTCAGCAGGACGGACCGGCCCATCACCGTCTTGGTGCAGTAGCTGCCCGGGCCAGGCAACTCCGAGACGTATCCGACCAGTTGCGGGCTGGCCAGCAGCATGGCCCGGTCGCGCTCGTGCCGCTTGAGTGAGGTGTACTCGCGCGCGTCGACGGCATGTTGCGCGGGCGCCAGATCGGTGGTTTTGTCGCGTGCCAGCTTCAAGGCACGTCGGGTCAGGTCGATGAGTTGGTCGTGATCCATCGGAAGTCCCCAGTGCAGTCGGTTCGAGCAGCGTCCGGCTCTAACTTTATTAACTTTATAGTGTTAGCAAAACGCAGCCAAGAAGTGCTTGCCGCGATCATTCGCGTTGCGGCGTACTGATGTAGCCGAGCAACTGCGGGTATCGATCGGCCAGGGCGCTCAGACGGTTGTCGTCAACCTGCCGCAGATAATCCGCGGTCGTGGTGTCGGCGGGAAAGAACGACTCCATGGCCAGGTTTTCCACGCCGACGTCCAGCGGACTGCCGAACGTCGCAATGGTGTTGACGAAGTGCAGCTCGGCGCCGTCAGACGTGACCATCCGGAACGGTACGTATAGCTCGCCGAGGGGTGCGCTCGACTCGGCCGGACGGGGCACCGGATAACCGGAGAGCTCCTGGTAGAGGCGCTGTATTTCGGATGACGCGGTGGCGTTGGCGGTTCGGCGCACCCGGCGCAGGATGCTGGAGTACACCTCGGGAAAGTTGAGCAAGCGCTGTGACACTCCCCGCGGATGTAGGCACAACCGCATCACGTTGATCGGCGAACGAAGCAGCTCGGCGGCCGCCTCCTCGTCCAGCCCCTCCACCAGTACCACGCATCCCACGTTTGCGGCGATGAGGTTCCAGCAGGCATCGGTGACGACGGCGGGGTACGGAGAATGGCCGGCCAGCACCGAGTCGATGGCCGCCCGCACCGGCCGCATCCTCTCGCTGTCCAGCGGGTGTTCTCGTACGCAGGTGCATAGCCGCCGGCGAGCAGCAGCCGGTTGCGTGCGGTCAACGGCAGATCCAGCGACTCGCCGATGCGTAGCAGCAACGCCCGACTGGCGTTGGACCGACCCGTTTCAACGAAGCTGAGATGGCGAGGCGAAACGCCGATCTGGTGGGCCAGCTCCATCTGGCTCATCCGCCGGCGAGTGCGCCACTCGCGCACCCCGATACCCGCAGACATCTTCTGAACTTATCGCCGCGTGACAGCCGCAACCACTACCTCGTAGGTAATCGACAGGACTACCTCGGCAGCCAAGACTGCCTCCATGAGCACAACAACATCTCCACAACAGCCCACCATCTTGCGTCGCGCCTTCACGGCGGCGGCCATCGGCCGGATTGCGCTGGGCGCGGCGGCATTTGTATCTCCACGGTCGCAAACCCGGATGAACGGCGTGCCGGACAGCATGCTGTCCACCGAGACGAGATACCTGATCCGCATCTTCGGAGCCCGCGCCCTGGGCCTGGGCATCGGCTACCTCTACAGCGACGAGGCCAATCGTCGGCGCTGGCAACGTATCGGTCTGGTGGTTGACACGCTGGACAATCTCAACGCAGTCCTCGAATTGAGGAAACTCCACCGCGGCGACAATCGTGTTCGCGCACTGCTCAGCCTGGTCGCGGTGACCGGTCCCTACGCTGCGCTGGGGGTACTGGGTGTGCTGCATTCCCGACTGGCCGGTGAAGGGCCTACGGCCCCATGTGCCCGCGGCGAATCCCATGCTTCGGGCGCGAATCCTGGGCTTTGCGGGTGAACGCAGGGCTTTGCGCGTGAATCCTGGGCTTTGCGCGTGAGCGCAGGGCGGGATCCGGGCCAGTTCTTCGCCCACGTTTCACAATCGACGCCGACGTTTCACAATCGACGCCCACATTTCACAATCGACGCCGACGTTTCACAATCAACGCCCAGGCTCCACTGCCGACGCCGGCGCGAATGCCGGCGAGCAACTCCCGTTTCAGCACTGTGATGCAGATGTAACTGCTGTGACCAGTGTGTCGTCTGATGTATCTGTCGTACCCTGTGGCATGTGTCGGTGTCGCGGCGTGATGTCCTCAAACTCGCGGCCGCGACGCCGGGTCTACTAGCTCTGGGGTTCGCGGGGGCGTCGGTGGGCGGGGCACCGGCTTCGGCCGGTTCGCTCGGAACGTTGTTGGATTACGCGGCCGGTGTCATCCCCGCCCAACAGATCAGGGCTGCCGGGGCGGTAGGGGCCATTCGCTATGTATCCGATCGGCGGCCCGGCGGCAACTGGATGCTCGGCAAGCCGATCCAGGTCACCGAGGCGCGCGATCTGAGTAGCAGTGGGCTGAAGATCGTCTCGTGCTATCAGTACGGCAAGGGCACCACCTCCGATTGGCTGGGCGGTGCCGCCGCCGGTACTCAGCATGCCCAGCGCGGAATGCAGTTGCACGCTGCTGCCGGCGGCCCCGCCAGCGCCCCCATTTACGCCTCGATAGACGACGACCCCTCCTATGACCAGTACAAACGTCAAGTACTGCCGTATCTGCGAGCCTGGGAGTCGGTGATCGGCCACCAGCGCACGGGTGTATACGCGAACTCGAAAACAATCGACTGGGCGGTGCATGACGGCGTGGGCTCCTACTTCTGGCAGCACAACTGGGGCTCGCCCAAGGGATACGCCCATCCGGCCGCGCACCTGCACCAGGTCGAGATCGACAAGCGGTCGGTCGGCGGTGTCGGAGTTGACATCAACGAAATCCTCAAGCCGCAATTCGGGCAGTGGGCTTAGCGCGTGCCGGCACGTCTCCGGCCGTATTCGGTGCTCTCGGAATCCCGGCGGCGACCTAGTGCCCGTGAGCGCGGGCACACGGACGACGCGACCCCGAGCTTCCAGCAAACACCTGTTCGCTCAAATCCGGTCGCCGCAGCCGCCGTGGGGGCCGGGCGGACGCAAGCGACAGCGCGGAAAGCCTCCATCGGAGCCGAAATTTTTTACATAACGATTACATAACAATACTGCCTTGATCTGCGCAGTTGTAGCT
The DNA here is from genome assembly GCF_001667115.1 of Mycobacterium sp. 852002-51163_SCH5372311. GTDB lineage: Bacteria > Actinomycetota > Actinomycetes > Mycobacteriales > Mycobacteriaceae > Mycobacterium. Next base: position 11,263 of record NZ_LZIJ01000094.1, on the reverse strand, counting down.
ACTCGACCGTAACCACCTACATGCAGGAGGTTTGTTGGCGACGCCCGCGCCCGCCGTCGAACCTGGTGTTACCCACGACACGGTTACCCGCCCGTAGAACTCACCAGTAACCGATCACCATGGCCTGGAGACGGAAATTCTTATGACACCCTTATGTGAGCCGGAGCCGTCTGCCGTGCCGCCGCTCGACCGATCGCCGGGCCCGCCGACGACACAAACGGTCAGCCGATCTTTGGCGCCGATTCAACGCCGAATCGACGATGCCAGCCCGCCGGCACTGACCGGGCCGCGAAAGACGCCAAGAAAACTTCAAGAAAACTTTTAGACGCAACAGGGGAGATGTAGGCGTGACGATTCACGAGCACGAGCAGGTTTCCGCTGACCGCGATGGGACCGGTCCGCATAACACCCATGCTCTGGTCGACCGTCTAGCCGCTGGCGAGCCCTACGCTGTCGCGTTCGGCGGCCAGGGCAGTGCCTGGCTGGAGACTCTGGAAGAGCTGGTGTCCTCGGCCGGCATCGAATCCGAGTTGGCCACGCTGGTCGGTGAGGCGGACCTGCTGCTCGAGCCGATCGCCAAAGAACTGGTCGTGGTGCGTCCCGTCGGCTTCGAGCCCCTGCAGTGGGTACGCGCGCTCGCAGCCGAAGAAGCGGTGCCGTCCGGCAAGCACCTGACCTCGGCCGCGGTGTCGTTGCCCGGTGTGCTGCTGACCCAGATCGCTGCCATCCGCGCCCTTGCGCGCCAGGGCATGGACCTCATTGCCACTCCTCCGGTCGCCCTGGCCGGACACTCGCAGGGTGTGCTTGCCGTCGAGGCGCTCAAAGCCGGGGGAGCGCGCGACGTGGAGCTGTTGGCCCTGGCCCAGCTGCTCGGCGCCGCCGGAACGCTGGTGGCTCGCCGCCGCGGAATCTCGATCCTCGGCGACCGCCCGCCGATGGTCTCGGTCACCAACGCCGATCCGGCGCGCATCCAGCGGCTGCTCGACGAGTTCGCCCAAGACGTTCGCACCGTGCTGCCGCCGGTCTTGTCCATCCGCAACGGCCGGCGTTCGGTGGTCATCACCGGCACCCCCGAGCAGCTGTCTCGCTTCGAGCTCTACTGCCGGCACATCTCCGAGAAAGAAGAAGCCGAGCGCAAAAACAAGATTCGCGGCGGCGACGTCTTCGCACCCGTCTTCGATCCGGTGCAGGTGGAAGTGGGCTTCCACACGCCACGGCTGGCCGACGGTATAGACATCGTCGGGCGCTGGGCCGAAAAGGTTGGCCTGGATGTTGCCTTCGCGCGGGAACTGGCCGAGTCCATTCTGGTGAAGAAGGTCGACTGGGTCGACGACATCACCCGCGTGCATGAAGCCGGCGCGCGCTGGATCCTCGACCTCGGTCCCGGCGACATCCTGACCCGTCTGACCGCGCCGGTGATCCGCGGCATCGGCGTCGGCATTGTCCCCGCGGCAACCCGCGGTGGTCAGCGAAACCTGTTCACCGTCGGCGCCACGCCTGAGGTGGCTCGCGCCTGGTCGAGCTATGCCCCGTCCGTGGTGCGGCTGCCCGACGGTCGCGTCAAATTATCGACCAAGTTCACCCGGTTGACCGGTCGCTCGCCGATCCTGCTGGCGGGCATGACCCCGACCACGGTTGACGCCAAGATCGTCGCCGCCGCGGCCAACGCCGGGCACTGGGCCGAACTGGCCGGCGGCGGGCAGGTCACCGAAGAAGTCTTCGAAAACCGCATCAAGGAATTGTCCGGACTCCTCGAGCCCGGCCGCACCTATCAGTTCAACGCGCTGTTCCTCGACCCGTATCTGTGGAAGCTGCAGGTCGGCGGCAAGCGGTTGGTGCAAAAAGCGCGCCAGTCCGGCGCGGCCATCGACGGACTGGTGATCAGCGCCGGTATCCCGGACCTGGAGGAAGCCGTCGAGCTGATCGACGAGCTCAACGACGTCGGCATCAGCCACGTCGTGTTCAAGCCCGGCACCATCGAGCAGATCCGCTCGGTCATCCGCATCGCCACCGAGGTGCCCACCAAACCGGTGATCATGCACGTCGAGGGCGGCCGCGCGGGCGGCCACCACTCTTGGGAAGACCTCGACGACCTACTGCTCGCCACCTACTCGGAGTTGCGGTCGCGGCCCAACATCACGGTCTGCGTCGGCGGCGGTATCGGCACCCCGGAGCGAGCCGCCGAATACCTGTCCGGACGCTGGGCCCGGGCGCACGGCTTCCCGCTGATGCCCATCGACGGCATCCTCGTCGGCACCGCCGCCATGGCCACCCTCGAATCCACCACGTCGCCCTCGGTCAAGCGGATGCTGGTCGAGACCAAAGGCACCGACCAATGGATCAGCGCCGGAAAAGCCCAAGGCGGCATGGCTTCCAGCCGTAGTCAGCTCGGCGCCGACATCCACGAGATCGACAACACCGCGTCGCGTTGCGGCCGCCTGCTCGACGAGGTCGCCGGTGACGCGGAGGCCGTTGCGGAGCGGCGCGACGAGATCATCGCGGCAATGGCCAACACCGCCAAGCCCTACTTCGGTGACGTCGCCGAGATGACCTACCTGCAGTGGCTGCGGCGATACGTCGAACTGACCATCGGCGAAGGCAATTCGACAGCAGACACCGCATCACCGGGCAGCCCCTGGCTGGCCGACACCTGGCGCGACCGCTTCGAGCAGATGCTGCAACGCGCCGAAGCTCGTTTGCATCCAAAGGATTTCGGTCCGATCGAAACGGTCTTCAGCGATGCGGCGCTGCTGGAGAATCCCGAGCAGGCCATTGACATACTGCTGCAGCACTATCCGGACGCCGAAACCGTGCAGCTGCACCCGGCAGATGTGCCGTTCTTCGTCACGCTGTGCAAGACGCTGGGCAAGCCGGTGAACTTCGTGCCGGTCATCGACAAGGACGTCCGCCGTTGGTGGCGCAGCGACTCGCTGTGGCAGGCGCACGACGCGCGTTACGACGCCGACCAGGTGTGCATCATCCCCGGCACCGCGGCGGTGGCGGGTATCACCCGGGTGGACGAACCCGTAGGCGAATTGCTGGACCGCTTCGAGCAGGCCGCGATCGACGAGGTGCTCGCCGTGGACGGACAACCGCAGGACGTCACGTCGCGCCGCCTGGGCCGCCCCGACGTGAGCGGGCCGCTGGCCGTCGTGCTCGACGCGCCCGACGTGCTCTGGGCCGGTCGTATCGCGACCAATCCGGCCCATCGCATCGCCGAGCCGAGCGAGTGGCAGGTGCACGACGAACCTGGAAATCCAAGGGCCACACACTCTTCCACCGGCGCTCGGCTGCAGGTGAACTCCGATGACGAAGTGGTGCTCAGTGTTCCGGTGTCGGGTACCTGGATCGACATCCCGTTCAGGTTGCCCGCCAATACCGTTGACGGCGGCGTCCCGGTGGTGTCCATCGAGGACGCCAGCACCGCCATGCGCTCGGTACTGGCGATCTCCGCCGGTGTGGATGGCCCGGAATTTCTTCCGTCGGTCGACGACGGGACGGCCACCCTGGCGGTGGATTGGGATCCCGAACGGGTCGCCGACCACACCGGGGTCACCGCCACCTTCGGCGAGCCGTTGGCTCCCGGCCTCACGACGGTGCCCGACGCACTGGTCGGCCATTGCTGGCCGGCTGTTTTCGCGGCGATCGGGTCGGCCGTCACCGACACCGGGATCCCGGTGGTGGAGGGCCTGCTGAGCCTGGTGCATCTGGATCATGCCGCTCACGTTGTCGGCAAACTGCCCACCGTCCCGGCTCAGTTGACCGTCACCGCAACCGCTTCCAACGCCGTCGACACCGACATGGGCCGCGTCGTACCGGTCTCGGTGATCGTTACGGATGGCAACGGCACCGTGATTGCCACCCTCGACGAGCGGTTCGCAATCCTGGGCCGCACCGGTTCGGCCGAACTGACCGACCCGGTCCGGGCCGGTGGCGCGGTGTCGGAAAACGCGACCGACACCCCGCGTCGTCGTCGCCGCGACGTCAGGCTCACCGCGCCGGCCGACATGCGCCCGTTCGCGGTTGTCTCCGGAGACCACAACCCGATTCACACCGACCGGGCGGCCGCGCTGCTGGCCGGCCTGGAATCGCCGATCGTGCATGGCATGTGGCTGTCGGCCGCCGCGCAACACGCGGTGACCGCCACCGACGGACAGGCCCGCCCGCCGGCCCGGCTGGTCGGCTGGACGGCGCGCTTCCTGGGCATGGTTCGCCCGGACGACGAGGTGGACTTCCGGGTCGATCGCGTCGGAATCGACCAGGGTGCCGAGGTTTTAGAGGTCGCCGCCAGAATCGGATCGGACCTGGTGATGTCGGCGACGGCACGCCTTGCCGCTCCCAAGACGGTCTACGCGTTCCCCGGTCAGGGCATTCAGCACAAGGGCATGGGCATGGAAGTGCGTGCCCGGTCCAAGGCCGCTCGCAAGGTATGGGACAAGGCGGACAAGTTCACCCGCGACACGCTCGGCTTCTCGGTGCTGCACGTGGTGCGTGACAACCCAACCAGCATCATTGCCAGCGGTGTGCACTATCACCACCCCGACGGCGTGCTGTACCTGACGCAGTTCACCCAGGTCGCGATGGCGACAGTGGCGGCCGCACAGGTAGCCGAGATGCGCGAGCAGGGCGCCTTCGTCGAAGGGGCCATTGCATGCGGTCACTCCGTCGGCGAGTACACTGCGCTGGCCTGCGTGACGGGGATCTACGAGCTGGAAGCCTTGCTGGAGACCGTGTTTCACCGCGGGTCGAAGATGCACGACATCGTGCCACGCGACGAACTGGGCCGCTCCAACTACCGGCTGGCAGCCATCCGGCCGTCGCAGATCGACCTGCCCGATGCCGAGGTCACTGCCTTCGTTGCCGAAATCGCCGAGCGCACCGGTGAATTCCTGGAGATCGTGAACTTCAACCTGCGCGGCTCGCAGTACGCGATCGCCGGTACGGTCCGCGGACTGGAAGCGCTCGAGGAAGAGGTGCAGAGGCGCCGCGAGCTGACCGGTGGCAAGCGTTCGTTCATCCTGGTGCCGGGCATCGACGTGCCGTTCCACTCCCGGGTGTTGCGGGTCGGTGTGGCCGAATTCCGCCGCTCGCTGGACCGGGTGATGCCACGCGACAAAGATCCCGACCTGATCATCGGGCGCTACATTCCCAACCTGGTGCCGCGGCCCTTCACCCTGGATCGCGACTTCATCCAAGAGATACGGGATCTCGTTCCCGCCGAACCTCTCGACGAAATCCTCGCCGACTACGACACCTGGCGCCGCGAGCGCCCGGCGGAGATGGCGCGGGTGGTTTTGATCGAGCTGCTGGCGTGGCAGTTCGCTAGCCCGGTGCGGTGGATCGAGACGCAGGATCTGCTGTTCATCGAGGAGGCCGCCGGTGGCCTGGGTGTGGAGCGCTTCGTCGAGATCGGCGTGAAGTCGGCGCCGACCGTGGCGGGGTTGGCGACCAACACCCTCAAACTTCCCGAATACGCCCACAGCACAGTGGAAGTACTCAACGCTGAACGGGATGCCGCGGTGCTGTTCGCCACCGACACCGATCCGGAGCCTGAGTTCGAAGAGGACTTGGGTGATTCGGCCGCTGCCGCGGAGTCGGCTGCGCCTGAGGCGGCACCTGTCGCGGCGCCGGCACCGACAGCTCCGTCGGGCGCCGCACGGCCCGAGGATATTTCGTTCGACGCGGCCGATGCGACGCTGGCGCTCATCGCGCTGTCGGCCAAGATGCGCATCGACCAGATCGAGGAGCTGGACTCCATCGAGTCCATCACCGACGGTGCCTCGTCGCGGCGAAATCAGCTCCTGGTGGACCTGGGCTCCGAGTTGAACCTGGGTGCCATCGACGGCGCCGCCGAGTCCGACCTGGCCGGTCTGCGGTCGCAGGTGACCAAACTGGCGCGCACCTACAAGCCTTATGGCCCAGTGCTTTCCGACGCGATCAACGATCAGCTGCGGACGGTCCTGGGACCCTCGGGCAAGCGGCCCGGCGCCATCGCCGAGCGGGTCGGCAAGACCTGGGAGCTGGGCGACGGCTGGGCCAAGCACGTCACGGTTGAGGTCGCGCTCGGCACCCGCGAGGGCACCAGCGTTCGTGGCGGTGCCCTTGGACACTTGCACGAGGGCGCGCTGGCCGACGCTGCGGCTGTCGACAAAGCCATCGACGCCGCGGTCACTTCGGTCGCGGCGCGGCGCGGCATCGCGGTGGCGTTGCCGTCGGCCGGTGGTGGCGGCAACGCGACCATCGATGCGGCAGCGCTGTCGGAGTTCACCGATCAGATCACCGGCCGCGACGGAGTGCTCGCATCGGCGGCCCGCCTCGTGCTGGGCCAGCTGGGTCTGGACGACCCGGTCAGTGCGTCACCGGCAGCCACCGATGCCGAGCTGATCGACCTCGTCACGGCCGAATTGGGCGCGGACTGGCCGCGTTTGGTGGCACCCGTGTTCGATGGCAAGAAGGCAGTCGTCTTCGACGACCGGTGGGCCAGTGCTCGCGAAGACTTGGTGAAGCTGTGGCTGACCGACGAGGGTGACATCGATGCCGACTGGGTGCGGCTGTCCGAGCGGTTCGAGGGCGCCGGCCACGTCGTCGCCATCCAGGCCACCTGGTGGCAGGGCAAGTCGCTGGCCGCGGGGCGTCAGATTCACGCGTCGCTGTACGGCCGGATCGCCGCCGGTGCCGAAAACCCCGACCCCGGTCCCTACAGCAAGGAAGTCGCCGTGGTGACCGGCGCTTCGAAGGGTTCGATCGCCGCATCGGTTGTCGCACAACTACTCGACGGCGGCGCCACCGTCGTGGCGACCACGTCGAAGCTCGACGACGAGCGCTTGTCGTTCTACCGCACGCTGTATCGCGACCACGCGCGTTACGGCGCGGCGCTATGGGTGGTGGCGGCCAACATGGCTTCCTACTCCGACATCGACGCCCTGGTCGAATGGGTCGGCAATGAGCAGACTGAAAGCCTTGGGCCGCAATCGATTCACGTCAAGGACGCGCAGACCCCGACGCTGCTGTTCCCGTTCGCGGCGCCGCGCGTCGTCGGCGACCTCTCCGAGGCCGGTTCGCGCTCCGAGATGGAGATGAAGGTTTTGTTGTGGGCGGTGCAACGGCTGATCGGCGGGTTGTCGAAGATCGGCGCCGAGCGCGACATCGCGTCGCGGCTGCACGTGGTGCTGCCCGGCTCACCCAACCGCGGAATGTTCGGCGGGGACGGGGCGTACGGCGAAGCCAAGTCGGCGCTGGACGCGTTGGTGAGCCGCTGGCACGCCGAATCCTCCTGGGCGGCAAGGGTAAGCCTGGCCCACGCGCTGATCGGGTGGACCCGCGGAACCGGGCTGATGGGTCAAAACGACGCCATCGTCTCCGCCGTCGAGGAGGCCGGTGTCACCACGTACTCCACCGACGAAATGGCCGCGCTGCTGCTGGCCTTGTGCGACGTGGAATCCAAGGTCGCTGCTGCCAATTCGCCGATCAAGGCTGACCTGACCGGCGGGTTGGGCGAAGCCGACATCGACATGGCCGAGCTGGCCGCTAAGGCGCGCGAGGAAATGTCGTCGGAGGCCGCCGCGGAGAACACGCCGGCCGAGGGCACCATCGCCGCGCTGCCGTCGCCGCCTCGGGGATTCACACCCGCACCGCCTCCGGAATGGGACGACCTCGACGTCGACCCGGCGGATCTGGTGGTGATCGTCGGCGGCGCCGAGATCGGCCCGTACGGCTCGTCGCGCACCCGGTTCGAGATGGAGGTCGACAACGAACTCTCCGCCGCCGGCGTGCTGGAGCTGGCCTGGACCACCGGGCTGATCCGGTGGGAAGACGATCCCCAACCGGGTTGGTACGACACACAATCCGGCGAACTCGTCGACGAGGCCGAACTGGTCGAGCGTTATCACGACGCCGTCGTCGAAAGAGTCGGCATCCGCGAATTTGTCGACGACGGTTCGATCAACCCCAACGACGGCTCCCCGCTGCTGGTTTCGGTGTTCCTGGACAAGGACTTCAGCTTCGTCGTCTCGTCGGAGGCCGACGCCCGCGCCTTCGCCGACTTCGATCCGGAGCACACGGTCATCCGGCCGATTCCCGACTCCGGCGACTGGCAGGTTATCCGTAAGGCTGGCACCGAGATTCGGGTGCCGCGCAAGAACAAGCTGTCGCGGCTCGTCGGTGCCCAGGTTCCGACCGGGTTCGACCCCACGGTGTGGGGCGTCAGCCCGGATATGGCGAGTTCCATTGACCGGCTGGCGGTATGGAACATCGTTGCGACCGTCGATGCGTTCCTGACCGCAGGGTTCAGCCCGGCCGAGGTGATGCGGTATGTGCACCCGAGTCTGGTGGCCAACACCATGGGCACCGGCATGGGTGGCGGTACCTCGATGCAGACGATGTACCACGGCAACCTGCTGGGCCGTAACAAGCCGAACGACATCTTCCAGGAAGTGTTGCCGAATATCGTTGCCGCGCATGTGGTTCAGTCCTACATCGGCAGCTACGGCGCGATGATCCACCCGGTCGCCGCCTGCGCGACGGCCGCGGTTTCCATCGAGGAGGGCGTCGACAAGATCCGGCTGGGCAAGGCCGAGATGGTGGTGACCGGCGGCATCGACGACCTGACGCTGGAAGGCATCATCGGCTTCGGTGACATGGCCGCCACCGCCGACACCGGCATGATGCGCGGCCGCGGCATCACCGACTCGAAGTTCTCCCGTCCCAACGACCGGCGGCGGCTGGGCTTCGTGGAAGCCCAAGGCGGCGGCACCATCCTGCTGGCGCGGGGCGACCTGGCGCTGAAGATGGGGTTGCCGGTGCTCGCGGTGGTGGCCTTTGCACAGTCGTTCGGCGACGGGGTGCACACGTCGATCCCCGCCCCCGGGCTGGGGGCGCTGGGAGCCGGTCGCGGGGGCAAGGACTCACCGCTGGCCCGCTCGCTGGCCAAACTCGGTGTGGGACCCGACGACATCGCGGTGATCTCCAAGCACGACACGTCGACACTGGCCAACGATCCCAACGAGACCGAGTTGCACGAGCGACTGGCCGACTCGATGGGCCGTTCCGCGGGCGCGCCGCTGTTCGTGGTGTCGCAGAAGAGCCTGACCGGGCACGCCAAGGGTGGTGCGGCCGTCTTCCAGACGATGGGCTTGTGCCAGATGTTGCGGGACGGCGTGATTCCGCCCAACCGCAGCCTCGACTGCGTCGACGACGAGCTGGCCGGCTCCAGGCACTTCGTGTGGGTGCGTGACACGCTGCGGCTCGGCGGCAAGTTCCCGCTGAAAGCAGGCATGCTGACCAGTCTTGGGTTCGGCCACGTGTCCGGCCTGGTTGCGTTGGTGCACCCGCAGGCCTTCATCGCCGCGCTGAATGCGGATCAACGCGCGGACTACCAGCGCCGTGCGGAGGCCCGGCTGTTGGCCGGCCAGCGCCGGTTGGCTTCGGCCATCGCCGGCGGTGAGCCGATGTACCAGCGGCCCCCGGACCGTCGCTTCGAACACGGCGCGCCGGAGAAGCGGCAGGAAGCCGCGATGCTGCTGAACTCGGCTGCCCGGCTGGGTGACGACGACGCCTACCAGGTCTCTGGATAGGGTCGGGCATCCACTAACCTGGCGACCCATGGGCATTGTCGGAGTGGGGATCGACCTCGTCTCCATTCCCGATTTCGCCGAGCAGGTCGACCAGCCGGGAACCGTGTTCTCGGCGACGTTCACCCCCGGTGAGCGTCGCGACGCCTCGGACAAGAGTTCCTCGGCGGCGCGCCATTTGGCGGCCCGGTGGGCCGCGAAGGAAGCGGTGATCAAGGCCTGGTCCGGGTCGCGGTTCGCGCAGCGACCCGTGTTGCCGGAGGACATCCACCGCGATATCGAAGTCGTCACCGACATGTGGGGCCGGCCGCGGGTGCGGTTGACCGGGGCGATCGCCAAACATCTCGCCGACGTCACCATTCACGTGTCGCTGACGCATGAAGGCGACACCGCGGCCGCCGTGGCCATATTGGAGACTTCCTAGGCCGAGCAGACGCAGAATCGCACAAAATCGGTAATTTTGATGCGATTCTGCGTCTGCTCGCAACGGGGCCTAGCGCATTACTACACTCTGTGGTACTACAGAGGATAGTAGACAGCCGGGCCGCATTGGAGCGGATTCGGCTCGAGGGGATGATCGCCGTGAGCCTCAACCTGGCGGATATCGCAGCTCAACAGGCGCAGGGCTTGGATGCCCGATATCACCCGTCGGCTGCGTTGCGCAGGCAGCTCAACAAGGTGTTCCCGACGCATTGGTCGTTCTTGTTGGGCGAGATCGCGCTATACAGCTTCATCGTGCTGCTGATCACCGGGGTGTATCTGACGCTGTTCTTCGACCCGTCGATGACGGAGGTCACCTATCACGGCGTGTACGGCCCGCTGCGCGGAGTGGAGATGTCGCGCGCCTACGAGTCAGCGTTGAATATCTCCTTCGAAGTCCGCGGCGGGCTGTTCGTACGGCAGATCCACCACTGGGCGGCGCTGATGTTCGCGGCGGCGATCATGGTGCACCTGGCCCGAGTTTTCTTCACCGGGGCGTTCCGGCGACCCCGCGAGGCCACCTGGGTCGTCGGATCACTGCTGCTGATCCTGGCCATGTTCGAGGGCTACTTCGGCTACTCGCTGCCCGACGACCTGCTCTCCGGCATTGGGTTGCGTGCCGCGCTGTCCGCGATCACCCTGGGCCTGCCAGTAATTGGGACCTGGCTGCATTGGGCGTTGTTCGGCGGCGATTTCCCTGGCACCACGCTGATTCCGCGCCTATATGCATTGCATGTTCTGGTGTTGCCGGCGATCATTTTTGGACTGATCGGATTGCATCTTGCACTGGTGTGGTTCCAGAAGCACACCCAGTTCTCAGGCCCCGGACGCACCGAGCACAACGTCGTCGGCGTGCGGGTGATGCCGGTGTTCGCGGTCAAATCCGGCGCCTTTTTCGCCACCATCGTCGGTGTTTTGGGCCTGATGGGCGGCCTGCTGCAGATCAACCCGATCTGGAACCTGGGCCCCTACAAGCCATCCCAGGTCTCGGCGGGCTCCCAACCCGACTTCTACATGATGTGGCCGGAAGGATTGATGCGCCTGTGGCCGGCGTGGGAAATCTATATCGGCCACCACACGGTGCCGGCGGTCGTCTGGGTCGCGTTGATCATGGGTTTGGTTTTCGTCCTGCTGATGGTTTATCCGTTCTTGGAGAAGCGGTTCACCGGGGACTATGCGCACCACAATCTGCTGCAGCGCCCCCGCGACGCCCC
>NZ_LZIJ01000093.1 GCF_001667115.1 Mycobacterium sp. 852002-51163_SCH5372311 | reverse complement strand
CGACGCAGGTCGCAGCTGGGTGATCACCGCCTACGTGCTGACGTTCGGCGGGTTGATGCTGCTCGGCGGCCGCCTCGGCGACACCATCGGGCGCAAGCGCACCTTCATCGTCGGCGTTGCGCTGTTCACCATCTCTTCCGTGCTGTGCGCGGTGGCCTGGGACGAGGTCACGATGGTCATCGCTCGGCTGTCGCAGGGCGTGGGGTCGGCCATCGCATCTCCCACCGGGCTGGCGCTGGTGGCAACCACGTTCCCCAAGGGACCCGCGCGTAACGCCGCGACGGCGGTGTTCGCCGCCATGACGGCTATCGGTTCGGTGATGGGTCTGGTGGTCGGCGGGGCGCTCACCGAGTGGTCCTGGCGGCTGGCGTTCTTGGTGAACGTGCCGATCGGCCTTGTCATGATCTACCTGGCCCGCACCTCGCTGCGGGAAACCAACCGCGAGCGGATGAAGCTCGACGCTACCGGGGCCATGCTGGCCACACTGGCTTGCACCGCGGCCGTCTTCGCCTTCTCGATGGGTCCGGAAAAGGGCTGGATTTCGGTGATCACAATCGGTTCGGGCGTGGTGGCCGTGGCCGCCGCGATCGCCTTCCTGATCGTCGAGCGCACCGCCGAAAACCCCGTCGTGCCATTCCATTTGTTCAGGGACCGCAACCGGCTGGTCACCTTCAGTGCGATCCTGCTAGCCGGTGGCGTGATGTTCAGCCTCACCGTCTGCATCGGCCTGTACGTGCAGGACATCCTGGGCTACAGCGCCCTGCGCGCAGGCGTCGGCTTCATACCGTTCGTAATCGCGATGGGAATCGGCCTGGGTGTGTCCTCGCAGCTGGTGTCACGATTTTCGCCGCGGGTGCTGACCATCGGCGGTGGGTGGCTACTGCTGGGCGCCATGATCTACGGCTCGGCGTTCATGCACCGCGGTGCGCCGTACTTCCCCAACCTGGTGATGCCGATCGTCATCGGCGGCATCGGTATCGGCATGGTCGTGGTCCCGCTGACCCTATCGGCGATCGCCGGCGTCGGCTTCGACCAGATCGGCCCGGTCTCGGCGATCGCGCTGATGCTGCAGAGCCTCGGCGGCCCGCTGGTGCTGGCCGTCATCCAAGCGGTGATCACCTCGCGCACCCTGTACCTGGGCGGTACCACCGTCCCGGTGAAGTTCATGAACGACGTGCAGTTGCGCGCGCTCGACCACGGCTATACCTACGGGCTGCTGTGGGTGGCCGGTACGGCCGTCATCGTCGGCCTCATGGCGCTGTTCATCGGGTACACCCCGGAGCAGGTGGCCCACGCGCAGGAAGTCAAGGACGCGATCGACGCAGGCGAGCTGTAGCCGGGCGCCGGCTGGGCAAGTCCACCTGAAAACCTCGGTTAGGCTTGCGCGCTGTGGTCACCCGGATGTCGAAACTCTTCCTGCGCACCCTGCGTGACGATCCCGCCGACGCCGAGGTCCCCAGCCACAAGCTGCTGATCCGCGCCGGTTACATCCGGCCGGTCGCGCCGGGGCTGTACAGCTGGCTCCCGCTCGGGCTGCGGGTGCTGCGCAACATCGAACGCGTGGTTCGCGACGAGATGAATGCTATTGGCGGCCAGGAGATCCTGTTTCCCGCCCTGCTGCCGCGCGGACCGTACGAGATCACCAACCGCTGGACCGAGTACGGCGACAGCGTGTTTCGGCTCAAGGACCGTCGCTCGAATGACTTCCTGCTGGGCCCCACACACGAAGAGCTGTTCACCCTGACCGTCAAGGGCGAATACAGCTCCTACAAGGACTTCCCGCTAGTGCTCTACCAGATCCAGACCAAGTACCGAGACGAGGCGAGGCCGCGGGCCGGCATCTTGCGCGCCCGGGAATTCGTCATGAAGGACTCCTACTCTTTCGACATCGACGCCGCCGGGCTCAAGGCCGCGTATCACGCGCACCGGGAGGCTTACCAGCGCATTTTCGAGCGCTTAGGCGTCCGCTACGTCATCGTGTCGGCGGTGTCGGGCGCCATGGGCGGCAGCGCTTCCGAAGAGTTCCTGGCCGACAGCCCCATCGGCGAGGACAGCTTCGTGCGGTGCCTGGAGTCGGGTTACGCGGCCAACGTCGAGGCGGTTATGACTGCTCGCCCGGAGGCGCCGCCAGCGGAAGTCGTGGCCGGACTGCCCGAGGCGGTGATTCACGACACGGGCGACACCCCGACCATCGCGACCCTGGTGGCCTGGGCAAACGAAGCTGACCTCGGCCGCAGCGTCACCGCCGCGGACACCCTGAAGAATGTCCTGGTCAAGGTTCGCCAGCCCGGCGACGACTGGGAGCTGCTGGCCATCGGCGTGCCCGGTGATCGCGAGGTCGACGACAAACGGCTGGCCGCGGCGCTGGAACCTGCCGAGTTCGCCTTTCTCGGCGACGAGGACTTCGCCGGATATCCTTTCCTGGTCAAGGGTTATATCGGTCCGAAAGCACTGCGCGACAACGGCATTCGCTACCTGGTGGACCCGCGGGTGGTCGACGGCAGCAGTTGGATAACCGGAGCCGACGAACCCGGCCGTCATGTCGTCGGCTTGGTGGCCGGCCGCGACTTCACCGCCGATGGGACCATCGAGGCCGCCGAGGTGCGCGAGGGGGATCCCTCCCCGGACGGGGCCGGACCGCTGGTCATGGCGCGCGGCATCGAGATCGGGCACATCTTCCAGCTCGGCCAGAAATACACCGACGCTTTCACCGCCGACGTGCTCGGCGAGGACGGCAAGCCGGTGCGGCTGATCATGGGCTCCTACGGCATCGGGGTATCGCGGCTGGTCGCCGTCGTCGCCGAACAGCACCATGACGAACTTGGCCTGCGCTGGCCGTCGTCGATCGCGCCGTTCGGCGTTCATCTGGTGATCGCCAACAAGGACGCCGAGGCTCGCACCGGGGCCGCCGAGCTGGCTGACGAACTGGATCGGCTGGGCATCGAGGTGCTGCTCGACGACCGCCAGGCGTCGCCCGGCGTCAAGTTCAAGGATGCTGAGCTGCTCGGCGTGCCCTGGATCGTCGTGGTCGGGCGCGGCTGGGCCGACGGCGTGGTCGAGCTGCGCGACCGCTTCAGCGGTCAGACCCGCGAACTGCCTACCGGCGCTTCGCTGGCCGCCGACATTGCCGCCGCCGTCGGCGCTTAGTTACTGCCGGCTATTCGTTGCCGCCCGGGAAACTCGAGGTGATCGGCCACGCCCCCAGCACTCGATTCCACCGAGCGGCCATGACCGCGCTCTGGGTCAGGGCAGTGGACGCGAACGCCCGGTCACTCGCGGTGTCGGCGCGCTCGATGACCGCACGCCAGGCCGTCGCGCCGTCGTTCTCCATCCGCACGGCGAGCCGCGCCGCGTCGGCAGCGCTGGCCACCAGCATCGGCAACTGGTAGCCGGTGGCGGCCACCGGGGGAGTGACCTTGCGGGCGGCCAGCATCGCGATAACGTCGTCACGCCGTTGCCGGTGCTGCAGCAGTGCTTCCACCACCAGCTCGTTGACACTGGGCGGCGAAAGCGCGGACACGATGCCGTAGCCGTAGACGGTCGAGTGTTCGATCGTGAGGGCGTCCTCGAGCGCCGAGACATCAGCGTCTTTGCCGGTGGGCGGGCCGGCCGGTGACGCATTCGCGGTGGGTTCGGCCGAGGTCATATCGAGGGACCTCCCGGCACCAGGGCAACCGTGTAGGAAGCGGTGCAGGAAGCGGCGATGGAGGCCAGCAGCCCTGCCCGGTAGCCCGATGAGGTGGCCACCAGGCGGCCGGCGTTTTCGGCCGAGGCGCGCAGCGAATCGATCACGTCGGA
>NZ_LZIJ01000092.1 GCF_001667115.1 Mycobacterium sp. 852002-51163_SCH5372311 | reverse complement strand
GCCGCCCCTCGGGCCAGCGCGGTTCCTGGTTCCTCCGGCACATTCACGGCAAGCGAAGTCGCCGCCTCCAAATGCTGCTTGAGCGGCGCGACGTCGACGCCGGAACCGATCACGAACACACCGCCGACCGCTGATCCCAGCCTCTCGAGCCCGACCACCATGTTGACCAGGTCCGCGAGAGAAGTCCGGCCGGAGGCCCGGATGTCGGAGATGGAACCGTCGGCCGTTTCGACGACGGCCAGCGTCGCGTTGTCGGGCTCCACGAACAGCACTGCGGTGCGCTCGTAACCCGTTGCGGCGCCGACCGATTGCGTCAGGGCGGCCGCGGCCAGAAAGGACGAGACCAGCATCACGTTCTTGACCTTGTGTGCCGCCAGCGCGTCGCGCAGCGCGTGGGCCTCCAGCTGGTCGGTCCATGCCACGCCGATGGAAGTCAATCGCAAGCCGGCGTCGTTCGCACCTTCTCGGGTACCGAGAATGGCGGCGATCGCATGACCGGATGCGTTGGTGTCCGGGTCATCGGCCGCGACGACGCCGATCTCGTCCTCTTCTACCGTGGCGCCGTCCGCGTTTTCACCTTCTACCAGGACCATCTGGATGGACGACGGTGCCATCGACATCCCGAGCACGATATTCAAGACCCCTCCAAAGGCTGTGCTAGTGGCCGTTGGCTGCGCGGAGGAGAAAAAGCGCAGACCATCTAAGTATCGCGCAGAGCGACGGTGTTGGCACCCTGGCGGAGCTATGTAGATCGTATGAAGTTCTGATAGGAGCGCGACGGCGTCGGTCCGCGCTGCCCCTGGTATTTCGACCCGACACGTGAACTGCCATAAGGATGTTCAGCCGGGCTGGTCAACCGCAGAATGCACAGCTGACCGATTTTCATGCCCGGCCACAGGGTGATCGGCAGGTTGGCGACGTTGGACAGCTCGAGCGTGATGTGACCGCTGAAACCCGGGTCGATGAAGCCCGCGGTCGAGTGGGTCAGCAAGCCCAGCCGGCCCAAGGAGGATTTGCCTTCCAGGCGCCCGGCGAGGTCGTCGGGCAAGCTGAACAGCTCCAGCGTCGACCCGAGCACGAACTCGCCCGGATGCAGGACGAACGGTTCTCCGTCGATGGGCTCGACCAGGCTGGTCAGCTCGTCCTGCTGCTGCGCGGGATCGATGTGGGTGTAGCGGGTGTTGTTGAACACCCGGAACATGCGGTCGAGGCGCACATCGATGCTGGACGGCTGCACCAAGGCGTCGTCGAACGGGTCGATGCCCACCCGCCCCGCGGCTAGTTCGGCCCTGAGGTCACGATCGGAGAGCAGCACGACGAAGAGCCTAACGCCCTGATCGCGAACAGCCCGGGCTCAGCGCAGGTAGATTTCGTCACCGGTGGGATATCCCCCGCCGGTGGTGGTGACGTGGACGTGGTCATAGTGGCCGAGACGGCTGGGCTGCGAACCGCCGGGCGTGTAGTAGACGCCGCGCCAGATCGCGTCCTGCATCCCGAACCGGTCCGCATTGTCCAGCACGAACGCGACGATCCGGTCGCCCAGTTCGATGCCCTCGGCGCTGCTCGGGTTGGGAATCATGACGTCGATCGCCAAACCGTTGGGGTGCCAGGGCAGCGCATCGGGGCGGCAGCCGCCGATCTCGTGAATTTCGGGAAACGCCGCGCTGATGGCGCGGGCCGCCAAGATTGTCCTTACTTGTAGACCCCGCTCCGACGCGACCCCGGCGGGCAAGAAGCGCGATCCGATCCGCAATCTCGATGCAGCGGTGAATTCGCCCTCGGTATCCATTCCCGGTGCGGCACTGGACATATTCCGTTTCGGCGCAATGGAGGCCGCCACTATCTGTGCGCTACGCGGCGCATCGTCGGCGACGGCAGCCGGCTTGGCAACGACGTGGTTGGGACCTGCGTGAACATCCCCGGCCGCAGCCAGGAACGCGGCGGCAGGGCCGAGCGCAAGAGCAAGGCGCAGCGACGGATTTCGACGCTTCTTGGGTAATGAGTGCCTGCCCACGGGAAGCACAATACGAGATAACGGCGAAATAACGAAACGATAACTTCCAGCGCCGAGAATGAACGGACCGCTATTAGGCGCGTGTAACAACTAATCGGATTTCTTAATTAAGGCTTTTGTTGGTGACGCCGGCCGCGAGCGACACCCGCCGAGGCCGCCTCGACGGGCCGACGGCGGATGCTAGCCTTCTGTGTCGAGCGCGCCGATGTAGTTCAATGGCAGAACATCAGCTTCCCAAGCTGCCTTGACGCGTCCGATGACGTATCCCTGCGTACATTGAAAGTCGTTGTCTTGCTGCCCATTTCACCTATTTTCGTTCAGTGTCGTTCGATGTCGTCTCGCACAGTCCGGAAACGTCGGTTGCAACATCGAATGTGACAACCGTCGCAGGTCACAAGTCCTATTTTGGACTTGCTCCCGAAAGTCTCTTAGCGTTGCTTAGTAAGCATATCTAACTAAGGCGCACACAATGATCACACTCGCCGACAACTCGTTGACCACCAAGGCCGTCGCCGAGCGCCTCGCACCGATCCGAAGACGCTGCGCGTGTTCCTGCTCGCCACTTCGCAAGGTGGGGGATCGGGGTCCCGCCACTCGTTCACGGGCAAGGACGTCGCGCCGCTCAAGGCGAAGTTCGCGAAGTGGGCCGCCGACCGCGAGGCGGCGAAGTTCGCTCAGGCGGCCCGGCCGTGATTCCGGGTTGTGTATAACCCCCCGGACGGTCACGTAATTGTCGGCACCGGTCTTGACCATTGAGTCATGACAGAGTCCGACCGCTTGAACTGCGACTTGCTCGCGTGGATCACGACGGGAGCTTCGTACCGTCCCTTTAAGCTTGAGGGTATGGCGAGGTTGTTCGGAAAGAACAGACTGCGCGAGAGGGCGGAGAAGATTCCGACCGATCAGGTGCAGTGGGCGATTGACCTTGTCCGGACCTGGTACGACGACTATCACCGGGGCTCGCTGAAGACCGACAAGGAGACGAGCCGCGAGCAGGCATATAACCGGGACTTCTTCATCAAGATCCTCGGCTATAAGGAGAAGCCGGCCAACCCGTACACCTTCGAGCCGAAGGACACGTCGGCCACTGGCGACTTCCCCGACGCGGTAATCCGCCACACGGACACCCCAGCAGGCGTCGACAACATCTTCGCGGTCGTCGAACTGAAAGCCGCGTCGGTGAACCTGGATCGGCCGCAGCAGGGCAAGCGCAACCAGAGCCCTGTCCAGCAGGGGTTCAACTACAAGACGCAGTACCGCTCCTGTCCCTTCGTCGTCGTCAGCAACTTCTACGAATTCCGGCTGTACAACGACAACCAGCTCGACCGCGAGGTCTGGACGCTGGCGGATCTGATCGACCCGACGGACGACTACCTGAGGTTCAAGACCTGGTACGTCTTGATGCACGCGGACAACTTCACCGCGGCGCACGGCAAGTCGAACACCGAGCTGTTGCTGAGCGACATCCGCCAGGAGCAGGAAGACATCGGCAAGCGGTTCTATGCCGACTACCGTGACCTTCGGCTCGACCTGTTGCGCGACATCTGGCGCAATAACCCCGATATGCACTCGCACTTCGACGACGCCATCCAGCACGCGCAGACGATCATCGACCGGTTCATGTTCATCTGCTTCGCAGAAGATGGGGGCCTGCTCCCCGACGACACCCTCACGCGGGTCGTGCAGTGGGCGGAGGATTCGCCGCACAGCAGTGGCGACATGTGGGAAGAATTCAAGCTCTTCTTCAGCCGCATCGACAAGGGCAGCAAGCGGCTGGACATCCCGGACGGTTACAACGGCGGCCTGTTCAAAGAGAACGCGGCGCTCGACCAGCTGGTGATCTCCGACGGCCCGCTGCGCCAGCTCGCGGGGCTCGGCAACTACAACTATGCCGACGATTTGCCGGTCAACATCCTTGGCCACGTCTTCGAGCAGTCGATCACCGATCTCGAGGAACTCCGGCGCCTGATCTGGAACAACGACCACCCGTTCGACATACAGCTACCGGAAACCGAACCCCTTGGCAGGCGCAGGCGAGATGGTATCTATTACACGCCCGACCCGATCGTCCGGTACATGGTCCGCAGCACCGTGGGCGCATACCTTCGAGAGGCGGAGAACAGGCTCCGCGACGAGTACCGGCTCCACAGCGGGTTGACCGAGAAAAACTACGCCACCCGCGAGCGGACAGCGTATTTGGCCTACCAGGACATCTTGCAGAACATCAAGGTGTTGGATCTGGCCTGCGGCAGCGGCGCGTTCCTTGTGTCCGTCTTCGACTACCTGCTCGCTGAAAATCAACGTGTTGACCTGATCCTCGGCGGTAACTTCGCCGGCCTCGACGAGTACGTCCGAGACATCCTGAGCAATAACCTCTTCGGCATCGACGTGAACGAGGAATCCGTCGAGATCACGAAGCTTAGCCTGTGGCTGAAGACCGCTCAAAAGAACAAGCCGTTGACGTTCCTCGACGACAACATCAAGGTGGGCAACAGCCTGATCAACGCTGCACGGATCGTGGGGGACAAGGCATTCGACTGGGAAACTGCCTTTCCGAACGTTCCATACTTCGACGTGGTGCTCGGCAATCCGCCCTACGTGGACTCGGAGACGATGGTTCTCAACATCCCGACCGAGCGGCAGTGGATCGCGAACCACTACGACACGGCCTCCGGCAACTGGGACCTGTTCGTGCCATTTGTCGAGAAGGCGTTGTCCATGCTGAGGGATGAGCCGAACGCGCGATTCAGCTACATCATCCCGAACAAGGTATTGGGCGCCGACTACGCCAAAACCCTTCGTTCGCACATTGATTCGAGCTTTCAGCTCGAGGAAATCGTCGATGTATCGCGCGAGAAGGTCTTCGCGGACGCCGACGTGTACCCGGTCATCTTGGTGGTGCGGAAAGGTGGCGACATCGACGCCGACGACCGGCGAGTCACCGTGACCCGGAGCCTGGATCCACTGGTACAAGAGCCCGGCAAATTCATGCCGGCCTACACCGTCAACTGGACCGAATATCTGGCGAAGGACCGGAAACTGTTGGCAGCGCTGTCGAAATTCGACCGCCTGGGCCAGAGCCTTGAGGTCCATTCAGCGGCGACGGTCAATGAGGCGTATTTGGTGGCGGATAGGCTGGTCGATTCGCGTCATCCCACAGCCAAGCAGTTGAAATTCATCAACACGGGCACCATCGATCGGTACACGACGACGTGGGGCAAATACCGCACGCAGTACATCAAGAAGTCCTATGACGCCCCGGTGATCACCGGAGCCACCGCGCCACAGAAGCCCTGGCTCCACCATCCGCGGATCGTCATCGCGGGCATGGCGACCGTGATTGAGGCGTTCCCTGACCCGCACAAGGCGTATTACGCGGGCAAGTCGACGGTGGTCGTCACGACCGACAATATTGACGAATTGTTCTATGCCACAGCGTTGCTGAACAGCCCGGTGATGACGGCATATTTCAAGGAGATGTACAACAGCGAGGCGATGGCGGGCGGGTATATTAATGTCAAGCCGGGCGGTATCCGTGACTTGCCTTATGCCACATACGATTCCTCGCGACCAGGTCACAAGAAGATCGTCGCGGCGGCGCGCGATCTGACCGACGCTTATGCAGCGCTGTCATCCTTCGCGGACACGTCGAACAGCTTCCTGCGCGATGAATACGGCGTCATACCCAGCAGGACAGGCGATCTCGTTGGTGCGGGATTCACGAAGGTTCGGAAGAAGATTAAAGGACTAAGCGTCAATGGTGCTGCCGAGCTACATGAGTGGTTCACCTCGAAGGAATTGGAGCACCGCAAGCTCACCGACGTGATCGGCGAAAAGGAACAACTCGTTGCCGATCTGGTGGCGACTCTGTTCGGTGTAGGCAAACTGATGAGGTCCTACTAACAGGGCAGAACGGCCAGATCGCATAGCTGCTGCATACTCGTAACCTTGGGTACCTGAGGTCAACGTGTGCGCCTGTACACGACGCGCACGAGCGGGCACCACACGCAGCGCAATGCGGAGCACACACAGGCGGTCTGAGCGCGCCCACACGCGGATAACCCGGGAAATTGCGAGGAAGCAATACGCGAGTTTGAAGCGCGTATAGCGTGATAGACACCGGAATCGCTTATATACGAAGCCTCAGATGCGACGCATGTGCAAGACCGAATGTGAAGCGCGAGAGGCGATTTCAGAGGTTCGCACGCAAGCGAAGGCACGTTCGTAGCACGCAAAACCTTGACCGTCGCTGAGGCCGTAGACGACTTCCTGGCCGCTCGGCACAACCTACGCGCCACGTCGCTGTCAAAGTTGACCTACGACCTCGCTGTGCTATCGCAGTTCCACGGCGACCTCAACCTCCAATCACTGACGAAGGCTCACATCGACCGGATGGTCCGTCAGTTAGTCGAGGGTGGGACGACCACACCAGCCACTCCGAAGTTTCCGAAGGGTCGGACGCGCAAGCCGTGGGGACCGAAGGCCGTGAACAAGGTCGTCAGCGCTACGACGCGACTGCTTGAGGATGCACACCGCCAGGGCCCCCTACCGCGCAACGTAGCTATGGGCGTGACCCGCGTGGCGTCGTCCTATCAATCGCTCGACACGTTCACACCCCGCGAGGTCAACGTTCACACCCGGCGAGGTCAATGAGTTCCTGTCGCGCCTCGATGATCACCGCCTAGCGCACGCTTGGCACCTTGCATTGACCGGACTTCGGCGTGGCGAGAACGTGCGGCTCCGCTGGTCCGACGTTGACTTCGACACCCGAACGCTGAGCATCGTCAACAACCGCGTGAGCGCTGGTGGGCGCTCAGTCGAGAACGACCCCAAGTCGACAACGTCGCGGCGTACGCTTCCGCTGCCAGATCGTCTCGTCGTCGCCTTGCGCAACGCACGCGAGCGTCAACGTGTCGAACATGCGTTGGCCGGCCCTGCGTACCGCTCGGGCGCCTATGTCGTTTCCAACGAAGTCGGCGACCCCTACAGCCCCGCCGTGTTGTCCCGGCAGTGGCGGGACGCGCTGGCACGTGTGGGCTGCGGCACTTAAAGCTGCATGGCGCTCGACACACCGCGGCCACGCTCATGCACCTGGACGGGGTGCCCACCGCAGTCATCGCCGCGTACATAAGGCACAACGATCCGGCCGTGACCATGAGGTTGTATGCTCACTCGCAAGACGACGCCCTGCCTGCCGCTGCGAACGCCTTGCAACACTGAGTGTGACATCGACGTGTCACGAGCAAGGCAATCGGGGTCGTATGCGCAGGTCAGAGTCACTCTCGCCGATGTAGTTCAATGGCAGAACATCAGCTTCCCAAGCTGAATACGCGGGTTCGATTCCCGTCATCGGCTCCATATTTTCCCAGCTAGACGGCTTATTTAGCCGGTCAATCAAGTCCTCACTGCCGTTCTTGTCGCTATCTTGTCGCTCACCTTGCGAAGCACCTCGCCAAATCCGTTTGCTGGCACCCGCACCCATCGATCCACGCTCATGAGCGCCGATCAACGCTTCTCAGCGCCCGTTAGCGCCGCGACTCACCTTGTGCCGCAATGGATTTCGTAACAGGCCGCGTAAAATTGCTGGCACAAGACTTTCGATAGCGAGGTTTGACAATGACCGCTCCCAACCAATCCGGCATATTGGTCCAAGACGACGCCCTGGTGACCCACACTGCCGACGACGTTGACCTCGGCGCGCTGTCGCGGCAGGCCTGGGTAGCTGACTTGAGGTTTTCCCTCGGAAACAGCTGAACTTCTCACTGTGTTGGTTTGTTCGCTCACTTTTTTGGCAAAGAGTTAGCAAAAAGGGGGAGGGCACCTCATGCGTATCCGCTTAGCGGTTTTGGCAACAGCGACGCTCGCCTTGGCGGCCTGCGGATCATCTCAGACGACAAGTCCGGCTAAACCGAGCTCAGCAGAGCCGACCAAAGAATCCGGCTTACAGGAATACCCATCGGCACAAGCACTCGCAGACGACCTAACGAAGCACGGCCATACCTGCAATATGACCCCAACAGGGGGAAGTCTATATTCGGTGGACGGCGGAAAGTGCACACTCGATGGAAAAGAAATTGTTCTCGGTATTTACACAAACCAGTCCCAGATAAATGCAAATTTGGCAGCAGTGAACGGAACTTTCGCTCGATTCGGCTTGGATTATGGGTGGCTCACAGGAAAGAACTGGGCGATCAATTGCGGCAGCCGTGCGGCATGCGAAAAGATAGGAGCAGACCTAGGCGGCAGCGTCGTAGCACCGGTTTTGACCCCACCCGCCACGGCAACTACTCCATAACTAAAGCCGCCGATGATTACTGCCGATGGGATATCACCGTTAAGGGTTAGCCAACGAATCCAGCCATTTCGTCACCAAATCGCCGATATATGAGCGCCCTTCGGCAAGCGACATTGTGTGCGTGGGCGGCTGGCCGGGGTTGCGCGCATGGCGTGCCTCATTTCCGCTCACGTCGGCCCGGTTGGCAGATCCGGTAAACGCCGAATCGTCGGCCTTAGTAGCCCAGCCGAGTTCGTAGATCTTCTTTGGTTTGATCGAGTCGCGGATAACCTCGTGCACATTGTAAAGCTCAACAAATCCGAGCGGTGCTGGGCTTCCCATCATGTCCAGCACTTCGGCGACATCCGGATGGGTCGCCGCGAGTGCGAGACGATTCGGCCAGGGCGAAGGCGGGTCGGCCTTGGGTTGACCGTCCGGTCCCATTACAACGCCAACAGCGCCCATGCGCGCGCGGCTTTCGAACGGTGCAGGTGTAATAACCACATTTTGCTCGGTGGGGGTGCTGTAGCTGCCGGTTAATTGCACTGGGCGGAAGTCGGCTGTGCTCACGCGACCGAGCCCGTTGATATGGACGAGGAGACTCTGCGCGACCTCGTAATACGTGGTGCCGTCGGGCGGGTTGTCGATATCGGGGGCCGTCAGGTAGTCGGCGTCGCGGATGACGCGCACGTCGCCGGTCGCGAGAAGTTGAGCCAAGTCTTCAAGGTCGAACTGGTGACCTTCCAACCACGCCTTCGTTGCCACGGGCTGATGCTAAGCCGAATCACCCTGTTTGCTGGCCTTGTCGCTCTTTTGTCGCTGCGTGGGGAGATGCGTAGCAACACTCATTGAGTGCTCGTGAGCGTCAATTCAGCGCGGGTTTAAGGGTATGAGCAGCGCAAACCTTGATCACTTTACGGGCGCTCACGAGCGCCGCAAGGTCAAGTCCATGGACGTGGTGTATGACGCCATTGTGTGATTCTTCGTTTTGATGGTTCAGGCAGTAAGCGCCGCGG
>NZ_LZIJ01000091.1 GCF_001667115.1 Mycobacterium sp. 852002-51163_SCH5372311 | reverse complement strand
GCGCGTCACAGTTTCGATCTGGCGTGTGAGATCCCGTTGCGGGCAACACTTTTCCGTCTTGGTGACGAGGACCATGTGTTGGTCGCGGTGGTGCACCATATCGCCGCCGATGGCTGGTCGATCGCTCCGCTGGTGGCTGACTTGGGGGTCGCGTATGCCAGCCGGTGTGCCGGACGGGCTCCTGATTGGGCGCCGTTGGCGGTGCAGTATGTGGATTACACGCTGTGGCAGCGCGAAACCTTCGGTGAGTTCGCGGACAGCGACAGCCCTATCGCCGCGCAGCTGGGCTATTGGGAGCAGTCGCTGGCGGGGTTGCCTGAGCGGTTGCAGCTGCCTACCGATCGGCCGTATCCGTTGGTGGCTGATCAGCGTGGGGCAAGTGTGGACGTGGACTGGCCGGCGGGGTTGCAGCAGCGGGTGGCACGGGTGGCGCGGGAGCACAACGCGACCAGTTTTATGGTGATTCAGGCCGCGTTGGCGGTTTTGTTGGCCAAGTTCAGCGGCAGTGCCGATGTGGCGGTGGGGTTCCCGAT
>NZ_LZIJ01000090.1 GCF_001667115.1 Mycobacterium sp. 852002-51163_SCH5372311 | reverse complement strand
CTACAACTGTTCGACGACGCCATGCTCACCGACCACCCCCTGATGATCGCCACCCACCTCGACACCGCCGGACTCGCTGCCAGCACCACACTGCCGCCGATCCTGCGCGACCTGGCCCCTCGCCCGGGGCGGCGACTGATCGCTGATTCCGACAGCACGGCGTCGCTCTCCGGGTTGGCGGCACGGCTGCAGGGGCTGGATGCTGAACAGCGTTACCACCATTTGGTAGAGCTGGTGTGCACCAACGCGGCAACAGTTTTGGGTCGCACTCTCGCAGACATCAACGCCGACAGCATGTTTCAGGATCTCGGCTTCGACTCCCTGACCGCCGTCGAACTACGCAACCGGCTCAAAAACGCCACCGGACTCACCCTTTCACCCACCGTGATATTCGACTACCCCACCCCCAGCGCCCTCGCCCAACACGTCGGCGAGCAGCTCGCCGCGGTGACGGTCAACACCGGCGCGCCGACCAGCGAACCAGACAAGTTGGCTCGTTTCGAGGACATCGCCCGCGAACTACAGACATTGGTCAATCAACCTGGCTGGACGGACGACGACAAGACACAGCTGAGCTCCCGGATACAAAAAATCCTGGCGGAGCTAACCGCTTCGCAATCCACGCCCAATCCGTTCTGCAACGAGGACCAGGACATCGGCAAAGCCGCCGAAAGCGAACTCCTGGCCATGCTAGACAAAGATTTCCCAGTATGACCCGCTATGAGGTGCCGTGCCACCGATTGACATAGCGATCATCGGACTCGCATGCAGGTTCCCCGGCGCCGGTAACCCAGGTGACTTCTGGCGCTTACTGCACGACGGGCTCGAAGTTTCCGAGAATGCCCTCGACGACGTCGCGGAATTCGACGCCGACTTCTTCAATCTTTCGCCGCGCGAGGCCTGCGCAGTGGATCCCCGCCAGCGACTCGCGCTCGAATTGACTTGGGAACTGCTCGAAGAGGCGGGCGTCGTGCCGGAAACCCTGTCCGGAGAACAAGTCGCTATATACCTCGGCGCGACGAACGACGACTACGCCTATCTCACGTTGCGCGACGCTCCGGATAATCTCGATCACCACTCGTATACCGGCATCAGCCGGGGAATGATCGCCAACCGGATCTCGTATACCTTCGGCATGCACGGCAACAGCATGACCGTTGATTCCGGTCAATCGTCCTCGCTGGTCGCCGTTCACCTGGCGTGTGAAAGCCTGCGTACCGGCGAGGCGCCGTTAGCGATAGCGGGCGGGGTCAATCTCAACCTCGCGGGCGAAACAGCAATGCTGGAAACGGAATTCGGCGCGCTGTCCTCGTCGGGCCACACCTACGCGTTCGACGCACGCGCGGATGGATACGTGCGGAGCGAAGGTGGCGGCCTGGTACTGCTGAAACCGTTACGCGCCGCCCTCGAGGACGGCAACCGCGTCCGCGCGGTCATTCGCGGCAGCGCCGTCGGCAACGCCGGGCGCAGCACGGCCGGGCTGACCGTACCGTCGGCTTCGGCGCAAGTCGACGTCATGACGCGCGCCTTGTCCTGCGCCGGTCTGGACAGCAATCAGATCCACTACGTCGAGGCTCACGGAACCGGCACCGAAATCGGCGACCCTATCGAGGCCGAGGCGCTCGGGCAGGCTTTTGGTCGGTGTCGCACCCGCCCGCTCAGTGTCGGATCGGTCAAGACCAACATCGGACATGCCGGAAGCGCTTCGGGCATCGCGGGGCTCATCAAGACGGTGCTGGCCATCGAAAACGCCGCGGTACCACCAAGTCTGAACTTCGCTAACGCAAGCCCCGCGGTGGATCTGGAAGGCCTTAAGCTACAGGTCAACACGACGCTGACGCCGTGGCCGGCGGACGACGGACCCAGGCGGGCGGGGGTGTCGTCCTTCGGAATGGGCGGGACGAACGCGCACCTTATCGTGGAGCAAGCTCCAGCCGAACAAGCGCAGATGCTGGAAAGCGTTGCAGTGCAACGCGATGACATCGACGTTGCGGTTCCGTGGGTGCTGTCGGGTCGTTCGCGGCAGGCCTTGACGAATCAGGCGGAACGTCTGCTGGCGTGGGTGGGCGCTGACGAAGGCCTACATTCGGCGGACGTGGCATGGTCGCTGGTCACGACGCGAGCGGTGTTCGACCACCGGGCCGTTGTGGTGGGGGCCGGGCGCACTGCCTTGATGGACGGACTGGCGGCGTTGGCGGCAGATGAGCCGGCCGCGGGTGTGGTGGTCGGCCGCGCCCAATCGGCCGGCGAGACGGCGTTCGTATTCCCCGGACAGGGTTCGCAATGGTTGGGAATGGGATCGGCTCTTTATGGCCGGTTTCCGGTGTTCGCGAAGGCGTTTGACGAGGCAGCCGACGCGTTGGACGGACATCTACGGCTACCACTGCGGCAAGTGATGTGGGGCAGCGACGCGACGCTGCTGCAGAGTACGGAGTTTGCGCAGCCCGCCTTGTTTGCCGTCGAAGTGGCGTTGGCTGCATTGTTGCGGTACTGCGGTGTTGAGCCCGACTTCGTGATGGGCCATTCAGTGGGCGAGATCAGCGCGGCATGCGTAGCCGAAGTGCTGTCGCTGACCGATGCCGCGATGCTGGTCGCGGCACGGGGACGGTTGATGGCTGAGATGCCCGAAGGCGGCGTGATGGTCGCCGCGGCCGCCGGCGAGGACGAGGTGGCACCGTTACTGGACGCAGGTGTGGGTATCGCGGCGGTCAACGGACCCAACGCGGTGGTGCTTTCGGGTGAGGCGGCCGCAGTAAACGCGGTAGCCGAGCGGTTGGCCGGGATGGGCCGGCGCGTGCATCGACTGGCTGTGTCGCACGCGTTCCATTCGCCATTGATGGAACCGATGATCGATAAATTCTCTCGGGTCGCCGCCGAGGTTTCTGCCGCTGAGCCGCGGATCAATCTGGTGGCCAACGTGTCTGGGCGATTGGCCGGTGCGGGATACGGGTCGCCGGAGTACTGGGTTGAGCACGTGCGCCGGCCGGTTCGCTTTGCCGACGGCGTGCAGACCGCCGAATCGCTGGGCGCCGGGGTGTTCGTGGAGGTCGGCCCCGGGGCCGGGCTACCCGCCGCGATAGAGCAGTCGTTGACCGCTGAGCGGCCGGTGCTGGTGGTGACTTTGGGCAAGGACCGTCCGGAGATCGAATCTTTGCTGACCGCACTGGGGCAGTCGTTCACCACCGGCCTGGCCGTGGACTGGCAAGCGGTGTTGGGCGGTCTGGGCGCTCGGGTCGTGGGACTGCCGACGTATGGCTTCGTACGGCAACGGTTTTGGTTGGGTGAAGGTAGAGCGGACGGGGAAGCGCCGGCGGTGGCGAATCAGCCGGCTGGTTTGGCCAGGCAATTGCAGGGATTGGACCCCAAGGATCAACAGCGTCAGCTGGTGGAGTTGGTGTGCTCGCGTGCGGCAATTGTCCTTGCGCACTCCAGCGCTCATGACATCGACCCCGAGCGAGCATTCCAGGACCTGGGATTCGACTCGATGACCGGTGTCGAGCTCCGCAACCGCCTCATAGCCGACACCGGGTTGGCTTTGTCTCGCACCTTGATCTTCGACTATCCCACCCCGACGGTGCTGGCCGATCATCTCGCGCAACTATTACTCCACGGCCGCAAAGAATCCGACGAAGAGAAGATCTGGTCGTCGCTGAGGAACATTCCCCTAACTGAGCTTCGCAAGACGGGATTACTCGACAAGCTGCTACTGCTGGCCGGACGGACCGAGACGTCCCATCCCGCCCCCGCTACGAAAGAAGACGTCATCGACTCACTGACCCCTGATGACTTGATAGCGATGGCGCTCAACACGGACGACGCCGATACGGATGACGCTCAGTGACCCACGGGCGCTAGTGAACTGGCACTGAGTCGCTGACTTCGACGGTCAGCCCTGGATGAGGGGACAACGCCGCGAGGTTGACCGCCCGGATGCGCTGAGCCGGCAGCCGCAGCCTGGTCCGGGCAACCAGCCGGGCCAGCATCACGGTCATCTCGGTAGTGGCCATGAGCGACCCGATGCACCGATGCATGCCCCCGCTGAACGGGATGAACTCGTGCGGCGCGGGCTTGCGATACTCGGTCGAAGCCGGATCCCAGCGCTGCGGACGGAACTCTGTTGGCTTCAACCATATTTCGGGCTGCCGGTGAGTGACGTATGCGCTGAACACCAGCAATCGTCCCGCCGGGATGCGATGCCCGTCGAAGAACAGGTCGCGCATCACCCTGCGCGCGGAGATAACACCGGGCGAGTACAACCGAAGAGTCTCGTGCACAACGCCATTGAGGTAGGTGAGTGCATCGAGGTCCTCCGCGGCCGGCGGTCTCTCGCCGAGGACACGATCCACTTCGTCGGCCGCGACGTCCCAGGCGCCGGGCAGGCTCAACAGGGTATAGGCCGCCCAAGCCAGGGCAGCGCTGGTGGTTTCGTACCCGGCGGTGATCATCGAAATGATCTGATCGCGAATCTCGTTGTCCGCCAAGGCATAGCCTTCTTCGCCACGACCGTTGATCAACATTGTCAACATGTGGTCGTCTGGTCTGGGCGCGGATCGAGCGTCGGCAATCTGTGCGTCGACGAGGTCGTTGATCCGTGTACGGGCGGCCATCGCTCGCCGCCAGGCCGGTGCGTTGACCCGCCGCTGCAGTTGCATGACCTGCGGCAGCCGATGCGTCATGTCCAGTAGGGGCTGGAGTTGTTCGCCAAGGAAATCGGAGTGGACGGCCAGGCGCTGACCGAACAGCGATTCGGCGGTGCTGCGCCGGACAGCGGAACGGAACTGTTGGTAGAGGTCCACCTGTTGGCCGTGCCGCCAAGTGTCGATTACCGCGTCGATATTGGACACCATGGTCTGCACGTAGTGCTGGATTTCGCGGTGCCGCAGCCCGGGCGCCACCACGCTGCGACGGCGGCGATGGTCGTCTCCGTCACTGACGATCAGCGCCGTCGGACCGTCCACAATAGCCAGGCTCTCAAAAGTCTCCCGCCAACTGAACGCATCGGCATTGGCGAACACGAACTTGTTCGCCTCGGCCCCCAGCAAATACGTGTAGCCATGCCGCCCGACTCCGGAATTGAGCACCGCGCCACGCCGGCGGTACAGCGCCAGCAACGCCTCGCCGGGCCAGTAGCGCACCGTCCTATACGGTTGTTCCGCCATGGCTCCTCCCCGCGCGGTTCGCAATTCGACGACGGCCGTGGCTCGACAGTACCTGATCGTCGTGCGGCTTCCCGCTGCGCGAAGCTGATTGACCTGGGCTGCTCAGCCAGTCATTATTGGCTTCGCGAGCACCTCGCTCGGTGAGGCGTGTGGGTGGACATGGGCCACTGGACATACCCTCCATCAGTGCACTAACAATTGCGACACCCACGTGTGTCCTGGCGGCAAGGAGGTGAGGGCCAGATGAGTCCGAGCGATAGTCCGTTTCCGAAATCCATATCGCTTGTATCCGGCCCCGGCACAGCCGCTTCGCGTATTTTGCGGTAGCTGCTCCTGACACCGTCACTGCGCCGGCCGGTCACCCGATAGATACGCCAGTGCCAGTGGAAGTGGGTGTTTATGGTGCACGACCGACTTGACCGCCACATCATTGTCAGCGGTGACGATGCGCTTGCGACGACCATTGTCGAGGAGCTGAACAAAGCCGGCGCGCGAATTGTCAGGCTCGCCGACGCAGAATTGGCCGACGCCGGTGTCGCCACTGCGTGCGCCGTCGTCTGCGCCGGCGCTGACGATGCGAAAAACCTCGAAATCGCTTTGCTGGCAAGGAAAGCCAACCCCGAGGTGCGCGTGGTGGCGCGGCTGGCCAACGACGTGCTGCGCACCGCAATGGCCGCCGACAACGGGCCCGGTGCCATCCTCGACGTCGCTGACCTCTCGGCGCCGTCGGTCGTCGAGGCATGCCTGGCGAGCACGACACATCCGTTCGAGGCGGCCGGCATCAACTTCGTCGTATGGGGGACCGAGGCGCCGCGCGATGCGACCTTGCGTGATCTCTACGGCGATTTGGCGCCAGCGGCGGTGATTCGGGGCGAAAACTCTGCTGCCCCAGGCGATGTGGTGGCATGTCCAGGCCGTGATCTGCGAGTGCACGCGGGTGATTGGACAGCGATGATCGGCACCGCCGACCAGTTGGCGGCATGCGGCGTCAAAGTGCCCGGGCGTGTCGGCACACGCGCAGGCCGGCCGCGGCTGCGGCGAGTGCTCGACGCCGCGCGAACCGTGCGCCAAGACGTCAACCCGGCCTTTTATCCCGCGTCGGTGGTCGGGGTTGTCCTGCTCATCGGCTCGACGATCGTGTTGCGCTTCAGTTACCTGCGGCATCCCGGCATCACCTGGCTGGACGCGCTGTACTTCAGCGCCGAAACGATCACCACGGTGGGCTACGGCGACTTCAGCTTTGCCCAGCAGCCCACCTGGTTGCGACTGTTCAGCGTCATGTTGATGTTCGTGGGCATGACCACTACTGCTCTCCTGGTCGCGTTCATCGCAGATCTGCTGTTGTCCCGGCGGTTCACGCACTCCGCCGGGCGCCGGCGGGTGCGCCATCTGCGCAACCACGTCATCGTCGTGGGACTGGGCTCGCTCGGGATCCGCGTCGTAAGCGATTTGACCGCCGCCGGATACGACGCAGCGGTGATCGAGAACGACGACGACAACCCCTTCTTGCCGGTGGCGGCCGATCTCGACGTGCCGGTCATTTTCGGGGACGCCACGCTGCGTCAGACGTTGGAGTCGGCGGGCATCGACCGTGCCCGCGCGGTCGCGGTGCTGACCCAGGACGACATGGTCAACATCGAGACCGGAATCGTGCTGAGCGAGATGTACGGTCCCGACGTGATGCCGGAGCTGCAGCGGCCCGACGTTCCGATTGTGCTGCGGGTCTACGACCGCGATCTGGGCTTCGCCGTGGCGCAGCGGTTCGGATTCGAGAACGTCCGGTCGGCCGTCGAACTGTCCGCGCCGTGGTTTATCGGTGCCGCAATGGGACTGCAGGTGCTGGGGACGTTTTCGGTCGGCCAGAGCTCTTTCATGATCGGCACGATGTTCGTGGAGGCCGGCAGCGAACTAGATGGGCTGACCATGTTCGAAATGTCCACCCAGACCCGCGTCATCGCGATTACTCGCGAAGACCAACCGGTCAGGCTGCACCCCCGCCGCGATACCCGGTTGAGAGCAGGCGACACGGCCTATCTGGTCGGGCCGTACCGGGAGTTGCTGGACACCCTGCGTAAGGGACAGCGGCGCGAGCACAGCGTAGGAAGCGGGTCATTCGAGCGCCTCCGAAAGCTCTAGCCAGCGGCCCTCTGTCGCGGCGACCTCGTCTTCCAACGCCCGCAACTCCTGGGTCAGCTTGGTAATGCCGACGTGGTCAGCCTGGTCATGGGCGGCCAGTTCGGTGTGCTTGGCGGCAATCCGATCGGCCAGGCGAGCCAGCTGGCGGTCAACCGAGGCCAGCTCCTTTTCGGCGGCACGGCGCTGCGCGCCCGACATGACCTGCGGCTCGGTCGCCGGTCGCACCGGCCCTGAGGGCTGGGCGGTATCGGCAGCCAGCCGCAGGTATTCGTCGATGCCGCCCGGCAGGTGGCGCAATTGGCCGTCCAGAATCGCGTACTGCTGGTCGGTTACGCGTTCGAGCAGATACCGGTCGTGAGATACCACGATCAACGTGCCCGCCCACGAGTCGAGCAAATCCTCTGTGGCGGTGAGCATGTCGGTGTCGACGTCGTTGGTGGGCTCGTCGAGCAGCAACACGTTCGGTTCCTCCAGCAGCGTGAGCATCAGCTGCAGCCGGCGCTTTTGACCCCCGGAAAGATCGCCGACCCGCGCAGACAGCTGTCCGCGGGCGAAGCCGAGACGTTCCAGCAGTTGGGCCGGGGTGACCTCGCGGCTGTCGACGTGGTAGTCGCTGCGCAGCCGGCCCAGCACGTCGGCGATCCTGTCGTCGGCGAGCGGTGCCAGGTCGTCGCCTTGCTGGTCGAGCACCGCCAGCCGAACGGTCTTGCCCCGCTTGACCCGGCCGGTGTCAGGAGCGATAGTGCCGGCGATCAATCCGAGCAGGGTGGACTTACCGGCGCCGTTGGCTCCGACGATGCCGGTGCGTTCCCCTGGGGCGATCCGCCATTCGACATCGCGCAATACCTGGCGGCCCTCGAAGGAGACCGACACGTCGAGCAGATCGATGACGTCCTTACCCAGACGGACGGTAGCCAGCTTGGCCAACTCAACGGTGTTGCGAAGAGGAGGCACATCCGCGATCAACTGATTGGCGGCCTCGATCCGGAACTTCGGTTTCGAGGTGCGTGCCGGTGGGCCGCGGCGCAACCACGCCAGCTCCTTGCGCATCAGGTTTTGGCGCTTGGCTTCGGCTGCCGCGGCCAGCCGGTCCCGCTCGACGCGCTGCAGCACGTATGCGGCGTAACCACCTTCGAACGGCTCGACGATCCCGTCGTGCACTTCCCAGGTCGTTGTGGCGACTTCATCCAAGAACCAACGGTCGTGGGTGACCAGCAGGAGCCCGCCGGTATTGCGGGCCCAGCGTTGCTTCAGATGGGCCGCCAGCCAGGTGATCCCTTCGATATCAAGGTGGTTGGTGGGCTCGTCGAGAGCGATCACATCCCATTCGCCGATAAGCAGCTGAGCCAGTTGGATTCGCCGCCGCTGACCGCCACTGAGCGTCGAAACCATTGCGTCCCAGGCGATGTCGGACACCAGTCCGCTTACCACATCGCGGACGCGGGCGTCGCCGGCCCACTGGTGCTCAGGCCGATCGCCGACCAGCGTCCAGCCGACCGTGTGACTGGGATCCAACGCGTCCGCCTGGCTCAGGGCGCCGGTTCTCAGGCCGCTGCGCAGGGTGACCCGGCCGGCGTCCGGCTGTAATTGGCCGGTGAGGAGACGCAGCAGACTGGACTTACCGTCTCCGTTTCGCCCTACGATGCCGATGCGTGCGCCGTCGTTGACGCCCAGCGTGACCGATTCGAAGACCACCTGCGTCGGATATTGCAGGTGTACGGCTTCGGCTCCGAGCAGGTGCGCCACTGGGCCAAAGTTACCGTCCGAAGCGCTGAGCCGGGTTGGGGCGGGGCGCCTCAAACGCTGTTCAAGCGTTGATGTTTAAGCCAGACCAGAGGTCGGCACTGACGAGGTCGCCCCGCCTCCGGCCAGTCTGACGGAAAAATGCGTGGATGACGAGTCTTCCTGCGCGACCGTCTTTGGCCGTTGTTCTCGCGACGCCCCCACCCATTCAAAATTCCTGCCAAAAGTTGTCAGAGGGCTGTGGCATACTCGAACGTATGTTCGAACAAGGTGGTGGGTGGTCGCAGGAGCAGGTGATTGCCTACTTCGATGAGTTGGCCGCGCGCTGCGAGCTGCGCGCACCCACCACCGAGTCGGCGGCGTGGGTGCAGCGGGCCAGCGCGGCGGTGCGCGCGGAGAATCGGGCCGCCGCGGCGCAGCTGGTGGCGATCGGGGAGTTGTTCGCCTACCGGTTATCGCGGTGTTCGGAGACCGAGGACTGGGCGATCGACACCATGGAGGCCGTCGCCGCCGAGGTAGCCGCGGGGTTGCGGATCAGCCAGGGTCTGGCGGCCAGCCGGCTGCGCTATGCCCGCGCCATGCGCGAACAACTGCCCAAGACCGCGGCGGTGTTCATCAACGGCGACATCGACTATCGGGCGTTTCAGACCATTGTGTATCGCACCGATTTGATCACCGACCGCGAGGTGTTGGCCCGGGTGGATGAGCTGGTGGCCGCCAACGTGACCCGCTGGCCCTCGATGACCACCGCCCGGCTATCGGGCAGGGTAGATACCCTGGTGGCGCGCCTGGATGCCGATGCGGTGCGCCGCCGCACCAAGAAGCAGGCCGATCGCGAGGTCTGGATCGGCGGCGACCTGGACGGCATCGCCCGCATCGAGGGCAGCCTGTTTAGCACCGACGCCCATGCCCTAGACCAACGCCTCTCGGCGCTGGCTGCCACGGTGTGTGCCCATGATCCGCGCACCCACGCCCAGCGCCGCGCCGATGCGCTGGGGGCGCTGGCCGCCGGGGCGGATCGGTTGGGGTGTTGCTGTCGGCGGGCCGACTGTGCCGCTGGGGGGCGTCCGGCGGCCTCCCCGGTGGCGATTCACCTGATCGCCCCACCCGGCGATGGGCCGGGTTGGGAGGTCGGCACCGATGGGTTGATCACCCCCGAACTGCTCGCCGAGCTGGCCCAGACGGCAAAAATGGTGCCGCTGGTGCACCCCGGGGATGCCCCACCCGAGGACGGCTATGTCCCGTCGAAGGCGTTGGCCGATTTCGTGCGCTGCCGGGATTTGACGTGTCGCTGGCCTGGCTGCGACGTACCGGCCATGCGCTGCGACCTCGACCACACCATCCCGCACGCCAAAGGGGGGCCCACCCACGCGGCCAACCTGAAGTGCTACTGCCGCACCCATCATTTGGTGAAAACCTTTTGGGGCTGGACCGAAAAGCAACTGCCCGACGGCACCCTGATCTTGACCTCACCGGCCGGGCAGACCCACGTCACCACCCCCGGCAGTGCGCTGCTGTTCCCCAGCCTGTGTTACGCCGTGGGCGGGATGCCCGCCGTCGAAACCGACGCCTCGCCGGCGCCTCCCTGCGCTGACCGCTCGGCGATGATGCCCAAGCGGCGCCGTACCCGCGCCAAGGACCGCGCCTACCGCGTGGCTACCGAACGCGCCCAAAACCACGCCGCCCGCACGCAAGCCCGCCAAGCCACAGCTGAAGCCGAAGCCCATGCCCTGCGTGCCAATCCACCACCGGGCTACGATCCCGACCCGGACGCACCCCCACCCTTCTAAGGGTTTACCCACCGGCCACCGCGAACAGCCGCCACTGCCCGGGCACGCCTTGAGCTCATAGGCGCCGCGGTCCGCGAACCGCAGCCCCGACCCGATCACCAGATCGCGCAACGTGCCAGACACCAGCACCTCGTTGGGCCCGGCCAGCGCGCTCACCCGCGCGCCGATGTGCACCCCGATCCCGCCCAAGTCCTCGCCGCGGACCTCGCACTCACCGGTGTGCAACCCGGCGCGCACCTGCAGACCCAAGGCCTGCACCGCATCGCGAATCGCCACCGCACAGCGGATCGCGCGCTGCGGGCCGTCGAATACCGCCAAAAACCCGTCACCGGAGGTGTTGACCTCGCGACCCCGAAACCGGGCCAGCTGTGCGCGCACTACCGCATCATGCGCATCGAGCAACGCATGCCACTCCCGGTCACCCAACTGCGCGGCGCGTCGCGTCGAATCCACAATGTCGGTGAACAACACCGTAGCCAGCACCCGATCGTCGGCCACGTCGGCCTGATGACCTGTGAGAAACTCGGCGATCTCCTGAAAGGACGCACGCCACGGCTCCACGAAGTGATACATGTTGCGCCCTGGCAGCTCAACGTATTTGGCGCCGGGTATCTGATCGGCGACGTCCTTGCCCATCGCGCGCGGGATGAACACATCATCGACGTGCTGGAGCACGAGGGTAGGCGCGCGGATTGTCGGGAAGACCGGCCACACGTTCAACTCGCCCACTACGGGCAGCATGCGGGAGAAAGTCCCTGGACTCGCCGATAGTCGTTCTTGCCGTGCCCACGTCGACCGGATCTCCTCGTTCCACGGCATGTCCGGATTGACCACATGTTGGAACTCGCCAGTTCCCCATTTGGCGACCAGGCCCGCGAGGACTTCTTTCGAGTCGACTCCGTCAACGCGTCCACTCATGTGTGTCGCATAGCCCTCGAGTACCACCAACGCTGTGGTGCGGGACGGATATGTTGCCGCAAAAAGCGCCGCCGGCGACAGCGCGCCGCCGAACACGAGGAGGACGGCCTCGCGGCTACCTAAATCGTCGAGTACCGCAGTAATGCTGTCGGCCCACTGTTCCAAGGTCGGCGGAGCGTCCGG
Source organism: Mycobacterium sp. 852002-51163_SCH5372311 (assembly GCF_001667115.1). Classification (GTDB taxonomy): domain Bacteria; phylum Actinomycetota; class Actinomycetes; order Mycobacteriales; family Mycobacteriaceae; genus Mycobacterium. The sequence continues at coordinate 124,136 of NZ_LZIJ01000090.1, read as the reverse complement.
AGTGACGGGATCGGATGCTCCTGTGCCCGGCTGGTCGAATAAGACGAGTCGGCCGAGCGATGTCATCGCCTCGAGCCACCCCTGAATGGACGGGTTTTGTGTAAGGAGCTCGCAGCAGGTGAACCAAAACGGGACGAACACGATGTCGCGAGGTCCTTCGCGGGACGTCCGATACGCGACGCGCAAATCCCCGTTCAGCGCATAGCGCGTCTCGGAGAACACCGCAGAAGTCTAAGCCGAAGAACGCCGAAATCCCCCGAGAGCAAACCCGCAGCAGCCCGCGTCCTGCACCCGGTCCGACTAAAACCGCGGGGCCCGCAGATGTGCCATGATGACCACGCTGTCAAGACACGGGAGCACCAGGAGCAAGTAGTGGATCTCAATTTGTCGGTGGTCACACGACCCGTCGAGCGTCTGGTTGCTACGGCACAGAACGGTTTGGAAGTCCTTCGATTGGGGGGCTTGGAAACTGGCAGCGTCCCGTCGCCGTGCCAGATCGTCGAGAGCGTACCGATGTACAAGCTCAGGCGGTACTTCCCGCCGGACAGCCGGCCGGGGAAGGCGCCGGTAGGGCCGCCGGTGCTGATGGTGCACCCGATGATGATGTCGGCCGACATGTGGGATGTCACCCGCCAGGACGGCGCGGTGGGGATCCTGCACGCCAATGGGCTCGATCCCTGGGTCATCGACTTCGGCTCGCCGGACAAGGTCGAGGGTGGCATGCGCCGCAACCTGGCCGACCACATCGTGGCGCTCAGTCAGGCGATCGGCACGGTCAGGGACGCCACCGGCCAAGACGTTCACTTGGTCGGATATTCGCAGGGCGGAATGTGGTGCTATCAGGTCGCGGCATATCGCCGTTCCAAAAGCATTGCCAGCATCGTCACATTCGGCTCCCCGGTGGACACGCTGGCCGCGTTGCCGATGGGCTTGCCGGCGAACATGGCTCCCGCCATTGCAGACTTCATGGCCGATCACGTTTTCAACCGGTTGAATATCCCCAGCTGGATGGCGCGTACCGGTTTTCAGATGATGGATCCGCTAAAGACCGCCAAGGCCCGCGTCGACTTCGTGCGTCAGCTGCACGACCGCGAGGCGCTACTGCCGCGCGAACAGCAGCGCAGGTTCCTGGAGCGCGAAGGCTGGATCGCTTGGTCCGGCCCGGCGATCTCCGAGCTGCTCAAGCAATTCATCGCCCACAACCGAATGATGACGGGTGGCTTTGCCATCAACGGGCAGATGGTGACCCTCACCGACATCGCCTGCCCGGTACTGGCATTCGTCGGCGAGGTCGACGACATCGGCCAGCCGGCATCGGTGCGCGGCATCCGCCGAGCCGCACCCAATGCCGAAGTGTTCGAATACTCAATTCGCACAGGGCATTTCGGACTAGTCGTCGGATCAAGGGCCGCCAGGGAAAGCTGGCCCACGGTTGCGCAGTGGGTGCGGTGGGTTTCCGGCGGCGGCGACAAGCCGGACAACATCGACCTGATGGCCGACCAGCCGGAAGAGCACACCGACAGCGGTGTCGCATTCAGCTCCCGCCTCGCCCACGGTTTGGGCGAAGTCTCCGAGGCGGCGCTCGCGCTGGCCCGCGGAACGGCCGAAGCCGTAGTCGCGGCCAACAAGTCGATGCGAACCCTCGCCGTGGAGACGGCCCGGACGTTGCCACGACTCGCCCGGCTGGGACAGCTCAACGACCACACGCGAATCTCGTTGGGCCGCATCATCGACGAGCAGGCCCACGACGCCCCACAGGGCGAATTCCTGTTGTTCGACGGGCGCGTGCACACCTACGAGGCCGTGAACCGGCGTATCAACAACGTGGTCCGCGGTTTGATCGAGGTCGGGGTGCGGCAAGGCGACCGGGTGGGCGTGCTGATGGAGACGCGGCCCAGTGCGCTGGTAGCGATCGCAGCGCTGTCCCGGCTGGGGGCCGTCGCCGTGGTGATGCGGCCCGACGCCGACTTGGCCGAAATGATCCGGCTTGGGGGAGTCACCGAGATTCTGACCGACCCGACCAATCTCGATGCCGCCCGTCAACAGCCGGGGCAGGTGCTGGTGCTCGGTGGTGGCGAGACGCGCGATCTCCGCCTCCCCGAGGACGCCTTGGAACAAGGTCAAGTCATCGACATGGAAAAGATCGACCCCGACGCCGTCGAACTGCCGGCGTGGTATCGGCCCAACCCGGCGTTGGCGCGTGACCTGGCGGCCATCGCCTTCACCACCGCCAGCGGCGAGCTGGTCGCCAAGCAGATCACGAACTACCGCTGGGCGGTGTCGGCGTTCGGAACCGCATCGACTGCCTCTCTGGATCGCAAGGACACCGTCTACTGCTTGACGCCGCTGCATCACGAGTCGGCGCTGCTGGTCAATCTGGGCGGCGCGGTCGTCGGCGGTACCCGCATCGCCCTGTCGCGCGGCCTGCAGCCGGACCGGTTCGTCCAGGAGATACGGCAATACGGCGTCACGGTTGTCTCGTACACATGGGCCATGCTGCGTGAGGTCGTCGACGATCCGGCGTTCGTGCTCCAGGGCAACCATCCGGTGCGATTGTTCATCGGCTCGGGCATGCCGACTGGATTGTGGCAGCGGGTGATTGAGGCATTCGCGCCAGCTCACGTCGTCGAGTTCTTCGCCACCACCGACGGACAGGCGGTATTGGCCAACGTGTCCGGCGCCAAGATCGGCAGCAAGGGTCGTCCGTTGCCGGGTGCCGGCCGCGTCGAACTCGGCGCCTACGACGCCGAACATGACCTGATCCTGGAGGACGACCGCGGCTTCGTACAGGTCGCCGAGGTCAACCAGATCGGTGTCCTGCTCGCGCAATCCAACGGCCCGATCGATCCGACCGCGTCGGTCAAGCGCGGTGTCTTCGCGCCCGCGGATACCTGGATATCGACCGAGTACCTGTTCCGGCGCGATGAGGACGGCGACTACTGGCTGGCCGGCAGGCGCGGTTCGGTGATCCACAGCAAGCGGGGGATTGTGTATCCAGAGCTGGTCACCGACGCACTGGGCTGCATCAACGGCGTCGATCTCGCGGCCACGTACAGCGTGTCGGTGGGAACCAAACAGGTGGCGGTCACCGCGGTCGCACTGTTGCCGGGCGCGACGATCACGGCGGCCGGCCTGACCGAAGCCATCGCCAACATGCCCGTCGGCCGGGGACCCGACATCGTGCACGTGGTGCCGGACCTGCCGCTCAGCCTGACCACCTACCGTCCCGACGTCAGCGCTCTGCGGGCTGCCGGCATCCCCAAACCGGGACGCCAGACGTGGTGCTTCGACGCGGACGGCAAAGAGTTCCGGCGGCTGACCCCGGCGGTGCGGTCAGAGCTGATCGGGGACCATCGGCGAAGCGATGCTTGACGATTCGCTGCTGAACATCCTGGTCTGCCCGGCTGACCGGGGCCCGCTGGTGCTCACCGACGACGGTCACGGTGCAGTGCTGCTCTATAACCCGCGGCTGCGGCGGGCCTACCGGGTCGAGGACGACATTCCGGTGCTCCTGGTGGACGAAGCCAGGGACGTCGACGACGACGAGCACGCCCGGCTCATGGCGCGAGGCCGTCCGGAAGATCCCCGGTGAGGTAACGCTGCAGGTTCGGCGCGATAGTCTGCACGATCTGTTCGGCCGGCAGCGATGCGAACGGCTCGATCTTTACGATGTAGCGCGCCATCACCACGCCCATCAGCTGAGACGCGACGAATTGCGTGCGGATCTTGCCCGTTCCCGGCGGATTGTCAACGCGTGACCCCACTTCCACGCTGATGACCTCCTGCAGGAACGAGCGTGCCAGGCTGACCTCGGAGCCCGAGATCAGCGATCGTAACGTCGCGATCAGGCCGGCGCCCAGCTCGGAATCCCACAACGGCAACAACAAGGACGGCAGCTTGTAGCCGAGTTCCTCGACCGGGGTTTCCCGCATCGGCCCGATCACTTCCATCGGATCGATCGGCAGGTGGATCGCGGCCGCGAAAAGCTGTTGCTTGGTCCCGAAGTAGTGGTGCACCAGCGCGGCATCCACGCCCGCCCGGGCGGCCACGGCTCGTACCGAGGTTCGATCAATTCCGTTGTGCGCAAACAGCTCTCGCGCGCTGACCAGGATGCGTTCGCGAGTGTCCGAATTGCCGGCGGGGCGGCCAGGCCGCCGGCGAGTTGCTTTGGTAGTCAACGCGTTACGGTGTCCGTCGGCGCAGCGTCGCGGCCGCCAGGCACAGCGACGCGAGGGCAAACGCCAGCACCACGACGATGTCGCGAACGGCGATGTAGGTCAGTTCCGGATGTGCGCCCACCTGCTGCAGGGCTTCCAGCGCGTAGCTGGCCGGCATCGCATTGCTGATCCATTGCAGCCAGTGTGGCATTGTGCTGCGCGGGGCGATCACCCCGGCCAACAGCAGCTGGGGAACCATCACCAGCGGGATGAATTGCACGGCCTGAAACTCGGTGCGGGCGAAGGCGCTGCACAACAGCCCCAGCCCCACTCCCAGGATCGCGTTGACGATCGCTATCACGAACACCCAGATGGGGCTGCCGGCGGTGGTGAAACCCAGCAGCCAAAACGAAAACAGGCAAGCCGCACTGGCTTGCGCGGCAGCGGCGACCGAGAACGCGGTGCCATAGGCGAGCAGCAGGTCGGGCCGGCGCAGCGGTGTGGTCAAAATGCGCTCCAGGGTTCCCGAGGCTCGTTCGCGCTGCATGGTTATCGACGTGATGATGAACATCACGAACAGCGGGAAAAGGCCCAGCAGGATCAGGCAGGCGTTGTTGAACGGCGTCGGGGCGCCGGGCCGGTGCGGGGCGTTTTCGAACATGAAGTACATCAGCGTGATGACCACGAGGGGCACCACCAAGATCATCGCGACGCTGCGGTGATCCCCGGCCAGCTGACGCAGGATCCGCGTCGTGGTGGCCGCATACGGCTTGAGTTGTCCAGCAAGCCCTACCCGGCCCGGAGCTCGGTGCTGCGCCGGATGATGGACAGAAACGCTTCCTCCAGTGACGTGCATCCTGTGTCCTCTCGTAGCTGGGTCGGGGTGGTGTGGGCGACGAGGTGGCCCTCGCGCATCAGCAGCAGGTCGCCGCAGTGGTCGGCCTCGTCCATCACGTGGCTGGACACCAGTAGCGTGGTGCCGCCCTCGGCAAGCTCGGTGAACTGCTTCCAAAGGTCCACGCGCAGTACGGGATCCAGGCCCACGGTGGGTTCGTCGAGCACCAGCAGCTCGGGTTGGCAGACTAGCGCGCAGGCCAGCGACACCCGGGTGCGCTGACCGCCGGATAGGTTGCGGCAGAGCGCGGTTCGGTGATCGGTCAGGCCCACCCGATCGATGGCCTCGTCGGCGGCATCAGCATCGAACCCGTAGAGCGACGCGAAGTACCGGACGTTGTCGACGATCCGCAGGTCGGGGTAAATGGTCGGATCCTGCGGCAGGTAGCCGACCTGGTGGCGCAGGTCCGCGGACCCGGCCGGGCGACCGAGCACGGTGACGTTGCCGGAGGCAACGATCTGAGTGCCGACGATGCTGCGGATCAGCGTGCTCTTGCCACAGCCCGACGGGCCGAGCAGGCCGGTGATGGTGCCGCGTGCGATGTCCACCGAGAAGTCGTGCAGCGCGGGCCGTTTCCCGCGAATCACTCTGAGGTGCTTGATGCTGACGGCTGAATCAGCGCCGTGTTGAAATAATTCATCGGACGATGAAGTCATCATGTGATGAATACTCACCTCCCGGCGGGCCGTTGTCAAGGGCGGGGCACAATCTGACCGGTGAGCGCTGCGCAACTCGACGTCGACCCGGTGGCTGCCGCGCATCGATTGCTCGGCGCCACCATCGCCGGCCGGGGTGTACGTGCCGCCGTCGTCGAAGTCGAGGCCTACGGCGGAGTTCCCGACGGCCCGTGGCCGGACGCAGCGGCCCACTCGTACCGCGGCCCCAACGGTCGCAACGCCGTGATGTTCGGGCCGCCCGGGCGGCTCTACACTTACCGCAGCCACGGCATCCATGTCTGCGCCAATGTCGCTTGTGGACCCGACGGCACCGCGGCCGCGGTGCTGCTGCGAGCCTGCGCCATCGAGGACGGCCTCGACGTCGCCCGCTCCCGGCGCGGCGAGCTGATTCGTACCGCCGCACTGGCCCGCGGGCCAGGCAACCTGTGCTCGGCCCTGGGAATCACGATGGACGACAACGGGATTGACGTGTTCGATCCGGGCAGTCCGGTAACCCTTGAACTCAACGAGCCGGTTGCGGCGGTGGCGGGCCCGCGCGTCGGGATCAGTCAGGCCGCCGACCGGCCGTGGCGGTTGTGGCTCGCGGGCCGGCCCGAGGTGTCCGCATACCGGCGAAGTCCGCGAGCGCCGGCCCCCGGCACCAGCGACTAGAGTTCTGCGGGATGTCTGAGACTTCTGGGATCGTCGACGAGCTGGGCTGGCGCGGGTTGATCGCACAGTCCACCGACCTCGACGCGCTGAGTGCTGAAGCGCAACGCGGGCCGATGACGGTCTACGCGGGCTTCGATCCCACAGCGCCCAGCCTGCATGCCGGACATCTGGTGCCGCTGCTGGCGTTGCGGCGGTTTCAACGCGCCGGTCACCGTCCCATCGTGCTGGCCGGGGGCGCCACCGGCATGATCGGTGATCCGCGGGAGATCGGCGAGCGCACCCTCAACGAGGCGGCGACCGTCGCCGAATGGACCGACCGGATCCGCGGACAGTTGGAGCGCTTCGTCGACTTCTCGGATTCCGGGAACTCAGCCACGGGCGCGGTCGTCGAGAACAACCTCGAATGGACGCGGCCCATGTCGGCCATCGAGTTCCTGCGCGACGTCGGTAAGCACTTTTCGGTCAACGTGATGCTTGATCGCGACACGATCCGGCGACGCCTGGACGGCGAGGGCATCTCCTATACCGAGTTCAGTTACATGCTGCTGCAGGCCAACGACTTCGTGGAATTGCACCGCCGGTACGGCTGCACGCTGCAGATCGGCGGTTCCGACCAGTGGGGCAACATCATCGCCGGTGTGCGCCTGGTCCGCCAGAAGCTGGGCGCGGCAGTACATGCACTCACCGTCCCGCTGGTGACCGCCGCCGACGGCTCAAAGTTCGGAAAATCCACCGGCGGCGGCAGCTTGTGGCTGGACCCGCAGATGACCAGCCCGTACGCCTGGTACCAGTACTTCGTCAACACCGCCGATGCCGACGTGATCCGCTACCTGCGATGGTTCACCTTCCTGCCGGCCGAGGAGTTGGCCGAGCTGGAGCAGGCCACTGCCGAGCGCCCCCAGCAGCGTGCGGCCCAACGCCGGCTCGCCGCCGAGCTGACCGTGCTGGTGCACGGTGAGGCCGCCACCGCGGCCGTCGAGCACGCCAGCCGCGCGCTGTTCGGCCAGGGCGAGCTGGGCCGCCTCGACGAGCAGACGCTGGGCGCGGCATTGCGCGAGACGACGGTCGCCGAGCTCAAGCCAGGCAGTCCCGACGGAATCGTCGACCTGCTGGTGGCCAGCGGCCTGTCCGAAAGCCGGAAAGCGGCGCGTCGCACGATCGGCGAAGGCGGTGTCTCGGTCAACAATGTCCGCGTCCACAACGACGAATGGACCCCGCAGCCGTCGGATTTCCTGCACGGCCGCTGGCTGGTACTGCGCCGCGGCAAGCGCAATATCGCCGGGATAGAAAGGCTCTAGCGCGGGTCGGCTGAGCTGCCCGTAACCTTGACGAGTGGGTGACGACAGACATGGTGACCGACGACCGCGAGCGAAAGCCTGGTCGGGTCCGGGTCGGGCGCGCCCAGTCCAACCGCAGAGCACTCCCGCCAACGGCGACCGCGCCGTCGAGCAGGGCCCACCTTTGCCGGCGGGTATAGACGCAAGGCAACTGGCACCCGAAATTCGGCGAGAACTGAGCACCTTGGGCCGTGCCACCGCCGAGGTGGTGGCCTGCCACCTGGTTGCTGCCGGCGAGCTGATCGACGACGACCCGGAAGCCGCCCTGAGCCACGCTCGCGCGGCGCGGGCCAGGGCCACCAGGATCGCGGCGGTCCGCGAAGCCGTCGGAATTGCGGCCTACCACTGCGGCGACTGGGCACAGGCGCTGGCCGAATTGCGGGCAGCCCGCAGAATGGGCAGCAAGTCCTCGTTGCTGGCGCTGATCGCCGATTGCGAACGCGGGCTCGGGCGACCGCAGCGAGCCATCGAACTGGCCCGCGGACCCGAAGCGGCCGAGCTCACCGGTGACGACGCCGACGAGTTGCGCATCGTCGCCGCCGGTGCCCGCGCGGACCTGGGTCAGCTGGAACAGGCGCTGACCGTGCTGTCCACTCCGCAGCTCGACCCGGCCCGCACCGGCACCACGGCCGCGCGGCTGTTCTACGCGTACGCCGACACGCTGCTGGCGCTGGACCGCAAAGACGAAGCGCTGCAATGGTTTCTGCGTGCCGCCAGCGCCGACGTCGACGGTGTCACCGACGCCGAAGAGCGGGTCGGCGAGCTTGGCTGACGTGACGGGCTCGAAATGAAAAGCATTGCGCAGGAATATGATTGCCTGCTGATAGACCTCGACGGCACGGTGTTTCGCGGTCGTCAGCCCACCGACGGCGCGGTGCAGTCGTTGGCCGAGGTCCACAGCCGCAAGCTGTTCGTCACCAACAACGCGTCGCGCAGCGCCGAGGAAGTCGCGGCGCACCTGCGCGAACTCGGGTTCTCCGCCTCGGGCGACGACGTCGTCACCAGTGCGCAAAGTGCCGCGCACCTGCTGGCAGGTCAGTTGTCGCCGAGCTCGCGGGTGCTGGTCGTGGGCACCGAGGCGTTGGCCGACGAGATCGCCGCCGTCGGTCTTTGCCCGGTGCGTCGCTGGGACGACGAGCCGGTGGCCGTCGTACAGGGCCTTTCCACCGCCATCGGCTGGGCCGAGCTGGCCGAAGCGGCACTGGCGATCCGGGCCGGCGCCGTGTGGGTGGCGGCCAACGTCGACCCGACTCTGCCCACCGAGCGCGGCTTGCTGCCCGGTAACGGGTCCCTGGTGGCCGCGCTACGAACCGCCACCGGTGCCGAACCGCAGGTAGCGGGCAAGCCGGGGACACAACTGATGACCGACGCGGTGGGTCGGGGCGACTTCCGTGCGCCGCTGGTGGTCGGGGACAGATTGGATACCGACATTGAAGGGGCCAACGCGGCGGGGCTGCCCAGCTTGATGGTGCTGACCGGGGTCAACAACGCACGGGACGCGGTCTACGCCGAGCCGGCGCACCGGCCCACCTATATCGGCCAGGACCTGCGCTGTCTACACAAGCAGGCCAAGCAGCTCGCGGTAGGTCCGCAGCCCGGCTGGCACGTCGACGTCAGCGACCACGCGGTGACGGTCAGCGCGGCCGGCGACCAGGACGGTGACGGCTTGTCGATCGTGCGTGCCGTCGCCGGCGCGGTGTGGGAAGCGGACCGATCGGTGCAGATCGAGGCCGGTGACGACCGCGCTCGTGATGCGCTGCTCCGCTGGTCCCTGGTGCAGACCGACTAGCCGGTGACTAGCGTAGGAGCGCAATGACTATCGACCCCGACCAAATCCGCGCCGAAATCGAGGCCCTGATGGCTCAGCTGCCGGATCCCGCCCATCCGGCCGACAACGAGAACGGGCCGTCGCTCGCCGAGCTCGAAGAGATCGCGCGTCGTCTTTCCGAGGCGCACGATGTGCTGCTGCGGGCGCTGGAGTCGGCGGAGAAGGGCTGAGTGCGCGCGTGCCTCGGCGTGCCCGCGTCGACGCCGAACTGGTCCGGCGTGGCCTGGCGCGGTCCCGTCAGCAGGCCGCGGAGTTGATCGGGGCCGGCAAGGTGAGCATTGACGGCCTGCCCGCGGTCAAGCCGGGTACCGCCGTCGCGGTCACGGCGGCGTTGACGGTCGCGGACGACGGCGAACGCGCCTGGGTGTCGCGGGGAGCGCACAAACTCATCGGCGCACTGGATGCTTTCGGCATTTCCGTCGACGGCCGGCGCTGCCTGGATGCCGGCGCGTCGACGGGCGGGTTCACCGACGTGTTGCTGGACCGCGGTGCCGCGGAGGTGGTTGCCGTCGACGTCGGGTACGGCCAGCTGGCCTGGTCGCTGCGCAGCGATCCGCGGGTGACCGTCGTCGAGCGCACCAACGCCCGCGATCTGACATCCGAGGCGATCGGCGGCCAGGTTGACCTGGTGGTGGCAGACCTCTCGTTCATCTCGCTGGCCACCGTGTTGCCCGCGCTGGCTGGATGCGCTTTGCCTACCGCGGATATCGTTCCCATGGTGAAGCCGCAGTTTGAGGTGGGGAAGGGCCTGGTCGGTTCCGGCGGGGTGGTCCATGACGCGCAATTGCGAGCCGACTCGGTGCTGGCCGTCGCGCGGCGGGCCGGGGAGCTGGGTTGGCACACCGTCGGTGTCACGGCCAGCCCGCTGCCGGGGCCGTCGGGCAATGTCGAGTACTTCTTGTGGCTGCGCGCCCGAACCGATCGCGCGCTGGTTGGCGACGGGTTGGTGGCTGCGGTCGAGCGTGCGGTCGAGGAGGGCCCGCGATGAGCGAGCGTACCGTCCTGCTCATCGTGCACACCGGACGTGACGAAGCCACCGATACCGCGCGACGTGTCGAGAAAGTCTTGGACGACAAAGGAATTGGGCTGCGCGTGTTATCCGCCGAAGCGGTAGACCGGGGATCGCTGCACCTGGCCCCCGACGATATGCGCGCACTGGGCGTCGACATCCAGGTGGTCGACGCCGACCCGCATGCCGCCGAGGGCTGCGAGCTGGTGATGGTGCTCGGCGGAGACGGCACCTTCCTGCGCGCGGCCGAGCTGGCCCGCAACGGGGGCATTCCGGTGCTGGGCGTCAACCTGGGCCGGATCGGGTTCCTGGCCGAGGCCGAGGCCGAGAATATCGACCGGGTCCTCGAACACGTCGTCGCGCGCGACTATCGGGTGGAGGAGCGCCTGACGCTCGACGTCGTGGTGCGCCACGAGGGACGCGTCATCGAACAGGGCTGGGCGCTGAACGAGGCCAGCCTGGAGAAGGGGCCGCGCTGGGGCGTGCTGGGGGTGGTCGTCGAAATCGACGGCCGTCCGGTGTCTACGTTCGGCTGCGACGGGGTGCTGATATCCACGCCGACCGGATCCACCGCCTACGCGTTCTCGGCGGGCGGCCCCGTGTTGTGGCCCGACCTGGAAGCGATCCTGGTGGTACCCAACAACGCTCACGCGCTGTTCGGCAGGCCGATGGTCACCAGTCCCGACGCCTGCATCGCGATCGAGACCGAAGCGACCGGGCACGATGCCCTGGTGTTCTGCGACGGTCGGCGAGAAATGGTGATACCGGCTGGCGGCCGACTCGAGGTGACCCGCTGCGGCACCCCGGTCAAATGGGCACGCCTGGACAGCGCGCCGTTCACCGACCGCCTGGTGCGCAAGTTCCGGTTGCCGGTGACCGGCTGGCGCGGAAAGTAAATGCTCACTGAGATCCGCATCGAGTCGCTGGGCGCAATCAGCGTCGCGACCGCCGAGTTCGACCGCGGCCTGACCGTCCTGACCGGCGAGACCGGCACCGGCAAGACGATGGTGGTGACCGGGCTGCACCTGCTCGGCGGCGCCCGCGCGGACGCCACGCGGGTTCGCTCGAGCGCCGACCGCGCCGTTGTCGAAGGTCGTTTCACCACAACCGATCTCGACGATGCCGTGACGGCGCAGCTGGACCGGATCCTGGACTCGTCGGGGGCCGAGCGGGACGAGGACGGCAGCGTGATCGCGCTGCGCTCGGTCAGCCGTGACGGGCCGTCGCGCGCCTATCTGGGCGGCCGAAGCGTGCCGGCCAAGTCGCTGAGCGGCTTCACCACCGAACTGCTGACTCTGCACGGGCAGAACGACCAGCTGCGGTTGATGCGGCCCGAGGAGCAACGGGGTGCATTGGACCGTTTCGCGGGCGCAGGTCCGGCGGTAGAGCGCTATCGCAAGCTGCGCGACGCCTGGCTGACGGCGCGACGCGATCTCACCGACCGTCGCAGCCGGACGCGGGAACTCGCGCAGGAGGCCGACCGGCTGAAGTTCGCGCTCAACGAGATCGACACCGTCGACCCGGAAGCCGGCGAGGACGACGCGCTGGTCGCCGACATCGTCCGGCTCTCCGAACTGGACACGCTGCGCGAGGCCGCAAACGCGGCGAGACAGGCCCTGTCCGGACTGCCCGACGAGGCGGACGGTTCCGGAGGTGCGGAGAGCCTTGGACGGGCAAGGGCCGCGCTGGAATCGACCGATGACACGACGCTGCGGGCGCTGGCCGAACAGATCGGCGAGGCGCTGACGGTGATTGTCGAGGCGAACCGCGAACTCGGGGAATATCTGGAAGCGCTTCCGGCGGATGCCAGCGCGCTCGAGTCCAAGCTGGCCCGTCAAGCCGAGCTGCGCTCGTTGACCCGCAAATACGCCGCGGACATCGACGGCGTGCTGCGGTGGGCAACGGAGTCGCGGGAACGGCTCGCCCAACTCGACGTGTCCGAAGAGGGGTTGGCGGTACTGGAACGTCGCGTCGACGAGCTGGCGCGCGAATTAGCCAGAGCCGCAGACGATCTGAGCAAGATGCGCCGCAAAGCCGCCAAGCGGCTGGCCAAAGAGGTGACGGCGGAGCTATCCGCGCTGGCGATGGGAGACGCCGAATTCACCATTGCCGTCACCACCGATCCGGTTGGTCCCGACGACCAGGCCGCCCTGATGTTGAGCTCCGGCGAGATGGCCCGGGCCGGCGGCGACGGGGTGGACCAAGTCGAGTTCGGCTTCGCCGCGCACCGCGGCATGACCGTGCTGCCGCTGGCCAAGAGCGCGTCCGGCGGCGAGCTGTCCCGGGTGATGCTGGCGTTGGAGGTCGTGCTGGCCACCTCCCGGATAAACGCGGCAGGGACCACGATGGTGTTCGACGAGGTCGACGCCGGCGTCGGCGGCCGGGCGGCGGTGCAGATCGGGAGGCGTCTGGCGCGGCTTGCCCGCACGCATCAGGTCATCGTGGTCACGCACTTGCCGCAGGTCGCGGCCTATGCCGACGTGCACCTTGTCGTGCACGCCGGGCCCAAGGGTGCCAGCGGCGTGCAGCGAGTGGCCGACGACGACCGCGTGGCCGAGCTGGCTCGCATGATGGCCGGGCTCGGCGAGTCCGACAGCGGCCGCGCGCATGCCCGCGAACTTCTCGACGCCGCCCAGAACGACTTGCTTGCTTAGCCGCGAGCGTGCACATTTGCACGCCGCAACCCAGTCAAACGCGTACATTTGCGCACCTTCGTCATCATTGAGATGACGTCGAACTGTTACAGATGTGACACTAGATAACTTCTGGGACAGATGTTACGGCGCGCCTCCCCGCTAGCGTCGCGCTTCACCGACAGAATCGCACCCCATGAGGATGTCCACACTTCTGACTCGTAACACCACCCGGCCGGGCCTCGTCGGTACGGCTCGGGTGGACAGGAACATCGACCGATTGCTGCGCAGAGTGTGCCCCGGCGACATCGTGGTCCTCGACATCCTGGACCTGGACCGCATCACCGCCGACGCGCTCGTCGAAGCCGACATCGCCGCCGTCGTCAATGCGTCGCCCTCGGTTTCGGGCCGCTATCCCAACCTGGGTCCGGAGGTACTGGTCAACAACGGCGTCACCCTGATCGACGAGACCGGTCCGGAGGTCTTCAAGAAAGTCAAGGACGGCGCCAAGATCCGCCTGTATGAAGGCGGGGTCTATGCCGGCGACCGCCGCCTGGTCCGCGGCACGCAGCGCACCGACCATGACATCGCCGACCTGATGCGAGAGGCCAAGGGTGGACTGGCCGCCCATTTGGAGGCGTTCGCCGGCAACACGATCGAGTTCATCAAGAGCGAAAGCCCGCTGCTGATCGACGGCATCGGCATCCCTGACATCGATGTGGACCTGCGCCGCCGCCACGTGGTGGTCGTCGCCGACGAGCCCTCCGCCGCCGACGACCTCAGAGCCCTCAAGCCGTTCATCAAGGAGTACCAACCGGTGCTTGTCGGCGTCGGAACCGGTGCGGACGTATTGCGGAAGGCGGGTTATCGCCCGCAAATCATTGTCGGCGACCCCGACCAGATCAGCACCGACGCCCTGAAGTCCGGTGCGCAGGTGGTGTTGCCCGCCGACGCCGACGGCCACGCGCCCGGCCTGGAGCGAATTCAGGACCTGGGTGTCGGAGCGATGACGTTCCCGGCCGCCGGCTCGGCAGTTGACCTGGCCTTACTGCTGGCCGACCATCACGGCGCCGCGCTGCTGGTCACCGCCGGTCACACGGCCAACATCGAGACGTTTTTCGACCGGACGCGGACCCAGAGCAACCCGTCGACCTTCCTCACCAGGCTGCGGGTAGGGGAGAAGCTGGTGGATGCCAAGGCCGTTGCCACCCTGTATCGCAACCACATGTCCGGCGGCGCCATCGCGCTGCTGGCGCTGACGATGCTGATCGCCGTCATCGTCGCCCTGTGGGTGTCACGCGCCGATGCCACCGTGCTGCATTGGGTTGTCGACTACTGGAACCGCTTCTCCCTCTGGGTCCAGCACTTGGTGTCTTAGGGTTCCGGGCGGTTGCATTCATGATCTCGTTACGCCAACATGCGATCTCGCTGGCCGCGGTCTTCCTGGCGCTGGCCATCGGGGTGGTGCTGGGTTCCGGCTTCCTGTCGGACACGCTGTTGTCCAGCCTGCGTGACGAGAAGCGGGACCTGCACACACAAATCAACGGGCTCAACGACCAGAAGAATGCGCTGACCCAAAAGCTCAGTGCGGCAAACAACTTCGATCGCCAGCTGGCCGGCCGGATGATGCGCGACGCGCTGGCGGGCAAGTCCATAGTCCTCTTCCGCACCCCGGACGCAAGAGACGACGACATCGCCGCGGTGTCGAGAAACGTCACCCAGGCGGGCGGAACGGTGGTCGGGACGGTGTCGCTGACCCAGGAGTTCGTGGAGGCCAACTCGGCGGAGAAACTGTTGACCGTGGTGAACTCGTCGATCCTGCCGGCCGGCACGCAGTTGAGCACCAAGCTTGTCGACCAGGGTTCGCAAGCCGGAGACCTGTTGGGCATTGCGCTGTTGATCAATGCCAACCCGTCCGCGCCGGCGATCGACGAGACCCAGCGTGCGACCGTCCTCGCGGCGCTACGCGACACCGGTTTCATCACCTATCAGCCCAGCGACCACTTCGGGGCGGCAAACGCCGCGATCGTCATCACCGGGGGCGGTCTTCCCGCGGATGCCGGCAATCAGGGCGCCAGCGTGGCCCGATTTGCCGCCGCGCTTGCGCCACACGGGTCTGGCACGCTCCTCGCCGGCCGAGACGGTTCGGCGACGGGGACCGCCGCGGTCGCGGTGACCCGCGCCGACGGCGGCATGGCTGGCACCATCAGCACCGTCGACGACGTCGATTCCGAGGCGGGGCGGATCACCGCAATCCTGGGCCTGCACGAACTGATCAACGGCGGCCATACCGGGCAGTACGGCACCGGCCATGCGGCCACGTCGATCACCGTGCCGAATTAGGGCGGCTTAAGCGCCGCAAGAGGGGCCAGCCGGCGGCGCGTTGCCCGTTGCCGGGCGTGTACGCCGCAGCGTGCCGTCGCGGGTGTTAGGGTGGGATTCCGTGGTCGGCAGGCCCAGCTGGTATGTCCCCAGGCAAACCAAAGCCCTGCCCGTCTTCACGGAGGTCGCCTGTGCGGAAGCACCCGCAAACCACCACCAAACACCTCTTCGTCAGCGGTGGGGTAGCTTCCTCGCTCGGCAAGGGTCTGACCGCCAGTAGCCTCGGCCAGTTGCTGACTGCCCGCGGCTTGCATGTGACGATGCAGAAGCTCGACCCGTACCTCAACGTCGACCCGGGCACCATGAACCCGTTCCAGCACGGCGAGGTCTTCGTCACCGAGGACGGTGCCGAAACCGACCTCGACGTCGGACACTATGAGCGGTTCCTGGATCGCGATCTGTCCGGTTCGGCGAATGTCACTACCGGGCAAGTGTATTCGACGGTCATCGCCAAGGAACGTCGTGGTGAATACCTCGGCGACACCGTCCAGGTCATTCCCCACATCACCGACGAGATCAAGCGGCGCATCCTGGCGATGGCCGAACCGGATGCCGACGGCAACCGGCCCGACGTCGTCATCACCGAAATCGGCGGCACCGTAGGCGATATCGAATCGCAGCCCTTTCTTGAGGCGGCGCGGCAGGTCCGGCACGACCTCGGCCGGGAGAACGTTTTCTTCCTACATGTGTCGCTGGTGCCCTTCCTGGCTCCGTCGGGCGAACTCAAGACCAAGCCCACCCAACATTCGGTGGCGGCGTTGCGCAGCATCGGTATCACACCGGATGCGCTCATCCTGCGCAGCGACCGAAACGTTCCTGAAGCGCTGAAGGACAAGATTGCCCTGATGTGCGACGTTGACATCGACGGCGTCATCTCCACCCCGGATGCACCGTCGATCTATGACATCCCCAAGGTGCTGCATCGCGAAGAACTGGACGCCTATGTGGTGCGAAGACTCATGCTGCCGTTCCGCGACGTGGACTGGACCGAATGGGACGACCTGCTGAGGCGCGTTCACGAGCCGCATGACAACGTCCGAATTGCCTTGGTAGGCAAATATGTCGAGCTTTCCGACGCCTACCTGTCGGTCACCGAGGCTTTGCGCGCCGGCGGGTTCAAACACCACGCGAAAGTCGAGATGCACTGGGTGGCCTCCGACGACTGCGAGACGCCCAGTGATGCCGCGGCGGCGCTGGGCGACGTGCACGGTGTGTTGGTCCCCGGCGGATTCGGCATCCGGGGAATCGAGGGCAAGATCGGCGCCATTCGGTATGCCCGAACGCACGGGCTGCCCGTGCTGGGGCTGTGCCTGGGCCTGCAGTGCATCGTCATCGAGGCCGCTCGCGCGATCGGGCTCGCGGAGGCCAACTCGGCCGAATTCGAGCCCGCCACACCAGATCCCGTGATCTCGACGATGGCCGATCAGACGCAGATCGTGGCGGGCGAAGCGGATCTGGGCGGCACGATGCGGCTGGGATCCTATCCGGCCGTGCTGGAACCGGATTCGATTGTGGCGCAAGCCTATGGGGCGACTCAGGTTTCCGAGCGGCATCGGCACCGCTACGAGGTCAACAACGCCTACCGCGACCGGATCGCCGAAGGCGGCCTGAGGATTTCGGGTACGTCGCCCGACGGGCATCTGGTCGAGTTCGTCGAATACTCGCCGGACGTGCATCCGTTCATCGTCGGCACGCAGGCGCACCCCGAGCTGAAGAGCCGGCCCACCCGGCCGCACCCGTTGTTCGTCGCGTTCGTCGCGGCGGCCATCGAATACAAGAACGCCGAACTTCTGCCCGTCGATATCCCAGAGGTCCCGGAGCAAACGTCCAACGGCAACCAGCATCGAGACGGTGTCGCACAGCAGTTACCCGAACCAGCCACCCGTGGCTGAGCACGTTTTCGAGACGACATCGTCCGAAACCCTGCACACTGGAAAGATATTCGCGTTACGCCGGGACCGGGTTCGGATGCCTGGCGGCAAGATTGTCACCAGGGAGGTCGTCGAGCACTTCGGCGCCGTGGCGGTGGTGGCGCTGGATGACGACGGCAACATCCCAATGATCTACCAATACCGGCATGCGTTCGGCCGCCGGCTGTGGGAGTTGCCGGCCGGCCTGCTCGACGTGCACGGTGAGGCACCGCATCTCACCGCCGCCCGGGAGCTCAGGGAAGAGGCCGGCTTGGAGGCCGCCACCTGGAGGGTGCTTGTCGATCTCGACTCGACACCCGGGTTCAGCGACGAGTCGGTGCGGGTCTACCTGGCCACCGGGCTCACCCAGGTCGAGCGGCCCGAAGCGCATGACGAAGAAGCCGACATGACGTTGCAGTGGTATGCCCTTGCCGATGCGGCGCGCAAGGTGCTCAGCGGCGAAGTCGTCAATGCCATTGCGGTTGCGGGAATTTTGGCCGCGTATGCCGTGACGACCGGCTTCGCTGAGGCGCGTCCGCTGGACAGCCCATGGACCGACAAGCCAACGACGTTCGCGTCGCGGCAGGCCACGCCGTGACGACGGGGACGACGCTGCCGCTCGAGTCGCAGGTGCAGGGCTATCTCGACCATCTGACCATCGAGCGGGGCGTGGCGGCCAACACGCTGAGCTCGTATCGTCGGGACCTGCGTCGTTACTCGAAGCATTTGGCGGAGCGCGGCATTCACGATCTGGCCAAGGTCGGCGAGACCGATGTCAGCGAATTCCTGATGGCATTGCGCCGGGGGGATCCCGATTCCGGGACCGTGGCGCTGTCCGCGGTGTCGGCGGCCCGGGCGCTGGTCGCGGTGCGCGGGTTGCATCGGTTCGCCGCCGCCGAAGGGCTGACCGAACTGGACGTGGCGCGCGCAGTCCGGCCGCCGACACCGGGCCGTCGGCTGCCCAAGAGCCTCACCATCGACGAGGTGCTGGCGCTGCTGGAAGGCGCGGGCGGAGACAGCCCAGCCGACGGTCCGCTGGCGTTGCGCAACAGGGCGCTGCTCGAGCTGCTGTACTCCACCGGAGCGCGGATCTCGGAGGCCGTCGGCCTCGACGTCGACGACATCGATACCGAGGCCCGATCCGTGCTGTTGCACGGCAAGGGCGGCAAACAACGGTTGGTGCCGGTGGGACGTCCCGCCGTGCAGGCGCTGGACGCCTATCTGGTGCGAGGGCGTCCGGAGTTGGCGCGCCGTGGACGTGGAACTCCGGCGATCTTCCTCAATGCGCGCGGAGGCCGGTTGTCGCGGCAAAGCGCATGGCAGGTTCTGCAGGAAGCCGCCGAGCATGCCGGGATCACCTCGGGTGTCTCGCCACACATGCTGCGTCACTCCTTCGCAACCCACCTGCTCGAGGGCGGCGCCGACGTGCGCGTGGTACAGGAGCTCCTCGGGCACGCGTCGGTGACGACCACGCAGATCTACACCCTGGTGACCGTGCACGCGCTGCGCGAAGTGTGGGCCGGGGCCCACCCGCGGGCTCAGTAGCGAGCGCCGGGCAGTCCGCGACTAGCCCAGGTACTCCGACTCGAGGACCAGGTCGGAGACCAGACTCTGGTACTCCATATGTGTCTTGTGCTCGATGGTCTGCCAATGATCGCCCTGCTGCTGACGCATGTATTCCCGGTACTTGGGCGCGCCAGGCACCCGGACATTGTCGGCAACCACGATCGAGCCCGCATGCAACCAGCCACGGTCGAGGATGCTGAGCAAGTCGGTCAAATAGGCGTCTTTGTCGTGGTCGAGGAACACGAAATCCAGTGCCTCAGTGGTAAATCCGTAATCATTAGCAAGCACGTCCAAGGTTCGCCCGCCGTCGCCTACCGTGCCGACCACACACGTGACCCGGTCCCCGACCCCGGCATGCTCCCAGATTCGGCGGGCATTGGCCGCATTGGCTGCGGCAAGTTCCACCGAGTACACCTGGGCGTTCGGCGCGGCGCGGGCGATCCGAAGCGCACCGTAACCGCAGTAGGTGCCCAGCTCGAGTGCCAGCTTCGGGGCGGCTTTGCGTACGGCGGCGTCGAGCAGCAGGCCCTTTTCGTCACCGATGTTGATCAGCATCGACTCTTCGTAGGCGAACTTGTCCAGGGTGGACAGGACGTCATCGATGTCGCCGGCGGCGGCGTTCTGCAGGACGTAGTCGACCGCGGCTGCTTCGCGTCCGTCGCCGATCTGGCCGGTGATGTTGATGTTGCGGATACCGGGGGCCATCCGCCACACCGACCAGCGGAGTAGGGGGATCCGTCGCTTCAGACTCATAGAACCCAACGATAGGCGTTGCGGCATTTGTCAAGTCGTGTGGATCGGTGAATGCACGCTGCGTGCTGCGCCCCGTAGAGAGATGTAGTGATTTCCTTGCGCGCCATGATGATGCGTGGCGGTACGTCCAAAGGGGTTTACCTGCTGAAGTCCGATCTGGATGGAACGGGCTTGCATCCGGATGTGCTGCTTCCGGCCCTCATGGGTTCGCCGGACCTCCGGCAGATCGACGGGCTCGGCGGCGGCAGCTCGACGACCAGCAAGGTCGCGGTCGTCGGCCCGTCGAGCCGCCCGGATTGCGACGTCGACTATCTGTTCGCTCAGGTTGCGATCTCGACATCGCGGGTGGACTGGACGCCGACTTGTGGAAATCTGCTCACCGGGGTCGGACCGTTCGCGATCGAACGCGGCCTGGTCGCACCCGCCGACGGGCACACCGCGATGCGGCTATATCTGGTCAATACCGGTGCGGCAGTAGATATTTCGGTGTCGACGCCCGACGGGTGCATCAGCTATGCGGGTGGCTGGGAGATCAGCGGCGTGACCGGGCACGCCGCGCCGATAGACATGGTCTTCAGCGACTTCTGCGGTGGGCGGACCGGAACACTGTTCCCCACCGGAAGCCCCGTCGATCACGTCGAAGGAGTGAGGATTACGGCGATCGACGCGGGAGTGTGCGCGGTGATCGCCGGGGCCGGCGAGTTCGGGATCGCCGGTGACGAACCACCGCACCAGCTCAACAGCGATGGAGCACTGCTGGAGCGGCTGGAATACGTGCGTCAGCGCGCGGCGTTGGCGATGGGCCTGGGCGATGCACGAGGATGCGTGGTGCCGAAGGTCATGCTGGTGTCCAAATCGGTTCGCGGGCATATTCGTTCACGGTATTTCATGCCGGACAGCTGCCATCCCGCCCACGCGGTGTCCGGGGCCATCTGTCTGGCGACAGCGGCCACCGTCGACGATACGGTGGTCGCCAGACTGCTCGAACAGCCCTTCCGGTCCGGGCAATTTGTGATCGAACATCCTGCGGGCCTGATGAGTATCGAAATCATCCGTCCCGATGAAGGTTTCGGACTGCGGGCGGGAGTGCGCAGCACCGCACGAAAGTTGTTCGACGGCTACGTGTTTGCCGACCTGAGCCGCAGGACGGGTTGAATGCGGGCCGGGGCATGCACGCTCCTACTGACGGCTGGGCTGGGCTGGCTCTTCTGCGCGCTGCGGGTGCCGTCGGGATGGCTGATCGCCGCGCTGATAAGCGCCGGGGCAGTGGCGGTGCTGAGGGGCCGTCAGCTGATCCCAGCCCGCACACTGCTCCGGCCGGCACAGGGCTGCATCGGGTTGCTGGCCACCGAGCCGCTCGCCGAAGAGGCCGCGTCGACGACGGTTCGCTATCTGGGTATCGCGGCGGTGTGTTCGGGTTTCACGCTGGTCGTCTGCTTGTTGTGCACCCTGATTCTGGTTCGGGTCGCCAAGACGCTGACGCCGGCGACCGCGCTGCTGTCCACCCTGGCCGGCGGCGCCAGCGGAATATCGACGATGGCGCCCGATTTGCCGGTGGACCACCGGTACGTGGCGCTATCGCAATACCTGCGCCTGGTCGTCGTCACATTGACCCTTCCCGTTGTCCTCGCTGTCGTCGGGACCCCACCCGTTGTGCCGCAGACAGCATGGGGCGGTGTCTCGGTGTTCACCTCGGCGTCGGCGGCAGCGGTCATCGCCGGCGCGGGGTACGCCGCGCTGAAACTGCACTGGCCCGCACCGTTCCTGCTGGGCCCCATGGTCGCCGGGCTGCCGATCGCTTCAATTGCCTCTGCTGCCCAGCACCACCTCGTCCTCGGAATGCCGCCCCTGATCAACACCGCCGCCTACGTCGTGATCGGCTGGCAAGCCGGCGGCTCGTTCACCCGGGGCGCCATCCGCCGATTTCTCGAGCTGATGCCGCTGACCTGTACTTTCATCGGCATGACGATTGGCGGATGTGTCGGCTTGGCCGTGCTGCTGGCGCATTGGACCAGATTGTCGTTTTCGCAGGCGTACCTGGCGACCACTCCCGGTGGGATCTACGCGGTTCTGGCAACGGCGGCGGACTCGAGAGCGGGCCCGATGGTGGTGACGATGCAGATATTTCGTCTGCTGGTGATGTATCTCGTCGCTGTGATCGGAACCAAACTGCTGCGCACCCCCACGGAGTCGACGCGTGCGGCCAAGAAGCTGTCCCCGTCGCGCACCTCCTCGCGAGTATTCGCTGGTTGAATTGCCTGCGGGTCGCCCGGCGCAGGCGTGCGGACCCGTTAGACTTCCTGCGATGTTCACGCGTTGGACCACGAGCGACAGGGCATGACCGACCAACCCGACAGCGCTCCCGAGATCGGCCTGACCGGGCGGCCGCCGCGGGCGATCCCGGAACCCGAGCCGCGCACCTCGCACGGCCCGGCCAAGGTCGTGGCGATGTGCAATCAAAAGGGCGGCGTCGGGAAAACCACCTCGACCATCAACCTGGGCGCTGCCATCGCGGAGTACGGCCGCCGGGTGCTGCTGGTGGATCTGGACCCGCAGGGCGCACTCTCGGCGGGCCTGGGTGTGCCGCATTACGAACTGGACCAGACCATCCATAACCTGCTGGTGGAGCCGCGGGTGTCGATCGACAACGTGCTGATCCACACCCGGGTCAAGAACATGGACCTGGTGCCGAGCAATATCGATTTGTCGGCCGCCGAAATCCAGCTGGTCAACGAGGTGGGCCGGGAGCAGACGCTGGCCCGCGCGCTGCACCCGGTGCTGGACCGCTACGACTATGTCCTGATCGACTGCCAACCGTCACTGGGCCTGCTCACCGTCAACGGCCTGGCCTGCTCTGACGGCGTGGTCATCCCCACCGAGTGCGAGTTCTTCTCGCTGCGCGGTCTGGCGCTGCTCACCGACACCGTCGACAAGGTGCGCGACCGGCTCAACCCGAAGCTGGACATCAGCGGCATCCTGATCACCCGCTACGACCCGCGCACGGTGAATTCGCGCGAGGTCATGGCCCGCGTCGTGGAGCGGTTCGGTGACCTGGTGTTCGACACGGTGATCACCCGCACGGTGCGCTTCCCCGAGACCAGCGTCGCCGGCGAACCCATCACGACCTGGGCGCCGAAGTCGGGCGGGGCTATCGCCTACCGTTCGCTGGCCCGCGAGTTCATCCACCGATTCGGCGCGTGAACGCTGTCGAGAACGGCGAGGCGGCACAGCAGAGCGGCTTCCAGGTCCGGCTGACCAACTTCGAGGGACCGTTCGATCTGCTGCTGCAGCTGATCTTCGCCCACCGCCTCGACGTCACCGAGGTCGCGCTGCACCAGGTCACCGACGACTTCATCGCCTACACCCGCCAGATCGGCTCCCAGCTGGGTTTGGAGGAGACCACCGCCTTCCTGGTGGTCGCGGCCACCCTGCTCGATCTCAAAGCCGCCCGGTTGCTGCCGGCCGGCCAGATCGACGACGAAGAGGATCTCGCGCTGCTCGAAGTGCGCGATCTGCTCTTCGCGCGGCTGTTGCAATACCGGGCGTTCAAGCACGTCGCGCAGATGTTCGCCGAGCTGGAGGCCGCCGCACTGCGCAGCTATCCGCGCGCGGTGTCGCTGGAAGACCGGTTCGCCGACTTACTTCCCGAGGTAATGCTCGGCGTCGACGCCGAACGGTTCGCCCAGATCGCGGCGATCGCGTTCGTCCCGCGCCCGGTCCCGACGGTGGGCACCGAACATCTGCATGAGGTGAAGATCTCGGTTGCCGAACAGGCCCAGCACTTGCTGCGGATGCTGCAATCGCGGGGCAGCGGCCATTGGGCGTCGTTTTCCGAGCTGGTCGCGGACTGCGGGGCGCCGATCGAGGTCGTCGGGCGGTTTTTGGCGCTGCTCGAGTTGTATCGATCCAGGGCGGTAGCATTCGAGCAGTCCGAGCCGCTTGGCTTGCTCCAGGTTTCATGGACCGGGGAACGGCCGACCAGCGAAGTGCGAGACGAATCATGACCGACCAGCCACCTGATCTGGAACTGGGCCTCCCGGAGATCGCCGAGCCGGCGGAGCTCGATCCCGAGGAGCTTGCCTCGGTGCTGGAAGCGTTGCTGCTGGTGGTGGACACTCCGGTGACCGCAGAGGCGTTGGCCGCGGCCACCGAGCAGCCCGTCTACCGGATCGCCGCCAAGCTGCAACAGATGGCCGACGAGCTCACCGACCGCGACAGTGGCATCGACTTGCGGAAAACCGGCGAGGGCTGGCGGATGTACACGCGCGCCCGATTTGCCCCATACGTGGAGAAGCTGCTGCTGGACGGGGCGCGGTCCAAACTGACCCGGGCTGCGCTGGAGACGTTGGCCGTCGTCGCCTACCGCCAGCCCGTGACACGCGCGCGGGTGAGCGCCGTTCGTGGTGTCAATGTGGACGCCGTCATGCGGACGCTGCTGGCCCGCGGCCTGATCACCGAAGCGGGTTCAGACGCCGATACCGGAGCGGCGACGTTCGTGACGACCGAACTTTTTCTGGAACGCCTGGGGTTGTCGTCGCTGACCGAGCTGCCCGACATCGCACCGCTGCTTCCCGACGTCGACACCATCGATGATTTGAGCGAATCCCTGGACAGCGAGCCACGTTTCATCAAACTCAACGGTGGGCAGGCGCCAGAGCCAATAGCGTTCGACGTGGACCAGGATTGATGGCCGAGAGCTGCGACGCGGGGGACGTCAGGGGAGTCCGCCTGCAAAAAGTGTTGTCCCAGGCCGGGATTGCGTCACGGCGGGCAGCCGAGAAGCTGATCGCCGACGGTCGCGTCGAGGTGGACGGTCAGCTGGTGACCGAGCTGGGTACTCGGGTCGATCCTGATATGTCGGTGATCCGCGTCGACGGGGCCAGAGTGGTGGTCGACGAGTCGCTGGTGTACCTCGCGCTCAACAAGCCGCGCGGCATGCACTCGACCATGTCGGATGACCGCGGCCGGCCGTGCATCGGCGACCT
The DNA here is from genome assembly GCF_001667115.1 of Mycobacterium sp. 852002-51163_SCH5372311. Taxonomy (GTDB): domain Bacteria; phylum Actinomycetota; class Actinomycetes; order Mycobacteriales; family Mycobacteriaceae; genus Mycobacterium. The sequence continues at coordinate 99,353 of NZ_LZIJ01000090.1, read as the reverse complement.
GGTCGAGCGCCGGGTGCGCGGCACCAAGAAGCTGTTTCACGTCGGGCGGCTGGACGCCGACACCGAGGGGCTGATCCTACTGACCAATGACGGTGAGCTGGCACACCGATTGATGCATCCCTCCCATGAGGTACCCAAAACGTATCTGGCGACGGTCGCGGGATCGGTACCACGCGGGCTGGGCAAGAAATTGCGGGCGGGCATCGACTTGGACGACGGCCCGGCGCGCGTCGACGATTTCGCGGTGGTGGACGCCATTCCGGGAAAGACTTTGGTGCGCTTGACGTTGCACGAGGGACGCAATCGCATTGTGCGGCGGCTGTTGGCGGCGGCGGGCTTTCCGGTGGAGTCGCTGGTGCGCACCGAAATCGGCGCGGTTTCATTGGGCAAGCAGCGTCCGGGCAGCATCCGGGCTCTGCGTCATGACGAGATCGGGCAACTTTACAAAGCGGTTGGCCTGTGAGCGGAACGAGCGGAACGAACGCAGTGAGTGACGGGAGTGCAGCGAACCATCAGCCTGTGAGCGGAACGAGCGGAACGAACGCGGTGAGCGACGGGAGTGCAGCGAACCATCAGCCCGTGAATGACGTGGTAGTGGCCATCGACGGACCGGCGGGAACCGGAAAGTCCTCTGTGTCGCGAGGATTGGCGCGTGCATTGGGAGCGCGTTACCTGGATACCGGGGCGATGTACCGGATCGTTACTCTGGCAGTGCTGCGCGCCGGCATCGACCCAGCCGACGCCGAGGCGGTTGGAGAGCGTGTCGAGGATGTGCCGCTGTCGCTCGATCGCGAGCCCGACGGGGACCGCTGTTACCTTGCCGGAGAAGATGTTTCGTCGGAAATCCGCGGCGACGACGTCACCAGGGCGGTTTCAGCGGTGTCCTCGGTGCCCGCAGTGCGCAGTCGGCTGGTCGAGTTGCAGCGCCAGCTGACCGAAGGCGCGGGCAGCGTGGTGGTTGAGGGCCGCGACATTGGAACCGTCGTGCTGCCCGATGCGCCGGTGAAGATCTTTCTGACCGCGTCGGCCGAAACGCGGGCCCGGCGCCGCAATGACCAGAACGTCGCTGCGGGGCTTGCCGACGACTACGACGGCGTGCTGGCCGATGTGCGTCGCCGCGACCATCTGGATTCCACCCGAGCGGTGTCGCCGCTGCGGGCTGCTTCCGACGCAGTGATCGTCGACACCAGCGATATGACCGAGGCTGAGGTGATCGATCATCTGGTGGAGCTGGTGACGCAGCGGTGCGGAGTGGTGCGATGAGTCAGGACGGCACCTGGTCTGACGAAAGCGACTGGCAACTAAGCGATTCCGAGGACGTCCAGGTCGGTCCCGCTCCGGTGGTGGCGGTAGTGGGTAGGCCCAACGTCGGCAAGTCGACTCTGGTGAACCGGATCCTGGGCCGCCGTGAGGCGGTGGTGCAGGATGTTCCCGGCGTGACCCGGGATCGGGTGTCCTACGACGCGTTGTGGACCGGGCGCCGGTTCGTCGTCCAGGACACCGGCGGCTGGGAGCCAGACGCCAAGGGCTTACAACGGCTGGTGGCCGAACAGGCATCGGTGGCGATGCGGACCGCCGACGCGGTGATCCTGGTGGTCGATGCCACCGTCGGGGCTACCGCCGCCGACGAGGACGCGGCCCGCATTCTGCTCCGCTCGGGCAAGCCAGTTTTCTTGGCTGCCAACAAGGTTGACAGCGAGAAAGGCGAAGCCGACGCGGCGGCCTTGTGGTCGTTGGGACTGGGTGAGCCGCATGCGATCAGTGCGATGCATGGTCGCGGCGTTGCTGACCTGCTCGACAAGGTGCTGGCCGTGTTGCCGGAGCTGGCCGAATCGGCGGCGGGTGGCGGCGGTCCGCGGCGGGTGGCACTGGTCGGCAAGCCCAACGTGGGCAAAAGTTCTTTGCTGAACAAACTGGCCGGTGACCAGCGTTCGGTGGTGCACGAAGTAGCGGGGACGACGGTCGATCCGGTGGATTCGTTGATCGAATTGGGCGGCAAGGTTTGGCGATTCGTCGACACCGCCGGCCTGCGCCGCAAGGTGGGTCAGGCCAGCGGACACGAGTTCTACGCATCCGTGCGTACACACGGGGCAATCGATCTGGCCGAGGTGGTGATCGTGCTGATCGACGCGTCGCAGCCGATTACCGAGCAGGATCTGCGAGTGCTGTCCATGGTCATCGAGGCCGGACGGGCGCTGGTGCTCGCGTACAACAAGTGGGATCTGGTCGACGAGGACCGGCGCGATCTGCTGGAACGCGAGATCGACCGCGAACTCGTCCAGGTGCGCTGGGCGCAGCGCGTCAACGTTTCCGCCAAGACGGGAAGGGCGGTGCAAAAACTGGTGCCCGCCATGGAGAGTGCGCTGGCGTCGTGGGACACCAGGATTGCGACGGGCCCCCTCAACACATGGATCAAAGAAGTGGTGGCGGCCACGCCACCACCGGTGCGCGGCGGCAAGCAGCCGCGCGTTCTGTTCGCCACCCAGGCCACCGCCCGGCCGCCGACGTTTGTGCTGTTCAGCAGCGGCTTCTTGGAGGCGGGCTATCGCCGGTTCCTGGAACGGCGGCTGCGTGAGACGTTCGGCTTCGAGGGCAGCCCGATCCGGATCAACGTGCGGGTGCGCGAGAAGCGATCGGCCAAACGCCGGTAGGTCGTGGCCTTCGGATCTGCCGCCGAGCGTGCTCTGGCTGCGAAAATCTGGCCTCTTTTTCACCCTGAGAGCACGTTCGGCGAGCGGCATTGCCCGCTGGTGGGTCGTGGTCGTATGACGGGTGCGCTGCGGTAGGCTGTCGACCTGCCGCCGGTGATCGAGGCGGCGACCGGGCTGTGGCGCAGTTTGGTAGCGCACTTGACTGGGGGTCAAGTGGTCGCAGGTTCAAATCCTGTCAGCCCGACCGGTGTCATGTCTCAGGACATTGTCGACGGGTGTCCCGAGGCATGGTTTACACCTCAAGCTCGGTTTTCGGTGAGTTTCCGCATTTGACGCCGCGGGGTTGGTAGTTGCGGGTCGGGTGTGAGTTTGCGGATCAGGGTTCCGGTGCGTTGGTCGAGGACGCGGATGTCGAGGTAGTTGATCAGCACACCAGCCCGACTGCAACACCGGGCTGACCGTCGCTCACGACGTCCTGGTGCACTCCGTCGGCCACATGCACATCGTGTCGATGGCCGACATCGAGCGCCGTGCCCGCGCGGGCCGGGTGTCGCCGCCGCCCGCATGGATGCGCCGCCGGATCGGCGGCTGAAGAACACAAACAAGTGCGCGGTCCAGCGGTGTCCACTACGACGCTGGCAATCTGTACGGGTGACCCTGACCGGACCGCGGGTTCGGGTCATGCACTGGGCGACGAAAGTTAGTGGATGGCTATGGCGGCGCGCAGTACGTGGTCTGGATTGGCGACGAGGTGGTGTTCGGCGTCGCCGCCGGTGTCGAGCCGGGCCCAATGCACGGTGCCGGTGAAGGTGTTGTTTCCGGCGCTGTAGTCGTCGCTCACGTTGGAGCCGGTGTCTCGTCCGACGGTGGTGGCCTCGTCTGCCGAGTACATGAACGCGATGGACTCGTTGATGTGACCTGAGCCTACGTGCTCGCCGTCGACGAACAGGTCGATGGTGCCGCCCTTGCCCAGTTCAGTTCCTTCGTAGCTGAACTCCATCCGGACCTGGTGTTGTCCGGGAGTCAGGGGGTCGTCGGCGACGACTTTGGTGCGGTACACCGCAAGCATGTTGTAACAGTAGGTAAGTCGGTCCTGGTGGGTGTACAGACTCCAGCCGCCGAAGCGTCCGCCTTGGGCGATGATCACGCCGGATGCGCCGCCTTCTGGCACGTCGATGAGTGCCGACACCGAGTGTGACTTGTTCTTGAGGGTCAGGACGGCGTTTTCCGGTAGGGGCTGCATTGAGGGCAGGATGACTTGCTGGGTTCCCTGAATGAGGGTGGGGCGTCCGGCGATTTCGGGGACCAGGCGTTCGAAGCTGCGGTCGTCGAGGGGCAGAACATTGTGTCGAGCGGCTTCGATGAGGAACAGTTGTTTGAGTTCTTCAAGTTTCTCGGGCTGCTCGGCGGCCAAGTCGTGGGCCTGGGTCCAGTCGGTGGTGCCGTCGTAGAGTTCCCACGTGTCGTCGTCCAGGCTGTGGGTCAGGTTGCCCTTTTCGCTGTCGGGATAGCGGTGCATGGTGACCGCCGACCAACCGTTGTGATAGATCCCGCGGTTACACATGAGTTCGAAGTATTGGGTGGTGTGTCGTTCCGGTTCGTCGGCGTCGTCGAACGCGTAGTTCATCGGTGTGCCTTCCATCGGTGTCTGGGTGACCCCGTGCACGGTGGACGGCTCGGGCAAGCCCACCGCGGTCAGGATCGTGGGGGCGACGTCGATGATGTGGCAGAACTGGTGGCGGGTCTCGCTTTTGGCGTTGATTCCTGCTGGCCAGTGAACGACCAGGCCGTTGCGGGTACCGCCCCAGTGGGAGGCCACCACCTTGGTCCACTGGTAGGGCGTGGACATGGCGTGCGCCCACCCCAGCGAGTAGTGGTTGTACGCCTCGGGCGTCCCGAGGACTGAGGTTTTCGACGCCGCGTACTCCGGGGTTTCTATGTCGTAGCGGTCGTTGGTGCCGCGCAGCCAGTTGAAGGCGCCCTGCATCGCACCCTCGGGTGACGGCCCGTTGTCGCCGATCATGTAGTAGATGATCGTGTCGTCGATGATGCCGAGTTCGTCGAGCGCGTCGAACAAGCGGCCGATGTGGTAGTCGGAGTATTCGAGGAATCCGGCGTAGACCTCCATCTGCCGAATGAGGAACGGTTTGATCTCGTCGGGCATGTCGTCCCAGGCATCGATCAGATCGGGTCGGGCGGTCAGCTCGGCGTCGGCGCCCACTACGCCGAGTTCCTTCTGGCGGGCGAATGTTTCTTCCCGCAGTTGGTCCCACCCGCCGTCGAACTTGCCGCGGTACTTGTCGGCGTACTCGAGGGGGACTTGGTGCGGAGCATGGGTCGCGCCCGGAGCGAAGTACATGAAGAACGGCTTGTCGGGCGTCAAGGCTTTCTGCGACTGGACCCAACCGATCGCCCGGTCGGTCATGTCCTCCATGAAGTGGTAGCCCTCGTCGGGGGATTTGGCCGGTTGGACGGCGACACCGTTCTCAACCAGGTTGGGGTAGTACTGATTGGTGAACGCCCCCAGGAAGCCCCAGAAGTACTCGAATCCGCCACCCCCGGACGGCCACCGCTCAAACGGGCCCTGTTGGGAGGTCTCCCACGGAGGCACCTCGTGACACTTGCCGAACTGCGCGGTGGAATAGCCGTTGAGTTTGAGGATTTCGGCCAGCGGTGCGCATGTGTTGGGTCGGATCCCGGTGTAGCCGGGCGCACTGGTCGCGATCTCGGTGATCGCCCCCATGGACACCGTGTGGTGGTTGCGCCCGGTGAGCAACGCCTGTCGGCTTGGTGCGCACATCGCGGTTGTGTGGAACCGGGTGAACTTGAGCCCGTTGGCGGCCAGCCGCTCGGCCGAAGCCACCTGTGCCGGGCCACCGAACACGCTTGACGCACCGAACCCCACGTCGTCGAGCAATACAAACAGCACATTCGGCGATCCTGGCGGCGGACGCAGCGGCGTGATCGGCGGAAACGACGACCCGGGATCTGCGGCGTCGAACGTTGTCGGGACGTCCTTGGGCCGGTCTGGGATAGGCAGCACCGAACGTTGAATTTGCTCGGCTGGTCGTGCATCAGACATATGGTGCAACCCTTCCCTTGGCCGACCACATCGACGGGTTTGTGCCGGTCGAACAAATCCGCTATCCGCACCCTGGGTCCCGGAAATTCGCGCCCTGACCGGCGGCTAAATCTGTGCCCATTTTAAAGCGCTGCTCCGCCGTCGGCGGCTGGATTGGCCAGTAGGCGTTTGATGCCGAACGGTCCGCCGATGAGTAGGTCGCCGTTGTCGAGGCGTGACTAATGCGGTTTTCTGCAGCAGCAAGCGGTTGTACGCAGTTCGGATTGCTTCGATGTCGCGACCAGCGCAAATTTCACGAAAAGCACGTCACTTTTCGACACCAGGAATAGCCTCAATCTAGGTTTGGGTGCCCCACTTCCGAGACCGATCCAGGAAGGAATTATCGAGAACTGTCCCAATGGCGGGGATGACCCTAACTGAAAGAGCGGCCCGTGTAGGGCTGCGATCACACAAGGGAACATCATGACCATTGCCTGTCACCTCGATCAGACCACCCGGCTCAAGCTGACAAAATTGACCGCCAGAACCGTTCTCGCCGCTGGGTTGGGGATGGCTGTTATGGGGCTGGCGGCCGCCACAGGCCACGCAGACCCGTCTAACCCTCCCAACCCAACACCAACCCATAATCCGCACTCAGAATCAGGCCTCTGTAATCAGACCTCAGGTCAGCCGCCCCCTCCGGGGTTCTGCGGGCCGGGATAACACCACCACAGAGGCTACTTCCCGATTGCTGCTCAGGGGATGGCGAGCGGGCATAGACTCACTTGATGTTCAAAGTCATCCTGGTAGGCGCTTTGCTGGCATTCGCTGCGGTGTTGTCGCCGGCACCGGCGGCGCAGGCCGATGTGTGCGGCGACGTCGGTGGCCGCCATGTCTCAGTTGGCGGATGCACTGACCCGGCGGCGAGGGTAGCCGTCGCCGCCGACGATGAGGCGGCCGCACAGGCAGCCGCCGGCCAGCCGCCCTGCTACACGGTGGAAGGCGTGCCCTACTACACGCCGGACGGCGACCCCTGCTAGCGCAGGGCATGACCAATAGCGCTGTTGTACAAGGCGATTCACGTTGGCGATTCATGCCGCCAAGTGATGCCGAAGCGCGCCGGTTTGGGTCCCGCTAGCCCCCGGGTCCGCGATGTTTGCGCGAAAACGAAACTTCTGTCGACAAACCGTGACGTGCGTCCTGAGGGTTTAACGCCTGTGACATCGATCCGGCACCTAAAATTTTGCGGGTGTTCATCGGCGATGTGCGACGAGGGCAGGTGCGTGTTCAGCTGACCCGTAGCTGGCCTACGATCGCCGCCGCAATGATGGTCCTATTGCTTGTCATGTCGCAGTTCACGGCGAACAGTTCCGGATTTCAGGGTCCGCTGCACAGCCTGATCAGTGATTACGTCGCCACTCCGAAGTCGGCCACGGTGCCCTGGGTCGGGTTCGGCATGGCCATGGCCGGATTGCTCAACCGGTGGCGGATCATCGCACTGTCGTTGGCCGTGCTTCTTGACATTGCTTTCGCTGCGGAGAGATTGCTGCGTGGCGGTGCGTTGGCCTTCGGCAACGGGCCGCTGATCGTGCTCACCGGATTGGCCCTGGTGGCATTGCGGCGCCGGGGGACCGTCGAAATCAACCCTGCGTTGCCCGGAATCGCTTTCGGCCTTTTGGTGATCGTCGCGACAAAAGTCGGCGATAGCTGGTTGCGGATCACCGCGATCGTTCGGCCAAAGGTCTTCGACGAATATGCGCTACTCGCCGATCACGCGCTCGCACAACCCTCCTGGATGTTCGGTCGGCTCGTCCACGCAGCCGGCCCGGTTCTCGGCGCCGGGCTGCACTGGGTGTACATCGAACTGCCCGTCGCGGCAATGCTGGTTACGGTCTACCAGCTGCGCAACGTCCGCACCGGCGGTTGGCCGCGGCATTTCCTGGTGCCGACGTTCCTGCTGCTCGCACTGATCGGGCCGGTGATTTACGTGTTGTTTCCCGTAGTCGGTCCGGAGTTTGCGTTCGGCGACGCGGGCGGGGGCTTTCAAGTCGGCGACTACTGGCCACACTCATTGCCGCCCGTTGATCTGTCGCCGCGAGCCGTGGCCTTCGACGGCCAAACGCCACGTAACTGCATGCCCTCGATGCACACGGCGTGGGCGCTGGCCGTTTTCATCCACTCCCGTCATGGACCGCGCTGGCTGCGCGTGGGCGGCACGGTGTGGCTGGTATGCACCGTCGCAGCGACACTTGGCTTCGGCTACCACTACGGCGTCGACCTGGTGGCCGGCGCGGTGTTGTGCCTGACCGTGGAGTCGGCATTGCGCGAACCGTTACGCGGCCGGATCTGGTCGCGGATGGGATTGGTCGCCTTCGGTGCGACGTTCTTGGCAGTCCTGCTGCTGTGTTGCCGCTACCTGGCAGAGCCCATGGCGCGCCACCCGTTGCTCTTCGGCCCGCTCATCGTCGGAGCAATGGTGATTTTCAGCGCCGCCTTCCACGCCGCCTTCTTTGCCCGGCCAGGCGCGCCTATGGAAGCCAGGACTCTATCCGTTCATAGCAGCTTCGCCTCGGTCATGACGGCAGGGGAGGCCTCTCTCTGCGCCGAGACCGGGCCAGTCGGGCTTAGCGGCGGAGTTTGAACTTACTCGGAATTGGTTATGCAGCGCGGCTCGAAACGCGGGGTTCGCGCTTCATGGCAGACGACCAGAAACGCCGGCTACAGCCGACGCGGCGACAGCTGCGTCGCGGACGAACACCCGCGAAATCATGGCCATTGCCCCACACCAGAAGTGGGTAAACCACTCACTAGCGCCGGCGGGCGCCTCATGGTTGGGATCGGTCACTAGTTGGAAGGCGGGCATCGAATGGTTAGCGAGGAGGGCGGCCGCTGGGAGGTCGGCGCCAAGGGCAATGCGGTTTACCTGGAGCGAATCTCTGAGAGCGACAAGAGGGTGTTCGACGACTTGTTGACACCTGAGGAGGCCCGTGATCTAGCTGGGCTCCTGACGAAGTACGCAGACAAAGCCGACGAGTCCGAAGAATCTGAGAGATCCGACAAGTCCGAGAAGTCTGAGGATTCGAAGGACTCTGACAAGTCTGACAAGTCCGACGAGTCGGATGACTCAGACGAGTCCGACAAGTCCGACGGGTCAGATGATTCCGACGACTCCGACGACTCCGACAAGTCCGACGAGTCCGAAGACTCCGACAAGTCATCGGATTAGATTCGGGTCCCGTTCCCCGCGTGGCTTTTGACGATCGTCTGCGCGAAATGAAACGGACCCGGGTCGAGGCCTAGCTAGCGTGCGACTTGTCAGATTGGCGCGGCGTTTTGCGCAGGTCGGCGAGCGAGTTGCGAAGTCCGCCGTCCAAGCGGATCTGTACGGTTGCCACCGCGATCATCACCGCCGCGGTCACCAAGTGCACCACCGCATCGGTGGTGTTGTTGGGAAAGGTGAGGACGACGGCCACCTGATGCGAGAAGGAGGCCCAAATACCCGGTAGCGCACCGGCTATCGCGGCGAGGATGAGGTACAACACCGCCCACGACTTGCGCAGCGCGAACACCAGGCCCGGGCCGAATAACGCCAGACCGGCGATGGCGTGCCAACCGTTGTAGTCCATACCGAGCAGTTGGACGGTCGGCGCGCCGGGGCCCGTGGCGAAGCTGGGTTCCAAGATGAAGCCGACGACTGCCTGGATGACGTGCAGAACACAAATGATGAGCAGGCCGACCTGGGCGAAACTCCACCTCACGTGGCACCTCCTTGTGCGCGGTGGGATAGAGCACATACTACGCAATGTAGTAGGACGTGGCAATTGTGTCCTGTATCTGTCGAATCGCCTTGTCGCCCACCGGAATAAGGTGGTCGGGAGTGTCCGACCTTTCGAAATCAGCTGCGGACGGCGGTGCGAAATCTGTCCCGGTAGGCCTTCGGCGACACCCCGAGGTGGTCGACGAACGCCCGTCGGAGGGTTTCGGTGCTGCCGAAGCCCACGAGGCACGCGGTGTCGCTGACGCTGCGGCCGGCGTCGAGCGCGGCACGGGCCGCGTCGATCCGGACCATCTCGACGTAACCGGCCGGGGTGGTACCGAGCTCGGCTCGAAACAGCCGCGTCAACTGACGCGTACTCAACGATGCGCGGGCGGCAAGGTTCTTGACGCTGTGGTCGGCCCCCGGATCCGCTGCAATCGCATCGGTGACAACCCGGAGCGCAGACTGCGGCGGTGGATCGGCCTCGACCAGCACCGAAAATTGCGACTGCCCACCCGCGCGTTTGAGGTAGACCACCAACCAGCGGGCCACGTCGCGGACGAGCTCGGTGCCGCAGTCCTGTTCGACCAAAGCGAGCGCTAGGTCGATCCCCGACGAGATCCCGGCCGAGGTGAAGACATCGCCGTCGCGGACGAAAAGCGCGTCGGGCTCGACGGTGATATCGGGGAAGGCCCGGGCAAGTGACCGGCTCTCTCGCCAATGTGTGGTGGCGCGCCGGCCGCTCAGCAGGCCGGCCTGCGCAATGATGAATGACCCCGTACAAATGGATCCCAGACGCCGGGTCCGACCCGCTACCGATTTGACGGCCGCGACGAGCGCGGGGTCGATCGCCCGCGACGGCAAGCTGTCACTGCCGGCGACCAGGACGGTGTCGGCGGACGCTATCGACGAAATGCTGTCGGTGACACCCAACCGCGTACCGATCGAGGTCGTCACATCGCGGCCATCCACCGAGGCGATCTTGATTTGATAGTTTGCGCCGAATCGGTTGGCTTCGGAAAAGACCTCGGCCGGCCCTGCGACATCCAGCAACGTCACCTCGTCGAAGACGACGATCACTACCACCCGGGAACGCGCATCGGCTTGCACCACAGAGCCATTGTGTCGCTTTTTGTGGACAAGAGGGCTCAATCACCGTGCGTCGAAATCGCGCCACCGGCGCAGAGTTGTTGGAGTTCACAACCAAGGAGAGTTGTCATGGCCACACAGTCAATTCAAACCATCGCCGACGTGGCAATCCCCGACACCGCGCTGGTACGCGAGGCAACCGACTTCATCCGCGACGCCGAAGACGACTTGCTGTTCGATCATTCCCGCCGAGTGTTTCTGTTCGGCGCGCTGCGCGGTCGTCGCCTGGGCCTGCAACCAGACCTCGAGCTGCTCTACGTCGCGGCGATGTTCCACGACCTGGGCCTCACCGAACGCTACCGCACGTCGAACCTGCGATTCGAAGTCGACGGCGCCAACGCGGCGCGAGACTTCCTGTTGCAGCGCGGCGTCGATGCGGCCGACGCCCGCAAGGTATGGCTGAGCATCGCATTGCACACCACCCCGGGCGTGCCGCAATTCCTGGAACCCGAAATCGCCTTGGTCAACGCCGGCGTCGAGACGGACGTGGTCGGCATCGACCGCGAAGAGCTCTCTTCAGAAGCTCTCGCAGCCGTCACCACTGCTCACCCGCGCCCAGACTTCAAACGTCGCATCCTGGCCGCCTTCAATGACGGCATGAAGCACCGTCCTCACACCACCTTCGGCACCATGAACGCCGACGTACTTGCGCACTACGACCCCACATTCGTGCGCGACGACTTCGTCGACATGATCCTCAACAATGCTTGGCCTGAATAGCAGGCCGGTACCCGGGAGCCTTAGGTCACGTCCTGCCAGGAAGCTTCATCACTGTCCGCACGATGGGCAACAGCGATTTCTGCCAGACAGTCGTCGGGATCCCAAAGGGCGCATCGAGATTGAACACGCGCGCGGTCGCGATCGTCTGCGATTCGGTGTATTTCAACAGGCCCTCGGGGCCGTGTCTGCGGCCGACGCCCGATATGCCCATGCCGCCCATCGGCGCGCTGAGGCTGCCCCATGCGAACGCGTAACCCTCGTTAACGTTCACCGTTCCCGACCGCAATCTGGCTGCGATCTTCTCGCCCTCCGCGGTGGAGGCGGCCCACACGCTGGCGTTGAGCCCGTACTCGGTGTCGTTGGCCTTCTCCACGGCCTCGTCCACGTCGGCGACCGGATAGATCGAGACGAGCGGCCCGAACGTTTCCTTGGCGGCGCACTCCATTTCCGGGGTGACGTCGGTCAGCACGGTGGGCTCGTAGAACAGCGGGCCGATGTCCGGCCGGGCTTTGCCGCCCGCAATGACCTTGGCGCCCTTGGCCGTTGCGTCGTCGACATGTTCCGACACGGCTTTGAGCTGCCCTTGGGAAATCAAACTGCCCATGTCCACGGAGAAGTCATAAGCGGTGCCCAGCTTCATGTTTCGCACAGCATCGCCGAATCTGCGCGCGAAATCGTCGGCGACGTCCTTCTCGACATAGATCCGCTCGATGGAGATGCACAGCTGGCCGGCGTTCGAAAAGCACGCGCGGGTAGCCGCTTTGGCGACCTTGCCCAGGTTGGCTCCGCGCGTCACGATCATCGCATTCTTGCCGCCGAGTTCGGCCGAAAAACCGATCAGCCGACGTCCACACTGCTCCGCGAGATGGCTGCCAGTGGCCGACGAGCCGGTGAACATCAAATAGTCGCAGTTTTCGGTGATTGCGGTGCCGACCACCGAACCCGGGCCGGGCACGATCGCGTAGAGCGCTCGCGGCAGCCCGGCCCGGTACAACAGTTCGGCACACGCGAGCGCACAGTATGGCGTCTGGCTGTCCGGTTTGAGCACCACCGCGTTGCCCGCGAGCAGTGCAGGCACCGAGTCGGACGCCGTGAGCGTCATCGGGTAGTTCCACGGCGAGATCACTCCGACCACGCCTTTGGGCTGATAGCCCACCGTGGTCTTGCCGATCGCCGGCAGCAGTGGCTGCACCTTACGCGGCTTGAGCAGGTCGGCGGCAACGCGTACGTAGTAGTTCGCGTTGGCCATCAGATCGACGATCTCCTCCTGCGCCGCCCACCGGGCCTTGCCCGCTTCGGCCTGCAGCAGGTCCATCAGGAACTCGCGGTTCTCGACGACCAGGTCGCGATAGCGGCGCACGACCTCAATCCGCTCGGTGACCGGGCGTTTGGCCCAGTCGATCTGGGCCGCGCGGGCTTCGGCGAATGCGGCCTCGACGTCGTCGGCGGTGCCGACCGGGATCGTGGTCAGCGGCTTGCCGGTGAAGACCTCATCGATTGTCTTGGAAGGGCGCGCGCCGATGTCTTTGATGGCGGACAACTGACGCAGGCGGTCAAAGACGTCGGCTGACGGTACAGGCATGTCGTTACCTTCCCAAGAAGCACAAGCTTCGGAAGCACCAGCCTATAGGCCTGCGGTGCCGAGCAGGGCGGCGTCGATCATTCGGTTAGTTCGGCGGGGCAAGCCGCATCGAATTGATGTAGTAGACCTCGTGCCCGGATGGGTATCCGCCGCCGTCGGTGGCGATATGTACGTGGTCGTAGTGGTTGGCGGTTTCGTTGCCGTAGTCGGCCGTCCAACTTCCCGCGCCGACACCCGGATAGATTTTCTGCCGCCAGATGACGTGGTTGACGCCCCATCGCTTGGCATTCGCCAGGGCGTACCCGGCGATTTGGTTGCCGAGTTCAATGCCCTCGGGGCTGCCATGGTTCGGGATCATCACGTCGATCGCCAGCCCGTTGGGATGCCACGGCAGGGGATCCTGCCGGAAGCCGCCGATGGTGGAGATCTGCGGAAACAGCACGCTGATCACCCGCGCCGCCCAGATGGTGTGGATCTGCAACCCACCCTCCGGTGCGCGGCCGGCGGGCAAGGCGAACTGGAAGTCCGTGGCACTGGTGGGAGCGGTCGCCGCCAACGCGGCCAGCGCTTGCACCTCTTCGGGGCTGGCGGTGTGCGGCCCACCCGCCGGTGCGCCGGCCGGCCCAGCTGCCGGGCTAGCCTGGCTTGGCGGTGCTGCCGCCGGAGCCTGACCGCAGCAGGCAGGCTTTGCGTCCTGGGCGTAGATCATGCCGGCAGAGACGACGAGCGACGCCGCGATGGCCAGCCATCGGCCCCGCCCATTGCCCAACAAGTCTCTGCGCACGAACAGTACTTTAGTGTCCTGTGGGGCGCGTGGGGCAATGTTTGTTATCTCTGGGTTGCATTGTTATTTCCGAGTTGCACTTTTAGCGGCCGGTGCGCTCGCGGTGCTTGCATCCCGGCCAGCAGCAGGGCCGGCGCTTGCCTTCTTCGAGCTCCTCCTGGGTACGGCGGATGCGGCGCGCTCGGGTCGTCTCTTGCCTGGCATCCTCGACCCAGCAGATGAACTCATTGCGCGCCAACGGCGTGATGTCCTTCCAGGCGGTAAGTGCCGTGGTGTTGGCGATCAGCGCCTTGCGCAGGTCTGTTGGCAGCTTGTGTACCACCCCGCCGGGGACACGCTCGGTCACCGGATCAGGGTAGCTCGGTCCCGTCAGCGGCCTGCTTCGATATCAGCAACGACGGCCGACGCGTCGGGGCCACAGATTTTTTGCAGGCTCACGCTGCCTGCGGCCAGCAGGGCGTCGATGCGGTGTTTGAGATCCCCGGACGTGAGATGGGAATAGAGGTTCGCCCCCGGGCAAGAGGTGGTCGGCGCGACGTCGCGGTGGCCGGCCAGGGTGTCGCTCGCCAGGCCGAATGTTTGTGCGGCCCAAGCGAATACCAAAGCTGCTCCGTTGAGTTGGGCTTCGGTCACCTCTTCTACGTCGAAATCCCCTTCGCAGAGCACGAGGAAGTGGCCGGTTGTGTCGTAGTCGGTTGCGGTGTCGCCGGCTAACGTCGGGGTGCGCAACTCGTAGATGTCGCCGTTGCGGTCGACGCTCACGTGGTAGGCAATGTCGATCCAGCCGAGCTGGTCTTGGTGATAACGCTGGTGCTGGCGCAGGCGGCCCGGCGCCTTGCGGTTGTCGCCCAGAACGACCCCCGAGTGGTGGATGGTCATCCGGGTGAGGGTGTGCGGCTTGCCACCGGCCCGGGCGGGACGGGCTCCCCAGGAATCGCGGCACAGCAGCACGCCCGCGCTGCTTGTGGTGGGGGAGACACGAGTCGGGCTTGGCGCCGAGCCGACGGTACTGGGCGCAGCGGTTACCGGATTGGGGCTAGAGGTCACGCTCGGCGCGGTGCCGGGTTTCGTTGTCGCACAGCCGCCGACAACGGCCGCCAGGCCCGCGCCGCCTGCCAGTTGCAATGCTCGGCGACGGCTGACGATGGCCGGAATTTGACGACGCATGGGTCGATCAGGCGTCGATCACCACACGACCATTTTTCGCCCGGGACACGCAGACCAGCATTTCGTCCCGATCTTCCGCTGCGCGCCCGCGGCGATCGACTTCCCCGCCCACCACCTTGACCTTGCAGGTTCCGCAGAAGCCTTGCTGGCACGAATACGGGGTGGTCGGGTCGCCGTCGAGCATCACGCCCAGCGCCGACCGGTTCGCCGGCACGCTGAGTACCCGCTTCGAGCGCGCGAGTTCCAGCTCGAACGGCACACCGTCGACGACCGGCGGCGGGCCGAACCGTTCATAGTGCAGCGGCGCGTCGGCTTGCTCATCGCGGGCTGTGCGCACCGACTCCAGCATGGCGGTCGGGCCGCACACGTACACCGCCGTCGCCGGCCCGGCATCGGCAAGCAGATCCGCCGCCGTGGGCATCCGGCCGCGCTCGTCGTCGGCCCAAACGGAGACCCGGTCCGGCGCCACCGCCACCACTTCGTCCAGCAGCGGCATGTACTGGCGGCTCCGGCCGGCATACACTGCACGCCATTGCATTCCGCGCTGCTGAGCCAGTCGCATCATGGGCAGGATCGGGGTCACCCCGATGCCGCCGATCACGAACAACAGCTCCTGCTCGTCCGTGACGAGATAAAACGCGTTGCGGGGGCCTTCGAACACCAGCGTGTCGCCCGCGTCGAAGCTGTCATGCATCTCGATGGAGCCGCCGCCGCCATCGGCGATCCGGCGCACGGCGATGCGGTAGTCGGTGCGCCGGCCGGGTGAACCGCACAACGAGTACTGCCGGCGGCGGCCCGAAGGCAGTCGAACATCGATGTGGGCGCCGGGGGTCCAAGACGGCAGCAATGCGCCGTCGGGGTCTGCCAGCGTCAAGGCGACCACGTCGGGGGCGACCAGTTCGCGTTTGGTGACCACGGCGATGTTGTTCCGCTGTACCGGCACTATCCGCGACGGATTCCATCGCGACAACGACGCGAAGCTGCCGAAGAGGGTGCCGGCGCCGGTCAACGCGGTGAGAAAACGGTCGCGGGAGCGCCGGCCGTACAAGTCGGCGGGTCTACTACCCCAAATGGTCTGTGACACAGGAGTTCTCGCTATCTCTGTCTAATGTCTAATCGCGCGAACCGGCGAATGGACGACGGACTGATGCGGCGTGCCGCATAGCCGACCCAGGACTTGGGCGTGACCGGCAACACCGCTGGGCCGGTTCGGACTGCTTTGACAATCGCCTTGGCGGTCATACCCGGATAGATCATGCTTTTGGCGAAGTTCGTGTTGACGAATCCGGGGCATACCGCCGTGACCGTGATGCCCTCGTCGGCGAGATCTGCACGCAACGATTCGCTGAACGCGAGCACCGCAGCCTTCGTCGTGACGTACGCGACGGCGGATTTGAACGGCACATACGCCGCGGCCGACGACAAATTGATGATCGCCCCGCCTTGGCCCCGTTCGACCATCTGCGCACCGAACGCCCGACTGGCGTGGATGACGCCGCGCACGTTGACGTCCATGATCGCGTCCCACTGCTCCGGCGTGGTTTCAAAGAACCGGCCCGCTAGCCCCATGCCTGCGTTGTTCACCAGGATGTCGACCACGCCGTGCTTGTCGAGCACTTGTGCCGCAAGGGTATTCATCGCCGTTTCGTCGCTGACGTCGACCTGGTAGACCGCGGCCTCGGCCCCCGCGGAGCGGACGGCATCGGCGGTGCCTTCGGCGCCGGCCAGATCACGGTCGACCACCAGGACGGTGGCGGCACCCTGGCGGGCCAGCTCCATCGCGGTGGCCCGGCCGATCCCGGCGCCCGACCCGGTGACCAAGGCCAATTTGCCCCGCACGTCACGACGGCCGGTGGCGACGACCGACTCGGCCACCGTAGCCCCGCCCTCGATGACGAGGTCGATCCACTCGGCGGTCAACCGGGCGATGACGTCGGGACGCGAGGCCACCACCCAGTGCCCGCCTTCGATCGGGAGGACCCTGCTGCGGGCCGGGATCGAACCGGTGAACCGCTGCAGGGCCGGCGAGACGAAGTAGTCCTGTCGGGCTGCCAGTACCTGCACCGGGACGGTGGTCTGCGGGAGCCGTGCCGGCGGCTTCAGCATCGGCGCGGGCATGTTGGCGCGATACAGGTTGAGCCCGTTGAGGTAGTCACGGGTCGATCTGTAGTCCGCACGTCGCTGAGTGCGTGTGCTTGTCTGGCCGATATGCTCAACTGTCTCAAAGATTTTCGCGCCTACCCCGGAGCGGGCCGCCAGCTCGGGAACGACCGGGCTCAGGATGAACCAGATGTACGACGAGGCGAAAAATTGCTTCACCACGTCGGCAACGGCACGCGGGGTACGGGCTGACCGCAGAAACTTGCCGGCGTAGTTCAGGTGCGGCCCGGAGATCGACGTGAACGATGCGACCCTGCCCATCACCGAGTCGTCGGTGACCGCTGCCCAGGCCTGGATGGAGCCCCAGTCGTGGGCGAGCAGGTGCACCGCGTCGACGCCGAGGCTGTCGATCACCGCGCCGATATCGGCGACCAGCTGGGGGAGCCGATAGCCGGATCTTTCTGCCGGCGTTGACGATTCGCCGGCCCCGCGCACGTCGAAGGCAACGAAGTTGTACTTGCCGTCGTGGCGCCGGCTGAGTTCCCGGGCGACCCCGTCCCAGACGTGGTGGTTGTCCGGGTAGCCGTGGACGGCAAGGATGGTCGGTCGCCGGTTGTCGATTTCGGTGTAGGCGTGAACCGCCAGGTTCACGCCGTCCGATGCGGGCACGGTGGTAGAAGCGGCCTGGATGGTGGTCATGTGTCGTCCGCGGAGCGTTCAGTGAGATGCGCGCGCTGCGGGCGATCGCGCCAGGTAGTCGACCGCGCGTCCCACCCCGCCCAGCTGGGACGGGTGAAAACCGGGCTTGTAGTAGGCGCTGATGACCGGCAGGAACTGCGTCGGTCCGGGCAGCAAGCCCCGGCGTGCCGCGGACAGGTAGTCACGCCAGCGCGCCTTGGTCCCCGGTGGCAAGTGCGGGTCGACCGAATACATGAAGCGCACGCCGCGGATCCACAACAGTGCCAGCGCCGGCGTTATCAGCAGCTGGGTGCGCACCTGCCGCCAGTACCCGGCGCGCAGATGCTTCATGGTGTCGAAAGCGACCGCCTTGTGCTCGACTTCTTCGGCACCGTGCCAGCGCAGCAGGTCCAGCATCACCGGGTCGGCGCCGGCGGCGTCGAGTTGCGGTGTGTCGAGAATCCACTCACCCAGGATGGCGGTGTAGTGCTCGAGGGCCGCCACCATCGACACCCGCTCCAGCAACCAGCTCTGCCGTCGCCGCCGGCTCCAGCGGGGCCGGTCGCCGAGCAGCTTCTGGAACATCCAGGTGACCTGGTCGACGAACGGCGTCAGGTCGATTCCCCTGGCGGCGAAGTGGTCCAGCACCCCTGAGTGCGCCTGGGAGTGCATGGCTTCCTGGGCAATGAAGCCCTGGACGTCGAGCCGCAGCTGATCGTCCTGGATCAGCGGCAACGCCTCTTTGAATATCGCTGCGATGAACTCCTCGCCCGCAGGCAGCAGCAGGTGCAGGACATTGCAGAAATGCGTGGCCATGACCTCGTTGGGCACATAGTGGAAAGGCAGCTTGGCCCAATCGAAGTCGACGTCGCGCGCCTGCAGGACAAGTCGCTCGTGGTCGAGCGACTCGTCATGCCGGCCAGTTGCCTGGTCATCGACGGTGAACATGGTGAACCCTTTCGCAGAATATCGCTTTACGACACCGCAGTGTGCCTAGGCACTGCATCGGGTCTCGGTCTCCGCCTCGCTGATCAGACCTTCGCTCCGAACGAACCGAAGCAGGTCGTCGACAGTGTGTCCCAGGGACGGCTCGCTGAGACGGACCTTGGCCAGCGAGCGTGCACGCCGGTACTGGGTGTTGTCGTAGCGCTTGTCCCGCATTGCCGTGATCTTGCTGGCCGAACGGGTGAGGAAATCGACCAGCGGATACAGCGGATCGCCAGGCCCGGCCAACCGGTTCACCTGCTCGGTGAAGGACGGGATGTCGTGGTACTCGAAGTGGTAGCCGTGCCGTTCGGACAACAGCCGGGTGACATCCATCAGGCCGTAGTAGTCGTCGGCGGTGATGTTGAAGACGGTGCCCACCTCAGCCGGGAGCTCCGTTTCCATCAACTCGACGATGTGATCGGCGACCAGGTCCGCAGGCAGCAGGCTGATCTGGTTGAACGCCTCGACGGCCACGCCGTGCTGAATCATGAACGCCGTCAGGCGGACCAGGATGTCCTCGCTGCTCCCGAAGCCCGCGCTGGTGGGGGAGATGAGCGAGGGCCGGTAGATCCGCACGTCGAGTCCTTGACGCTGGGCTTCCAGCACCAGCTGCTCGGCGACCCACTTGGTCTGGGAGTAGCCGAAGTCCAGGCCGCTCATCGCTTCGTTCGCATCCCACTCACCGACCACCGGCAATGTGCTCCACCCGTAGATGAAGGTGCTCGAGACCAGGTGGAAAGCCTTGCGGTGGGCGGTCATGGCCAGGCGCAGCAGCTCCCAGGTACCGCCCACATTGGCGGGCCGCAGGGCGTCGTAGGTCCGCACGTAGTTGACCAGGGCGCCGTTGTGGACGATGGCGTCGATGTTCTCCGCCAGATGCTGGAACGCTGCTTCTCCGATGCCGAGGTGAGGCTCGGCCAGATCGCCGCAGATCACCCGCACCCGCGCCCGGACTTCGGCTTCCAACTCCGGTGACCAGAGCTGAGCCCGCCGCAGCGAGGCGACTATGCGGTCCAGACCGTGGTCTGGGTCCGTGGCGCGCATCAGCGTGTGCAGGGTGTAGGACGTCTGCGTGAGCAGGCTGCTCAGCAGGAACGGTCCCAGGAACCCGGTGACGCCGGTGACCAGGACGTCGCGCACCACCTCCGGCCGTGCTTCAGGAAGCGCCGGCAGCGGCAGTTGGGCATCGGCGCGCATCTGCCTGATCTCGTACGCCTCGTACTCCGCCGAAATCTGGGCCAGCGCCTGCCGCACGGTCTCGAGCGGTTGCCCGTCCTGATCGCCGAATTGGCTTACCAGCCGGAAGAACTCGGCGACCGTCAGCCGCTGGAGCAGCCGCGTGTTGACCTCTTCGGCCAGCTCTGCCGCGCCGTGCTCTTCGAGCAGGGCCTGCAGGTCGTTGCGCAGCTCGGCCAGGCTCAGTGAGTCGATGCCGAGATCGGCGAAGGAGCAGTCCTCCTGACCGGTCAGGTCGTAGCTGTCGATGAGGTGGCGGAAGCGTTCCATCGGTCCCGCGTTGGCATCCAGCGCTTCGTTGGCGGTCCGTTGACCAACCCAGGTCGCCACCGCGGAGAGTTTGCCGTCCAGCCAGAGCTGACGGGTTTCCCGGCGCCTGATCTTCCCCGACGTGGTCTTGGGGATGCTGCGCGCCGGCAGCAACGCAATGGTGTGCGGTTCGATGTGGCAGTGCTTGCGGATCGCCCGCGCCAGGGTTTTGGTGTCCGGGAGCGTGTTGTCGTCACGCACCTCGGCGACCACAACCAGCGCCTCCTGCTCCTCGTTCTCGACCGAGAAGGCGGCGACGCAGCCGTGCCGGATTTCCGGCGCCGCTCGTTCCACGACGGCCTCGATGTCCGCGGGGTAGCAGTTGACACCGCGCACGATGATCAGGTCCTTGGTCCGGCCGCAGACGAACAGCTCACCCTCGTACATGAAACCGAGGTCGCCGGTGCGCAGATAAGTGCGCTCTTCGTCGCCGGCGATGCGGGCGCCGAACAACTCGGCGGTGGCGTCCGGGCGCTGCCAGTAGCCGTCTGCCTTGGACGGTCCGTCCACCCAAACCTCACCGACCTGGCCCTCGTTCAGAGCCTGCCGCGTTTCGGGATCGACAATCCGGACGATGTTCTCGGGGAGGGGCTTGCCTGAGCTCACCAGCAGAGCCTGGTTGTTGTTCTCCGGCAGTGTCTTCTCCACTCGCGCGACGTTCTGTTGCAGCGCTCGTTTGTTGACCGCCAGAATCTGGCGTCCCCGCAGGGTGACGATCAGCGTGTTTTCCGCCAGGCCGTAGGCACCGGTCACCGCCTCAGGCTTCAGTCCGTAGGGAGCGAAGCGCTCACGGAAGCGCATGAAGGTCTTGGCGCGCAGGGGTTCCGCCCCGGTGACGAACGAGTCGAGGCTACTCAGGTCGATGTCGACCAATTCGGACGTGGGCAGCTTGTCCTCGCGCAGGCAGTACTCGAGTGCGAAGTTCGGGCACGGTGAGTGCGTCGCGCGGACCTCGCCGATGAGCCGGAGCCAGGTCGCCGGCTTCTTGAGGAAGTCCTCCGGTGACATGCCGTGATTCGTCCCGCCGGTCACCAGGATGAAGAAGTAGGCGGAGATCAGGCCCATGTCGTGGTGCTGGGGGAGCCAGCTGACGCTCACCTCGCCGCCGGTGAAGGCGCGGCCGTTGGCGATGATGTTGGCGTGGGTCACCATCACGCCCTTGGGGTCGCTGGTGGAGCCGGAAGTGTACTGCAGGAACAGGATCGGTCCGGGTGTGTCCGCCACGAGTGGCCCGCCGAACTCCCGGGTGGCGTCGGTCGCGAACCAGGGGAGGTCCGGAAGGCGCTGGGCATCTGACCAAGCTGGCACGCCGTCGAGGTGACCCACCATCAGCCGGTAGTTGTACTCGAGTTCCTTGGTCGACAACACGGCCCTGGCCTGGCTGTCCCGTGCGATGAAGCTGAGCTTGGCAAGACCGGCTTCGAACGCCATGGGAAGGGGAGGACTGACCGGTACCGCGACGACCCCGATGCGTGCGCAAGCGATCAGCGCCGCCACCATTTCCAGGCCCGGCGGGTAGACGAGCAGCGCACGCTCTCCGGGCTTGAGGCCGACCTCGGTCGACAAGTAGGCCGCCAGTTCGCGGGTCCTCTCGGCGAAGCTCTGGTAGGTGTACTGCTCGAGCTCTCGTCCGTCGACATCGACGAACCGATAAAGGACTTTGTCGGGTTGCTGCTTTTCCCACAGGTGCAGGTAGTCAATAAGAGTCTCCATTGGAGTCACTCCGTTTCAAGTCGGTGGCCGGCTCTCAGACCGCGATCACTGAGCACTTCCCCCGTCGCAAGTGCTGTTGCTGACCGATACTAGCCCCCGAGGGGGCTCAAGCAAAGATATCGGAAGAATTTTTTTGCGCCACATACGAATTTCACAGCTAACCAAACTAAACGAGTAATCACTCGCTATTTTTATCTAGCCGGACCGTGTTCGCAAACGTCGACTCAGTTTTTCAGTAGGCGCTATTGTCAGTATCTCAGTACTCAGCTGACAGCATGTTTTTCCTGGTAAAAGCCGCTGACTGCGGAGATACTGACATACGAGTCTCCGTATCTCAGTATTTAATGAGAGTGGAGGCTCGGTGGCCGCACAAACGATGTCCGGCCATTTTGGTCGCTAGCGGCAGGCGAGAACTGGCAAACACGAACTGCGGGGTATAGACGCTTGATAGCTGGTTGCAGGACGGGGCCGTAGCAACGAGAGCCGAACTTGCACGTCCAGCCCTCCGGACGGCCCGGTACGGGTCCGCCGCGGTGCCGCTGCAGCGTCTCAGCGGGCCGGATTGCGGTACTGAACTACTGACGTACTGACGCCAAGGGGTGCCGAGTTCAGGGGTGCTGACCTGCGACAGTTCCGGCGACCGCGCGGGTAGATGCGATCTTTCCGGCTCGTCGCTCTACGCCAAGGCGGCGACCGACGGTTCCACGCGCGCGACGCGGATGAGTGGCCCGGCGCGCGCGACCAGCCGCACGATGTCGAAAAAGCGCTCGCCGTCGACGATCGGCGACAGTGGCTCGTCGTCGCCCTCGATCTCGATGATCATCTCCCGGCCGTTGACGTCGCGTAACTCGAAACCACCGCGGATCTTGCCGCTGCGTAGGGCTCTGGGCATCTGCGCGATGATCCTCGAGGGCCGCAGGTTCCCGGCCTGGAAGTGCAGCAGTCCAGGCTCGGCCGCCTTCGGGAAAAGCCGGAACCCGCCACCGATCACCAGATCGATCGCGCCCGCGTTCAGAAACCTGTGTTCCCGGGTGGGGACCTCGTCGCCGTCGATGATCACGCGGGCCTGCGTCGGTATGAACAGCCTGGACGCATAGTTGGGTGTGATCGCGTGGCTGGGTTGGATCTTGTTTTGCACGTAGTCGCGGGCCGAGCGTGCGATCACCTTGACGACATCTGCCCGGCCATGAGTGTGGTTGTCGTAATACCTGTCGTAGAAGCGGTTGCCGACACCTCCGGCCGCGAGCCCGAAGCAGAGGCGATGGAACTTCTCCCCGTCCTTGGTTTCACCCTCGAGTGTCAGGGTGTCGAGGCGCATTTCCGGTGGAGGCCGATCCGCCTGCGCGGCCAGCGCCAGTTCGCGCAGGATCTCCTTGGGCCGCCCCTTTACCCCCGCCTTACGTCCGATGGCGTTGACGCTGCCGCCCATGCTGGGTACGAACGTCGGCCAGTCGTGCGAATCGGCGATGCAGTGCTCGGTGTCATTGACCAGCCAGTTCAACGATCCGTCGCCGCCGTCGCTCACCAAATGGGTGATCCGCGGTAACAGCTCCCCCAAGACCTTGCGGACGTCATCGGCGGAGTGGGTTTCGTGCACTTCGCCGTACTTGCCGAGAATGTTTTGCAGCTCGCGGCTGCGCCCAGGCGCAGCAATATTCCTGCGGGCGTGCGGATTGAAGATGACGCCTATGTACATCCGCGGTCACCCACGTTCAGGACGGCTTGCAGGGAGGGTAGATCGCGTCCCAATTGAGTTCTCCTCGAGAAAAGACTTTGGGTGTCCAGGTGGGCTTCCGCGGCATTTCCAGCACCCTACCGCGACGTCCGCAGGATAAGGGGCAACTCTTGGATCTGCTCGAGGACATATCCCGTCGAACATTTCGAGGCTCCCACTACTGTGACTGCCATGCCTGATTGGACTGCGGCAGACCTGCCCTCGTTCGCCGGACGCACGGCCATCATCACCGGTGCCAACGGGGGACTGGGCGAGGTGACCGCACGCGAGCTGGCCAGAGTCGGCGCTCACGTGGTCCTCGCCGTGCGCGATACCGGAAAGGGCGAGGCCGCCGCCGAACGCATGAACGGGGACGTCGAGGTGCGCCAGCTCGATCTGCAGGACCTGTCCTCGGTGCGGCGCTTCGCCGACGGCATCGACGGGGTCGACGTCCTGGTCAACAACGCCGGCATCATGGCCGTCCCGCATGCCCTCACCGCCGACGGCTTCGAAAGTCACATGGGGACCAATCATCTCGGTCATTTCGCGCTGACCAACTTGCTGCTGCCCAGGCTGACCGACCGGGTGGTGACGGTGTCTTCACTGCTGCACATGATCGGCTACATCAGCTTCAAGGACTTGCACTGGCAGTCCCGGCCCTACTCGGGATTTTTGGCCTATGGCCAATCGAAGCTGGCCAATCTGCTGTTCACCACCGAGTTGCAACGTCGCCTGGATAGCGCCGGTTCACCGCTGCGCGCCCTGGCCGCCCACCCTGGCTGGTCGCACACGAACCTGCAGGGCCGCTCCGGCAGCAGGCTGCGGGACGGCCTGGTATTGGCCGTTGATCGCGTCGTTTCCAGTGACGCCGACTTCGGCGCTCGCCAGACGTTGTTTGCGGTGTCGCAGGATCTTCCGGGCAATACGTTTGTCGGTCCGCGGTTCGGACTGTGGGGCCGCAGCCGGCCGGTCTGGCGGACGTGGTTGGCAAAGCGCACATCCACCGCCGCAAAACTTTGGGAGCGGTCCGAGCAGCTGACGGGAACCAAATTTCCGCTCTGAGGGTTGGGTCCGGCTGATTGACCGGCCGACCCCGCGCCGATTGCTGAACCAGGTTTGGAGACTTTCGGCGGAAGCCCTCTTGACGGTCTCTCGGAGACTAGAGTCATCGCAAAAGAAACCGCTGGTAAGCGGCGGGGTGTACTGCGCCACGTCAGGGGCCTCGGCGAGGAGGGCAACCATGTTGAAGCAGGAGATCATCCCTGGAATCTTGGCCTTGCTGGCCGCCCTGTCGGCCGCGATCGGAAGCGTGGTCCGCCAGCGGTCCGCTCATACGGTCACCGAAGGAGAAGTTGGCCACCTGACGCTGTTCAGCATGCTGGTGCGCAACCGCCGCTGGTGGATGGGGGGTCTCGGGGACGTAGCCAGCTACATATTCATTGCTATAGCCCTGGACTATGGCTCGGTCATGCTGGTCACCTGCCTGCAGGTGACGGTGTTGCTGTTCGCCATGCCCATCTACGCGCGGGTGACCAACCATCCCATTACCCGCTCGGAGTGGGTGTGGGCGGTAGTGCTGGCCGCGGCGCTGGCGCTGCTCATCAAGGTGGGCGATCCCACGGCCGGCGAGAAGCGGGGCGCGGTGGGCGACTGGCTCATCGTCGCCATGGTGATGGGTCCGGCGTTGGTGCTGTGTGTGCTGGGTGCCCGGATCTTGAAAGGCCGTCCCGCCTCGGCAGTGTTGCTGGGGGCGGTATCCGGGTCGTCGCTGGCGTTGTTCGTCGTACTCACCAAGGGCATTACGCAAGTGATCCACCACGGTGGCCACCATTTGCTGCATACCTGGGAGTTCCCGGTCTGGATCCTCGCCGGCGTCTCCGGGATGATCTTCCAGCAATCAGCCTTCCGCGCCGGTTCGCTGACCGCCTCCCTGCCGACGATCACCGTCGCAAAGCCCATAGTGGCCGTGATATTGGGTATCGCCGTCCTCAAGGAGTCGTTGCAACTCGAAAGTGGCCCGGAGTGGGCTTTGCTGCTAGCGATTACGGTGCTGGTGATCGTCTCCACGGTGATGCTGGCGCGTGGTGAGGCCGCCACCATTGTGGAGGACGAGGAACATGCCGCGCCTGTCACAGACGAACCCGACAAGGTGCCGTCGGAACCTGTGAGCGACTGAGGCGCGTCACCTGAGCGGCCCGACGACGGCGGCGTCGTCCCCGGATTGATCGCCCGAACCGGGCAAGACGCGTAGTCCTACTCATCCGCAGCGGCCCGCGGGTCCCGCATGCTGATCGCATGCCTTTCGCCATTCCCCGCCGTCTGAGCGGCGGTCATGCCGCAAGAATTTCGCAAGAGTTTCGCGAGCATGCGGCAAGCCAGGCATCGCAATCTATCTGCGCTGGGACACAGCATGTGACTCGCCCCCAGCTACGCGGTCCGAAAGTTGGGACCGGTAGCAGCAGGCACGCGGTCCACTTGCCCACAGACAACCCAACCGGGCTCGATGTCGAAAGGAATCACAGTGAGCGCCACCCGCGACAGCGTCCTGACGCTTTACAAGCCGAGCCTGCACATGCCGGCCGTAGCCGAGGCTCGCTTCGTACAGCGGGGCTGCTTGACGACGGGGTTCCGCGCGCTCACCACAACCGGTACCTCGACGCTTCCCCGAATCAGCGCCGTCTCCGAGGTAGCGACACTGCCGGTCGCGCCGCGCTCCCCGCGGAAGTGGTTGGGCCTGTACGCGCTCAAGCCGTGGTACACCCGGCGACTCACACCGATCGTCAACGCCGCAGTGGCACATCAAGTTTCACCAGATGTCTTCACCGTCGCCGGGGCGGCGGCGGCGGGCGCGGCTGGGGTGGCCGTAGCCCTGGGATGGTGGCCGCTGGCGGCGCTTTTTCTTGCGCTGCGCCTGGCCGGCGCCAATCTGGACGGCGCGGTTGCCCGGGCGCGCGGGGTCAGCCGGCCGTGGGGATTTGTAGTCAATGAGATCGGAGATCGCGCATCGGACTTCCTGACCTTTGCCGGACTCGCGGTCTGGGCAGCCCGGCAGCAAGGCCCGGACCTGCACTTCTTGTCCTGGCCGGTGCTCATGGTGATGGTTGCCGCACTGGCCGCGACGCTGCCCACCTTCGCCTCGCTGGCCGCGGCCGGCGCCGGCGCACAACGGCGCAACGGCGGCCCGCTGGGCAAGACCGAGCGTTGCCTTTTCGTATTGATAGCCACCGCATTTCCCGTCGTTCTGCCGGTGGTCTGCACACAACTGGTGAACGGTTCGCTCATCACCACCGTGCTGCGACTGCGCGCCGCGCGCCGCGAGCTGGCCGCGCAGCAGTCGCAACAGGAGACTGCCGACCCGTTGGCCGAGGTGCTCGCATCATGACCGCGACCAGGATCTCGAGCGTGCTGCGGCATTGGCTGTGGCGGTCGGTGGCCGCCGTTTCGGGCGGACTGACCGTGACCGGGCGTTGGCGCGCGAGCGGTGGCTGCGTGGTGGTGGCCAACCACTCCTCGCATGCCGACACCGCGGCGCTGCTGGCCGCCTTGCCGCCGGCTGCGCAGCCGGTGTTCGCGGCAGCGGCGGACTACTGGTTCGACGTTCCGGTGCGCCGTTTCATAGCGTCCACGGTGGCCGGCGTGCTCCCGGTGCGGCGGTCCGGCGGTGGTACATATGCCGAATTGTTGGCTGCGGCACGCCCGGCGCTGCGGGCCGGACGCGCTGTCGTCATCTACCCGGAGGGGACCCGCTCGAAGGACGGCGGCGTCGGTGAGTTCCGTTCCGGCGCATTGCGATTGGCGCGCGACTGCGGTGTGCCGATCGTTCCGGTTGCCGTGCTGGGCACCGCCGACGTGCTGCCAAAGGGCACCAACTTCATCTCACCCGCCCCGATGCAGGTTCACATCGGCGAGCCCGTCGACCCGAACGGCGTCTCGGCATCACAGTTGCGCGAACAGGTCATGGTATTGCGCGGAGATCACCTGCCGCAGCCTTCTCATCGATACGCACTGGCGGCGTGAGAGCCGGCTACGACCAGGCGGCGATCACTGCGGAGAGCGCGGCGGTGAAAACAACGCCGGTGATGATCAGGTAGGCGCCGTAAAACCGACGCAACCAGCGGTGAAAGACGCTGGCGAGCAGCCACAGCACCAGTCCCACCGTCGAAATTCGCAGGCCGCGCTCCAGCAGCGTCCAGCCGGCCAGCCGCCACAGCTCGACGCCGTGTTGACCGGCGGCCCGGGCATACACCTTGACAGGTATGCCCGACAACGCCTGATGCATTATCGCGCCGGGCCCTTCGGCGAACTGCCCAAAAGCCGTCGCCGCCATCCGCCCGGTCGTCAGGGGTGCGGGCAATAGGACACCGCGGGAGGTCAGGTACGCATTGGTGAGCACGCCCAGCACAGAACCCGCGATCACCGCCGCGGCCAACGGCATCACGCGCCGCGGCACGGCGACCGCAAACAGCGCCAACGCCATCTCGGCGACGACGAACCAGCTCAGCGCCTCGGCGTATCCCCAGAGAAATGCCAACGGCAGGCCGTACGGACCGGAGACGAGACCGGCGAGCGCCGTCCAGAAACGTGATGGGCGCTGCTGGGAACCGGATTCATCAGGCATGTCGATCATGTCAACCGAGGAGATACGCCAGCGGAAGGACAAGCAGCAGCGAGTCGATCCGGTCGAGCAGACCTCCGAAACCCGACAGCCACGATCCGGCGTCCTTGACCTGGGCCTGCCGCTTGACCATCGATTCGACGAGGTCGCCCAGCACACCGCCGAACCCGACCGCGATGAGCAAACCGACCGAAATGGTGCCCAGCAACGTGAGCACCAGAAACGCCCCGATGATCGCGCCGATCAACCCGCCGACAGTCTTGTTGGGACTCAACGGCGACAACGGATGGCGAGCCCAGCCCAAGCGGCGCAACCCTTTTCCGCCACACCAGGCCGCGACGTCGGCGGCGGCCGCCGCGAAGCACACCAGATACGCCTCCGACCACAACACCACCAGGTGCGCCAAAGACCAGCAGATCCAGACCGATCCGAACGCGGTGAACGTCGTGCGCCGGCCACCGTGCTCGACGTCACCGCTGATCACCGAGGGCAGTGCACACGCCAGCACGACGATCGGGGCCAGACTCAGCAAGGATGGACGCAGCCAGGCCGCAAGCGGGTACAGCACCGCCAGGCCAAGCAGCAAGCCGAGGTCCACCCTGCCGAGCTTCACCAGGCGCTCGTACTCGGTCACCGCCACCACCGCAAG
Source organism: Mycobacterium sp. 852002-51163_SCH5372311 (assembly GCF_001667115.1). Lineage (GTDB taxonomy): Bacteria > Actinomycetota > Actinomycetes > Mycobacteriales > Mycobacteriaceae > Mycobacterium. Next base: position 70,481 of record NZ_LZIJ01000090.1, on the reverse strand, counting down.
CGCGGCGGCTAGCACGGCAGTGGTGCCGTGGCCCAACCAGATTGGGATCCCGACAGCCGGTGCGATCATCATCCAGCTCGTCCACCGCTGGATCAATTCGCGTTTGCGTGAGATCAGCACCGCAATGCCGGCGATCGCCAAAATCGCCACTGTGACCCACATGAAAAACACGGATCGGGAGTAGAGGTGGATGTGCACCGGACCCAGGTCGACGTTGAGCGGCAACCGCCGATCGAAGTGCAGGATCCGCAGGTAATGGTCGACCAGCATCACCGTCCCAGACCTCCGACATGTTGCGCGAGCAGACGCAAAAGCACCGGTTTGCGTGCGCAAAACGGTGCTTTTGCGTCTGCTCGGCACACTAAACCATGGTGTGGCCGGTGCCGGGTGAAATCAGGTATCGCGCTCGCGGCTGCCGATCGTCGGCGGGACGTAGCGCGCCGTGCACGGTCCGGGCTTGCCGTTGCACGGCGATATCACCCAGCGGCAGTTGCCTTTCAGGCTCAGGCTGGCCATCTCGGGCGACAGTTTGAAACCGAAGTACTGCCCGACGTTGTTCGTCTTGATCTCGGATGGCCGCCCGTCGGAGAATGACTGTTCCGCAACGCATATCGCGTCCGTCGTCGACCCGACGCCGTCCCACCAGTCGCCCAGGTTGACGTCGCCCGGGTACAGCGTTTCGGTCGGGCCATACGTGTAGAAGCTGTGCACCGGTCGCTGCAATCGGTCGATCCGCTGCCAGCGCCGGCCTTGAAACCCGACACACAGCAGGACCTCGGGCTCTGCCGTACCGGATCGAGGCTTTGCAAACGTTTGCGAATCCGGGTCGGCCGCATCACACGGGGCACCGTCCTTCGGCTGGACAGCCGGGTCTGCTGAGCCGACCGGCGCGACCAACAGCGTCGCGACCACCGTGGCGGCGAACGTGGCCATTGCGCGCGCGGAACCACGCCTCATGGTGCATAACGCTAAGCCCGCGACGTCCTGCACGGGACCGCTTTGGACGAATCGGTCTTACCACGCGAGACGCAAGAATTTCGCATGAATTCCGCGACGATGTGGCAAGCGTTGTGCGGCAGCGTATCTGTTGTCGGTCACCGTGATCGGCCCCGGCAGGGATGTACTCGGCAAAGGACTCAAGGTGAGCACAATGCACGGCCTCAAGCAGATCATCGCCGGGGCGCTGCTGGCAGTCGGTGTGCTGGCGGCAGGACTTGGCGCCGGCACCGGGCAACCGTCTGCCGTATACGGGACTGGGGGCTGTCCCGTCGGACAGTATTGCGGTCTGTTAGGGCGCTGATCGCCGGCAGGATCCGCTGGCATGCACCTCGTTCGACGTGGATTCTGCTGTGTTGGACAGCAATTCGGATCGGCCACGGGAGGAAGGATTTTTCGTGCCTGATACCTCCAACGACGGGATTCACGGGTCAGCCGCGTCACTAGAGGTCGGCCGCGTGTTCGCCGGTTACCGGATCTCGAGGGCGTTGGGCACGGGCGGGATGGGTGCGGTGTATTTGGCTACGCACCCGCGGTTGCCGCGTGAGGAAGCGCTGAAGGTGCTACCGGCGCATCTGACCGCCGATTCGGAATTTCGGGGACGTTTTGAGCGCGAGGCCGAACTGGCGGCCGGGTTGTCGCATCCGCACATCGTAAGAATTCACGATCGCGGCGAAGCCGACGGCAAGTTTTGGATCTCCATGGATTACGTGGAGGGCACCGACGCCGCGCGACTGTTGAGTGAGCACTACCCCGCGGGGATGCCATTGACTGAAGCGCTGCCGATCATCACCGCGATAGGCTCGGCACTCGACTATGCCCACTACCGCGGGCTCCTGCACCGAGATGTCAAGCCGGCCAACATCTTATTGACCGATCCCGACGGACATGGCCGGCAAGTGTATCTGGCCGACTTCGGTATCGCGCGGCTCGTCGACGACACCGCAGGGTTGACCGAGACGAATATCACGGTGGGCACGGTGTGCTACGCGGCCCCGGAGCAGCTGAGGGGCGAGGCGATCGACGGTCGGGCTGACCAATATGCGTTGGCGGGGACTGCCTTTCACCTGCTGACCGGGGTTCCACCCTACGGTGACGCCAACCCTGCGGTGGTGATCAGCCGCCACGTGAATGCGCCGGTGCCTTCCATCGGTAACTATCGGCCCGAACTGGCCGCGCTCGACCCGGTGTTCGCCACCGCGATGGCCAAGGAGCGTTCGGCTCGGTTCGGCAGCTGCCGAGAATTCACCGAGCAACTCAACCGATACCTGCACCCCAATTTCGCTTATGCCGACCAGATTCCGTTCCGCGCCAAAGCCACGAATCCACGATTGGGCGTGACCGCGCCCGCCGTGCCGCCACCGGACCGGCGGCGGGCGCCGCGACGGGGTCTGTTGGCAGGTGCGATGGCCGCGGTGCTCGTCACCGGCGGCGTGTTCGCGGGTACACAGCTGAGCCGCCAACACAATCCGGCCAGTGTCACAGAGCCCGACAGGTCCACCGCGCCGCCCACGACCGCGCCCAACACCGGTCCGTTCACCGGAATCTACCGGCTGGACTTCGGCTCAGTCAGCAACGTGGAAGGTGAGCCCGCCAAAGGCGCGGCGCCGACGACGGAAACCTGGGCTGTCCGCTCGGTGTGCGGCAACGCCGGGTGCATCGCGACGGCGTCGCGCCTGGACGGGGAAACCATGCAGGTGCCAGCGATTGTGCTGGATCAGGTCGGCGGAGATTGGCTGGCCGTCAGCGTGGGATCCAGTACCTGCGGCCCACTCGAAGGCGAAGTCTGGGAGGCCTTCGCACTGCAGCCACATCCTGACGGCATCTTTGTCGGCGAAGCCACCCAGACGATGACGAAGGGCTGTGCGAACAAGCGCACGGTGACCTTCACCCGCACCGGGGATGTGGATGTCACCACCCTCCCGAGCCCAAGCACTCTGCCGGCGCGGGTGGTATCGCCCGCAGAAGCCCTGCACGGCCGCTATCACCAATCCAGCGTGCAGCCCAACGGCTTCAGAGAACAGAACGACTATGCCGTGGAAACGACCTGTCTGCGCGCTGGCGATCGGTGCATGAGTCTTTTCCACAGACCTCCGGCTGCTGCGATGGCGATGGTGTTCGGCGCCGGAAACTGGTTCTACGACCGCGAGTTCGACGCCCCGTGCGCAAAAGGTGGCATGACGCACGTGAGAATCGTCGTCCCGTTCCCGTTGCCGCAACCGCTCCAGAACCCGGTCGCTCTGATCAGCGGGCACGGTCACGAGGAGCTGACGGGGGCAGCGGGCTGCGGTAGCACCGATGTCGACGTGAAATTCGTGCGCATCGGGGATTAGCACAGACCTGGGCGTCTCACCCGAACCCACCGAAGCGGGGAGTCGACAGGCGGTATGGTCGACGGGTCTTTGATCGGCCGGCAGTGGAAGCACATGGATCTCTCGTTGGCAGTCCCCCATAGCGAACTCGAGGCGCTGTCCCGCCGGTACGCGGCAGCGGTCGATCGCCGGGACCGCGCGGCGCTGCTGGCGGTGTTCACCCCGGACGCGACCTTGCGAGTGGAACGACCCGGGCGGGAACCGTCGGTGATGACCGGTCACGACGAAATCGAGCGGGTCATCGCCATAGTCTCGCGCTGGCCGCGTACGGCGCACCTGGTCGCGCAAGGGCTGTTCGTCGTCGAGGGCGCGTCGGCTGTCGGCGAAGTGTATTGCACGGCAAACCATTTCGGTGGCGGTGAGACACAGCCGGGACGCAATCACGTCATGCATATCCGTTACCTCGACCGGTATCTGCTGGGCGGTGACGGGCGCTGGCGGATAGTGCAACGCACCGTCGCCGTCGATGCAACCGAGGACCGGCCGGTCGGCGAGAGGATCCGGTGACCGCGATGCAGCTTTCGATGGGGATTCCCTCGTTTTCCGCCGAGGCGCCGCCCAACTGGGATCACCTGACGGAGTGGGCGCAACTCTTGGAAGGCTGCGGCTTTGACCGCGTTTTGGTGTCGGAGCACATCGCCTTCGGAATGAACATGGATGCCTACGCGGACCCCAAGACCGGAGGAACCAAGGGCGGTCGCCAGCCCACCGGGCCCGACGGTCACTGGCTGGAACCGCTGACCACGCTGACCTACCTCGCAGCCAGGACCGAACGCATCCGGTTGGGGACGAACATTCTGCTGGCTGCCCTGCGGCCTGCGGCGGTACTGGCCAAAATCCTGGCCACGATGGATGTTCTGTCGGGGGGACGGGTCGATATCGGGGTCGGCGTCGGCTGGCAGCGTGAGGAATACGACGCGGCCGGGGTCGACTTCGACAGCCGTGGCGCCGTTCTGGATCAAACGCTCGAGGTGTGCCAGCGACTCTGGCGGGAGAACGAGGTCAGCTACGCCTCAGCCGGACTGAGCTTCGAACGCATACACCAAATGCCGAAACCCGTGCAACCGGGCGGAGTGCCCATCTGGGTGAGCGGGACCGCGAACCGGGCTGTCGCACGCCGGCTGGCCCGCTTCGGAACGGGCTGGATACCTTGGGGCGACGATGCGCGCGACGTAGCCGGCGGGATCGCCAGGATGCGGGCGGCGGTCGAGCGTGCCGGCGGCGACCCAAAGGGCTTCGATGTCAGCGGCACGCTGCGCCTCCGCGCCACCGCGGATGGGCGGCCCGATCTGGCTGACGCCGCCGCAACTGCGGCCTCATTCGCGAAGACCGGCGTCACCGACCTCAGGATGACGCATTGGCCGCTACCTGTCGGCGACCGGGAACGTGACATCGCCGCACTCGTCGAAGCCGTGCGCGAGGCAACCGCTAGCTGACCAGACCGCGTCCTTCCGGGCGGGTGAGATCGCGCGACCAAAAGGCGAACTGTAATGTCTACTGTTGATCACCTCAAAGGAGACATCCCATGAAGGTTGGCCTGCGCGTTTGCGGCTGCGACGGCTTGGCGGGTACGGAGTGACCGAGGCGAACATTGCCGCAGATATCGATCTGCCAGCCATCCCGCCGATGCCGTACTTCGTGCGCGACGAAAACCGTTACGTGCCAAATAAAATCGCCCGTGGCGGCTGGGGTCCGTCGATCAGCGGCCACGTTGTCGGAGGGCTGTTGGCCTGGGCAGTCGAATGCGCGGTCGACGATCCAGGACTGCAGCCTGCGCGGCTGACGGTCGACTTACCCCGGCCCACCGCACTGGAACCGATCGAGGTGCGCACCCGGGTGCAACACGACCGGCGGCGACTGCGCCTCGTCGAGGCTGTTCTCACCCAGCATGACGTCCCGGTGGCGCAGGCAAGCGCGCTGTTCCTGCGGCGCGGACACCAGCCCGACGGCGACGTGTGGACAGCGCCGGTGCGAATGCCGCCCATACCACTCGGGCAGGACGGGGCTCACCCCTCGATCTTCATGCGCACCTACGGCTGGGGCGCCGATGTCCAGAATCCAGATCCTGACTGGCCCGACGGTTCGGGGCGCAAATACACCTGGCTGCATGAAACGCGCCCCTTGATCGACGCCGAACCGCTGAGCCCTTTCACCCGGGCGGCGATGGCCGGCGACGTCACCGCCTCGCTCGCCAACTGGGGGACCAACGGCCTGCAGTTCATCAACGCCGACTACACGCTCACCCTGAGCAGGCTCCCCGAAGGCCCTCACATCGGGCTGGCCTCGCTGACCCACTACAGCAACGACGGAGTCGCCACCGGCTCAGCAGTCCTCGTGGACCACAAAGGGCCGGTAGGCAGTGGTGTGTCCGTTTCGATAGCCCACTCCGGATTCCTTCCGCCGACGGCGACCCCGCCCAGATGACGACGGAGGACGCCGTCCACAGCCAACCGGGTGGTCGGTCGTTCTGGACGTTGATCGCCGAAGCTGCTGCGCGCCAACCAAACCGGGCGCTGCTGGACGACGATCACGGCCGCAGCCTGACCACCCGCCAGTTTCACGACGCCGCATGCGAGACGGCTGCCGCATTTGCCCTCCGCGGAGTCGGCGCTGCGACGTTGGTGTCCTGGCAGCTGCCCACCACCTTGGAGACCATGGTTGTCATGGCTGCGCTCACGCGACTGGGCGTTGTCCAGAACCCGATAATCCCGATACTGCGAGAACATGAGGTCAGCTTCATCACTGGCCAGCTCGCCACCGAATTCCTTGTGGTACCGAATTTTTGGCGTGGATTCGACCACGGCGGGCTGGCGCGGGCGTTGTCCCGTGAGAGAGGTTTCGAGGTTATCGGTATCGACCTCACCACGCCTCCGGTCGGTAATCGGCTTCGCTTGCCACGCGCGAGCGTCGATGCCCTGGGAGGCCCGCCGGGCCGCGACGGCGATGCCCGTTGGGTGTACTACTCGTCGGGAACCACCGCAGCGCCCAAGGGGATTCGCCATAGCGACGCATCGGTGATCGCCGGCTCGGCAGGCGTGGTAGGCATGATCGGGGCAACCAGCAGGGATGTGAATCCGATTGCGTTTCCGATCGCGCACATCGGCGGAGCAGCGATGCTGGCCGCCGCTTTGCTGACCGGCATGCGGCTGGTGCTGTTCGACACCTTCGAACCGGCAACCACACCGCTGCGGGTCGCGGCCCACAACCCGACGTTCCTCGGTACCGCGACACCGTTTTTCGTGGCATACCTGGAGGCTCAACGTGCCCATGGCGAAGCGCCGCTTTTCCCGTCCCTGCGCGGCTGCCTGGCGGGCGGCGCGCCCATCACCGCCGACCTGGGGCGTCAGATGCGCGAAACCTTATCGGTTGCCGGCATAGCCAACGCCTGGGGGCTTACCGAGTTCCCGGTCGCGACTTCGCCGTCCCTCAGTGCCGCGCCGGAGGTGCTCGACCACACAGTGGGTGCGCCGGTGTCAGGGGTCCAGGTCCGTGTCGTGGACGAACGGGAAGCCGAAGTTCCCGTCGGGCAGGAAGGTGAATTGTGGCTCAAAGGACCGCAATGCTTCCTCGGCTATGCGGATGCAACGCTTGACGCCGAAGCATTTGACAGCGAAGGCTGGTTGCGCACCGGCGATCTCGGGCTGATCGACGCGGATGGCAATGTCCGCGTCACGGGCCGCATCAAAGATGCCATCATCCGCAACGCGGAGAACGTCTCGGCTTTGGAGGTCGAGAATGTTCTCGCCACCCATCCCGCGGTCGCCGACGTCGCGGTCATCGGCGTGCCCGACCGCGACAGCGGCGAGCGGGTATGCGCCGTGGTGGTACCTCAATCGGCCGATGGGGTGTCGTTGGAATCCCTGGCGGAACACTGCCGTTCGCGCGGGCTGAGCCGCTACAAATTCCCTGAGCGGCTCGTGGTGGTCGACGACCTACCGCGCAACCAGTTCGGAAAAGTGATCAAGAAAGACCTTCGCGACGCCTTCGGCTGACGAGTGTTGTCGATGCCGCACAACATGTTTGAGTCCGCGTGCGCCGGTGCCGCTCGCAAACGCAGCCTGGGCGGCCACGCCACACGATTAATTCGAAAACGGTTCGGGTAAAGACACATGCATGCAACCGCCGCAACGACCCAATGACTCGGTGCGATCCATTCCCGCGGATGTCCGGGCGCGGGTGATGCCGGCAGTATTCGACGAGTTGGCCCGCTGGGGTGTCGAACGGTTCAGCGTCGAGGCAATGGCGGAGCGGCACCACCTCGATACCGCGACGGTGTACCGCTACTGGGGCGATCGGCAGCGCCTGATTGTCGATGCCGCGCTCGGTGACAACGAGACGTTGCGTTCGGTGACCGACACGGGCTCGCTGCGTGGCGACCTGCTGGCACTGGCTCGCAGCGCGACCGATCAGGTCAACACCGAAGTCGGGCGGACATTGGTCCGTGCGCTGGTCATGGATGGTCGGGGGCGTCACGACGAGGGCACTCGAATGATCTTCTGGCGGCGGCGTTTCGCCGTCTTGCGTGCGATCGTGGATCGGGCGAGGGAACGCGGCGAATTGCGCGCCGGAGTGCACCCCGTGGCCGCCGTGCAAATCGTGATGGCACCGATGTATGTTCGCGCGCTCTACTCGAACGACGTCATCGACGACGAATACTGCGCCGCCATCGCCGATTTGGCTTGGCATGCGCTGGCGCGCAAATAAGCGGTTGTCGGGAGATCATCTTGGATAGCCGCGCCGCACGGTACGGTCGAGGATGCCCAGGGTCGCCCGCAGCGCACCCTCGGACAGGACGGGAAAGATTCCGGCGTCGCGCCACTTCGGGTCGATGTTCGTCCAGTCGTAGAACGAGGTGACGACAGTGGCGGCACCGTCGTCGGTGGGTTGCAGCCGGTAGCCGTAGACGTGCCCGATCTGGGGCCGGATCTGGCCGAGGATCGTCCACGCGATCAGCCGATCCGGTTCGAAGTCGGTGATCTCGACGGTGACGTCATACTTGCCCAATTGCGGGAAGTCGTTGAGCGCCTCGCGATCCATGTGGACGACGAAGCTGTCGCCTACGGCACGTACGGGGTCGCCTTCCGCGTCCTGCAGCATCCCCGACGAGTCGATCGCGACATGGCCCTGCGGGTCGCACAGCACAGTGAAGATCTCGGCGGCGGGCGCCGCGATGGTGCGTTGAGTCTCGATACGCTCGGTCATGTAACCACCTGACTTGCAAAGGATTTCAGCGAGTTTGCATCCTGCGCCGGATCTGGCGAACGACGACCACCACGCCGCACAGAATGATCGCGGCAAGAAGGGACTGCAACCCGATGATCACGAACGCATTGACGTCGTACCAGCCCGCTGCACTGATGCAACGATAGTTCACGCTGGTGCCCGACTGACCGGGTTTGTAGCTGTAGCTCGAGGTGTTGGCGACCAGCTGGTAGGGGCTACGGCACACGACGTCGCTCATCCAGAGTGCTGTCGACGGGAATATGGCCGTCAACGCCGCCGCGCCCCCGACACACAGGCCGAGCGCTCCGCCGATAATTCCGACGACCGCCCCGAACCGATCGGCTCCGGTGAATCTGCTTCGCGGCCGCCGAGAGCCCACCCGGTCCTGCTGGCCAAATGTCTGTCGGTAGCCGGATGGGGAACCGCCGTCGGTGGTGGCACCGAAGCGCTGTTGGCCGCCTTGGCCCGAATACACCACGGAATGGCCCGTTTTGATCGTCACGCGCCCGTTTTGCAGTACGTCATTGATCTGTGTCTGCGACATGCCCGCTTCGGCCGCGGCACGCATGAAGGCCTCTCGAAGCTGCGCTATCTCGGGACCAAAAGGCGCGTCCGGTCCCGAAGGCGAACCGGTGCGCAAGCCTTCCCACAGGGCTTCTGCGTGCCGGCGAGCGCGTTCGCCGGCACCGACCTCGACGCCGGACTGTGCGTCGGTGGACTGGGGTGGCGGCTCGGCAGGGTGATGCTCACGAAGCGCCGCCTTCACCTCGGCCAGCTGACGTTCCAACTCGGCGATGCGTTTCTCCGCGTCGTCTTCGGTCACCACCAGATAGTCGCACGTCGGAGGCCGCCGGTGCAGGTAATCGTCGGTTTAGCGCAGAGCATCGGTTCGCTCTTTTACGAGCTCGGTGGCGCCCGCCTCGGCATGATCGCCGGCGATTGAACCGAGTCCGCCGCCGCCTCGTGCAACCTATATGGCTTGGCGGCGACCGCGTCGGCCCGTGGTGGCGCAGATCCGCCATGAAGTCGGTGACTCCACGAGAGAGTGAACTGTGGCTAAGCTATCGAACGCCGAGAATCCGGTCCGAAAGGCCGGATCACGGGTGGTAGACACCCTAGGAAGCCAAACATGGCTGGATCGGCCGAGCTATCGCCTTGAACACGTCCTGACGCTGACGTTCGCATGTCTGGGGAGGTACCGCGAGCGCGTCGGCAACGTGTTGCACGGCACCTGGCTCGGCCATCCGCTGCATCCGGTACTGGCCGCGTTGCCTGCTGGGGCGGCGGCGACCACCCTGGTGCTGGATGCCGCCAGTGCTTTGCCGAGCAGAAAAAAGTTATCGGACGCGTCGCAATATGCACTGGGTGTGGGCATCCTCGCGAGCCTGGGAGCACTGGTAACCGGCGTGGCGGATTGGCAGCACACGCACGAACAGTCACGGCGAATCGGCCTGGTCCACGGTGTGTCGAATCTAGTTGCCACAGCGCTGTATGCGAAGTCATTTTACGATCGGCGTCACGGCCGGCGCGCCCGTGGGATGGCCACAAGCACCGTCGGCTACGGGATCACGCTTGCCAGTGGCTATTTGGGCGGCGAGCTGGTGTACGGGTCGGGTGCCGGCGTCGACCGTTCGGGGCCGCGGCTGACCCTCGAAACCTGGACGCCGGTATTGCCGGTGACGGCGCTGGATGGACGACCACGGCGGGTGGAGGTGGACGGCATCGGTGTGGTTCTTTTCCGGAATGGCGGACAGATCATGGCGGTCGGTGCGCAGTGCCCGCATCTCGGGGCGCCGATGTGTGACGGCTGGATCGACCAGGGTCGAATCGTATGTCCTTGGCACGGTTCCCATTTCGCCTATAGATCGGGCATGGTGTTACGGGGACCGGCCACGGCGGCCCTGCCGTCCTATCCGACTCGTATCCGCAATGGATTGGTCGAAGTGCGCGGCGGTTCGTCATGAATGCCTATGACGTGCTGATCGAGCACCACGTGGTGCTGCGTGGATTGTGTAGGGACATCACCGCGCTGCCGCCTGCTTCGGACGAACGCAAACGGAAACTCGACGAGCTGTTGACGGAGTTGGACATCCACATGCGCATAGAAGATGACTTGTTCTATCCGGCTGTTTCCGCCGCGAGTGCACTGGTCGCGATCGCCCACGCCGAGCATCGCCAGGTGTGGGACCAGCTCGCGGTGGTGTTGCGGACGCCGCCGACAGCGCCGCTCTACCAGCACGAGTGGCATGCTTTCGTCACCGTGTTAGATGCGCACGCAGCAGAAGAAGAGCGTGACTTATGCCCTGCGCCAGTCGATTTGGACCGGAAGTTGCTCGAAGAGCTGGGTGACAGGATGCTCGAGCGGATGGAACGGTTGCGCCACTCCAAACTCGAGAAACTTCATGTCAAGGGCCGCGCCGCCATTCTTCGTGCGTTGTGATCGAGCACGCCAGACGGGCCCCGTCATCGCAGTGGATGGTTTTCGCGCACTCCGCGATACATGCCCCATCTGACGATCATCGGCATCACGACACGGTTGACCGACCAGGGCGGGAAGCGGAACGCGTGGCCGGTGGGCAGAAAGACCTCCAGCCCGTCGGCCTGGATGCCCAGCACTGAGCCCCACCGCCGCCCCGGCGCGCGATAAGTGCGCAGCTTCCGGCCGGCGAACTCGGCGCGAATGTTGTGCGCCAGCAGCGCATCCCCGCGGTTACGTGCGGAACTGCGCAGCGGGTCGGTCGCCGCCACGTCCCCGATTGCGAAGACGCCTCGGTGACCTGGCACCGTCAGCTCGGGAGTCACCCGAACGAACCCGCGCTCGTCAAGTAGTTCCGGTGGCAACCAACCGGTGTTGGGTTGCACCCGGCCTATCGCCCAAAGCACAGCGTCTGCGGCAGCCGGGGGTTGCCCGGTGCTCCACTTGACCGGTTGGCGGGTGATCTCGTCGCCGGCGAAGCCGTTGGCGATCACCGCGCGGTGGCCGGGGTGCAGGCCCACACCGAGATCCGTCAATCGGCCCTGGATGCGTTGCCAGATGCGCGGGTGATGCCCGGCGAGCGCATGATCTCCCGGGAAGTAGAGATCGATCTTCTTGTCCGGCCAAGTGATTGCCAGATTGGCGGCGCTGCTGACCGCGGCCGCGCCGCCGCCGACGACGATCACCGAAGTCGCGGCGGCCAGCCGGTCATGGGCAGCGTGCAGGTCGGCGCGAATTTCCGCCGCGGACTGTAGTGTCGGCCGGCGCCAGAAGCCGTTGCTGACTCCCGTCGAGATGACCAGCGCATCGTAGGGCTCGGCGATGGTAGCGCCGTCATCACGATTCCCGAAGACGGTCCGTCCCTTCAGGTCCAGTCCGGTCAGCGTGGCCTGAACCGTCCGGACTCGGTCCAAGCGACGGAACCTGTCGAACGCAATCCAGTTGTCGCGAGCCCAGTCGGCCGGGCGGGAGAGCCGGATTCCGAGTTCTTGGCCGCTGACCAACGCCGGCTTGACCGAGATCCCGACGACCTCAGCGTGCTTGGCCAGACGGATCGCGGTGAGAACTCCCGCGTCTCCCAGCCCCGCGATGACAACGCGTCTGTGGTTCAGGTCCCGATCCCGCGCCTACCGGGCTCGGGGCGCGGCGCAGAAACCACGTGCAGCACCAAGGTATGGTCGCACGCACCATCAGATCGCCGGGGAGCACATGTCCGAGTCCGAGACGCCAATGCACCAGCACCTGCGCGCGGCGGTGCGCGCCGGCGTGCGCGCGTCGTCCCCTCGTCCCGCCTCGGCCGAGCGTGCGGCCAAAGACTTGAAGAAGCCGCTGTGGCAGGCGGTGCGGGCAGAGATCCGCTGGGCCTTTCACCCGCCGCGTACCTGGCTGTCGGGAGTGGTGGCCAACTTGTTCCTCGCCGTGGCCTGGTTGGCGGTGCAGCCGTTGACCGCCGCCCATTCCCATCCCAGCCGCCACTTCCACCATCACCATCTGGATTGGGTCGTTCTGGTCGGCAGTTATTTCTCATCGTTCATCCTCGCCGACGTCACCACCACCAACACCCTGGGCGGCGATCACTACCGCGTGACCAAGGGTCTGTCAGACGGCGTACCAGTGTGGCGGGTGCTCCTGATCAAAAACCTGGCCCTGCTCGCCTTGGTCGGCCTGCCCACCCTTGCAGTGGCCGTCGCGCTGACGCTATGGCTGGAGACCCCGGCGCGCCTGGGCATCACCATCCCCGACGTCGCGGTTCCGATCGTGTCCTGGCTGGGCGTCGGCAACGTCATCTCGGTGCTGCACCCGGTCAGCGCGGAGCCGCTGATCCGGCGGTGGCGGCAACGTCGCGATTCGCGTCGCATCGTCGGCTGGCTGGTAGCCCTGGCGCTGCCGTATGCGGTGTACTACGTCGCCGATCCGATGGGTGGGGTGGAGCATCGCATCTTGTGGACGCAGCTACCCGCGGCGATCGGGCCGGTGCTCGGCCGCGATACCAAAAGCTTTGTGCATCTCGGCATCGCCTTGGTGGTCTGGGTAATGGGCACAGTCGTCGCGGAAGTGTGGGTGCGCAAGGGTGGGCTGCAGATGAGGTAACGCTCAGCCCGGCGTTTGCGCGGCCATGACCGAATTGGGTGAGGACCAGTCGGTCGACACATTGCGCTGTTTGATCAGCCAGGCATCGCCGTCGGGCACGAAGATGTCGCGGTAGCGGCCGAAATGGTCGAGGCCGATATGGGTGAAGACGGTGAAGTAGCACGAGACGTGGGCTTGCTCCGGCGTCATGCCGGTGAACAGCACGTTGGAGACGTTGTGCCGGACGACGGGCTTGACCCCAGCGCCGGTTGCGATGTCGCCCGTGACACCGCCGAGGAACGCCGCGATTTCGGACCTGCCGCGCAATGTTTGCCTGCCGCGGATCTCGAGGACGCCGTCTGCGCAGAATGTCTCGATGAGGCCGTCGAGCCGCCCGGCATCGCCCGACCAGTTGTACCGCGCCAGCGTGTCACGAATCTGCTCACGCGCGATCAGTGCCCACATCTCCACCGTGACTCCTCACTCGACCGCCGCATAGGACGATAGTCGTGGCGAGACGAGTCTTTAACTTGACGAGTCTTTACTTGACGATGTAGGGCCGGAAGCTATGTGGGACCGCCGGGGTGATTCCGTTCAGGTCGAAGACGGCGATGAGGGCCCGCAAGAGGGCGGGGGACCAGTCCTCGAAGGGTTGCGCGTCCACCCGTTCGAGCAGTTCACAGCGTAGGTACTCGATGCTTGTCGGCTGATGATCGTCGATCATTGAGCCGGTTCCTCCAAACGAATCGGCGATGTTTTCGCGGTGTGAACTCGACGCTAGGGCAGCCGCGTCGCACTTGTACAGCGAACTGGTCAAATTCAAATTTCATTCAGGGACGGCGATCAGCCGCCAAACGTGCTTTTTGTAACCTGTTTGCTCACACCGCATTACCAGGTAGCTGCGGATCGGTGTCAAATCACGTCTCGCGCAAGGGTTTTGCACCGTTGGCTGCCCGCCCGTCGCCATGCGATGCGGGTGATTGGTGCTGCGCCGTCGCCCGCGTGATCGTCGGATCGGCGTCTTTTTCAGAGGCTCAAATCCGTGGATGAATGAAGACACCTTCGGCCGAGACCGTCACGCCCCCGGTGTCGCTGACCTTTCCTGCGGCGAAAGTCTTTACCCCGTCCACACTTTCGATCCAGGCTTCGGCGCGCAGGGGCCGCTGCAGCGGCGTGGGCCTGTGATAACGCAGCGTCAGGGTCCCGGTGTATGCCGGCTGTCCCGGTTTGTGTGCCGTGGCCCCGAGAACGTGATCGAGGATCATGGCGGAGACACCACCGTGCACATGACCCGGGGGACCTTCATAGGCGGCGCCGAGGACGAACTCCGTCCACACCGATCCGTCGCTCTCGTGGTGGATGACGAGCGGGGGAGCGGACGGGTTGCGCACGCCGATGACGACATTGCCCGCAGCTGGGCCCTGCCCGTCGTCGACGACACGCTGGCCGAACGATCCGGGCATCAGCGCCGCGCTCAGCTGGGTCGTGACGCCGTCGATCGTGGCCGCGGCCGAGGCGACGGTTTCCGGGGTCACCTCAGTGCGGATCGTCGCGTCGATCAAGCGCCGCACCGAGGTGGCCAGCGCCTCGTACTCCGGCGACGAATCGGCCATCGCGGCAATCGGATCCACCATGTCCGCCACCATAGATCAGTGGTGCAGCTCGGTCGGTGGGACGGCGGTCATCGCGAGAAGCGTGCAGCGCAGGAGAAGCTGTCCGCAACCTGGCGTCCCAGCCAGCGGTCGAAAATGCGCAACTCACCGCCCGTGTTGTTAATCTGGCGAAATGGCCCCCGGAGTGGACCCAGCAGGCGAGAAGTCGGTGAAGTCGGCGCTTGCCGCCACCAGTTGGGCGTTGCTGGGCATGATGTCCTACGAAGAGGAAGTCTCCGGCTACGACCTGAAGAAATGGATCGACTGGAGTGTCGACCTGTATTACTGGAGTCCCTCGTACAGCCAGATCTACACCGAGCTGAAGAAGCTGGAGAGCATGGGCCTGGTGACGTCTCGGGTCGAGCGCGACGAGGGGACCCGAAGCCGGCGGCTCTACAAAATCACCCCGGCCGGGATGGACGCGGTCACCGAATGGACCAACGAAGCACCGGTGGATCCGCCGGTGCTCAAGCACAGTGTGCTGCTGCGGGTGACGTTCGGCCATCTCAGCAATCCGACCCGGCTCAAGGAACTGTTGCAGGAGCATGTGGCCTACGCCGAGGCGCGGCACCGGAAAGCGGTCGAGGACGCCGATGGCGCCGAGACCGAACCCGCCTGGGCGTACTCGGTGATCGCCCTGCGCTGGGCGGCCAAGTACTACGCCGCCGAGCGTGAATTCGCGCTGGAGCTCATGAAGGACATCGACGAGGCCGATGCAGTCTTGAAGAAAGCGGCCAAAGGTGGCTACGGGCAACCGCGCCCCACCCCGGGCTATTGGCGAGAGGTCGAGAAGCAGGTCGAGGCCAAGCGCGCCGCAGACTAACCGCCCGGCTCCGCCGCGTCCCTGGCGGCGACGTAGCCGTACACCAGTCCTTGCGCGATGGTCGCTCCGGCTCCCGGGTACGTCGAGCCGAATGCGTTGGCCGCGGTGTTGCCGATTGCGTACAGGCCGGCAATCACGCTGCCGTCCTCGCGCAGCACGCGGGCGCGTTCGTCGGCTTTGAGGCCGCCGCATGTACCGAGATCGGACAGCACCATTCGCACGGCGTAGAACGGGCCTTTCAGCAACGCACGCAGGTTGGGATTGGGAGTTATCGTGGGATCGCCGTAGTACCGGTCGTAGGCGCTGCTGCCGCGGCTGAACTCGGGATCTTCACCGGCAGAGGCATTTTCGTTGAAACGAGTCATCGTTGCAACAAACTCCGACACGTCGACACCCATGCGCGCGCCCAGCTCGGCGAGGCTGTCCGCGCGATTGGCGATACCCCGGTCGTACCACGTCTGGGGCAGCCGCATCCGTGGAAACAGTTCGGCGCCAAAGACATAACTGTTGCGATATTGCTGGTCGAAGACGATCCACATGGCTTCCACGGGACTGCCGCAGCGCTCCAGCTCGAGAACTCGCTGTCCAAAGGACATGTAGTCGGTCGACTCGTTGACGAAGCGACGGCCGTGCTGGTCCACGATCAGGGATCCCGGAAGTGACCGTTCGGCCAGCATCACCGTGGGCGGCTTGCCGGGCACGGGTGCGACCGCAGGGAACCACCAGGCCTGATCCATCAGATCGATGCCGGCGCCCAGCTCCTGTCCGGCGCGGATCCCCTCGCCGGTGTTGGCCGCAGCACCCAGACTCAGGTTGGCGCCCAGCGACTCGGACTGGAACTTCCACCGCATATCCATGTTGTGGTCGAAACCGCCGGTGGCCAGCACCACCCCGCGGCGCGCGGTGATGGTGACTTGACGGCCGGCGTGGTCGACGACTGCAGCGGTTACCCTATCGCCATCACCGTCGAGGCGCACCAGCGTGGTCTCTGTCCACACCGGTATGCCGGCGCGCAGCACGCCCGCAAACAGCCCGGCCGCCAGTCCCTGGCCACCTGCCGCGTAGCGCCGGCCGATCAGCCGACCGCCCACGCCCTGTGCGATTCGCTTGGCGAAGGTGGGAATCCCCTTGCGCGGCAATCGAGTTACGAGGTTCATCCAGCGGTAGTCGGCACCCGTTGTCGGTATCGGGACGCTGGCCTCCATGACGCCGGGCTGTAACCGGGTGCGGTATGCGCCGAGGATCGACGTGTCGAACGGCTGGCATTCGCAGGTGCGACCCGCAGCGCTGCCGCCCGGCTCTTCGGGATGGTAGTCGGAATAGTCACGGGCCCAGAGGAACCGCAGCGGAGTGGTTCGGCGCAGCATTTCGACCGTTGCGGACACGTGCATCAGAAAGCTCGCCGATCGCTGTGGCGGCGCGGTTCCGGCGACCACCGATTCCAGGTAGGCGGCCGCCCACTCAGCGGTGTCGTCGGCGCCCGCCTCGCGCAGTATCGGGCCGCCGGGCAGCCACAAGGCGCCTCCGGACCGGGCGGTCGAGCCGCCCACATGCGGTGACTTCTCCACGATCAGCACCGACAGTCCGAGTTCGTCGGCTGCCAGCGCTGCGGCCATGCCGGTGCCCGACCCGATCACCAGTAGGTCGACGCTGGTGTCGGCCACGGGCAGCCCAGCAGGGATCGTCATACTGCCGGCGGTCACGCCTGTCAACGGTAGGCCGCGTGCGCGTGCGGGAGGAAGAGTCGTCCTGATGAGTGGAACATCTCGGCTGCGGCGGTACGGGGATGGGGGTTGAATGACCCCTATGAAGTCGCGGTCCGACGAGGTTCGGCACGAGGAAATTCGGCAGATAGAGGCGCAGGCCGCACCGACGCGGTTCGCCCGGGGCTGGCACTGCCTTGGTCTGGTGCGAGATTTCGGGGACGGTAAACCGCACGCGGTCAATGCGTTCGGCCAGAAGCTGGTCGTATTCCGCGGTGGAGACGGCAAGATCAACGTGCTCGACAGCTACTGCCGGCACATGGGCGGAGACCTGTCGGAGGGCGAGGTCAAGGGCAACGAGATCGCCTGTCCGTTCCACGACTGGCGCTGGGGCGGCGACGGCCGGTGCAAGCAAGTGCCCTATGCGCGGCGCACGCCCCGACTGGCCCGCACCGCAACCTGGCCCACGCTGGAGCAGGACGGCATGTTGTTCGTCTGGAACGACCCCGAACGCAAGCCGCCGCCACCGGAAATCACCATCCCGCGCATCGAGGGCGCCACCAGCGACGCATGGACGGATTGGCACTGGTACACCACCGTCGTACATGCCAACTGCCGCGAAATCATCGACAACGTGGTGGACATGGCGCACTTCTTCTATATTCACGGCTCGTTGCCGACGTATTTCAAGAACATCTTCGAAGGGCATGTGGCAACCCAATACATGAACGGCGGCAACCGGCCGGACCTTGGCAGCCCCGAAGGGTCCCAGATGCTCGGTACGACCTCCGTGGCGTCCTACTACGGCCCGTCCTTCATGATCGACGACCTGACCTATCACTACCAGCAGGGCGACGCCAAAACCATCCTGATCAATTGCCACTACCCGATCGACTCGAATTCCTTTGTGCTGCAATATGGAATCATCGTCAAGAAGTCGGAGACGCTGCCCGACGAGGAGGCCATGAAAACCGCGGTCAGCCTCGGCGACTTCGTCAAGTTGGGCTTCGAGCAAGACGTGCAAATCTGGCGGCACAAGGCGCGCATCGACAATCCGCTGCTGGTCGAGGAAGACGGCCCGGTGTACCAGCTGCGCCGCTGGTATCAGCAGTTCTATGTCGACGCTGCCGATGTGGAGCCGGATATGGTGGACCGCTTCGAGTTCGAGCTGGATACGACGCGGCCCCACGAGGCTTGGATGAAAGAGGTGGAAGCGAACATGGCGGCTCGGGCGGGCTCGGCGTGACGAGGTCGCCGGCCCGGGTCGACAACCGGCTCGACGACATGCCCATGGTGCCGGTGGTATGCCGCAACTGTGGGGCTCACGTGCTGGCGCGTAAGAGCAGCTGGAATCAGACCAGCGTGCAGTGGAATTCCGACGCGACGGCCCGTTGTGCCGAGCGACGGGAGGCACGGAAAATGCCAATGCCCGGCGGCCGGGGTGTGTTCCTGATGTGCACGGCGCTGAGCGAGTCGATATGCGACGCGGTGCGGCGTGGAGAGTTGTCCATCGTCGACGAAACAGCAGGCGCGGCAGGTGTGGTTGGGGGGCATAAGAGCGTCCCGTCGTCACACGCGTAACTTCGGCACCGCCAAGCAGGGCGACAATCGATCCGGAAAAGCGACAGGCCTTTTCCCGATGTGACGGATGTGACTAAGGGTCACGTCTTAACGACCGAAACGCGCTGGCCGCATACTCTTTCACTATGAAAGCTGAAAAGCACTGATCGGCGCCTCGTCGGGATAGCTGGACGGGCCACCGATGTCGTAGGCGGCGTTGAGCGCACTGATGAATGCCGGATCGTGTAGCGGTTCGCTGGGAATGTCGAGCTTGATGCCCCTGGCGTTCACGTCGTCGACCAGGATGTCGATGGCCTTATCGACGGTCAAGTCGGCGGAGCCCTCCATGTTCTTCTTCAGTTCGTCGAAGTCGGCGAACACCTCGGCCGACCAGTGCACCAGGAACCGCAACTCGTCAGTGTGGTGACGTGCAATCACCTCATCGCCGTTTTTCAACAGCCAGTGGTCGGGGGCGCCGGGGTCACCGGTGAACACGGTGTCGAATGCCAATCCGGCCGGGATCTGTTGTTCCAGTGGGCCATTGGCTTCACCGCGATGCACCATCATCTCGTTCTGCACCACCACACCGCGGTTGTTGATCGGCGGCAGTACGCGCTTGGGTGCCTTGAGCGGCCCGTCGGGCCAGTAGGTGAAGCCGCTACCGGTGTCCAGCGAGAACCAGGTGATCACCTGTGCCATCTTGATCAGATAATCCCCGAACAGGCCGGACTTACCCATGACACTGGTCAGCCACGTCGGCGCGTTCTCGTGGCGCACACCCCGGAAGCTCGGCGAATCCAGGTGTCCCGGATCACGATTGGCGCACGGACCATTGATGTTGAACAACATCAGCTGAGGTTTGGCGTACTCGGCGTTCCAGTAGCTCTTGGCCATCTCCAGAAACCGCGCGCTGTAGAAGCAGTCGTGCAGTTCTGGGTAGAGTACCGCGCCGTAGTTGGCCAGGTAGCCGCGGAAGGTCGGGGTCAGGAAAAGGTCCAGCGACGGGGTGAAACCCTCGGGAAAGAGGCCGCTCATGGTGGCGATCAACTCGTCGGCGGACGCAAAATGTTGTGCGATGATCAGCTTCCACGGACCCTCGGTTCGCACCACTTCCAGCAGGCGCTCCCGTTGGTCATCGGTGTAGACGTTGTCGATCTCGCGTGGCGGTGCGGCTGGGCGCAACACCTCGGATAGCTGGATCCGCTGCTCGTCGGTGAGCATCAGTTATCTCCCTCTGTCGGTCGTGAGATCCCGGGAGATCCCATCGGTACGTCAAAGTGCAAGGGATGGGCGAACTTCGCCCGCAGCAGAGCCCCGATCTCGGCGATGGCCAGCCGCCCGCGGGCGGTCGCGTCGGACCGCATCAGAAAACCGTGGTGCATGCCTGGGTAGCGGGTGGTGGTGGTCTGGACGCCGGCATCGCGCAGCCTGGCCGCGTACCTCTCACCCCAGTCGCGGATCGGGTCGCAGCCTGCGGTCACCACGATGGCCGGGGGCAGCCCGGACAGGTCGGCGGCGTAGGCCGGAACGAGGTAGGGATCGCGGGGCCGACCGGACTCGCCGTCAGCAAGGGCGTGCATGTAGTCGATGTCGTCCCGGCCCAGCATCGGTGCATCGGCATGGGCGGCGATGGACGGCGCGGTCATGTCGCGATCCAGGCCGGGGTAGAGCAGCACTTGCGCGCAGATCGCCGGTCCGCCACGGTCGCGCGCAGCCAACGCCACCGCCGCTGCCAGCGAGCCGCCCGCGCTGTCGCCTACTACCGCGACGCGCCCGGAGTCGAACCCCAGGCGCGGCGCGTGTCGCGATACCCATTCGGTCGCGCTGTAGGAGTCGTCGAACTGCGCGGGCGGCGAGGCTTCAGGGGCCAGCCGGTAGTCGACGGCTACGACGGCGGCTGCCGACGCCGCGGCTAGTTCGCGGGCCAACGGCTCGAACGAGCGGTTGGATCCCATGACAAGTCCACCGCCGTGGAAGTACACCAACGCGGGTTGGCCGGAATCGCTTGTGGGGCGGTAGATCCGAATCCCTAGCGGCCCAGCCGATGTGGGGATGACGTCATCGCTGACGTCTGCCATGGCCGGCATGGCGGCGGGCAACGGCGCCGACTCGATCGCTGCCCGCACCGCAGCGAGACCACGCTGGCGCATCGGCGGAATCTCGCCGAATGATGCGATTCGCGCTGCGGCGTCCGGATCCAGCGTGGACGTCATTGTGTTGTCGCGGCAGCGCTGTCGGCGGTGAGCTCGGACAGCGGGACGGAGTTGGTGGTGTCGAGAATGACTTCCATCCGGGTGAACTCCAGCCCGTCGGTGCCGCGCCGGACCTCGACGTTGGCCACACCGCTGGACACGGAGAACGGCACGAAGTTCGCGATTTGGTTGACGAATAGGTAAAAGCGCACCCGCGTGACGTCACCGTCAGCGCCGGTGCGATGCACGTTGGTGGCGTGGTGGCGCAAGGGGTAGGGACTCTGTTTGCGGTGCTCGGAAAGCCACTCCATGACGGCGTCCCGCCCGTGCAGCTGGGGCGACATCAGTGCCTCGAACGGGCTCGCTCCGGAATCGCTGCGGCTGATGTAGGTCACGTCTTGTGCACATCGGGCCGTCAACTCGTCATAGTGCGCCTCGTCGTAGTGGTACCAGAAGCCGGCGATGAACTCCTGCAGATCCGGCAGCGTGATGTCGCTCATGCTGGTGAGTCAACGCCGCTGCGGGCGGCCGCACACCGGGACTGTCCGGTCAGTGGAACAACCGCTTTCGTCAGCCGGTGATCAGGCCCCACAGCTTTGCCGCCCCGGCCTGCACAGCGGCGCTGGTGACCCGATCGTCCCAGTACCGAACCGTCCCGAACTCGGAACGCCAGGCGAGTGCCGCTCGGGTGAACTCGTGCAGCCGGTGCTCGCGAGTGGTGCCCATCGCGCCGTGCACCTGATGGGCGTTGCGCACCACTACCGAGGCGGCGTGTCCGGTG
Source organism: Mycobacterium sp. 852002-51163_SCH5372311 (assembly GCF_001667115.1). Classification (GTDB taxonomy): domain Bacteria; phylum Actinomycetota; class Actinomycetes; order Mycobacteriales; family Mycobacteriaceae; genus Mycobacterium. The sequence continues at coordinate 48,633 of NZ_LZIJ01000090.1, read as the reverse complement.
CACGAACGTGCCACGGCGACAAGGAAATCGAGGTTGGGCGCCGACCATTTGCTGGTGACCGCCGCGGTCAGCGCGGCCTCCGTCGCCGCTCGCGCGAGGGCCGCTTCGGCGGCGACATCCGCGATCAGGTTCTGTACCGCCTGGAACTTGGCCAGCGGACGGCCAAACTGGTTGCGCGACGCCGCGTGCTCGATCGAAAGCTGCAGGATCCGGTCGAGGGCTGCGCAGACCTGAATGGAACGCACCAGCGCCGACTTGAGCTGCAACCGGGCGACCAGGGAGGTGGCCAAGGGTATGCCGCCCAGGGCGCCGGGCTCGGCGACGACGGTATCCCGCGGCTCGCCGATCATGTTGGTGCTTCGGGTGATGTCTAGAGCCGTCGCCTCGACATCGGCCGCGCGGTACTGGCCGTCGGTGTGCCAGATGACCACGACGCGTTCGGCGCCGCTCGCCCACGGCACCGCGCTCGCCGTGCCGCGGTCGTCGAGCAGACACACAGTCCGCACCGCGTCGTCGCAATCCATACCGTTGGCATCCAGCAGCCAGCAGGCCAGTAAGTCGTGCTCGGCCAACGGAATTCGTACCGCATGGCGGACGGCGGCGGTGAGCAGCTCGGCCGCTTCATACCAGCTGGCCCCGCTGCCGCCGGCCCCCTCCTCGCCGGTCAACCGCACCAGGCCGAGATCCTGCAACCGTCGCCAAAGTGCGGTGTCGCGTTCACAGGGCGGCGCGGGCGAATGCGTCTCGCGATACTCGGCGAAGACGGCGTCCATCATGTCGGCCAGGGCTGGGTCGACGCCGTTCGGAGCGATTGTCATCGCAGCCCCAGTCCCCGGGCGATGACGCCCCGCAATATCTCGTTGGTTCCACCGCGCAGCGTGAAACCGGGACGCTGGTCTACCGCGGCCGCCACCAGCTCCGCGAACGCGGAATCCGCCTCGCCGAAGAGGTCGGCGAAGTCGGCGATGTCGCCCTCCGTGGTGGTGCCGAGCACCTTGACGACCGCGGCGGGAACCCCGACCTCGGGGTCGTGCCGCTCCAGCGCGCCGGCCACCGCCGACGACATTCGATGCAGGGCGGCGACGCGCGCCACCAGGCGGCCCAAGTCGGCATCGTGCGGAATACGTTGCGCGGCCATGCTTTCGGTGGTTGCTGCGAGCAGCATGAAGGTGGACAGAAATCGCTCTGGCCCGCTGCGTTCGAAGCTCAGCTCGGACGTCACCTGTCGCCAGCCTTCGCCGATCTCGCCGAACACCATGGCGTCGGGCACGAAGGCCTGGTCGAGTATCACCTCGTTGAAGTGGTGTGCGCCGTTCATCGAGATTATCGGGCGGATCTCGATGCCGGGCCCGCGCAAGTCCACGATGAACTGGCTGAGCCCGGCATGCCTATCTTCGGGGTTCACCGGTGCGGTGCGCGCAAGCACGATGAACGCGTGCGCGAGATGTGCGCCAGACGTCCAGACTTTCGTTCCTGCCAGTGACCAGCCACCGTCGACACGTACCGCTCGGGTGCGCACACTGGCCAGGTCGGAACCGGAGTCCGGCTCGCTCATGCCGATGGCGAAAAAGCATTCCCCCTGCACAATTCGCGGCAGGAACTCCGACTTCTGAGCCTCGGTACCGTACTTGAGCAACGACGGCACAATCTGTCGGTCCGCGATCCAGTGCGCCGAAACGGGCGCCCCGGCCGCCAGAAGTTCCTCGGTCACCACGAACCGGTCCACGAACGAGCGTCCATGACCGCCGTATTCGACCGGCACCGTCATACCCAGCCAGCCGCGCGCGGCCAGTGCTGCGGTGAAGTTCTCGTCCCAGCCCGACAGCCACGCATCGACCGTCGGCGTGAAGGCACCGGCAGCGAGTTGTTCGGCGAGGAACTGCCGCACCTCGAGCCGCAGGGCTTGCGTCGATGCGGCGTCGACACTGGCGGGCGGCACCAATCGCGGCAGCGGCGAAGGCGCCGTCACTGGGTTTTCCATCTTGCGATGCGTTGCAGATGCTCGGGGTCGCGGTGCGCCAACGATTGCATGGCCGCGGCCATGCCCAGCGTCGATTCGAGCGAACCTTTGCGCGACTCTTGTAGCAGTCGTTTGGCCATCCGCAATGCGTGCGACGGGTTCTTGGCGATTCTCTCGGCGAGTTCGTGCGCTTGGGGCAGTAGGTCGTCGTGCGGCACCACCCGGCTGACCAGACCCCAGTCCAGAGCCGTGGCCGCATCGATGCGGTCACCGGTGAACGTCATCTCGGCCGCGCGTTCATAGCCGATGGCGCGCTGCAAGAACCAGGTGCCGCCGTCGCCGGGGATGAGGCCGAGTTGGACGAAGCTTTCGGCGAACGACGCGCGATCGGACGCGATGCGGATGTCGCACATCATCGCCAGGTCGCAGCCGGCACCGATCGCGGCGCCATTGACGGCCCCGATCAACGGCACTTCGAGAAGACCCAGGGCCCTTGGGACGCGCTGGATTCCGTCGACGTACGCGTGCCGTTGGTCCAGGGGGCTCAGACCGAACATCCCGGCCTGGTCGGCCATCTCCTTGACGTTGCCGCCGGCCGAGAAGATCTTGCCTTTCCCGGTCAGTATCACCGCCCGGACGCTGGTATCGGCGTTCGCAGCGTCGACGGCGGTCTCGAAGGCGGCGATGAAGTCGTTGCCGGTGATCGCGTTGCCGACTTCTGGCAGGTTGATCGTCCAGACCTGCGTCGGCCCGCTAGTGGCGATGTCAAGGGGAGCGCTCATGCGGTAACTGTAGGGACTCGGCGTGACCGCACCGTAGGCGCGTCGATCCGGCTCGGATCAAAGTGTCCCGCTGAGTAGGCAGGGTGTACCTGCCGCCGTGGGCCGGCGCCGATACTCGCTGTCATGGGCACCCGCGCGGCTCTGCATCTCGACGAACTGCGGGCCAATCTGCGTCGGGCCGACCCCGGCGTGCTGGTCGCCGTATTGGCGCAACTGACCGGCGACCACGCCGTGGTCGACCGCTTCGCGCCGAAGATCGCTCACGTGCCCGACCCCCCGGAGCAAGCCGGTGTCACCGATCCCGAGACAGCCGAAGCCCTGGTCGAGGCCGTAGTCGGCGCGCTGGAGCAGGCCGGGTTTGCCGCCGTCGACCCCGACCTGTTCGCGCGGATCGCGCCGGTGGCACTCGGGGGAACCGTCGACGCCGAGTATCTCCCGCTGCTGTTGGAGCAGGGTGGATTTCAGCCTTCACAGCCGGTGCTGCCGCGCACCGCGAAGCTCCCGGACGGATTCCGCGTCGCGATCGTCGGCGCGGGCATCTCCGGACTGACCGCCGCGCTGGAGCTGGCCGACGCCGGCATCGACTGCCAGATCTTCGACCGCAACGACGAGGTCGGCGGCACCTGGTACACCACCACCTACCCGGGCATCGGGGTGGACACGCCGTCGTCGTACTACTCGCTGTCACGCGACATCAAAGGCGACTGGTCGAGTTATTACCCGCTGGGCGCGGAGTACCAGGCGTACCTGGTATCCGTGGCCGACAAGAACCGCCTGCGCGAGCGCACCCGGTTCGGCACCGAGGTCGAAGCGTTGTGGTGGGACGATCGGCGCCGGCAGTGGCAAATCCACGCAGTCGGGCCCGACGGCACCCGCGGGGTGAGTTATGCCAACGTGGTGATCCCGGCGGCCGGTTACCTGAACCGGCCGCGCTGGCCGGATCTCCCTGGCCGCGGCACATTTTCCGGAGTGGAAATCCATTCGGCGCAATGGGATCCGGGGCTGGACCTGACCGGCAGGCGGGTCGCCATCATCGGCGCGGGATGCACCGCGGTCCAGATCGTCGACGCGTGCGTGGACCAGGTGGCGCACCTGACTGTGTTCCAGCGTCAGCCGCACTGGGTGGCGCCGCGGCGGCGGCTCTCCGACGACGTTCCCGACTATCAGCGCTGGCTCGGCACCCGAGTGCCGTATTACGCCAATTGGCTTCGGCTGAAGTCGTTTTGGGGGACGGCGGACAACAACTACCCGGTGATCCTGCGCGATGCCGGTTGGGCGAACGAGCATTTGTCGATTTCGCCCGCCAACGACGTCTTGTTGCGGATCTGCCTGGACTACATAGACCGAATTTTCGGGGCAGGCAGCGAGCTTGCCCGCAAAGTCACCCCGGACTTTGCGCCGTATGGCAAGCGGATCATCCGCGATCCCGGTGGGTACTACGCAGCGTTGGCCCGCGACCACGTAGACGTTGAAGTCGACGAGCCGGCCCGGGTCAACGACGAGGGGATCGTGACGCGCGACGGCCGCCAGATCGATCTCGACGTCATCATCTACGCGACCGGCTATCACCTGGATTTCCTTTCGACCGTTGATATTCGGGGCCGCGACGGTAGGAGGCTGGTAGACGAGTGGGGCGCGAGCCCACGCGCCTACCGCGGCGGGACTGTCCCCGGCTTTCCGAACCTGTTCATCTCGTCGGCGCCGAATTACAGCCCGGGACACGGCGCCGGCCACAACTTCGGTGTCGAGGTGATGGTGCATTACGTCATGGAATGCCTGCAGTTGATGGCGCTGCGGAAGGCCTCCGTGATGGAGGTTAGCCGGCGCGCCTACGACGAATACGTCGCCGACATCGACGCGACGATGGCCGGCACCGTCTGGTGCCACACCCCGACGGCACATACCTACTACCGCTCGGGCGGGGGCAGGATCGTGACCGCATTCCCGTATCGCCTGGTCGATATGTGGCACAGTCATCGCGCTCCGATCGAGACGCATTTCGAGCTCCGATGACCGGAATACTTGGCGGCAAAACCGCTTTGATCACGGGCAGTAGCCGGGGCATCGGCCGGGCGATCGCACGACGGTTGGCGGCCGAGGGTGCCACGGTGGCGGTCACGGCCCGGTCGCATATGCCGTCGTCATCTGTGCGGGCGGGAGCGACGTCGATCCTGCCGGGGACCATTGGCGAGACGATCGGGTTGATCGAGGCTGACGGCGGCCGAGCCATTGGGGTGACGGCCGACCTCGAGGACCCGGAACAGCGCGACGGGCTGGTCGACGAGGTGCTCGACCGGACCGGCCGGCTCGACATCCTGGTCAACAATGCCGGATTCGCCGACTACGCATTGATCGAGGACATGAGCTTGGAAACCTTTGATCGGACCGTGTCGCACTATCTGCGTACGCCTTTTTTATTGACGAGAGCCGTTGTGCCGCATATGCGCAAGCAGGGAGCGGGGTGGATCGTGAACATCGGCTCGGTCACCGGCGTCGCGCCGGCACGGCCGTACCGGCAGTACAACAAGACCGCGGGTGACGTGATCTACGCGTCGATCAAGGCCGCGCTGCACCGGTTCACCCAAGGTGTGGCAGCCGAACTACTCGATTCCGACATCGCGGTGAATTGTGTCGGCCCTTCGACGGCCGTCCGCACACCCGGTGCGGCACAGCTGATTCCAGAGGACTTTCCGACCGAGCCGGTGGAATATCTGGCCGAGACCGTGCTGGCGATGTGTCACCGGCCCGCCGCTGAGCGCACCGGACTGGTGGCATTCAGTCTGCACTATCCCTGGTCGCAGCAATTGCCTGTGCACAGCCTGGACGGAAAGACGTTGCTGCCACCGTTGGCGCCGCCCGCCTCCGCCAATCCGAACATCTCGTCAGCTCAGCACAGGGTGCTCAACCGAACAGAAGCTGTGGCAGATGCGGTCGTGGACGATGACGTCGGTGGTCTCCGGGTCGAACCAGCGGTCTATCACGGCCCAGTGGATCGGATGCATCAGGTAAGGCCCCAATAGACCTTCGGCGTCGGAGAACTCCTGCTCGAACACGTGGGTCCAGCGCGCGTCTCCGACGGGCTCGACTACCCGGCTCAGCTGCCACGCCCGGATTGTCGAGACATAGAGCGGCATTGACGAAAGCTCGTGTTCGAAGCGGGTCACCGTTTCTTCGTCGGTGTCGGGGTGGACACGCAGCAGCAACGTCCGGTACACGGTGCCGGCCGTATCGCCGGAGCGTCGCGGCTCACCCCGGTAGGCCGCGCCGTTGACGCGGGTCACGGTGGGACTGGCCAGCAGCGCATCGAATCTGTCTGCGGCGCAACGCCAACCGCCCTCCTCGCTGAAGCGCAGGTGCACCAGGATGTCACCACCGTTCCGCGAGCCGGTCAGCGTCGGCCCCACAGCCGAGCGCAGTGCACCCGTTTCGGCGGCGGCGGAACGCAACTCAGCGACCAGCCGGTCGCGATCATCGTCGGCCACGTCGAGCAAGCGGGTCACGCTATACATCACACAGGCAGTCCACGTCTTCGGCGGATGCGGCGAAAGATCGCGACCGCTCCTGCACCAATTCGCTTACCTGCGACCACCATTGGCCCAGTTTCGGATCCAGCCGGCCTATCCGCGTCATGTCCCACCACGCCTGTGGGGATGGCAGCGTCCAGGTGATGGTGAGGGTGTTTACCTGATCGTCGAACCAGATCGGGGGACTGACGAGCACGTGGCGCAAGGTCATCCCCCGGTCGCGCGCTCCCGGCGCGTACTCGGCGAGGTAGGCGTTGACGAACCGTCGGGCGCAGCCTGGCCGGGTCACCACCCTGTCGATCACGAATACCTCGCCGTCAGCCATGCAATTGACCATATGGCCGGCGACGCTCGTAGCGCACTTGGCTCCCGGCCACCGGGAAAACAGTCGCTGTTGTCGGAATCGGTCCCGCGCCAACGGTCCCTCGGTAGCATGTTTGCCCAGGTGGGCGAGGGGAAGGCCGGTCGGTGGATGAGCGGGAATTCGGGCGGTACCGGCTACAGTCGGTGATCGGTCAGGGTGGCATGGGCACGGTCTACAAGGCCCACGACACCGTGATCGGCCGGGATGTCGCCGTCAAGGTGTTGCCCATCGAGTTGGGCGAGGAACCAGGTTATCGTGAGCGGTTTCGCCGCGAAGCGCACACCGCGGCGCGGCTGAGCGAACCGCACATCATCTCGATCTTCGACACCGGCGAGATCGACGGCCAGCTGTATTTGGTGATGCCGATTGTCAAGGGCAACGACGTGCACGAGCTGCTGCAGCGAGATGGGCCGATGACTCCCCAGCGGGCTGTGCACATCATCGAGCAGCTGGCCGCCGCGCTGGACGCCGCCCATGCCGCCGGGCTGGTGCACCGTGACATCAAACCGTCCAACGCGCTGGTGGCAGGCAACGACTTCGTCTACCTGATCGATTTCGGGATCGCCCACGACGGGTCAGCCACCAAGTTGACGAACACCGGGATGTTGGTAGGCACGCTCGCCTACATGGCCCCGGAACGATTCACCGCCGGCAGGGCTGATGCACGTTCAGATGTATATGCATTGGCGTGCGTGTTGCATGAATGCCTGACCGGTGACCAACCCTTCCCAGGCGACAGCATGGAGCAACAGATCGCCGGTCACCTCACACTTGAGCCGCCCCGGCCCAGCGAGCGCCGAACCGGGGTACCGGCCGGATTCGACGAGGTGATCGCGACTGGCATGGCCAAGGACCCCGCCCGGCGCTATCAAAGTGCCCATGAGCTGGCCAGTGCCGCCCGTCACGCCCTCAGCGCCGCGCCCAACCGCGGCCCGGACATCGCCGCCGCCCCGCCCGCGCCTGTCGGCAACCGGCCAGGCTACCCGACTTACACTGGGACACAACAACACTCGCGCACCTGGTCGGCTGTTCCACCACCTCGACCGGTGGACCGGCCACGCCGGCAGGTCGCTGAACGAGTGGAAGCGCAGCGCCCACCTCCACGGCTGACTTGGTTACTGGTCGCCGCGGTCGTCGTGCTGATAGGCGGCGCCGCCGGCATCACCGGCTATCTTCTGAGCAAACCCGGCACCACTTCCCGGGCGCCCGCCATCGTGGGGCCATCCAGCTCGGAGCCGTCGGCTATTCCGACGCCTTCCACCCTCGCCCTGCCCGCTCCGCCGTCAGCGACGACTACTCCGGCCGGTGTCGCAGGAATCGGACCGTTCGTGGGGCGCTGGCAGGCTCACAAGGAGGGTCTGGTTATCGACGCCAACGGCCATGGCCATCAGACGTTCACCGGCGGCAGCGTGGATTTCGCGCTGACCTCGGTGTCGGGTGACACCGCCACCGGTACCGTGACGGCCAGTTCGGCACCCGATAGCACCGTCGTGGGGGACCCCGTGACCGTGACGCTGGTCGGTAACGGGCAGGGGCTCAAGCTGAGTCGGGGCAAGGAGCAGCAGTTCCCGTACTGCAACAGCAACTCGCCCAGCAATTACTACTGCGGCGCGTAGGAACCGGCCGCTGCCTGATGCGCGGCGGCACGATCGGTCCGCGATCGGCGGCCGAGATTCACGCGTATTGCAGAGCAGGACGCGGACCGTGGGGGAGCAGCGGCCGCAGTGGTTGCAGGGTCGGCGCCACCCGCTGCGGGCCGTCCTCCACATTGCGCCAGATGCCCATTGCGGTCATGCGTACCGGGGCGGTCAGACGCTGATCGAACTTCATCCGGCTCATCGGACCACACACCGAGACCGCGGCGACGGCCTCACCCGGACTGCCGATGGGGGCTGCAACGCAACCGAATCCAAGGAGGGACTCCTCGCGTTCGAACGCCACCCCGTGTGCCCGGACCTTGGCCAATTCGATCGCCAGTTGGGAGTTGGTAGAGATCGAGTACTTGGTCTTGCGCACCTGCAGGTCCACCTGCGCGTCGTCGGCGTACGCCAACATCGCCTTGCCGAGGGCGCTGCAGTGCGCGGGCTGGCGACCACCCACCCGGGTGGGGAGCGCGCCCACTACCCGGTCGCCGACCTTGTCGAGGTAGACGACGTCAGATCCGTCCAGCACCGCGAGGTGAACCACAAGCCCAGTGGCGCGGTGCAATTCACCCAGCAGCGACCGGGCGGCGCGCACCAGACGGTCCTGGTGCACGGCCAGCGAGCCCAGTTCCACCAGGCGCATGCCCAGCTCATAGTCGCGACCGTTGCGGCGCAGCCAGCGCAGCTGCACTAGGCGCTCGAGCATTCGATGCGCCGACGAACGGGGCAACCCCGTGCGACGGACGATCTGGGCCAGCGTCAACCGTCCCGGCCCTTCGAACGCGTCGAGGACCAGCGAGATCCGGTCGATGACGGCGCTGGGTGTGCCTGAATCGACGGCGGCGGCGGTTGTCCCTGACATCGGTCCTCCAAAAGGCTGGGGTATCTGGCTGGTATATTCCTAATAGGAATATGACAGTTTGTATCACACCAGTCGGGCATTGTCACGCATCGCACTGAAAATCACCGGTGTGAGGTCGTAAACCCCGGTCGTTCGCGGCCGTCAGCTCGCGTAGGCCGGCCCTTCGGCAAGCAGATGCCGGCGCACCAGCTTGCGCCACCTTCGCTGGCGGTAGCGGAAGATCCCCATGGCCGCCGCGGCCACGATGACGGTGGCCGGCCCGGCGTCGATCTCGATGGTGTCGCTGTAGCGGCAGGAATTCTCATCGAGCGCTTCGGCGTGCAGCGTGTGGTTCCAGACTTTGAGCATGCCGCCGTGCTCGTGCGTGCGCACTGTCTTGGTGACCTCGTCGACCTCGATGACCTCGATCGTGTGCCGGTAGGCCGGTATGAGGTGGAATGCGACCAGCCATCCGGTCCCGCGCTCGCCTGGCCGCAGCGGCTCGGAACGTCCGGACAGGGCGGGAAAGCCGAATAGACCCTTGCACACATAGAGGAAGGTGACCGGGGACAGCATCGCCGACCACACTCGGTCAGCGGTGGTGGGGAGGATGGTTTCCAGGTGGATCGTTCGCACGAGGACTCCTTCAGAGCGGCGGTTAGGGTACCCTAATTTTGCTGGTCGCAGCCCCAATTGACTACTCGCTTTTCGGAAGGAGGCCCGCGATCGCCCCGACCGATCGGTTCCGGCCCCGCAAGCAGCCCAAACAGGAACGTGCCGAGAAGACGAGGCGACGGATCCTGGACGCGGCGGCTCACGTTTTCGCCGAGCACGGCTACGTCGCCGGAACCACCAATCGCATCGCCGAGCAGGCGGGAATATCGATCGGGTCGCTGTATCAGTACTTCCCGAACAAGGACGCCATCCTGCGCGCGCTGATGGACGCCCACGTCGATACCGGCGCTCGTCTGCTCAGCGAGCGGGTGGCTGAGGGGTTGCCGACAGGGCTCGACGAGACCCTGCGGGTGTTTGTGCGCGCAACGATCGATAATCACCGGGACAATCCCCGGCTGCACCGGGTGCTGTTCGAAGAAGCGCCGAGGGCACCCGCGTTTCTCGCGCGGTTGCACGAGTTGGAGCAACTGTCCGTGGATGCGACGGCCCGGCTGCTCGAACAGCATCCCGATGTGCGCGCGGGCGGCAGGCTCAATGCGCGCATCGTGGTGGCAACCATCGAATCGCTTGTACACCGGCTCGTCACGTCGGAGACTCCGGTGGATCCGCAACAGCTCGAAGACGAGATCGTCGACCTGCTTGCCGGGTATCTACGCTGAGGCGGCACTGCGCTTACGATCGCCATGCTGCGGCCGCCGCGTCTCCGGAGGCCACGGGCCTGACGCCGGTACCTGTCACGGCCGCATTGCCGCGGGCATCTCGCCGACCCATTGATGACCCCAGTAGCTGTCGGCCGTGATTTCCTCTGCGGTGTAATAGCTTTCGTCGACTCGCATACCGTCGGTGCCGAACTCGATGTCCCAGTCGCCCGGTGCGCGGACATAGAACGACACCATCTTGTCATTGGTGTGGCGCCCCAGCGTCGACGACAATTGGAAGCCTTCGGCGTTGACGCGGTCCAGCGCCTGCCCCACCGCGTCGAGGGTGTCGACCTCGACCATGATGTGAACCAGCCGCGGGTCGCGCTGATGTGCGGCCGGGACTATTGCCAGGCTGTGGTGTCGCTGGTTGATGCCGAGGAAGCGCACCCGCACCGGGCCGAACTCTTTCGGTAATGGAACCCGGAACGCGCCGCGTGAACGAAAGCCCAGGACGTCGGTGTAGAAGTCGAAAAGCCCGTTGGGATCGGTGGCCGGCAAAACCACATGGCCCAGACCCTGATCGCCGGTGACGAATTTCGCGCCGAACGGCGTCACCACCGGGCTGTGGTCGAGCACCGCGCCGTGAAAAACCTCGAGGGTGATGCCGGCCGGATCCTCGAAGGTGATCACCTCTTCGACGCGGCGCGCCTCGGCTTCATCGACGGACAGTTGCTTGAAAGCCACTCCGGCGCCGTCAAGAGTTGCCTTGACCCGCTGCAGCGCCGCGTGATCGCGCACCTCCCAGCCGACGGTACGCACCCGATCGGTCTCGCCGGGGACGACGATGATCCGGGCCGCCCGCTCATCCATCCTCAGGTACAGCGCCGACGGGTCCGGACCCTTGGAATTGGGCGAGCCTTCCGCGAAACCCAGTACACCGAAGGCGAATTGTCGCCAGCGGTCGATGTTGTTGGTCGAAATAGTAATGTAGCCAAGGCTTTTGAGGTCAGTCACCAGGTCCCCTAGTTCGACGCTAAATCAAAGCACGCAGCGGACCCTGCGGCGGATCGATCCCCAGGGAGCTCAGCGCCGACGCGTGGTAGACGGTGCCAGGGACATGGATGGCGTGCAGGTGGCCGACGTGCACATCGCGCCAATACCGTTGCAGCGGTTTGTCCATCCGGGCCGCATTGCCGCCGGAGCGTGCGAAGATCTCGTCGACGGCCGACACCGCGCGCCAGACGGCGCGTATCTGGGTACGACGGCCCGCGGCCCGGTCGGCGAATGACACCTCCTTGCCGGCCGCGACGATGTCATAGATGCGGTCGGCGTTCGCCAACAGCTCTTGGCGTGCAGCGTTGATGTCGGCAGCGGCCTCGCCGATGGCGTGCATGACGTACGGGTCGTCCTTGATCGCGGTTCCGGTAGCGCCGACCCGCTCCCGCTGGTAGTCCAGGTGCGCGGCCAGCGCCCCTTCGGCGATGCCGATGGTGGCCGCCGAGATGCCCAGCGGGAACATCGTCGACCACGGCATCAGATACAGCGGCTCGGTCATGCCGGCTTCGCGCTGTGCGGTGCCGTCCATGACCTTCGTCGCGTCCATCGTCCGGTAGGCCGGCACGAACGCATCCTTGACGATGACGTCCTTGGAGCCGGTTCCGCGCAGCCCCACCACATTCCACGAGTCCTCGACGATTTCGTAGTCCTTGCGCGGCAGGATCATGTGCAGCATCTGCGGCGGCATCAGCGGAACGCCGTTCGCGTCGCCGAGCATCGCGCCCAGGATGATCCAGTCGCAATGGTCGGTGCCCGAGCTGAACTGCCAGCGTCCGTTGAAGATATAGCCGCCGTCCCCGCCTTCCAAAGGCGTAGCCACGCCTTGCGGCGCGTACGGTGAGGCCATCCAGGTGTCGACGTCGTCGGCCCAGACCTCGGCGGGAACCTTCGGGTCTGCGTAAGCCAACTGGTAGGGATGCACTCCGACCACGCCGACGATCCAGCCTGCGGCCGGGTCCAGCGCCGCGGTCGCCATCACCGTCTCCGCGAACTCGCGGGGATGCGCTTCAAACCCGTTGTACTGCTTGGTTTGCAGGAGCCGGATCAGCCCGGCGCCTTTCATCATCTTGACCGACTCGTCGGTGAGCCGGCCGATCCGTTCGGCTTCCGGAGCCTGCTCGCGCAGCTGGTCGGCCATCGCTACAACCCGGTCAAGTACCCGCTCGGTCATGGTGTCGTCCTTACGTGTGTTCGCTTCCTAATGGTGTACCGCAGTCCGGATCCGGCCCTGCCACCACTCCCGGTGAGTGGACTAAATCCGGTCAGAACTCGACACGCAGCCACCGGCTCACCGGGCGGGCCCGGCACGCGAGGATCAAGCCGTCGCTCAGGTCGTCGGGCTCGAGCACCTCGCACGCCGCCATCTCGACCTCACCTTCGAGTACGGTCGCCACGCATGAGCCGCAGCGGCCTTCCCGGCACGAGTGGGGCACGTCGATAGCAGCGTCGAGCAGCATGTCGACCAGGGTCTGGCCCGGCGGCCAGGGCAACCGGTGCCGTTGACCATCCAGATCGACCTCGACGGCAGGCATGACATCTGACATGAGTGCATGGTTGCCGATGGACGTGTGACCGCATGCGCCCGTGCCCAATGGACGGGAAATGTCGTCCGGAGCGTCCGGTCACCGGGATGGGGCTGGGCTCGCGATCAGACAGGTCCTACCGTGGGTGCTTGTGAGCAACGCCGGCGACGAGGTTTCGAATGCACCGTTGGACGTGGTCGTGGTGGGTGCCGGGTTCGCCGGCCTGTACGCGCTACACAAACTGCGCAGCCTAGGGCTCACGGTACGGGTGCTCGAGGCCGCGCCCGAGCTGGGCGGCACCTGGTACTACAACCGATATCCCGGCGCCCGGTGTGACGTCGAGAGCGTCGACTACTGCTACTCGTTCTCCGAGGAGCTGCAGCAGGAGTGGAACTGGACCGAGAAGTATGCCACCCAAGCCGAGATTCTCAGTTACCTGAACTGGGTCGCCGACAAACTCAACCTGCGCCGCGACGTCGTGTTCAACACCCGCGTGGTGTCGGCGGTGTTCGACGAGATGACCCTGCGCTGGACGCTGTCCACCGACGGTGGAGAACGGCTCTCCGCGCGCTTCTGCCTGATGGCGACGGGCCCGTTGTCGGCCGCGCTGACCCCGAACTTCCCCGGGCTGGATACCTTCGCGGGCAAGATCTACCATACGGCTGCGTGGCCGCACGAGCCGGTGGACTTCACCGGTAGACGAGTCGCAGTCATCGGCACGGGATCCTCTGGCATACAATCGATTCCGATCATCGCCGAGCAGGCGGCACATCTCTACGTCTTCCAGCGCACGCCCAACTACAGCGTGCCTGCCGGCAACAAACCCTTGTCCGTCAAGGAACTCGACGACATCAAGGCGCAGTACGCGCAAAGACGCCAACTGTCGTGGCGCAGCGGCGGCGGCTCACCGCACATCACCGCCGCCAAGCCGACGCTGGAGTTCACGCCGGAGGAGCGCCGCGCGGCGTTCGAAACTCGCTGGCAATTGGGCGGTGTGCTGTTCTCCAAGACCTTCCCGGACCAGGTGATCGATCCGGCGGCCAACGAAGAGGCAAGAAAGTTCTACGAAGAGAAGGTGCGGGCCGTCATCGACGACCCCGCGGTGGCCGAAATGCTGATTCCCAACGATCACCCGATCGGCACCAAGCGAATCTGCACCGACAGCAATTACTTTCAGACCTTCAACAAGCCCAACGTTTCGCTGGTGAGCGTGCGCAGCACTCCGATCGAATCCGTCGATGCCACGGGGATCAACACCACCGCTAGGCACTATGACCTCGACGCTATCGTGCTGGCAACGGGTTTCGATGCGATGACCGGCGCGCTGGCCAAGATCGACATCGTCGGACGTTCCGGCGCCAAATTGCGCGATGACTGGGAGCATGGGCCGCGCACCTACCTGGGGCTGGGTGTCGACGGATTCCCCAACATGTTCGTGATTTCGGGTCCGGGAGCTCCGGCGGTGCTGGCGAACATGGTGCTGCACGCGGAGGCACAGGTGAACTGGATCGCGGACGCCATCACCTACCTCGACGAGCACGGTTACGCCGCAATCGAAGCCACCGCGCAGAGCGTCGATGAATGGGGCGAGGAATGCGCCCGGCGGGCCGACGCGACCCTGTTCACCAAGGCGAACTCCTGGTACATGGGTGCCAACGTGCCCGGCAAGCCTAGGGGTTTCATGTTGTTCGTCGGGGGATTCGCGACGTACAACGACATCTGCGCCGAGGTCGCCGATGCCGGCTACAAGGGATTTGACTTGATCAAGAAACGGTGATGACCGACGTCGCAAAATACGGACCGTGGGCGTTGATCGCCGGCGGCTCCGAGGGAGTGGGCGCCGAGTTTGCCACACAGTTGGCCGGCGACGGTTTCCAGCTTGTTCTGATCGCGCGCAAGCCCGGGCCACTCGAAGACACCGCGCGGCAATGCCGGGAGCTCGGTGTCCAGGTGCGCACGCTGGCCGTGGACCTTGTTGAGCCCGAGTCGATTTCGCGGATCGTCACCGCGACCGCCGACCTGGAAGTCGGGCTGCTGATCTACAACGCCGGCGCCAACACCTGCCGCGCACCATTTCTGGACGCCGAGCTTCCCGAGTTCGGTCGCGTCATCGACCTGAACGTGACGAGGATGCTCCAGCTCGTTCAGCATTTCGGGCGGCCCATGCGTGCTCGTCGCCGTGGCGGTGTCCTGTTGGTGGGTTCGCTGGCGGGCACCTACGGTTCGATGCAACAGTCGGTGTACGCCGGGGTCAAGGCGTTCGGCCGGCTTTTCGCCGAAAGCCTGTGGCTCGAATTGCGCGAGTATGGCGTAGACGTCCTGGAGTTGGTGCTGGGGGTGACCCGCACTCCGGCCATGCGGCGGGCCGGGCTCAACTTCGACGTGCCGGGCTTGTCCGTCTCCGATCCGGCTGACGTGGCCCGGGAAGGGCTTCAGAATCTGGCGAACGGGCCGGTGTTCATCGCGGGCGGTAACGCGGCGGCCGTGCACCGGGGCAGTGGGCCGGACCGGGCGGCAATCGTCCAGGGAGCCCACCAAAGCGTTCAGCGGCTACTAGGCCAGAAACCAAGGGACCTAACATGACTGACGACGACGTGAAGAGCCGGCTACGCCGACTGGAGGACGAACGCGACATCGCACGGTTGATCGCCAGCTACGGGCCGGCGGTAGACGCCGGCGATCCCGACGTCACCGCCGAACTCTGGGCGAGCGACGGCGTCTACGACGTCGAAGGCTGGCGTATGGAAGGCCGGCCCGACGTGCACGCGATGGTGGCCTCGCCGTCGCACCAGAATCTGGTGGCCGGCGGATGCTGCCACTTTCTCGGCCCGTGCGTCGTCACGGTCAGCGGCGATATGGCTGTCGCTGTGTGCGAATCACTGGTGCTGGTTCGCGACGGGGATGGGTACCGCGTATGGCGGGCAACCGCAAACCATTTCGAATTGCGACGCGGCGACGGCGGCTGGCGGATCAGCAGCCGGACCAGCCGCCTGCTCGATGGGAATCCTGACGCGCACACCTTGCTGCGGTCAGGGCTGGCGGGTCGGGCCGCGCCGGCCCCTGACGCCAGGTGACTCCGTCGGGTCAAGCGGTAGGCACGGATTCGGCCTTCTCGGCCGGCCGCTGAATGGGCTCAGGCCACGGCGAAGCAACCGGCCGCTGCCGAACCCGTTGCGGCCACCAGAACCACTTGCCCAGCAGCGCGGCGATGGACGGCGTCATCAGTGATCGCACGATCAGCGTGTCGAACAGCAGACCCAACCCGATGGTGGTGCCGACCTGACCGATCACGATCAGCTGGCTGACTGCCATCGTCATCATCGTGAAGGCGAACACTAGTCCCGCCGACGTCACCACCGAACCGGTGCCACCCATCGACCTGATGATGCCGGTGTTCAGCCCGGCATGGATCTCCTCCTTGAACCGGGACACCAGCAGCAGGTTGTAGTCGGCGCCGACGGCCAGC
Organism: Mycobacterium sp. 852002-51163_SCH5372311; assembly: GCF_001667115.1. GTDB lineage: Bacteria > Actinomycetota > Actinomycetes > Mycobacteriales > Mycobacteriaceae > Mycobacterium. The sequence continues at coordinate 32,158 of NZ_LZIJ01000090.1, read as the reverse complement.
AGGATGATCACCGACATCGCCAGCACCATCCAGTGCAGTTCGATACCGATGAGGTGCTGCCAGATCAGCACCGAAAGCCCGAAAGACGCACCAAGGGAGAGCAGTACGGTGCCCACGATGACCGCCGAGGCCACCACGCTTCGCGTAATGATCAGCATGATGATGAAAATCAGGCACATGGAGGCGATTCCGGCGATCAGCAGGTCGTAGTTGCTGCCGTCCTGCATGTCCTTGAAGGTCGCCGCGGTCCCGCCGAGATAGATCTTGGAGCCCTCCATGGGCGTGCCCTTGAGCGCCTCGTAGGTGGCCTTCTTGATCGCGTCGATATGCGAAATGCCTTCTGGTGTCATCGGATCGCCGTCGTGGCTGATGATGAAGCGCACGGCATGGCCGTCGGGGGAGAGGAAGTTCTTCATGCCCCGCTTGAATTCGGGGTTGTCGAAGGTCTCCGGCGGCAGGTAGAACGAGTCGTCGTTCTTGGACGCGTCGAACGCTTTGCCCATGGCGGCGGAGTCGCGCTGTGCCCGCTGTTGCTGTTCCAGCAGACCCTTCTGGGTCGAATACATGGTCAGCATCATGGTTTTCATGTTCTTCATGTTCTGGATCATTTCGGGCATCAGTGCCACCATCTGCGGCATGAGCGTGTCGAGGTGATCCATGATGGGCATCAGGCTCTGGATGTCGTCGGTCATCGTGTCGACACCGTCGAGGGCATCGAAGACCGAGCGCAGCGACCAGCACACCGGGATGTCGAAGCAGTGCTTCTCCCAGTAGAAGTACGAGCGGATGGGCCGGAAGAAGTCCTCGAAATCGGCCATGTGATCGCGCAATTCGGCGACATCGATCGTCATGGCGTGCATCTTGCCGACCATCACGTGCATGTCGTCGGCCATCTGCTTGGTGATGCTCTGCATCTTCACCATGCTGTCGATGGTCGTCTGCATCTCGTCGGACTGGCGTTGCATGTCAGCGATCTGATCTTCTTGATACTTCTGCGTCATCTGCTGGCTGACGCCCTGCATGCTGATCTGGAACGGAATCGACGTGTGTTCGATCGGCGTGCCCTGGGGCCGGGTGATTGCCTGCACACGACTGATCCCGGGTACCCGGAAGATCGCTTTGGCGATCTTGTCGATGACCAGGAAGTCCGCTGAATTGCGCAGATCGTGGTCACTTTCGATCATGAGCAACTCGGGGTTCATCCGGGCCTTGGAGAAGTGCCGATCCGCGGCCGCGTAGCCGGCGTTCGCCGGCAGATCGGCGGGCAGGTAGTTGCGGTCGTTGTAGTTGGTCCGGTATCCGGGCAGGGTGAGCAGACCGACCAGAGCAATTCCGATCGTTACGACCAGGACCGGGCCCGGCCAGCGAACGACGAGCGCGCCGACCTTGCGCCAACCCCGAATTCGCTGCGCACGCCTGGGCTCGAGTGTCTGGCGGAAGCGCGATGCCACCGAAATCACCGCGGGCCCAAGTGTCAACGCAGCGAGCACAACGACCACCATGCCAATGGCAAGTGGGATTCCCAGTGTCTGGAAGTAGGGCAGGTTGGTGAAGTGCAGGCAGAACGTCGCACCGGCGATGGTCAAACCCGACCCGAGCACGACGTGTGCCGTGCCGTGAAACATGGTGTAGTAAGCGTCTTCTCGCGATTCGCCGACCGCCCTGGCTTCCTGATATCGGCCGATTAGGAATATCGCATAGTCAGTGGCTGCCGCGATCGCCAACGTGACCAACAGGTTGCAGGCGAACGTGGAGAGTCCGATGATCTTGTAGTAGCCCAGGAAGGCGACCGCGCCTCGGGCGGCGGCCAATTCGAACACCACCATTGCCAGCGTGAGCAGCACGGTGACGATGGAACGATAGACCATCAGCAGCATTGCGATGATGACCAGGAACGTCACGGCCTCAATCATCTGCAGGCTGCGGTCGCCGGCTAGATGCTGGTCGGCTTCCAGCGCCGAGGGGCCGGTGACGTAGGCCTTGACCCCGTTGGGGGGCGGGGTGCCTTTCACGATGGTCTGGACGGCCTCGACCGAGTCATTAGCCTTCGTCTCGCCCATGTTTCCGACGAGGTAGACCTGGACGTAAGCCGCCTTGCCGTCGTTGCTCTGCGCGCCGGCCCCGGTGAGTGGATCGCTCCAGAAGTCTTGAACGTGCTCAACGTGTTTGGTGTCGGCCTCGAGCTTCTTGACGATCTGGTCATAGAAGGCATGCGCCTCGGCGCCCAGGGCATTCTGGCCCTCCAGCACGATCATCACCGAGCTGTTGGACTTGTACTCCTTGAACACCTCGCCGACGCGCTTGGTCGCGATCACCGATTGCGCATCGTCGGGACTCATCGAGACCGAGCGCATCTTCCCCACCTCATCGAGCTGGGGGACAACGACGTTCAGCGCCGCGATGAGTGCGATCCAGCCGAGGATGATCGGCACGGCGAACGTGCGGATGAAGTGTGCGATCCTCGGCCGCGCCGCGTGCTTGGCAGCGGGGAAGGCGTCGGTGGGCGCATCTTGAGTGGGAGCGCTCATGCGGATTTCACCAAGCAGGAGGTCAGGGCGTGCACGCCGGTGGATGTTTGCTCGTCCTTGATTTCGTCGTCGACGGTGATGCGGCAACCGAGGTAATCACCGTCGCTTTGCGCCGAGATGTTGGGAAACACAGAGGGCGCGGTGGTGCTGAGCACCAAAGTCCAGGGCAGCGGCGCGCCGTCCAACCGTCGCGGCTCGGCGCTGAGATCCAGGTAGTTGACATTCGCGCGGGTCGCCGAGCCGAAGATCTCATACTTGACGACCTTGGGTTTGAACGGTTTGGAATCGTCCACCTTTGCGCTGGTCAGGGTGTCGGCGTTGTCGGCGCCGTAGAAGGACTTGACCCGTACCACCGCAAAGCCGCCGATGACCACCACCGCAACGATCAGCAGCGGCAGCCAGGCGTTACGCAAGACCTTAGCCATCGGCACCTACGCGATCCTTTCCCGGCCACGAAATGCCAACGCGGTCGTCGTCGATGTACTGCTGGGTCGAGAAGCATTGCGGGGCAACAAATGGCGCTATCAGCTCAACGCGGTCGAACGTCAGGTGCGTGGACGGCACTGCATGCAGCTCGATGTGGCCCGGTAGGTGACGGACGCGTGGTTCGAGTCGCCGAGGCACAGTGGAGAACCGCCGCCCGACCATGTGTACATGATCTGCATATTTTGCACACCATGCAAGTTTATGTGTTTCCGGTCACGCCGTCATTTCGTGAAGATGCTGTTGACCAGCGCGGCGGCGCGCTCGACGTAGGGCATCGGCGTGTCGTCGGCGTCCTTCGGATCGCTGCTGGACCAGCGTTCGATTCCCGAGCGCACCGCCGTCAGCGCTAATGCGGAGATCAGCGCGGGTATTTCATCATCCGACGGCATGCCCTGGCGTTTGGCCACGATATCGGTCAGCTGGGTCTGAAAACGCTCCAGGTCGGCCAAGAATGCCGCCAGCACCGCCGGCGTGGTTTTGGCCAGGTCAAGCATGCAAACGGCCTGCTCGCGCTGCGGGGGCATGTCCCGAAGATGATGTGCGGCCAGCGTGATCAGCTCGGCCAGGATCACCGAATAGGGGGCGGGTCCGGCCGCGACGAATTCGGCCGCCAGCTCGGGGGGCAGGTCCGAGGGGCCGTAGGCGATCGCCGCCTCTTTGTTGGGAAAGTAGTTGAAGAACGTGCGGGTGGAAATGCCGGCCTGGACGCAGATTTCCTCGATGGTCACCTTGTCCCAACCGCGCGCCTGTGCCAGCCGCACCGCCGCCCCGCGGATGTCCGCGCTGGTCTGACGGCGACGCCGCTCGCGCAGGCCGATCTGGTTCATCATGACATTCATAGTTGCACGAACTGCACATTCTGCACGCCACACGGGACGAGCACACGCCAAAGCGCCATTTCGGCGCGACAATAAGTGTTTTTGCGCCTGCTCGCGCGGCCCGCGCGCTCACGCTTTCCCACGTAGAAGGAAGCACAGCACGGTGCTCTCGAACGCTTCCTTGGCCTCGATCATGGCCCAGTGCCCGCATTTCGGGAACACGTGGAGTTCCGCGTTGGGCATGGTGCGCATCGGAATGAGCGCCATGTCAGGCGGGCTCACCCGATCGTCGCGTCCCCACGTCAGCAGGGTGGGCGCGGACACCTTGTGCATCACCGCCCACGGCATCGGGGTGTCGGCGGCCTCCATCGCCGACGTCATCGCGGCGAACGCCGCCTTGCCGTACATGCGGCGCGCGGCGGCCAGCGTCTCCGGGTCGGTGGCCAGTTGCCAACGCTCCTCGATCAATTCGTCGGTGATGACCGACTGGTCGTACACCATCGACTTGAGCCAGTCGACGAGTCGTTGCCGCGTCGGGTCCTCGGTGAATTCCTGCAGCAGCCGGATGCCTTCGCTGGGGCTGGGACTGAAGATGTTGGTGCCGACCCCGCCGATCGTCACCAGCCGATCGATGCGGCCCGGATTGCGGATCGCGAAGTTGATCCCTACGCCCCCGCCCATCGAGTTGCCGACAATGCTGACCCGGTCCACATTGAGGGCGTCCAGGAACGGCACCACCGTACGTTGCGCGGTGACCATCGGGTGGCCGCCGAAGTCGTCGCTGACTCCGAAGCCGGGGAATTCCAATACCAGGCAACGGAAATGCTCGGCGAACGCCGGCAAGACGCCGCGGAAGTTGCGCCAGCCGGTGACACCGGGGCCCGAGCCGTGCAGGAACAGCAACACCGGCGGTTCTGCGGAACCGGGCCCGCAGTCGTAGTAGCGCAAAACGCCGGCCGGAGTGCTGATTTCACGCAGATGCTGCGCCCCGGGGTTGCGTCCAGAAGTGTCTGTCACGGATGCCACCCTGCCATGCCGCGTCCGGGAAGGTCAGCCGGTGTCCGCGTGGCGGGAGAGGAAGTCCAGGACGGCCTGAGCGAAGATGTCGTTGCGGTCGCCGGCGACCATATGGCCCGCGCCGCGGACATCGACGAATTCGACCTGGGGGAACCGTTCAAGGAATTCGTCGGCCCGCTCTTGACTGACAAGGTCACTCATCTGGCCTCGTACCAAGAGCAGCGGCACGCCGTTACGCAGAATTGCGGCAACGGCAGCGTGCATGCGGTCGGTGTCGGTCACCTCGATCGGGGGGAATGGCGAAGTGCCGCTGATGAATTTCGGGTCCCAGTGCCAGTACCAGCGATCGCCGCGACGGCGCAGGTTGGTGCGCAGGCCGTCGAGATCTGTGGGACGGGGCCGATGCGGGTTGTATTCGGCGATCATGTCGGCGACTTCGTCCAACGAGTCGAATCCCGAGGCCACCCGGTCGGCCATGAACGCGTGAATCCGGCTCGCTCCCGACGGATCCATGTTGGGCACGATGTCTACCAGAACGACCGCGCCGGCGATGCCGGGCGATAGCTCACCGGCGAGGAGCATCGAGGTGAACCCGCCCAACGAGGCGCCGACCAGCACCGGCCTGGCCGGCAGCCGGCGCAGCACCTCTTGGATGTCGCTGGCGAAGCTCACCACGCGGTAGTCGCCGTCGCTAGACCAGTCCGATTCGCCGTGCCCCCGCATGTCAACGGTGACCGCCTGCCAACCACGCTCGGCAACGGCGGCCGCCGCGCGGCCCCAGGAGCGGCGGGTCTGCCCGCCGCCGTGCAGGAACACCACGGCTCGCGCCTCAGGGTCGCCCAGGCGATCGCAGACAATGCGAACATCGCCGGGGCCGTAGGTCGAGAACAGTTCCGGTGTGGTGGTCACTGATGGGATGGTAAGTGCTGGCCGGCTGACGCTCGGCCTTTACGTCGAGACTTAACGTGCTGCGACGGTGCCCGGCGTGTCGGGTGCGCAATTTAAGTGTCGCGAAGCGAGCCAATGGGCAGCGGCCTGGGCCGAAAGAACAGGGCACCCGCGATGGCGCGGTCGCGCAGCGCTGCCGCCCGCCAGGTGTTCACCGGATGGGAGGCCAGCATGTTGGCCAGCCAAACGAAGAATCCGGTCTCGGTCGCGGCCCGGTCGGCCATGCCGTCGAAATCCACCAACCTGAGCAGATATTTTCCGGCGCTCAGGACTCCGATGGCGCGGGCCGTCCCCGACGGGCGAAATGCGTACCCGTAGTTGTCGGCCGTGTATTCCATCGACCGTGACAGCGATTGGCCCAGGAGCGGGATCCGCATCGCCAGCTGGCTCAGTTGGCGCCAGTAGGACGTGTGGCCGGCAGCGATGTGGCCCACCTCGTGGCCGATCACGAATGCCAGCGCTTCGGGATCGCGGGCCTGGCCCCCGATCTCGAACAGGTCGCTGTAAACCGCCACGTACCGACGGAAGCCGTGTCCACTCGCGAAGGCGTTGATCTTGCCGTTGCCCAGCACGACGTAGGCGTCGGGTACTTCGGGGAGCCCGAACCGCTGGGCGGCCTCGACGACGAGCCAGTAGCCCTCGGGGAACTGGGTAGGCGACATCTTGACGCCGTTCACCCGCTGCCTGCCGTAGGTCAGGCCGCGGCCGAAATACACCACTATCGGCCAAGCCAGAATCCCAAGCCACAGCGTGCTCGTGCGGCCCGACAGCACTACGGCGATCGCCAGCAGATAGAGCACGAAGCTGGACGCGATGACCAGGACGAGAAGTCCGATCTCCCAGGGGTGGCGGTGGGGCTGTTCCACATATGGGACGTGTGGGTTCTGGTGCCCCGGCAATTGCACGGTGGTCATGAGCGCGCTGGACTCCTTCTGTGATGTCAATTTCCCGGTTCTGCCCGGGCGACTTCACAGTTCAGGGCTGCTCTTGAAGGATTCTCCGCAATTTCTTGGCACCCAGCGGCGTCGGCTCACGGCGCGGCAGGCCGATTGGTCCATTCCCGATCGGTCCGGCGCGCCGAGCGGAACCAGCCGCCGGCGGCGCCGGTACCGCCGTCGGTCGGGATCGTGTGGCCGGTAACGAAGGCCGACAGCTCGCAGGCCAGGAACAGGATCACCCGGGCCTGGTCCTCCGGTAGTCCCATCCGTCCGACGGGAACCCATTGCGGCCACTGCCGTTGCTCGTCCGGCGATAGCCACTGCGAGTAGGGCACCTGTAGCGACTCGGTGACGTCGGGGCCGATTGCGTTGACCCGCACGCCATCGCGACCCACCTGGACGGCGAGGCTGCGAGTGAAGTGGATGACGGCCGCTTTGAAAGCGGCATAGACCGGATCCTCCGGATAGCCGCGCAAGCCTTCGACGGACGAGACGTTGACGATCGCGCCCGCGTGCCGGCCGACCATCGCCGGCAGGAACGCACGGGTGACCAGGAAGACGTGGTGCAGGTTGATCCGGTAGAGCTCGTCCCACAGCTGCGCGTCGGTGTCGACGAAGTTGCCCGGATGCCGCAGCCAGTGGCCCACGTTGTTGACCAGCACGTCGACCCGGCCGCAGCGATCCAGCACAGTGTGCGCCAACGCGCTGACCTGGTCGGGCTCGCGCACATCGACTGCCACGGCCAGGCCGCCGATCTCGTCGGCGATCGCCTGCCCGCGCCCGGCGTCAATATCGGCGACGACCACCCGGGCGCCGTGCTGGGCGAACAGTCGCGCGGTCGCCGCGCCGATGCCGCCCCCGGCGCCAGTCACCACCGCGACCCGGTCGGCCAGCAGCGCCGCCGGTGTCGATTTCGGGTTGCTCACAGGTGACCGATGGCGAAATCCGCGGCTTGACCGACCATGCCGTTGAACGGATACGCCCCGTGCTGTCGGTCCGGCGGCCCACCGGGCGCACCGTCGCAGATGTTGTCGCCGGGAGCGCACAGGTCGATGGTCTTGCCCGCGAACTGCGGACCGATCACGATCGGCGGTGAGCCGAACGTGCGCAACCAATTCGGCGACGGTTTCCCGAACAGGGCGACGGCCGCGACGTGGTTCGCCCCATCCGCCGACACGCCGCCGGAGGTCATGTTGCCGGTCACGGCCGCACCCTGGGAGTAGCCGCCGACGATCATTCTGGTGTTCGGGCAGTTGGCCGCCATGGACTGGATGTGTCCGCGCTCATCGCCGACCCCAGCGTTGAAGGTCCCGCGGAAACCGGGGTTGCCGAAGTCACCGCTGGCGGGGTAATTGACGCCGTACTCGCCGACCGATCGGCCGCCGGCCCGCCCGCGGACTGCATTGACGAATGCGCCTCCGACCCCGCCCACCCCCGGTGGCTCGCCGGTGCCGCGCGCGAACACCACCTCGATGTCGGGGCACGCCGCCGCGGACGCGACCGGGACAGGTCCGCACAGCAGAGCCGGCGACGCCGTCGTCACCGCAAGGAAGGACGCGGTGAGCCGGAACGCGCGCCGCCGGAAATCGGTCATCATCGGGTTTCTCCATCACTATGCAGACGCACCAGACGTGTGGTGCTGCTCTCGTCGAGGTCGACGATGTCGCTGCGCGAGCGCAGGAAGTCGCTGAATGACTTGAATCCCAGCGACTTCTCGCTGAATGACGGGTTCATCCGCTTCATCTGCGCCTTGACCACCGAGTTGTGCAGCCAGTCGGCGTCGTCCTTTTCCTGACTGATTCGAAGCGCACGCTCGAGCAGGCTGGTGGCCGCGGCTTGCGGATCGGGCGGCGGCGGCTCGTCCTCGGGTTCGGAAGTCGCGTGCCGCCCACGCTTCTTGGGCTGGCGCACCGGCGCGCTTTGGGTGGGTATTCCGGGCAGGGTGTCGTAGGTGACGAACTCGTCGCAGGCCGCGGCCAGCGACTGGCTGCTGGCGCCGGCCACGCCGATACCGACGACGTAGCGGCCGAGCCGTTTGCAGCGCTGGGCGAGGGCGATGTAGTCGGAGTCGCCGCCCACGATCACCACGTGGGTCAGGTCGGGCAGCCGGAACATGTCCTCGACCGCGTCCACGGCCAGGCGGATGTCTGCCCCGTTCTTGCCGTAAACGGTCGCGGGAAACAGTTGCACCAGATCCACCGCGCGGCCCACGAGTTGGCCGTGGTAGCGGGCGTTGACGTCGGTTGACCAATCCGCATACGCGCGAGTGAGGACCAGCGTGCCGAACGAGGAGGCGAAATCCATGACGGCACCGAGGTCGACGGTCGCCGCTTCCAGCCGCTCATTCTCCAGGCCCTTGGCCTTGTCCCGTTGGAACGCGTTGCGACCGTGCACCTGGTCGTAGTGCGAGATGACGATGTTGTCGAAGTCGAAATAGACCGCAACACGGTCCGCACCGGATTCGGTCATTCGGCAATCGTGCGCCTCACCGGCGGAATTCATCAAGCTTCCGGCTGTCCCAATAGGAGGCTCTCGTTTCGATCAGGGAAAGTAGGGTTTGCAGCTATCACGAGCGTTCTGCACGAAAAGTTCGGACAGCCGCGGCAAGGGAGCCGGAATGGATTTCGAACTCGACGCCGGCCAGCGTGCCTGGTTGGACGAGGTCCGCGAGTTCCTCCACGCCAACGTCACCGCGGAATTACGTGCCGAACTCAGCGAGCATGATCTCGAGTTTCCCGACGGCGAGGTCGCGCAATTTCGCCGCAAGATCGGCGACAAAGGCTGGTTCGGGCTGAACTGGCCGCGCGAATACGGAGGTTTGGGTCTCGGTGCCGTCTATCAGCACCTGCTGATGAGCGAGTTCGAATATTGGGGCGTGCCAGGACCCGACCTGACGGTCACCTCGGTGGCGCCGATGATCATGCGACACGGCACCGAGCAGAACAAATCCGAATGGCTCCCGCTGATCGCCAAAGGCGAAATGGTTTGTGCGGTAGGCTATTCCGAGTCTGAGGCTGGCACCGACTTGGCCAACATGCGCACTCGCGCGACGCGCGACGGCCAGGAATGGACGATCAACGGCAGCAAGATATGGAATAGCGGGGCACAGCGCGCCACCCATGAATGGCTATGCGTGCGCACCGATCCGACCAGCGCGCGCCATCGCGGGATCTCGGTGATCATCGTCCCGATCGACAGCCCGGGTGTGGAGATCCGCCCGCTGTACGCGTGGTCGGGCTATCGCACCAACGAGGTGCATTTTCGTGATGTGCGGGTGCCCTTGACCAACCTGATCGGCGAAATCAACCGGGGCTGGACGTATATCACCGGAGCGCTCGACCTGGAACGCGGGGCCCTGACCAACGCGGGTGACCTGCGCCGGGCGGTCGACGACTTGCGTGAGCTCGCCATGCGCCCGCGGCGAGACGGCACGGTGCCCGCTCACAGCGCGGTACTTCGGCGCCGCCTGGCGCAGGCCGAGGCCGACGTGGAGGCAGCCGTGCTGATGGGCTACGAGGCGGCCTCGATCCTCGACAGCGGCGTCATCCCCACCGTGGAGGTAAGCGTCGAGAAGGTCTTCACCAGCGAACTTCGTCAGCGCATCGCCGATCTCGCGCTTGATCTGCTCGGCCCGGATGGCTTGCTGACACACCGCAGCGCAGAGGCGCCGCTCGGCGGCAAGTTCGAACGGCTCTACCGGTCGGCGCCGTTGATGCGGTTCGGCGGCGGCACCAACGAGGTGTTGCGCGACATCATTGCTCAGCGGGGCCACGGGATGCCCAGCTATGGACGTTGACTGATGAGAGCCATTCCGACCGCCGTGCAGCGGGAGTTCGGGGCGAGTCTGCGCGCGCTGCTGATGACGGAGAGTCCGGTGAGCCTGGTCCGGGCACTGAATGAGCCCGGCGCTGATCGAAGCACTCCCGCGCTGTGGAAGGCGCTCGCCGACGCCGGCGTTTTCGGGCTCGCGATCGGCGAGGAGTACGGCGGGTCCGGCGGCTCACTTGACGATCTCGCCGTCTTCTACACCGAGGCCGGCCGCGCGCTGTGCCCGGCGACAGTGCACAGCACCGTGCAGGCCGCACTGGCCCTCGACCAACTGGGCACCACCGATGCCCGCGCCGCGTGGCTGCCGGCACTGGCGACCGGCGCTGCTCGCGGCACGACGGCACTGTGGAGCGCCCGCAATGCCGCTGTCGTCTCGGCGGTGCTGGACGCCGAACCCGCCTCGAGCGGTCGCTGGCGGTTGAGCGGAATCGCCGACTACGTCGCCGACGCTGACATCGCCGACCTCATCGTGGTGTCAGCCGCCGCACCAGGGGGCACATCGGTCTTCGCCGTCGGCACGCGCGCCGCCGATGTGAGGATCGAGCCGCTCGCCATGGCCGGTGGCCACCGTGCATTCACCGTGCGATTCGACGATCTGGTGGTCGGCTCCGACGCGCTTGTGGACCACCGTGTCACCCCGTCGGCGCTGCGCCGGTTGGCAAATGCCGCGGTGGCGTTGGGATCACTCGACCTGGTCGGGGTGGGGCAGGCCGTGCTGGACCGCACGGTCGACTACATCAAACTGCGCCACCAGTTCGGCCGGCCGATCGCGTCGTTCCAGGCGGCCCAGCATCTCGTCGCCAACATGCACATCGCCTTGGCGGCAGCGCGATTGGCCGCACACTCGGCGGTCTTCTGGATAGCGCGTGGCCGTACGGCGGCCAGGGAAACGGCCATAGCGCGCATGCATGCCGCGACGGCGGCCAGACTGATCACCCTGGATGCCCATCAACTGCACGGCGGAATCGGCTACGTGACGGAGACCGATCTGCATTTGTGGACCGAAAGGGCGCGCATAGGCTCAACCCTCGGCGGCGGAGCCGACGTCGCCGCGGCATGGCTGGAGGAAAGTATTGACGACTGAGGAGTCCCTGATCGACGCCGAATCGGCGTCACGCGTGGGCACCGTCGCCGCATCCGCGACGGGCGAGGTGAATCGACGAGACTGGCAGCGGTGGGCTGCGGCGGTCGGCGACCACAACCCGCTGTGGTTTGATCCGGACTACGCCCGCGCCAACGGCTTTCGGGACATCGTCTGCCCGCCGCTGTTCGTGCAATATGCGGTGCTCGGTGTCACTCGTCTGGACGGCCTGCGGCCTGATGGTTCCTCCGGCGCGGCCTCCGGCAGTCTCGCGTTCCCGCGGGCTCCCAAACGGATGGCCGGTGGCGAAAGTTTCACCTTCCACGTGCCGGCCTACCACCGAGACCAAATCGAAATGGTCCGCACCGTCGAGTCCATTGTCGAAAAGCAAGGCCGTTCAGGGAAATTCGTACTGGTTACCTGGCGGACGGTGTATCGAAACCAGCACCGCGAGCTGGTCGCCGAAGCGTCGACGTCGATGATCGCACGCCCATGACACGCGCCGGCGACGATGCAGTGGGGGCACCCCCAGCCGCGCAGCGGCGAGGGGGACAAAGCGATGAGGCGGAGCGGCGCCAATGACGGACGCGCAGGTGTTTTACGAGGATGTCGGTGTCGGCGAGCAGATTCCCACACTGAGCGTGACCGCCGACGAAACCCAGCTGTTCTTCTTCAGCGCCGCCACCTACAACGGCCACCGGGTTCACTACGACAAAGTGTGGGCCGAAAGTGAGGGCTACGACGACGTGTTGGTCCAGGGTCCGCTCCAGGCGGCGCTGCTGGCCCGTGCAATCTGCGACTGGATCGGGGGCCGGGGACGCCTGGTTTCCTTCTCGGTGCAGAACCGCGCGGTCGCCTATCCGGGCCAGCAGCTCCTCTTCGGCGGCACGGTCACCGGAAAGCGCATCACCGACGAGGGCGCCGGACTGCTCGATCTCGATATCGCCGGCCGCCGCGGCTCCACCGTGCTGATGCCGGGCACGGCGACTGTCCAGCTGCCCCGGCGCGGAACACCGTCGTGACCGGGTTGCGCGGTGAGGCGGCCATCGTCGGCATCGCCGAGCTGCCCGCTGAACGCCGCCCGCGCCGACCGCAGTTGTTCACCCTCGACCAATACGCGCTGTTGGCGAAGATGGTGGTCGAGGATGCCGGCGTCGATGCGGCATGTGTCAACGGCCTGCTGACGCATGGAATAGCCGAATCGACGATGTTCGCGCCGGCTACCTTGGGTGAATATCTCGGCCTGCCCTTGGATTTCGGTGAGCGCGTCGATCTGGGCGGAGCCACCTCAGCAGGGATGGTGTGGCGGGCCGCCGCAGCCGTCGAACTCGGCATCTGCGACGCGGTGCTGGCCGTGGTGCCCGGATCGTCGGACCTGCCGCAAGCCCGAAGCCGTCCGGCCGCTACACCGAATTGGTTTGGAGCGTCATCGAACAACTACGGTTCGCCCCAAGCGGAGTTCGAAATACCGTACGGCAACGTGGGTCAGAACGCGCCGTACGCGCAGATCGCACAGCGTTACGCGGCGGAGTTCGGCTACGACCCCGCCGCGGTCGCCAAGATCGCCGTCGACCAGCGCACCAACGCATGTGCGCATCCCGGCGCGGTTTTCCACGGCACTCCGATCACCGTCGACGACGTGCTGGCCAGCCCGATGATCGCCGACCCGATCCACATGCTGGAAACGGTGATGCGGGTACACGGGGGAGTCGGCGTCCTGATCGCGAACGCCGAAATCGCGCGTCGCGGCCGCCACCGGCCGGTGTGGATCGCCGGTTTCGGCGAGCACATCGCCTTCAAGACCCCGACCTACGCGGACGATCTGCTGCGCACCCCGATCGCACGGGCGGCGGACAGGGCCTTCGCGATGGCGGGCCTGAGCCGATCAGATGTCGACGTCGCCTCGATCTACGACTGTTACACGATCACCGTGCTGATGAGCCTCGAGGATGCCGGCTTCTGCGCGAAAGGCCAAGGCATGTCTTGGGTTAGCGAACACGACTTGACCTATCGCGGCGACTTTCCGCTCAACACGGCAGGGGGGCAGCTGTCGTTCGGTCAGGCGGGGATGGCCGGCGGCATGCACCACGTCGTCGACGGGGCCCGGCAAATCATGGGCCGAGCGGGGGACGCGCAGGTTCACGACTGCCACACCGCGTTCGTGACCGGCAACGGCGGCATCATGAGCGAGCAGGTGGCGCTGCTGATGCGGGGAGACTGACCGCGCCGGCGACGATGCAGAGTGAAGCGATGAGGAGGAGTGGCGCAATTGACCGTGAGCCGCACTGAACCCCGTCCCGTCCCCGAGCCCACGCCCGTCTCGCGGCCGTTCTGGGACGGCCTGGCGCAGCACCGTATCCTCGTGCAGTACTCGCCCTCGCTGCAGCGCTACGTCTTCTACCCGCGAACCCTGGCGCCGGGGACGCTGGCCGACGACCTGGAATGGCGCGAAATCGATGGTGCCGGAACGCTGTACACCTTCACCATCGCTCGTCGGCCCACGGGGCCGCCGTGGGCCGACGCGACACCGCAGTTACTCGCGGTGGTGCAGTGGGACGCCGGCCCCAGAATCAGCACCGAACTGGTCGATGTCGATCCCGAAGACGACGAAGCCATCCGCATCGGAATGCGCGTGCAACCGGTGTTCTACGATCTGCCCGACGCCGGAATAACTCTGCTGAAGTACCGACCGGGTGACCGGCGCGATGAGTGACCGGTGCGACGGAGCCGTCGGAGGCGCGCATGGATGACGCCGTGCAGGCGATGCTGCGTGACTTGGACGCCGGATTTCCTCGCGTGGAAACCATGACCGGCCCCCAGGCCCGCGCCGCGCTGGCCGAACGACGGGTTCCCGCCACCAACGTCGACGATGTTCGACGCACGGTTGATCGCATGATTCCAGGCCCCGCCGGCGAAATCGCGGCGCGGTTCTACTACCCGCACGGTGACCCATCGCAACAGCGCCCAGGGATCGTGTACTGCCACGGCGGTGGATTCGTCTTCTGCGACATCGAATCCCACGACGGATTCTGTCGGGCGCTGGCTCGCGGCAGCCAAAGCGTCGTGGTTTCGATCGACTATCGACTTGCGCCCGAACATCCCGCGCCCGCGGCGGCGCTCGACGCTTTCGCGGCGTTCCGCTGGGTGGTGGAACACGCCGACGAGCTGGGGATCGACCCGGCGCGGACCGCGGTCGGCGGCGACAGCGCCGGCGGAAATCTCGCCGCGGTCACCGCCATTCTCTGCCGCGAACGAGAAGTCACCGCACCCGCTGCACAACTTCTGATCTACCCCGCGATAGACCCCTCGTTCGACACCGAGAGCTATCAGCGCTACGCCAGCGGATATATCAACACCCGGGCCGCGATGATGTGGTATTGGCGTCAATACCTGGGCGGGGAAAGGCCTTTTGACCCGCCATACCTGGTGGCGCCGGCTCGCGCGGAATCCCATGCGGGGCTGCCGCCAGCGGTGATTGTCACCGCCGGCCTGGATACGTTGCACAGCGAAGGGTGCAGCTATGCACGGCTGCTGCGCAGCGCGGGGGTACGGGTGGTGCACCGAGATTTTCCGGGCCTCTTCCACGGCTTCATGACGATTCAACTGTTGGCCGCGGCAGCGTCGGGTCTGCAGCTCGTCTGCCGCGACCTGAGACAGCTGCTGTACCCGAATGTGGAGCGACAGTGACATCGGTGTCTGGGACCGACGTGATCGTCGTCGGCGCGGGATTCGCCGGGCTCTACGCCGTGCATCGAGCGGTGGCGGCGGGCCTTTCGGTGACCGCCCTCGAGGCGGCGCCCGATGTGGGTGGAACCTGGTACTGGAATCGCTATCCCGGTGCCCGCTGCGACGTCGAAAGTGTCGACTACTCTTACTCATTCGACGAAACGCTGCAGCAGAGCTGGCAGTGGAGCGAACGGTTCGCCGCTCAACCGGAGATCCTGGCCTATCTGCGTCACGTCGCCGAGCGCTACGACCTGCGCCGCCACTACCGATTTGGTTGCGACGTGGTAGCCGCCGAGTTCGACCAGGACTCCGCACGTTGGCGTGTTCACACCGCCGCTGGTGACATACATACCGCGCGGTTTCTGCTGTGCGCAACGGGCTGCCTGTCGGCCCTGAATCGCCCCGACATTCCCGGCGTCGACGACTTCACCGGAGAGGTGTATTTCACCGCTGCGTGGCCGCGCGAGGATCCCGATCTGCGCGGCAAACGCGTCGGCGTTATCGGCACGGGTTCGTCTGGCATCCAAGTGATTCCGATCATCGCCGAGCAAGCGGCGACGCTGGTGGTCTTCCAGCGGTCGGCCAACTACAGCATTCCCATGCCCAACCGACCCTGGTCGGCCGACGAGCAACGGCAGATCCAGGCGGAGTATCCCGAACGCCGGCGGGCCTCCGCATACGCGGCGGCGGGGACTCCGCACGGTACTTACCACAAGAAAGCCGTCGACACCGAACCCGCCGAGCGGGCAGAAGCATTGTGGCGGCGCTGGCGGGAGGGTGGCGTGCTTTTCGCCAAGACCTTCCCCGACCAGACCAGTGACCTGGCCGCCAACGACATCGCTCGCGAGTTCGCCGAACAGCGGATCCGCGAAATCGTCAATGATCCAGCCGTAGCAGGCGATCTTATCCCGGTCGACCACCCGATCGGCACCAAACGGATCTGCACTGACGCCGGTTACTACGCCACCTTCAACCGGGACAACGTCCGGCTGGTGAACCTGCGTCGCGAGCCCATCGACACGATCACCGCCGACGGGATAAGAACCAACGTCACCACCTATCCCTGCGATGCACTGATCTTCGCCACCGGATTCGACGCGATGACCGGCGCGCTTACCCGCATCGACCCGAGCGGTCCCGGCGGAGAACGGTTGCGCGACATCTGGGCCGACGGCCCGCTGACGTTTCTAGGTCTGATGGTGCCCGGGCTACCGAACCTGTTCAGCGTCAGCGGACCCGGCGCCCCTTCGGTGCTGGCGAACATGGTGCTGCACGCCGAGGTTCAGGTCGACTGGGTCATGGATCTGGTAATTACCGCGGGCCGACTCGGGGTCAGCGAAGTCGAACCGCGCCTCGACGCCGCCCGGGAATGGACCGACCACGTGGCGGCAGCCGCCGAGCAAACGCTGTTTCCCCGGGCCGCATCGTCGTGGTACCTGGGCGCCAATATCGAAGGCAAGAAGCGGATCTTCATGCCCTACGCGGGAGGCTTCGGCACCTACCGCCGTCACTGCGACGAGGTAGCCCGGCGCGGTTACGCCGGCTTGGTGCTGACGACCCGCTGACGAGGATCCAGATAACCGTGCCGGAGACAGTTCAGCAGATACTGCGGCAGCGCAGGCACGACGACACCCCCGCCGTCGCCTACGGCGACCGAACCTGGACCTGGCGGGAGCACTTGGCCGAGGCCGAAGCCGAAGCCGCCGCCCTGATCGGGCTCGCCGACGTGACCCGCCCGCTGCACGTCGGCGCGCTGCTGTCCAATTCCCCGGCGATGCTTCGCGCCATGGCCGCGGCGGCGCTGGGCGGATATGTGCTGTGCGGCATCAACACCACGCGGCGCGGAGCCGGACTGCTCGCCGACCTCCGGCGCTCGGACTGTCAACTCCTTCTCGTCGACACCGAACACCTGCCGCTACTGAACGGCTTGGAGCTCAACGGGATTCAGGTGCTCGATGTCGACGAGACGCGTTACGCCGAAGCGGTGGCCACGGCGTCACCGCTGGTTGCGCACCGTGAGGTCACGGGCCCGGACACGCTGATGATGATCTTCACCTCCGGCACCAGCGGCGATCCCAAGGCGGTGCGGTTCGCGCACGGGATGGCTGTCATGTGCGGCGCCAGCCTGATTTATCAATACGACGTCACCGCCGACGACGTTTGCTACTTGTCGATGCCGTTGTTTCATTCCAACGGCGTTGCGGCAGGTTGGGCGGTCGCCGTTGGAAGTGGCGCGACGATGGTCCCGGCCCGGTTCTCACCGTCGCGTTTTCTCGACGACGTACGTCGCTACCACGTGACGTACATGAACTACGTCGGCAAACCGCTCGCGTTGATCCTCGACACTCCCGAACGCCCCGACGACGCCGAGAACACGCTGCGGGTGGCATTCGGCAACGAAGCGACCGATCGCGATATCGCCGAATTCGCAAGGCGTTTCGGATGCCGCGTGGTGGACAGTTTCGGCTCCAGCGAGTTCGCGGTGATCGTGGTACGAGAGGACGGCGCGCCAACGGGGTCAATCGGCAAGCCCTACCCGGGAGTGAGCGTCTACAACCCCGAAACGTTGACCGAGTGCGCGGTCGCGCAGTTCGACGAACACGGCGCCCTGACCAATTTCGAAGAAGCCGTCGGCGAACTCGTCAACACTCAGGGGGCGGGACCGTTCACCGGCTACTACAACGATCCCTCGGCGACGGCGCAGCGGATGCGGCACGGCATGTATTGGTCCGGCGATCTGGCCTATCGCGACGCTGACGGCTGGATTTACCTCGCGGGTCGCACCGCCGACTGGATGCGGGTCGACGGCGAGAATCTGGCGGCGGCCACTCTCGAGCGCATTTTGGCGCGGCTGCCGCAAATCAGTCAGGTTGCGGTCTATGCGGTGCCTGACGACAGAGTCGGGGACCAGGTGATGGCGGCGCTGGTGCTGCGTGACCGGATGCGGCTCGACCCCGCTGACTTGGGGGATTTCCTCGCCGCACAGCCCGACCTGTCGCCGAAGGCCTGGCCGCGCTACGTCCGCATCAACGACGACCTACCGGTGACGGCGACCAACAAGATCCTCAAACGCCGGCTGATCGAGGCTGGCGTCAATGCGCAGGGCGGCGTGTTGTGGACCCGGCCGGCTCGCGGCCGGACCTACCGCCCGGTCGGTTGAAATACCACTCGGGTGACCACCGGTCATCGAGATCCGTGGGGTGACCAGCAATGTCGATGTTTGCGCTGCGCCGCCTCTGGGCAAGCAAAGGGAGTTGTCGTTGACGGCGTAAGGCTCAACAGACGATTCCATCCGCGAAGACTCAGTGAACGTCTGTATCAATTGTGGCCTGCGGTAGTTCATTCTGATTTATTTAGCAATCAGTACGATTGACTGCGCGCAGTTGAATTCAGTGAACAACTGTGTACTATGGCCACATGGCGGAGCGAGGTGCGCAGCCCCAAGTCCCGCGCGGTCGCAGGTTGTTCCTGCGGGCCGTGCGGCGATTGTTCAGTCCGTTGCAGCCCGACGACTACCTGGAGATGATCAACCCGCTCTGGACCACGAAGGAGCTGCGCGGCAAGGTCGACCGCGTTGAGCCCCAAGGCTCTGAAGCAGCGAGCGTTCTGATTCGGCCGGGGTATGAGTGGCCAGGTCACAAGCCCGGGCAGTACGTGCGCCTGGGCGTCGTGATCGACGGCGTCTACCACTGGCGGGCCTATTCGCTGACATCGGACCCGTCGCCCGAAGACGGTCTGATCAGCGTTACGCCCAAGAAGGTGGACGGCGGCGTGGTCTCGCCATACCTCGTGCAGAAAATCCAGCCCGGTGACTTGGTGCGGCTCGGCGAAATAGAGGGCGTGTTCACGCTGCCCGACCCGCTGCCGCCCAAAATGTTGTTCATCAGCGCCGGCAGCGGCATCACACCGATCATGAGCATGCTGCGCAGCCTCGACCATCGCGACCAACTGGACGACGTTATCGTCATTCACTCCGCTCGGACCCGCGAACAGGTCATGTTTTTGTCCGTCCTCGAAGACCTCGATCGCCGCCACGACGGGCTGCGGCTGGATCTGCGCCTGACGTCCGAGCGGGGCCGGCTTGAGCCGGCAGACCTCGACGAGGTCTGCCCGGACTGGCGCGATCGTGAGGCCTTTTGTTCCGGGCCGGGGGAGATGCTCGATGCGCTGACCGAGCACTGGAAAAGCAACGGCGATTGCGATCGCCTGCACATGGAACGGTTCCAGCCCAAGATCGGTGGTGACGGCGCTACCGGTGAAGGCGGCGAAGTTTGCTTCCTCGACAGCGAGAAGTCCGTCGAATGTGACGGCGGCACATCAATTTTGGAAGCCGGCGAGCAGGCCGGCCTCAACCTCGCCTTCGGCTGTCGCATCGGAATCTGCCACACCTGCGTCGGCACGCTGAAGGCCGGCAAACTTCGCGATCTGCGCTCCGGTGACGTGATCGAACCCGTGGGGCAGGACGTGCGGATCTGTATCAATACCGCCGAGGGCGACATCGAACTAGAGCTCTGACGAAAGGATTTGGGGTGACTTCTACTTTGCAACGCCAAGAGACCCCGTTTGCCCATTTGGGCGAGCAGGAACGCGAAAAGCTCGCGAAAGAACTCGACGCGATTCACGACGAGGTGTTCGCCGATCTCGGCGAGCGCGACCGTAGCTATATCAAAACCGTCATTTCGGTGCAGCGGCAGATTGTGGTAGCCGGTCGTGTGCTCCTGCTGGCATCGCGATCTAAGACTGCATGGGTCCTCGGAACGGCGTGCCTGGGTATGGCCAAGATCCTGGAAAACATGGAGATCGGCCATAACGTCATGCACGGCCAGTGGGATTGGATGAACGATCCCGACATTCATTCCTCGGTGTGGGACTGGGACACCGCCTCGACCAAGGAGGCGTGGAAGCACTCGCACAACTACATCCACCACACCTACACCAACATCTTGGGCAAGGACAAAGACCTCGGCTACGAGATCATGCGGATCGATCCCAATCAAAAATGGCATCCGCGCTATCTTGGGCAACCGCTCTACAACCTGCTGCTCACAGCGCTCTTTGAGTGGGGTGTGGCGGTCCACGATATGGACATCGAGGCGATCCGGGCCGGAGAGAAGCCGTGGTCGGAGATCCGTAAGGACCTCAAAGGCATTGGCGGCAAGGCACGTTCGCAGATCTTCAAGGACTATTTGGGCTGGCCGCTGATCAGTGCCGGCGCATTCGCGCTGGTGCAGCTGGCGTCGCGTGGCCGACTCGAGCAGCCGGCGGAGTCGCGTATCGGCAGGCGGCTCCGGAGAATTTCGGGCAAAGGGCGGGTCGGCGCGGCGGCGACGTTCCTCGACCGGACATTGCCCGGTGTGGAAAGCACCTATCTGCGAACCCTGCTCGCCGACGCCGCGGCCAATGTCATCCGCAACGTGTGGGCGCACGCCATCATCTTCTGCGGACATTTCCCCGACCAGACCTACACGTTCACCGAACAGGAAGTCGAGAACGAGACGCGCGGCGATTGGTATCTGCGGCAACTCGTCGGTGCGGCCAACATCGAGGGCAGCCCGCTGTTCCACGTCATCAGCGGCAACCTGGGTTATCAAGTCGAGCACCACCTGTATCCCGACATGCCGAGCAGCCGCTACTCGGAGATCGCTCCGAAGATCAAAGATATCTGCGAACGCTACGAGCTGCCGTACAACACCGGGCGATTCTCCAAGCAGTGGTTCTCAGTGCACCGCAGCATCTTTCGATTGGCCTTCCCGGGTGGCAAGCCCCGGCCTAAGCCCGGGCCATACCACAGCGACGATCGGCGTCCCGAGCCCGGCAATGACGGTGAAGCGACTCGATTCCGTGAACGTGTTCCGGCCGAACACCCGGCCGCAGGCCCGGAGCACGAGTCAAGCGGTGTAGAGGTGCAGCCACCGCCGCGCGGCGACGATTGAGCCAGCTCGGGTCTCAGTCTGCTTCCGCCGGGCTCGGTGCTTCCCCGAATCGCGCCAGCCCCAGAGTGCCGGCGACCGCAACCGCGAATCCCAACACGACCAGCCAGCCGAGGCCCTCGCGTGCGCGGTCACCGAGCCACACCGCCCCGACTAGCGCCGGGGCAACGGTTTCACCAACGACCATGGCGGCGACTGTCGTGGTTACGGACCCGCGTTGCAACGCGGATGTGAACAAAAGAAATCCGATGACGCCGCCGCTGATCGCCGCGTACAGCGCCGGGTTGGTGTAGAAGGCGGCTTTGGTCGGGGCAATCAAGTCGATCAGGCGCACGCCGACTTCCACCACACCGAAGCCGCTGCCTGCACCGAAGCCGAGGGCAAGGGCACGCTCTCGATCACTCAACCGGCCAGCGGCGACACCGGCAACCAGGATCGCGACCACCACCCCCAACAGGGCCCAGCCGAGGCCGGCCGGTGCGCGCCGAAAGTGCCCGGGTCCGGCGGCGCCGGCGAGTACTGCGAGGCTCACGCAGACGATGCCTACCGCTGTCCACTCGGCTGGTGACAGTCGCGCAGACAGGGCCCACGCGGAGACGATCCCGGTGACCGCGATCGAGGCGGCGAGCGCAGCGGCGACGACATAGATCGGTACCAAGCGCAGTGCTATCACCTGGAGGACAAATCCGAGGCCGTCAAGACCGATGCCGGCGAGGTATCGCCATTGCCTGGCAGCGCGCAATACCAACGCGGCGTCGACACCCGACCTGCTCTCGCCTTGCACCGATCGTGCCGCTACCGCTTGCAAGACCGAAGCCGTGCCGTAGCACACCGAACAGCCCAGGGCCAGCAGGAAACCGATTAGCACAGACCGACAATATGCTGTGGCGGGCCGCCTCGGGCCGCCGCAACCACTGTCACCTCGTTCCCTATCATCGGTTGATGAGCGTTGGTGGGCTGGAGGCCGTAGGATCGCCCGCGTTCACCGCCGAGGACGCCGCCCGGTATCGAGCGCAGGGTTGGTGGTCCGACGTCACGCTGTCCGACGCGGTGCGCGCCAATGCCGCTCGCTCACCCGGCCGCACCGCGTACATCGACCACCCGGGAATGCTGCTGACCTGGAGCGAATTCGACTATGCGGCAAGCGATCTGGCGCAGCAGTTGGCCGGGGTTGGTGTCACGCGCGGCGACCGGGTAGCGGTGTGGCACGGCGACTCCGCCGCCATCCACGCGCTGTTCGTCGCGGTCGAACGCTGCGGCGCCGTCGTCGTCGGCATCGGCGCGCGCGCCGGTACCCGCGAGGCCGCTGCGATCCTGCGCAGTTCGCAACCCAAGATCCTGATCAGCGATCACCAGCGCAGCGCAGCCGCGACCCAGGTCGCGGAGCAGCTCGCAGACTTCAGGCTGGCGCCGCTCGTCTTGGGCCACGATGCGGGTGCGCTGCGGCTGGACACCCAGGCCGACCCGCGGGCACCGTCGCTCGCGTCTCAGCTCGGCCCCGACGACGTCTTCCTGATCAACTCCACCTCGGGCACGACGGGGCAGCCCAAGTGTGTCGTGCACACCCAGAACCGTTGGTTCTACTTCCACCAGAAGGCCGTCGCCAACGGGTTACTGACCAGCGACGACATATTCTTACCCGTCATACCCATGCCGTTCGGCTTCGGGATCTGGACCAGCCACACCAGCCCCATCTACCTCGGAGCCACCGCAGTGATCCTGGACCGGTTCACGGCGAGGGCGGCCTGCGAGGCGATCGCTCGGCGTCGGGTGACCGTGTTATGTTGCGTCAGTACGCAATTGACGATGTTGATGGCCGACGTTGCGTCACGGGACTTCGACTTGAGTTCGTTGCGTGTCGTGTTCGCCGGCGGGGAGGCATTGCCGTATCGGCCGGCTGCCGAGTTCGAGGAACTCACCGGGGCCAGGATCCTGCAGTTCTACGGTTCCAACGAGACGGGAATGCTCAGCGCGACCACGCTGGACGACCCCCGCGAACGCCGGCTCCGCACGGGCGGTCGGATCGTGCCGGAGATGTCGGTGCGGCTCTTCGACGGCGACCGCGACGTCACTGCGACCGGGCAAGGTCAGCCCGCGTGCCGCGGCCCGGCAACCAGTCTCGGCTACCTCGGCGGTACCGACCACGACAAGCTGTTCACCCGCGACGGGTGGATGCGGATGGGTGATATCTGCCGGATCGACGCCGATGGCTACCTCAGCGTCACCGGCCGAACATCGGATTTCATTTTGCGCGGCGGCAAGAACATCAGCGCGGCACAGGTGGAGGACGCGGTTACCACGCACCCCGCGATCGCGATGGCTGCCGCAGTCGCGATGCCGGACCCGGTGTTCGGCGAAAAGGTTTGCGTCTACGCCGAAGTCGTCGATGCTCACAAGATCGACCTACCTGAGCTCGTCGAGCATCTGCTGGCGCTGGGGACTTCGAAGGAGCTGCTTCCCGAACGCCTCATCGTGGTCGACGAACTGCCCCGTTCGTCCGGCGGGAAGGTCACCAAAGGCGCGCTGCGCGCGGACATTCGAGACAAAATGGAGGCCAATTGTGAATGCTCCTGACGCACGCCCAGGCGGCCTCGAGGTGTGGGCGCCGTCGGTGGTGCCCCCGATCGGGGTCGAGCTGTCCGACGAGCAGGCGCTGGCCGTGGCCTTCCGCCATCTCGCTGCGATCGGGTTCGCGGAGAACATGGCCGGACACATCACCTGGCAGCCCGACGGGCAAACGAACATGTTGGTCAATCCGTGGGGCCTGTGGTGGGCCGAACTGACCGCGTCGGATATCTGCGTGGTGGACAGCGACGCGCGGGTAGTGCGTGGCCGTTGGGACGTCACTCCGGCCATCCACATCCACACCGAACTGCACCGGGTGCGCGATGACGCCCGCGTGGTCATCCACAACCACCCGTACTACGTATGCCTGCTCGCCGCCCTGGGCCGCTTGCCCGACCTGGTGCATCAGACCGGTTCGCTGTTCCTGGACGACCTCTGCCTGGTCGATACCTACGACGGCGAAATCGACAGCGCCTCTGGCGCAGCCGAACTCGCGGCCCGCATCGGCGGCGCCAACCTCACGATTCTGGCCAACCACGGCGTCATCGCGACCGGCCGCAATCTGCCCGAGGCCGTCTATCGAGCGGCGTCGATCGAGCGGGTGTGCAAGCTGGCCTACGACGTCATGCTGACCGCCACCGAGCCGCTGCACATGAAATGGTCGGACATGGCGGGGATGCAACGATCGCTGATCGAACGCGCCGCCGACGTCTATTGGGCGGGGGCCGCGCGGATGACCATCAAAGCCGATCCCGATGTGCTCACCTGAACCGCGAACAGACGCAAAAGCACGTCAATTCGGCTCGAATTCAGTGCTTTTGCGTCTGCTCGCGCTGACATAGCCCCCGCAAGGAGAGATTGCCGACCATGAAATCCATCGACGAGCTGGCCGCCAATTTGAGCTTCACCACCGCCAAAACCGGCGCCGAACGTTCGGTCACCTTCCTGCCCGATCCGCCCCGGGCGCGGCGCCGCTACACGGTGATCTCGGTAGACGACCACATCGTCGAACCTCCGGACACCTTCGCCGGACGTATGCCGCAAAGGTTCTCCGATCGCGCCCCCAAAGTCGTGGACAACGGGCAGGGCGGCCAGACGTGGGTCTACGACGGCCGGGAATTGCCCAACGTAGGCTTCAACGCCGTGGTCGGGCGGCCGGTGTCCGAATACGGCTTCGAGCCGGTTCGATTCGACGAAATGCGCAGGGGTGCATGGGATATCCATGCGCGCATCAAGGACATGGATCTCAACGGCATCTACGCCTCGCTCAATTTTCCGTCGTTCCTGCCGGGCTTCGCCGGCCAGCGGCTGCAGCAGGTGACCAAGGACCGCGACCTGGCGCTCGCCTCGGTGCGGGCATGGAATGATTGGCACCTCGAAGTCTGGGCGGGTTCGTATCCCGACCGGATCATTCCGTGCCAATTGCCGTGGCTGCTCGATCCCGAGGTCGGCGCCAACATGATCTACGAGAACGCCGAGCGTGGCTTCCACGCAATCACTTTCAGCGAGAACCCGGCGATGCTTGAACTGCCGAGCATTCATTCAGGTCATTGGGATCCGATGATGGCCGCATGTGCGGAGACCGGCACGGTGGTGAATCTGCACATCGGATCTTCGGGTTCGTCGCCGTCTACCACGGAGGATGCGCCGCCCGACGTTCAGGGTGTGCTGTTCTTCGCCTATGCCATTTCGGCGGCGGTCGACTGGTTGTATTCGGGACTGCCCAGCAGGTTTCCCGATCTCAAGGTCTGTCTGTCAGAGGGCGGAATCGGCTGGGTTGCCGGGTTGCTGGACCGGCTCGACCATATGCTGAGCTACCACGAGATGTATGGCACCTGGCGGGCGCTGGGTGAGAGTCTGACTCCCGCAGAGGTTTTCACACGCAACTTCTGGTTCTGCGCGGTCGAGGACAAGTCGTCGTTCGTCCAGCGGGACCGGATCGGCGTGGACAACATCATGTTGGAAGCTGACTACCCGCACTGTGATTCGACCTGGCCGCACACCCAGGAAACGATCCATGAACAGATCGGCGACCTGCCGCCGGACGTGATCCGCAGGTTCACCTGGGAGAACGCCTCGCGCTTATACCGCCACCCGGTGCCGTCGGAAATACAGCAGGATCCGGACGCTTTCTGAAGACTTCGACGGCATTGCGCGCCGCCTTCGTTGCCCAGGCTTTCCGTGTGAATCCTGGGCTTCGAGAGTGAATCCTGGGTTTCGCGCGTGAACACAGGGCGGTACCACTGGCCATAGTTCCGCCCAGGCTTCACCATCAAAGCCCAGGTTTCACAATCAAAAAGCTAAGGCTTAATGGATTTGGTTGGCCAGTTTGTTGACCAGCGCTTGGTTGAGATAGGCATTGGCGGCAGGACCGCCGGTGTTGAACGCGGCGATGGTGGCCGGGTCGTCGATGATGACCAAGATACCGGTATATGCGTTGAAACCCGTTGGTAGACCGTTGTATCCGCCGCCGCCAGCGGCTGGATCGGTGCGGCACAAAACCATAACCGCGGTCGACTGAGCCTGGGAAAACGCGGTCGGGGTGTCCAGCGGTACTTCGGGGGGCTCAGTGGGCCCGCGTCGGAAGTTGGTGTTGTAACTGAATCCCAGATTTTCCAGGTAGCTCGTCGGCCGTGACACGCGCGCCGCGGCGGTGGTGGCGACACCGGAGAAGTTCACCACGGTGATCGATTTGCCGCCAAAGCCCGGGTGTTGCGATTTGATGGTGGCAAGTCGCGACCCAGCATCGGCGATCAGCGTTTTCGCGGTATCGGAGCGGCCGAGCGCCTGAGCGATCCACGTCAGCTGCGCCTGCCAGGTCCAGTCTTGCGTGCTGTCAGCCGGACGGGTCAGCGTTGGCGCGACGGCGGCCAACTTGTCGTAGGTGGCTTTGTCGACGTCGCCGGTATCGATGATCAGGTCGGGTTTGGCTGCCGCTACCGCTGCCGGATTGGGCGTTCCCAGCACCGGCGGCGACGAATGCACCAGGGGCTGAATCCAACTGGGCAAGTTGCCCGTCATGCCTCCGATCACCACCGGTTGGACGCCGAGCGACAGCACCGCGTCGGGATCGCCGGGTCCCAGGGCCGCGATGGCCAGCGGCCGCTGATCAAGACGAACATCCCCATGGACTCCGGTGAGCGTCTGCGGCTGATACGGCGCCAATCCGCCACCACGGTGGTGTCCGACCAGAGATACGGTCACGGTTGTGGCCACCGCGACCACGGTGAGCGCCAACGCCGTCAGGATGAGGGCCCGCCTGCGCCGTCGCCGCGGCCGTTGCCCAGGACTTTCGGGGACGAAAGACGGCGTGGCCGGTGGCGGGTGCGGCGCCGGCGCAACCTGATGCCCGAGCGGCGTCGGCGGCTGCGTCGGCTCCTGCCGTGCGGGGCCGCTGCTCAGGGCCGGAGGCGGGGTCGGGTGCGACACCGGCCGTGTTGTCCAACTCCGTGTCTGGGACCCACTGCCGGACGAGGGCGCGGCGGGATGACCGGTCAATGCTGCCGCGGTCGCGGCGGCGAGCTCACCCGCGGTGCTGAACCGCTCGCCTGGATTCTTCGCCATCGCGCGGGCAATCACGGCGTCGATGGCCGGTGGCAGGCCCGGGGTCACCTCGCTCGGGCGTGGCACGGGCCGCATCATGTGGGCCATCAACATCGCTGGCAGCGAACCGGTTTCACCGTACGGTGTTCTGCCGGTCAGCAGCCGAAACAGCGAGCAGCCCAGCGAATAGATATCGGCCCGATGGTCGACAGTTTCGCCTTCGATTGCCTCCGGCGCGGCATACGCCGCTGTGAAGACCAGCGAGCCGGTCGCGGTCAGTGAGGAGGCATCGTCAAGCGCGCGAGCGATCCCGAAATCGGCGAGCAGAACTCGCTCCTGATCGGCCGCTGGGATGTCCATGGGTCCGGAAACCAGGAAGTTCCCGGGTTTGACGTCGCGGTGCAGAACCCGGCGGGAATGGGCGTAATCGAGCGCCCTGGCGACGCCGGTGGTTATGCGCGTGATCCGTGCCGGCGTGAGGTTGACGCTCGAAATATCATTGGCCGCAGTGCCTTTGACATACTCCATGGCTATCCAGAGCTGAGCGTCTGCTGTTTCGCCGCGATCGAAGACCGTGACGATATTGGGATGATTCAACGTGGCGGCCAGATCGGCTTCGCGGATGAATCGGGCACGGAACTTTTGGTCCAGGGAAAGCTCGGTGGACAGGATCTTCAGCGCATCGCTGCGGGGCAGAGTTGGATGGCGCGCCAGATACACCGTGCCCATACCCCCGGAGCCCAGCACACCCTCGATCCGGTAGCCGGCGACCACCGTTCCCACAGCTAGCGGCATTCAACGATCCTGATCAGGGCTTACCGAGATGCGGATGGTAGCTCATGCTACCAAGCACGGGCCCGTTATCGTCGTGCAGATGAAACGCCCGAACTTCCTGGTGATAGTCGCAGACGATCTCGGGTTTTCCGATATCGGCGCGTTCGGCGGCGAGATCAACACGCCGAACTTGGATCGGTTGGCGTACGCGGGGTGCCGCCTCACCGATTTTCATTCGGCGCCGGCCTGCTCACCGACTCGGGCGATGTTGTTGACCGGCACCGACCACCACATCGCCGGCATCGGCACGATGCTCGAGGTCGCGATCCCCGAATTCGCCGGCGCACCAGGCTATGAGGGCTATCTGAACGACCGGGTGGTGACCCTGCCCGAGTTACTGCGCGACGACGGCTATCTGACGTTGATGTCCGGCAAGTGGCATCTTGGCAGCACGATCGAGACTTCGCCGTGGGCACGCGGGTTCGAGCGTTCGTTTGCCCTGCTGCCGGCCGGCGCCAGCCACTACGGCGGTGGACAGGCTGGCGGATTCTCTCCGGTGCCAACGCTTTACACCGAAGACGACCGGTTCGTCACTGTCGGCGACGAGTTCTACTCGTCGGACTCCTACACCGATACCTTGTTGCGCTACTTCCGGGAACGCTCCGACGGCGAACACCGACCCTTCTTCGCCTACCTGCCCTTTCAGGCGCCACACTGGCCGCTGCAAGCTCCCCGGGAATCCATCGCGGCTTATCACGGCCGCTACGACGCCGGGCCGGACGCCTTGCGCGACGCCCGCTTGGCCGCGCTCAAGCGGCTCGGCTTATGCGAACCCGATGTCACGCCGCACCCCGTCGTGGCCGACGGCGCTCCCGAGTGGTCCGACATGACGGCCGATGAACGCGCGCGCTCGGCACGCAGCATGGAGGTTTACGCCGCCATGGTCGAGCGCATGGATTGGAACATCGGGCGGGTGATCGACTACCTGGGCGAGACCGGTGAACTCGACGAGACAGTCGTAATCTTCTTGTCCGACAACGGCGCAGAAGGCGCGATCGTCGAGGCGATGCCGCTGCGCGGCCCGCAGATCGCCGCACAGATCGAAAAGTATTGCGACAACAGCCTCGACAACCTCGGCGGACCCACCTCGTACATCTGGTACGGCCCGCGCTGGGCACAGGCTGCCACCGCACCGTCACGCCTGCACAAGGCGTTCACCACCGAAGGCGGGATCCGGGTCGTCGGCTTCGTCACCTGGCCCGGCTTCACCCGGCAGCAACAAATCGGCACCGCTTTTACGACCGTCATGGACATCGCGCCCACCGTGCTGGAACTGGCGGACACCGCACACCCCAGCACCTACCACGGGCGCGAAGTGGTGCCCATGCGTGGCCGCTCAATGGTGGGCTATCTGTCGGGGATCGCCGATGCGGTACACGACGCCGACACCAGTACCGGTTGGGAGTTGTTCGGCCGGCGAGCCATCCGACGGGGCGACTGGAAGGCGCTCTACCTGCCCGCGCCGTATGGCCCGGGCACCTGGCAACTCTATGACCTCTCGCAGGACCCGGGCGAGATCTATGATCTTTCCCGCTCACAACCCGACAAGCTGGCCGAGCTCCTCGAGCTGTGGGAGCGCTACGTGCAGGACAACGGCGTGATCCTGGATCCTGTCTCGGTTTTCCAGGTCGACCTGCCAAACTTTTCCTGAAAGTGCATTGTGCTGGAAGCGATTTCGTATGGGACAGCTTGCTCGTTGTGGCGACGGGTCAGCTGGCCCGTATGCTGAGCGATGATGGTTGACACCACCACGTGCGCGATAATCGGCGGCGGCCCGGCCGGAATGGTCCTCGGGCTGCTGTTGGCCCGGGCAGGCGTGGAGGTCACCCTGCTGGAGAAGCACGGCGACTTCCTGCGCGACTTCCGCGGTGACACGGTGCATCCGACGACGATGCGGTTGCTCGACGAACTGGGCTTGTGGGAGCGGTTCGCTGCTCTACCCCACACCGAGGTGCACAAGGCGACATTCGAGGCGGACGGCCGCTCGGTGACCTACGTCGATTTCGGACGTTTGCGTCAACCGCATCCTTTTGTCGCAATGGTGCCGCAGTGGGACTTGTTGAAGCTCCTGGCCGAGGCCGCCGAAGCCGAGCCCACGTTCACGTTGCGGATGAACACCGAAGCCACCGGCCTGTTGTGGGACGCCGGCAGGGTTGCCGGGGTGCGCTATACAGGACCCGAAGGTGCCGGCGAACTGAAAGCCGAACTGACCGTTGCATGCGACGGGCGCTGGTCGATCGCTCCGCACGAAGCCGGGTTGAAGCGACACGAGTACCCGGTCAATTTCGACGTGTGGTGGTTCCGGCTTCCGCACGAGGAAGACACCCAATTCTCCTTCCTGCCTCGGGTCGGTCCAGGCAAGGCCCTCGGCGTCATCCCGCGCGAAGGCTATTACCAGATCGCTTATCTCGGACCCAAGGGCACGGATGGCGAACTGCGAGCGCGGGGCATCGAAGCGTTCCGGCGCGACGTCGGAGCGTTGCTACCCGACATGACCCACTCCGTGGCCGCGCTGGAATCCATGGATGAAGTCAAGCATCTCGACGTCCGGGTAGATCGGCTGCATCGCTGGCACATTGACGGGCTGCTGTGTATCGGCGATGCCGCGCACGCGATGTCTCCACTGGGCGGCGTCGGCATCAACCTGGCTGTCCAAGATGCCGTCGCGGCGGCAAGGGTATTGGCCGAACCGCTGCGCCGGCACCACGTCACCGAGCGCGATCTGGCGGCGGTCCGGCGCCGCCGCCTGTTTCCTACCGCCGTCACCCAGGCTGTGCAACGGATGCTGCAGCGCACTCTGCTCGGGCCGCTGCTACGAGGAGCAGACCCCACCCCGCCGACAGCCCTGCTCGGCTTGGTGCAACGACTGCCCTGGCTGTCCTTTGTGCCCGCCTATTTCATCGGGGTCGGAGTGCGGCCCGAGCGCGCCCCCGCATTCGCGCGTCGTTGACCCGGCGGCTGCTAGCGTTCACTTCGTGACTGGACAAGCGGCCCCGCTGCGGATCGGCGTCCTGGGTGCGGCACGCATCGCGCCGATGGCGCTCATCAACCCGACCAAAGACAACGCCGAAGCGGTGGTAGCAGCGGTAGCCGCACGCGATGTGTCGCGCGCCCAAACCTTTGCGGCAAAACACGGCATTACCCGAGTACACGACAACTACGACGCTTTGATCGCCGACCCCGAAGTCGATGCCGTGTACAACCCACTGCCGAATGGTCTGCACGGCAAGTGGACCCGAGCAGCACTGGCCGCAGGGAAGCATGTGCTGTGCGAAAAGCCTTTCACCGCAAACGCTGTCGAGGCGCGCGAGATCGCGGAGCTTTCCGCCGCATCGGATCGCGTCGTGATGGAGGCGTTCCACTATCGCTACCATCCGCTGGCCCTGCGCGTCGAGGCGATCATCACCTCGGGCGAGCTGGGGAAGCTGCGGCGGGTCGAGGCGGCCCTGTGTTTCCCGCTGCCGCGATTTTCCGACATCCGCTACAACTATTCGCTCGCCGGCGGCGCCACCATGGATGCGGGCTGCTACGCGGTGCACATGGCCCGCACCTTCGGCGGTTCCATCCCGGAAGTCGTTTCCGCGCAGGCGAAGTTGCGAGATCCTCAGGTCGACCGCGCAATGACGGCAGACTTGCGCTTCGCCGACGGGCACACCGGTCGGGTCCGGTGCTCGATGTGGTCCAAGCGCCTGCTGCAGATCAGCGCCAAGGTCGTCGGCGAACGCGGCGAGCTGCGTGTTTTCAATCCCGTCATGCCGCAGTTCTACCATCGGCTCGCGGTCCGATCGTCGGACGGCAAGCGCGTCGAACGTCTCGGGCGTCGACCGTCCTACGCCTACCAGCTCGACGCGTTCGTCGACGCCGTCCGCCGCGGTGTGCCGGTGCGAACGACGCCCCAAGACGCGGTCGAAAACAT
>NZ_LZIJ01000089.1 GCF_001667115.1 Mycobacterium sp. 852002-51163_SCH5372311 | reverse complement strand
AGGCGCGGTTTAAACGCACCCCCCCCCCCCCCGCCGAACTATGGCCCACAAGGGGGCCAACCCGGCGGCGGCTACGGCGCTCCTCCCCCTCCCCCCGGGTCGCCGCAAGGCTATGGCGCGCCCCAGGCCGGCTACCCGCCACCTGGATACGGTGGACAACCTGGCGGCCCGGTATCCCCGCCGTTCAGCGTCGGGGATGCGTTCAACTGGGCGAAGGACAAGTTCATCCAGAACGCCCAGGCAATGGTCGTGGCGGCCATCCTCTACGGCCCGCCGGGCAGTGGGAAGACGACCCTGGCGGCGCTGATCTCGCAGGCCACTGGCCGCCGGTTCGAGGCGCTGTCGGCATTGTCGGCCGGTGTGAAGGAAGTCCGGGCCGTTATCGAGAGTGCCCGCAGGGGCCTCCTCTCGGGTGAGCAGACGGTGCTGTTCATCGACGAGGTACATCGTTTCTCCAAGACCCAGCAGGACGCCCTGCTGTCCGCGGTGGAGAACCGGGTGGTGCTGCTGGTCGCCGCGACTACCGAGAACCCGTCGTTTTCCGTGGTGTCGCCGCTGCTATCCCGATCGCTGATCCTGCAGTTGCGGCCGTTGACCGCTGACGACATCCGTACGGTGGTTCAGCGCGCGATCGACGACCCCCGCGGCCTGGGCGGTGAGGTCACGGTGTCGGCAGAGGCCGTAGAGCTGTTGGTGCAGTTGGCCGCCGGCGACGCCCGTCGCGCCCTGACCGCGCTGGAAGTGGCCGCCGAAGCCGCGCAGGCGGCCGGTGTTCCGGTCGCTGTCGAGACCATCGAGCAGTCCCTGGACAAGGCCGCAGTCCGCTACGACCGCGACGGTGACCAGCACTACGACGTCATCAGCGCCTTCATCAAGTCGGTGCGCGGCTCCGACGTCGACGCTGCGCTGCACTATCTGGCTCGCATGCTGGTGGCCGGCGAAGACCCGCGGTTTGTCGCCCGCCGCCTGATGATCCTGGCCAGCGAGGACATCGGGATGGCCGATCCGACCGCGCTACAGACGGCGGTCGCCGCCGCTCAGACGGTGGCGCTGATCGGGATGCCGGAAGCTCAGCTGACGCTGGCGCATGCCACCGTGCACCTGGCCACCGCGCCGAAGTCGAACGCGGTGACGACGGCGCTGGGTGCGGCGATGAACGACATCAAAGCGGGCAAGGCCGGCCTGGTTCCCGCGCATCTGCGCGACGGGCACTACTCCGGTGCGGCGGCGCTGGGCCACGCGCAGGGCTACCAGTATTCCCACGACGACCCCGACGGCGTTGTCGCCCAACAATATCCGCCGGACGAGCTGGTGGGCGTGGACTACTACCGGCCCACCAATCACGGCGCTGAACGTGAGATCGCCGGCCGGCTGGATCGGCTGCGGGCGATCATCCGCAAGAAGAAGGGACGGTCATGAGGACCTTTACCGACGACGAGATGCGCCAACTGCTGCCCAGCGCCAAGGTCTACAGCGTCGTCATCCTCAAGCAGGGACCGAGTTTCGGCGACGACGCGGCCCCGGCGATCGTCTGGGAACACGGCCGCCGCAACTTCGGATTACGCGACGCCGGCGTGCTGGCGGTGGTGCTGCCCGTCACCGACGACTCCGAGGTGTGCGGCATCGGGGTGTTCGACGCGACGCCCGAGGACACCGCTGCGCTGATGGACGAAGACCCCGGGGTTGCCGCTGGAGTTTTCACCTACCAGGTGCACCCCTGCCGCGGCTTCCCCGGGGACGCGCTGCGGTAGGTCTGCTCGCGGGCTCGCCCAGCCCGGTCTCAAACCAGTTCGGGTACCCGCAAGCCGGCGATGGCCAGCTCGAATTCCACGACGTCGATCACCTCGGCGCCTAACTCGCGGACGCGCCTGCTGCGCAACTCGGTCGCACGGTCGCGGTTTCGCGCCATCGCTTCGACGCTGTCGAACGTCGAGCACGACACCGCCCGCCGGCAGGCCGGATAGTCGACCATCAGGCTGGCACTGCAGAAGCCGTCCAGATTCTCCATCTCCGGCAGAACGGACGCGCGGTAAAAGTCCAGCGACCGGGTGAGCTGATCCGGCACCACCTTGAGCCAGGTGGCCCGCACGCACGCCCCGGGCCGTGAGTGGTGGTCGCGGTGCACAAGCGCGATGTCCCATTCTTCGACGCGCGCGCTGCCGTCGAACATCAGCGCTGCGCGGTCACGGATGGGCGCCACCCGCTCGGCGCTGGCGCGCATCGTTTCGATGGATTCCCACGCGCTGGTGGCGATGCATGTGCCGGAGTGGCGTTCCACCAACAGCGACACTCCGACGCACCCGTCCATCTCTTGCAGGGCGGGCGTGACGACATCGCGCACGTGCGCGATTCCGATGTCGACCGACAAGGGTTGCGCCTGGATGGTGGTAGAGCGTGCGTACACGATCGGCCCCTTTTCTGTCGGGGCAGCGCCCCGGTGGCGCCACCGGTCCTTCCAAATACCTTCCTCCTACAGCCACTCGGTCGCAATGGGCACGATGAGTTCTCAGACCGGCGTTCGGCCGGCCTGTCTACGGCATCTCTTTCAGACCAGCTCGGGAACCCGCAAGTGCGCCAGCGCCAGCTCGAACTCACTTTCGTCGAGTTCCTCGGCGCCCGCCTCCTGCATGGACGAGTTCTTCAGTTCGGTTGCCCGGTCCCTGTTGCGCTCCATCGCTTCGAGGCTGTCGAACGTCGCCGATGACACCGCCCGGCCGGATGCGCGGTCGACCAGCAGGCTAGCACTGCAGAACCCGTCCAGGCTCTCGAGCTGGGGCAGCACAGACGACTTGTAGTACTCGATGCCTTGGTCCATCTGGTCAGGCGCCACCCTGACCCAGGTCGCTCGAACGCCAGCACCGTCGGGCGCGCGGTGGTCGCGGTGCAGTGCGGCGATCTCCCACTGCTCGACGTTTGCCGCGCCCCCGAACATTTCCGCGGCCCGATCACGGATCGGGGCCACGGTTTCACCGCTGGCGCGCATGGCGTCGTCGCTGTCCCAGGCGCTCGTTGCGATGCACCGGCCGGCGCGACGATCGACCAAAAGGGATATACCGACGCACCCCGGCATACCTAGCAGCGCGGGCATAACCTCATCGCGAACATGCGCGATTCCAGCGTCGATCGACGAGGTTTGCGCCTGGATTGTGGTAGAGCGTGCGTACACGATCCACCCCCTCTTTGTTCGGGGCAGCGCCCCGGTGGCGCCACCGGTCAATCAAATACTTTCCTCCAACCGGCCAAGGGTGGCAATGCTGGCCGCAGCGACAATGATCGGCAGGTCGCGTCGCCTCGCCGTAGGCTGGACCGGGTGCATACCGATGTGCTGGAGGTGGACACCGCCCGTCGCCGCATAGTGGATCTCACCGATGCGGTACGCAGATTCTGCTTCAGCTGTGGCGATGGCCTGTGCAACGTGTTCGTCCCGCATGCCACGGCTGGGGTCGCGATCATCGAGACCGGTGCCGGTTCCGACGACGACCTGGTCGATACCTTGGAACGGCTGTTGCCGCGCGACGACCGCTACCGGCACGCGCACGGCTCCTTCGGTCACGGCGCCGACCACGTGCTGCCGGCGATAGTCGCGCCGTCGGTGACGGTGCCCGTCTCCGGGGGCGAGCCGCTGCTGGGCACCTGGCAGAGCGTCGTTCTCGTCGACCTCAACCGGGACAATCCGCGGCGATCGGTCCGCCTGAGCTTCCTGGAAGGCTAACGCCGGCGCACCGGTACTGTGAGCGATCGGAAAGCGTCGTTAGAGGGCCTTCCGACCTCCCGGCGAATAGGCTGGAATCCGGCTCGGGCACGCAAGAGAGCAAAGCCGGGAACCAAGAGAGAAGGACATGCAGACACACGAGATCAGGAAGCGGTTCCTTGATCACTTCGTGAAGGCAGGCCACACGGAGGTGCCGAGCGCCTCGGTGATCCTCGACGACCCCAACCTGTTGTTCGTCAACGCCGGCATGGTCCAGTTCGTCCCGTACTTCCTGGGACAGCGCACACCGCCGTACGCGACGGCCACCAGCATCCAGAAGTGCATCCGCACCCCCGATATCGACGAGGTGGGCATCACCACCCGCCACAACACCTTCTTCCAGATGGCCGGCAACTTCTCGTTCGGCGACTACTTCAAGCGCGAGGCCATCGAATTGGCCTGGACGCTGTTGACCAACCCCATCTCTGACGGGGGATACGGGCTGGACCCGCAAAAGATCTGGGCCACAGTGTATCTCGACGACGACGAGGCCGCGGGACTGTGGCAGGAGGTTGCCGGTATGCCCGCGGAGCGGATCCAGCGCCGCGGCATGGCCGACAACTACTGGTCCATGGGCATCCCCGGGCCGTGCGGGCCGTCGTCGGAGATCTACTACGACCGCGGGCCGGAATTCGGTCCCGAGGGCGGCCCCATCGTCAACGAGGACCGCTACCTCGAGGTGTGGAACCTGGTGTTCATGCAGAACGAGCGCGGCGAGGGGACCACCAAAGAGGACTACGAAATCCTGGGGCCGTTGCCGCGCAAGAACATCGACACCGGCATGGGTGTCGAACGCATCGCGCTGGTTCTGCAGGACGTCCACAACGTCTATGAGACCGACCTGTTGCGCCCGGTGATCGACCTGGTCGCCAGCCGCGCGCCCCGCCCCTATGACGCCGGAAACCACGCCGACGACGTGCGCTACCGCATCATCGCCGACCACAGCCGCACCGCCGCGATCCTGATCGGCGACGGCGTCAGCCCCGGCAACGACGGCCGCGGCTATGTGCTGCGCCGACTGCTGCGCCGGGTGATCCGCAGCGTCAAGCTACTTGGCGTGGACGACTCAGCCACCCCGATCGTCGGCGACCTGATGGCCACCGTGCGTGACGCGATGGGCCCGTCATACCCCGAACTCGTCAGCGACTTCGACCGGATCAACCGCATCGCCGTCGCCGAGGAAACCGCGTTCAACCGCACCCTGGCCTCGGGGTCCAAGCTGTTCGACGAGGTCGCCGGCAGCACCAAATCCGTTGGCGCCACTGTGGTTTCCGGTTCGGACGCGTTCACCCTGCACGACACCTACGGCTTCCCGATCGAGCTCACCCTGGAGATGGCGGCCGAGGCAGGCCTGACCGTCGACGAGGCGGGCTTCCGCGAGCTGATGGCAGAGCAACGGCAGCGCGCCAAGGCCGACGCCGCCGCGCGTAAGCACGCGCACGCCGACCTGACCGCCTATCGCGAGCTGGTCGACGCCGGCCCCACCGAGTTCACCGGGTTCGACGAATTGACCTCTCCGGCAACCATTCTGGGTATTTTCGTCGACGGCAGGCGGGTACCGGTGGTCGCACACGCCGACTCGGTCGAGGCCGACCGGGTAGAACTGGTGCTCGACCGCACCCCGCTGTATGCCGAGTCCGGCGGCCAACTCGCCGACATCGGCACGATCAGCGGAACGGGTTCCGGCGAGAGCGCCCGGGCGGCCGTCACCGACGTCCAGAAGATCGCCAAAACCCTGCACGCGCACCGGGTCAACGTCGAATCCGGGGAATTCGTCGAAGGTGACACCGTCGTCGCGTCGGTGGACTCCGGCTGGCGCAAGGGCGCGACCCAGGGGCATTCGGGTACCCACATGGTGCATGCCGCGCTGCGACAAGTGCTGGGGCCCAACGCCGTTCAGGCCGGTTCGCTGAATCGGCCGGGTTACCTGCGCTTCGACTTCAACTGGCAGGGACCGTTGAGCGACGAGCAGCGCACCCAGATCGAGGAAGTGACCAACGAAGCGGTGCAGGCCGACTTCGAGGTGCACACGTTCACCGAACAGCTCGACAAGGCCAAGGCGATGGGCGCAATGGCGCTCTTCGGCGAGAGCTATCCCGACCAGGTGCGGGTAGTCGAGATCGGCGGACCGTTCTCGCTGGAGCTGTGCGGCGGCACGCACGTGCACAATTCCGCGCAAATCGGTCCGGTGACCATCCTGGGCGAATCGTCGATCGGGTCCGGGGTGCGCCGGGTGGAGGCCTACGTCGGGCTGGAGTCATTCCGGCACTTGGCCAAGGAGCGGGCGCTGATGGCCGGGCTGGCGTCGTCGCTGAAGGTGCCGTCCGAAGAGGTGCCGGCGCGGGTGGCCAATCTGGTGGAGCGCCTGAAGGCCGCCGAAAAGGAACTCGAGCGCGCCCGGCAGGCCAGCGCGCGGGCAGCTGCCACCAATGCGGCCGCGGGCGCGGAGCGCATCGGTAACGTGCGTGTGGTGGCGCAGCGGATGTCCGGCGGGATGACGGCGGCCGACCTGCGTTCCCTGGTCGGAGACATCCGCGGCAAGCTGGGCAGCGACCCGGCGGTGGTCGCCCTGATAGCCCAGGGCGAGAACGACAACGTGCCCTATGCGATTGCGGCCAATCCGGCCGCCCAGGAGATTGGGATCCGCGCCAACGAGCTGGTCAAGCAGCTGGCTGTGGCCGTCGACGGCCGTGGCGGCGGCAAGGCCGACCTGGCGCAGGGCTCAGGGAAGGATCCGGCCGGCATCGACGCGGCGCTTGACGCGGTGCGCTCCGAGATCGCCGTGATAGCGCGGGTCGGTTGAGTGGTCTCATCACAGCACCGCCTGCCCGATCGGCCCGGCGAATTGGATCCCGGTCGGGGGCGGCGCGTCGGCATCGACGTGGGCAGTGTCCGTATCGGGGTGGCCGCAAGCGACCCTGACGGCATCCTGGCCACCCCGGTGGAAACGGTGCGCCGCGATCGCTCCGGCAAGCATCTGCGCAGGCTGGCGGCGCTGGTCGCCGAGCTGCACGCCGTCGAGGTGGTCGTCGGGCTGCCGCGCACACTGGCCGACCGCACCGGGCCGTCGGCACGGGATGCGATCGAACTGGCCGAAGCACTGGCAGGACGGATTGCGCCGACGCCGGTGCGTCTGGCCGACGAGCGACTGACCACCGTCAGCGCGCAGCGATCGTTGCGGGCCGCGGGGGTTTCGGCCAAGCACCAACGCGCGGTGGTCGACCAGGCCGCCGCGGTCGCGATTCTGCAGTCCTGGCTCGATCAGCGCCGCGGGATGGCAGGGGGCCTCACCGATGGTTGACGGCGTGCGAGGCGAACGGGCCGAGCCCGAGGCCGTCGGACCGCCGCGGGCGGCGATGAGCCGTCTGGACCGCATCCAGGCCGAGCGCGGACGCCGGCGACGGCGGTTCGCCCGCAGACTGGCCCTGGGCCTGCTCGTGGTGGTGATGGTCGCCGCGGGCGTGGTGGGCGTCAAGTTGTGGCACACCATGTTCGGCAACGGCGACGACTACACCGGCAGTGGCAAGCAGGACATCATGATTCAGATCCAGGCCGGGGATTCCACCACGGCCATCGGGGAGACACTGCTCAACCACGGCGTGGTCGCTACCGTCAAGGCCTTCGTCCGGGCCGCGCGCGGCAACGCCGCGATTTCGGCGATCCAGCCGGGCTACTACCGGATGCGAACCGAGATCCCGGCGGCCACGGCGGTCGCCCGGCTGACCGACCCCAGCAATCGGGTGGGCCGGCTGGTCATTCCGGAAGGTCGCCAGCTCGACGACACCACCGACATGAAGACCAATGCGGTGACCCCGGGAATCCTCAGTTTGATCTCGCGGGCCACCTGTGTGGACCTAGACGGGGACCGGCACTGCGTCTCGGTGGATGACCTGCGCAAGGCGGCGGCCCACAGCGCTCCGGCGACGTTGGCGGTGCCGTCCTGGGCGGTTCAACCAGTGACCGAACTCGGCAACGACCATCGCCGCATCGAGGGCCTCATCGCACCGGGGACCTTCAATGTCGATCCCTCCGCCTCGGCCCAGAGCATTCTGGCCGGCCTGATCACCGCGGGCGCCGCGGAGTACACCAAATCCGGGTTGGTCGATACCGCCGCATCCCTCGGCCTGTCGCCCTACGACATCCTCGTGGTGGCATCGCTGGTACAGCAGGAATCCAAGTCGCAGGATTTCGCGAAGGTGGCGCAGGTCATCTACAACCGGCTGCACGAGCACCGGACGCTGGAATTCGACTCGACGGTGAACTATCCGCTGGACCGGCGCGAGGTGGCCACCAGCGATGCGGACCGCGCCCAGCGCACCCCGTGGAACACCTACGTGTCCCAGGGCCTGCCGGCCACCGCGATCTGCTCCCCGGGCATAGAGGCGCTGAGCGCCGCCGAGCACCCCGAGCCGGGCGACTGGCTCTACTTCGTCACCATCGACGCACAGGGGACGACACTGTTCACCAGGGATTACCAACAGCACCTGGCGAACATCGAGTTGGCCAAGCACAACGGTGTCCTCGACAGCACGCGCTGACCCGGCGGGCGCGCACGTTCCCAGAAAAGCGGCCGTGCTCGGTTCCCCGGTCGCCCATTCCCGTTCCCCGCAGCTGCATCTGGCCGCATATCGTGCGCTGGGCCTGAACGACTGGACGTATGACCGCATCGAGTGCAGTGCCGAAGCGCTGCCCGGTGTGGTCGGAGGGTTCGGGCCCGAATGGGTCGGGGTTTCGGTGACGATGCCCGGCAAGTTCGCCGCCCTGCGATTCGCCGACGAGCACACCGCACGCGCCGAACAGGTGGGCTCGGCCAACACCCTGGTCCGCACGCCGCGCGGCTGGCGCGCCGACAACACCGACATCGACGGTGTCGTAGGGGCCCTCAGGCCCCTGATAGGGCAGGTGTCGGGACGCGCGCTTGTGTGCGGGTCGGGGGGCACCGCACCGGCGGCCGTCGTGGGGTTGGCACACCTCGGCGTCACCGGCATCACCGTGGTGGCGCGTAATCCCGACAAGGCCGCGCGGCTCGTCGACCTGGGCACGCGGATCGGCGCGGACACCCGATTCTGCGATCTGGGCAGCAGTGAGCTGGCCGGCGAGGTGGCGGCCGCGCTGGTACTGGTCAGCACCATCCCGGCCGACGTGGCGGCACGCTATGCCGGCACGTTCGCCAGGATCCCGGTGCTGCTGGACGCCGTTTACGACCCGTGGCCCACCCCGCTGGCCGCGGCCGTGGCCGCCGCGGGCGGCCGGGTGATTAACGGCCTGCAGATGCTGCTGCACCAGGCGTTCGCGCAGGTTGAGCAGTTCACCGGGCTGCCCGCGCCGCGCGAGGCGATGACTTGCGCGCTGGAGGAAATGCTCTAGCGTGCAGCGGCATGCTGATCGCGGCCGTGGTGTTGACCTGGCTGGTCGTGTTGAGCCGCTACGACCTCAGGGAACGCCGACTGCCCAACGTGCTGACGCTGCCGGGGGCGGCCGTGATCCTGCTGGCCGCCGCGGCCGCCGGTCGTGGTTTGCCCGCGCTGGCCGGGGCCGCGGCGTTGGCCAGCGTGTATCTGCTGGTACACCTGCTGGCGCCGGCGGGCATGGGCGCCGGCGACGTCAAGCTGGCGATCGGGCTGGGCGGTCTGGCCGGCTGCTTCGGCGTAGGGGCGTGGTTTCTGGCGGCGCTGGCCGCGCCGGTTCTGACCGCGCTGTGCGGGATGGTGTGTGGGGTACGCGCCGTGCCGCACGGTCCCTCGATGTGCCTGGCGACCGCTTGCGCGGTGAGCCTGAGCCTCTGGTGACCTCCCGTCGAAATCGACGGCGGCGCGGAAAAATGCGAGAGAGCCGCACGCTGGCGTCGATTTCGAGGGACAGCTCGGATTTAAGCCCGCGCTCGCCAACATGGGAAGATGGTCGGGTGTTGCGTTGGATCACCGCCGGGGAGTCGCACGGCCGCGCGTTGGTGGCCGTCGTGGAAGGCATGGTCGCCGGTGTGGAGGTCACCTCGACCGACATCGCCGACCAGTTGGCCCGCCGCCGGCTGGGCTACGGCCGTGGCGCCCGAATGACGTTCGAGCGTGACGCGGTGACCCTGCTGTCCGGCATCAGGCATGGCGTCACACTCGGTGGGCCCATCGCCATCGAGATCGGCAACACCGAATGGCCGAAGTGGGAAACCGTGATGGCCGCCGATCCCGTCGACCCGCAGGTGCTCGAAGAGCTGGCCCGCAACGCCCCGCTCACCCGGCCACGGCCTGGCCACGCCGACTACGCGGGCATGCTCAAATACGGGTTCGACGACGCCCGGCCGGTGCTGGAGCGTGCCAGCGCCCGCGAGACAGCCGCCAGGGTCGCCGCCGGAACCGTCGCACGCGCGTTCCTGCGTCAGGCCCTGGGCGTCGACGTGCTCTCTCACGTCATCTCGATCGGCGCCTCAGAGCCCTACGACGGACCGCCGCCGCGTCCGGAAGATCTCGCTGCCATCGACGCCAGTCCGGTTCGTGCCTTCGCCGAACAGGCGGAAAAGTCGATGATCACCGAAATCGAGGCCGCCAAAAAAGACGGCGACACCCTCGGCGGGGTGGTGGAGGTGGTGGCGCTGGGCCTGCCCGTCGGGCTGGGATCGTTCACCAGCGGCGACAACCGGCTCGACAGCCAGCTGGCCGGTGCCGTGATGGGAATCCAGGCGATCAAGGGGGTGGAGATCGGCGACGGCTTCCAGACCGCGCGCCGCCGCGGTAGCCGCGCCCACGACGAGATGTATCCCGGACCCGACGGCGTCGTCCGCTCGACCAACCGGGCCGGCGGACTGGAAGGCGGCATGACCAACGGGCAGCCACTGCGGGTACGCGCGGCGATGAAGCCGATCTCCACGGTGCCGCGTGCGCTGGCCACCGTTGACATGGCCACCGGCGACGAGGCGGTCGCCATCCACCAGCGTTCCGATGTATGCGCGGTGCCCGCCGCGGGCGTCGTCGTCGAAACCATGGTGGCCCTGGTGCTGGCCCGCGCGGCACTGGAAAAGTTCGGCGGCGATTCGCTGGCCGAAACCCGCCGCAATGTCGGGGCATACCAGCGTGCGGTCGCCGACCGGGAAGCGCCGGCCGCCCGGGCTTCGGGAGGCTAGCGGCCATGGCACCCAAGGCGGTACTGGTCGGGCTGCCGGGCTCGGGCAAGTCGACGATCGGGCGGCGGCTGTCCAAGGCGCTCGGCGTGAGCCTGCTGGACACCGACGCGATGATCGAACAGCGGACCGGGCGCGGCATCGCCGACATCTTCGCCACCGACGGGGAGCTGGAATTCCGCCGCATCGAGGAGGAAGTGGTGCGTGCGGCGTTGGCCGAGCACGACGGTGTGGTGTCGCTCGGCGGCGGCGCCGTTACCAGCCCGGGGGTGTGCGAGGCGCTGGCCGGACACACCGTCGTCTATCTGGAAATCGGTGCGGCCGAAGGCGTTCGGCGAACCGGCGGCAACACCGTGCGGCCGCTGCTGGCCGGGGGAGAGGCCGAGAAATACGCAAAATACAAA
Source organism: Mycobacterium sp. 852002-51163_SCH5372311 (assembly GCF_001667115.1). Classification (GTDB taxonomy): domain Bacteria; phylum Actinomycetota; class Actinomycetes; order Mycobacteriales; family Mycobacteriaceae; genus Mycobacterium. Next base: position 106,984 of record NZ_LZIJ01000089.1, on the reverse strand, counting down.
GCCCTGATGTCCCAACGTATTCCGTTGTACCGGCGAGTCGCCACCATCAGGGTTGACACCAATCGCCGCAATCCCGGGGCGGTGGTCCGCTACATCATGTCGCGGCTGGAAGGCGAGAAGTCAACCGGCAACGCCGGCTCGCAACCCGGCCCTACTCCGGCGCAGGCGACCAAATGACCCAAATCCCAACACCGGTCACGGTTCAGGTGGCCGTCGACCCGCCGTACCCCGTCGTGATCGGCACGGGTCTGCTGAACGAGTTGGAAGAGCTGCTTTCCGACCGGCATCGGGTGGCAATTCTGCATCAACCGGTGCTGGCGCACACCGCCGAGGCCATCCGAACCCTGTTGGCCGGCAAGGGCGTCGACGCGCACCGCATCGAAATCCCGGATGCCGAGGCCGGCAAAGACCTGCCCGTGGTGGGTTTCATATGGGAAGTGTTGGGTCGCATCGGAATCGGTCGCAAGGATGCGCTGGTCAGCCTCGGCGGCGGCGCCGCCACCGACGTCGCCGGATTCGCGGCGGCCACCTGGCTGCGGGGCGTGTCGATCGTGCACGTGCCGACGACCCTGCTCGGCATGGTCGATGCCGCCGTCGGCGGCAAGACCGGCATCAACACCGAGGCCGGCAAGAATGTGGTCGGTGCGTTTCATCAGCCGCTCGCCGTGCTGGTCGACATGGCGACACTGGAAACCTTGCCGCGCAACGAGATCGTCGCCGGGATGGCCGAGGTGGTCAAGGCCGGCTTCATCGCCGACCCGGTGATCCTGGACCTCATCGAAGCCGACCCGCAGGCCGCCCTGGACCCCGCTGGTGACGTGCTGCCGGAACTGATCCGGCGCGCGATCGTCGTGAAGGCAGAAGTGGTCGCCGCCGACGAGAAGGAGTCCGAGCTGCGCGAAATCCTGAACTATGGCCACACTTTGGCCCATGCGATCGAGCGTCGCGAGCATTACCGGTGGCGCCACGGCGCGGCCGTGTCGGTGGGCCTGGTGTTCGCCGCGGAGCTGGCCCGGCTGGCCGGCCGGCTCGACGACGCCACCGCCGAGCGGCATCGCAATATCCTCGCCTCGCTTGGCCTGCCGACCAGCTACGACGCCGGCGCGCTGCCGGAGCTGTTGGAGTACATGGCCGGAGACAAGAAAAGCCGGGCAGGTGTGCTTCGATTCGTGGTCCTCGATGGGCTGGCCAAGCCGGGCCGGTTGGCCGGACCCGACCCGGCGCTGCTGGCCGCCGCCTACGCGGGACTCGAGCAGTCATGACGAGCACGGTGAACATCATCAACGGCCCGAACCTGGGCCGCCTGGGCCAGCGTGAGCCGGCGGTCTACGGCAGCACCACTCACGACCAGCTGGTGGCTGCCGTCGAAACCGAGGCCGCCGCGCTCGGGCTCAAAGCTGTTGTGCGGCAAAGCGATAACGAGGCCCAGCTACTGGAATGGATCCATCGGGCCGCTGATGCCGGCGAACCGGTGATCCTCAACGCCGGCGGACTGACCCACACCTCGGTGGCGCTGCGCGACGCCTGCGCCGAACTACGCGCACCGTTGATCGAAGTGCACATCTCCAACGTGTATGCGCGCGAAGAGTTTCGCCGGCACTCCTACATCAGTCCGGTGGCGACCGGGGTGATCGTCGGGCTGGGCATCCAGGGCTACCTGCTCGCCCTGCGCTACCTGGCGGGGGATTCGCCCTAGCCGGGATTGGCCCGCCACAGGCGACCGGTCGACGTTCGGATTCGAGTGTGCATTCACGGCTTTGGGTGTGCGTGTAGGGCGGGAAAATCGCCGGATCGACGCCCTAGGTTCACACCGAAAGCCGTAGCTTCACACCGAAAGCCGTAGCTTCACACCGAAAGTCGCGAACGCACAGTGGACGGGGCTTAGCGGCGACGGGTGTCGCGCTGCTGGGTGGCGTCGGGGTCCAGGCGGATCTCCTGGGTGGGCGACTCGCCGCCGCGGGTGTCGATCGCTTCGGTACGCGCCTCATGGGTAGGCAGCGCCTCGGTGCGTCCCTCGTGCGTGGGAATTTCCTCGGTCCGTCCCTCACGCTCGGCCGTGGCGACCGCGGCGGTCCGCTCCTCGGTCTGGGCCTCGCCGCGCTGCACCGGAATCTCGCCGGTGGGCGACTCGTCGGCGCGAACCGCGGAGAACACGTCGCCGTCGGTCGGCCGACCGCGCGATCCGTCGTGGTGGGCCGGCGGCTCGGCCTTACGGTCGATCCGCCAGCGGCCGACAGCCACGCCGATGATGGCGGGCACGAAAATGATGAGCGCGGTGAAGGCCGCGAACGTGGTCAGCTCGTTGATCGGCCCACCGGTGTACAGACCCGTGTAGAGCAGCGAAATGAGCCAGGCCACCGCGCCGCTGAGGATCCCGGCCGCGATGCCGGCCAGCAGCCACGTCATCGCCAGGTCCTCGCGCCGGTCCGGGTCGGGGTTGGCGTTGGCATCGGCGCGACCGTCGAGAACCCCCCAGGTGGCTACGCCGGCAATGAACAAGAGGAGCAGTACCACGCTGACCAATCCGGACGTCGTCGGCCAGGCGTTGATCACCGCCCCTTGAATCAGGCGGAGAACGACCATCAACCCGGCGAACACCAGTCCGCGCACCATCCAGTTCCTCATGGGCAAACAGCGTAGCGAGTACCGTCAAGGGTCGTGACACATTCTCAGCGTCGACACAACCTCAGAAGCCGAATCGTTGCCAAAGAACTGGACGCGATGCTGGTCACAGACTTGGTCAACGTCCGCTATCTGTCAGGATTCACCGGGTCGAATGGCGCGTTACTGGTATTCGCCGACGATCGGCAGCCGGTATTGGCCACCGACGGCCGGTACCGCACGCAGGCCGCGGAGCAGGCGTCCGGGGTCGAGATCGTCATCGAACGGGCCTGCGGACGCCACCTGGCCGGTCGCGCCGCCGACGACGGAGTGAAGAGGCTGGGCTTCGAGAGCCACGTGATGACGGTCGACGGTTTGGACGCCCTGATCAACGAGTTGGACGGCAAGGCCACCGAGCTGGTGCGCGCCTCGGGAACCGTCGAGGCGCTGCGCGAGATCAAAGACGCCGGCGAGCTGGCGCTGCTGCGGTTGGCCTGTGAGGCCGCCGACGCCGCACTGACCGACCTGGTGGATCGCGGCGGCCTGCGGCCCGGCCGGACCGAGCGCGAGGTAGGGCGTGAGCTGGAGGCGCTGATGCTCGACCACGGCGCCGACGCGATGTCGTTCGAGACGATTGTGGCCACCGGGCCCAACTCGGCAATCCCGCACCACCGGCCCACCGACCGCAAGCTGGCCACCGGCGATTTCGTCAAGATCGACTTCGGCGCGCTGGTCGCCGGATATCACTCCGACATGACCCGCACCTTTGTGCTGGGTTCGGCCGCGGACTGGCAGCTGGAGATCTACCAACTGGTTGCCGATGCGCAGAAGGCGGGACGGGAGGCGTTGCGGCCGGGCGCCGACCTGCGCGACGTCGACGGCGCGGCACGCCGGCTGATCGACGATGCCGGCTACGGCGAGCAGTTCGGCCATGGTCTGGGGCACGGCGTCGGCCTGCAGATCCACGAAGCGCCGGGGATCGGGGCCACGTCCGCCGGTACACTACTTGCGGGCTCCGTCGTGACCGTGGAGCCCGGCGTCTATCTACCCGGCCGCGGCGGCGTGCGCATCGAGGACACCCTGGTGGTGGCTGGCGGGACGCCTAAAGACCCCGAAACCGCCGGGCAGACCCCGGAATTGTTGACCCGGTTCCCGAAGGAACTGGCCATCTTGTAGTAGATCGGAGATCTGGGAGACCGTGGCGACCACTGCTGACTTCAAGAACGGACTTGTCCTGGTAATCGACGGGCAGCTGTGGACCATCACCGAGTTCCAGCACGTCAAGCCCGGCAAGGGTCCGGCTTTTGTGCGTACCAAGCTGAAAAACGTGCTTTCGGGCAAGGTGGTCGACAAGACCTACAACGCCGGGGTCAAGGTCGACACCGCCACCGTCGACCGGCGCGACACCACCTACCTGTACCGCGACGGCTCCGACTTCGTGTTCATGGACAGCCAGGACTACGAGCAGCACGCGCTGCCGGAGTCCCTGGTGGGCGACGCCGCGCGATTCCTGCTGGAGGGCTTGCCGGTGCAGGTGGCCTTCCACAACGGGGCGCCGCTGTACATCGAGCTGCCGGTGACCGTCGAACTCGAGGTCACCCACACCGAGCCCGGCCTCCAGGGCGACCGCTCCAGCGCGGGCACCAAACCGGCCACGCTGGAGACCGGCGCCCAGATCCAGGTTCCGCTGTTCATCAACACCGGCGACAAGCTCAAGGTGGACTCCCGTGACGGCAGCTACCTGGGCCGGGTCAACGCCTGAGACATGCCGGATGCGAAGCCGGAGAAACCGGCGAGACCCGCCAGGGCGGTCAAGGGGCGTCATCAAGCCCGCAAGCGTGCGGTCGACCTGCTGTTCGAAGCCGAGGCCCGTGGTCTGAGCCCAGCCGAGGTGGTCGACGTCCGGACCGCGCTGGCCGAGGCCAAGCCGGAGGTGGCGCCGTTGCACCCGTACACCGTGGCGGTGGCACGCGGAGTCGATGAGCAGATTGCCCACATCGACGACCTGATCACCTCGCATCTGCAGGGCTGGACGCTGGACCGGCTGCCCGCGGTGGATCGCGCCATCCTGCGGGTGGCGGTATGGGAGCTGCTGCATGCCGATGACGTGCCCGAGCCGGTCGCCGTCGACGAGGCGGTCGAGCTGGCCAAGGAGCTGTCCACCGACGACTCGCCGGGCTTCGTCAACGGTGTGCTGGGCCAGGTCATGCTGGTAACGCCGCAGATCCGGGCGGCCGCCGAGGCGGTACGGTCGGGCGCCCTGGGGGGGACGGAGCACCCGAGCTGATGAACCGGCTGGAGCTGCGTGTCGTCGCCGCCGGTTTCCTGGCGGCGACGGTGGTATTGGGTGCCGTCGTATGTGCCGCATTCGGGCAGGCCGTCGTGGCGTCGGTGCTCTCGATCTATGCGCTGGCCGTCGGCGCTTGGCTGTATCACTCGATCGAGCGGCTGCTGGTGGCGCGCCGGATCAGCACGGTTCGTCAGGCCGCCAAGCCGCTGCAGCCGCTACTGCCGGTGATGGCGGCCATCATGGGCCTCTCGCAGGCCGTGGTGCGATCGCTGAGCGATGTCACCGAACTGCCGGCGCGTGGCCTGGAACTGCCGATGCTGCGGTGGTTGGAAAACCCCTGGGGCAGTCGGCGCAATCAGCGGATCATCGAGAGCGACGAAAGCGACGACGAGCCGGATCGCTGACCGCAGGCGTCCCGGGATTGGGAGTGGTTTCTTGATCACTTTCGACCGCTTGATCAACGTGCTGGGCGGTTATGGGGTCCGGTTGCGCTGGTCGTCGGTGCCCAGGTCGACGGAGTTGCGCAGCGTGGTGATCCACGAACCAAAGCAGCACCGTGCGGCGACGGGCGACGTGTTGCTGGCCGTCGGCGCCGGCTCCTTGGAGGAAGCGGTGAGCTGGGGCGCGGCGGCGCGCGCCGTGGTGGTGTTGACGCGCGACGCGGAGCCCATGACGTTCGACCCGGGGACGCAGGGCGCGGTGATGACGCTCGACGGTGCCGTCTCGTGGAGCGAGGTTGCCGCGGTGGTCTACGGGCTGGTGCTGGAGGGCCGGGAAACCGAATCCGGTCGTGGCCCAACGGATTTGTTCGCGCTGGCCGACAGTCTCGCCGAGTCGACCGGTGGCGCGGTGACGATCGAGGACAAGCTGTTGCGGGTACTGGCGTATTCGCGGCTGCAGCAGCACGCCGACCCGGCGCGGATATCGACCATCCTGGGCCGGCAGACGCCGGAGCAGCTGCGCGCACTGTTCGAGTCACGAGGCGTATTTGCGCATTTGGCGGCGTCGGACGAGCCGTTGTTCGTCGCAGCCGATGACGAGCACGGCATGACCGGCCGCATGGTGGTCGCGGTGCGTACGGGGGGAGAGATCGTCGGGTCGGTGTGGGTGGCCTGCGAGGCACCGCTGGACGGCGCCCAGCGCAATGCCCTGACGGACGGCGCCCACACGGTGGCACTGCATCTGCTCCGGTCACGCGCCAGCGCGGATCTGGAACGACAGGTGGAATCCGAGCTGGTGATTCAGTTGCTCGAGGGCACACTGGACGCCATCACGCTGGCCAGCAGGCTGGGCCTCTCGCACACGGCGCTGCGGGTGATCGCGCTGCAAGCATCCATCGGCGACGAGCGCGATGCCGCTCTGCTATTGGCCTTCGACCGCGCAACCACGGGTTTCGGGTGGTCGCGGGCGGGCCGGAGCGCACTGGCGGGTAACACCGTCTACACCCTGCTGCCCAGCGCGGAAGCGGATACGGCGCGGCGCTGGGTGAGCGGTCTGCGAGCCGCCCTGCCTGAGCAGGTCGGGGTGGTGGCCGGGATCAGCGCGGCGGCCGAGGTGGCTGACCTGCCGGCGGCGCGGCAGGAAGCCGACGAGTGCCTGGCGCTTTGTGATGTGTCGCCGCAGGGCGATACGCCGGCCTACGACGAGTCGTGGGACGACATCCTGTTGCAGCGATTGCGCCGCGCCGCGCGGTCGGGGCGAACACCGGACCGCGGACCGGTGGCCGAGTTGCGCCGCCACGACCGCGACAACGCGACAGAGTATGTGGCCACGCTGCGCGCCTGGCTGGAGGAGCAGGGCGACCCGACGCGCGCCGGCGAGCGGTTGGGGGTGCACGAGAACACCGTGCGTTACCGGCTGCGCAAGATGGCCGAGATAACCAACCTGCCACTGGACGACCCCAAGAAGCGGCTGGCCATGACGATCGAGCTGGCGGCCGCCGACACCGACTGACGGCCGTGCTGTCCGGCTGCGACAACCCGCGGCCGCGGATTTGTCCTGCTGGGGCAACGCCGGTCGGCGCCATCGCCACCATCATGGAAGGCGCCCCCGTGGACAGGAACATTCGATGAGCACCCCGCCGCCCGATCATCAACCGCTTGCCGGCCGCCGACCGGACGACGCGATGGAGACGTTCACGGTGCGCCTGCCACGAAAGACGTCGGTCAGCCTGTTCGGTGGTAACCCGCTGACGCGCACCAGCGACCGGTTGCAGGCATTTTTCTTGGTGTTAGCGGTCGCGGTGTCACTGATCTCGATGCCCGTCGCGGCCGCTGTGGGCACCGCGGTGCACGACTCTCGCAGCCGCGTCTACACCGAGCAGGCCGCCAAATACCGCACGGTCACTGCGACCGTCATCGGCACCGGCGATTCCCGTCAGAACCTCGAACGCCCGACCATCACGGTTCCCGCACGATGGCTCATTTCGGGCACCGAACACACCGGCGACGTCGTCGCGCCACGCACGGTCCAGGTGGGCGACACGGTCGAGGTCTGGCTGGACGACGACGGCTCGCCGGTGGGCCGGCCGAGCACGACCGCCGTCGACGAGGCGGTGGCCTCCGCTTTCGCCGTCTGGCTCGGCACGACCTTGTCGGCGGTCGCCTTGTACCTGGTCGCGCGGATGGCCCTTGACCGGTCACGCAACGCGGCGTGGCAGCGGGGCATCGACAACCTGCTGGGCCAACGGTAATTCAGGCTCGCCCGCGAAGGCTTGTCCGCGAAGGCTTGTCCGCGAAGGCTTGTCCGCAAAGACGTTGTCGGATCCTGACAACGGTGCACCGCCGGGTTGTCGGCTCACCGCAAGCGTCACTGCATCCGCCCGCACCACCATGGGATCAACAGCGAATTTTCCGCACGCCTGAACTTCCCCCCGTGGGCGCCGAGTCGTCAGGGGCGGCTGCTCTGCCCTGGCCCGCCCCTGGCGACAACCCTCTGCCAACGAAAGGAAACACAGAAAATGACTGACAGACGACGCTTTTGGATGGCCAGGCACAACGCGCACACCGGAGACGATCGCGGAGGCGCCCCGATCGCCAAAGCCGGCATGCTGCTCACCATCCGCTACGAGACCGGCGAGACCGAGACCTTTCTGCTGGGCAGGCGCGCCGGCAAGGATGCTGCCGTCAAGGTGTACTCGATGCTGTCGCCGCTGGGCCACGCGATCGCCGGAGCCCGGCTGGGCGAGCAGCGCATCTATTCGATGCCGCAGGGGCCTGAGCACCGCGTGACGTTGATAGAGGCGGTGCCCTACAAAGCTCGAGTCACGGCATGAACAGCCCCAAACCGGCAGCAGCACATGGGATTACGAAGGCAGTTCGACGGCCCGTGCGATGCGCCGACAGGCTGCGCGGGGACGGCATCGCATGTTGTTCGACCTGATCGACCCGGTGGCGATGTTGTTCTTGTTGCTGGCGGTGTTGGGACTCATGCTTGCCGTCGCCTACGGAAAGGACGGTCGCTGACGACCGCAAAGTCGTAACCTCGGAGCATGTGCAGCAACCGGCGCCGCCGCCGGGGAGATTCCGCGACGCAATCCGGTGATAGCGGTTTTGGTCACTATTTTCGTCTGGCGCGCCATAATTGTGAGTTGCACTGGCTGGGACCGTTGGGGGCAGCCCGCGCCAGAAGACAGGTGACGATATGACTCGAGACAGTGCCCAGCAGCGGCGACTTCGGGTGTCCGCGCTGGCGGCCGTGGCCAACCCGTCGTACACCCGCATCGACACCTGGAACCAGCTCGACGACGCCTGCCGGCACCTGGCCGAGGTCGACCTGGCCGGACTGGACATCGCCCACGACGTGGCCAGAGTCAAGCGCCTGATGGACCGCATCGGCGCCTACGAGCGGTACTGGCTGTATCCGGGCGCGGAAAACTTGGCGACCTTTCGCGCACATCTGGACAGTCTTTCCACGGTGCGGCTCTGCGAGGAGGTGTCGCTGGCCGTGCGCTTGTTGTCTGAATACGGCGACCGCACAGCGCTTTTCGACACCTCCGCGCCGCTGGCGGATCAAGAGCTGGTGGCCAAGGCGAAACAACAGCAGTTCTACACCGTCTTGCTGGCCGACGACGCGCCGCCCACTGCACCCGAGAGTCTCGTCGAATGCCTGCGCGCGCTGCGCAACCCGGCCGACGACGTCCAGTTCGAGATCCTGGTGGCCCCCAGTGTCGAGGACGCCATCACCGCGGTGGCGCTGAACGGCGAAATCCAGGCCGCGATCATCCGCCATGACCTGCCGCTGCGTTCGCGTGACCGGGTGCCGTTGATGAACACGCTGCTAGGTGCCAACGATGACGTACCGGTGTCCGATCGCGCGCACGACTGGGTCGAGTGCGGCGAGTGGATCCGCGAACTGCGGCCCCACATCGACCTCTATCTGCTCACCGATGAGTCGATCGCGGCGGGCTCCGACGACGACCCCGACGTCTACGACCGCACCTTCTACCGGCTCAACGACGTCACCGATTTGCACAGCACGGTGATCGCGGGCTTGCGAAACCGTTTCTCCACACCGTTTTTCGACGCGCTGCGGGCCTACGCGGCCGCACCCGTCGGTCAGTTCCACGCGCTTCCCGTCGCGCGCGGCGCCAGCATCTTCAACTCCAAGTCGCTGGAGGACATGGGCGAGTTCTACGGCCGCAACATCTTCATGGCCGAGACCTCGACCACCTCCGGTGGGCTCGATTCGTTGCTGGACCCGCACGGCAACATCAAAAAGGCCATGGACAAGGCCGCGGTCACCTGGAACGCCGACCACACCTACTTCGTCACCAACGGCACGTCCACCGCGAACAAGATCGTCGTGCAGTCGTTGACCCGGCCCGGCGACATCGTTCTGATCGACCGCAACTGCCATAAGTCGCACCACTACGGCCTGGTGTTGGCCGGCGCCTACCCGCTGTACCTGGAGTCCTACGCGCTGCCGCAGTTCGCGATCTACGGGGCGGTACCGCTGCGCACCATCAAGAAGGAGCTGCTGGACCTCGAGGCGGCCGGGCAGCTGGACAAGGTGCGCATGCTGTTGCTCACCAACTGCATCTTCGACGGAGTCGTCTACAACCCCCGCCGGGTGATGGAAGAAGTGCTGGCCATCAAGCCGGACATCTGCTTCCTGTGGGACGAGGCATGGTACGCGTTCGCCACCGCCGTGCCGTGGGCTCGTCAGCGCACCGCGATGGTGTCCGCCGAGCGTCTCGAACAAATGTTGGCGTCTCGCGAATACGCCGAGGAATACCGCGAATGGCGCGCATCCATGGAGGGGATCCCACGGTCGGAGTGGGCTGAGCACCGGCTGCTGCCCGACCCCGCTCGCGCGCGGGTCCGGGTGTACGCGACGCACTCGACCCACAAGTCACTGTCGGCATTCCGGCAGGCGTCGATGATCCACATCCGGGACCAGGATTTCAACGCCCGGGCGCGTGATGCGTTCGGCGAGGCGTTCTTGACCCACACGTCGACGTCGCCGAACCAGCAGCTGTTGGCTTCACTGGACCTGGCGCGTCGCCAGGTCGACATCGAGGGCTTCCAGCTTGTCCGGCAGACCTACGACATGGCGCTGGTGTTCCGGCACCGCGTCCGCAAGGACCGGCTGATCAGCAAGTGGTTCCGCATCCTCGACGAGTCCGACTTGGTGCCCGAGGAGTTCCGGGCGTCCCACGTCAGCTCGTACCGCGAAGTCAGGCAGGGTGCCCTCGACGAGTGGAACGAGGCGTGGCGATCCGATCAGTTCGTGCTGGACCCGACGCGGGTCACGCTGTTTCTCGGCAACACCGGAATGAACGGGTACGACTTCCGCGAGAAGATCCTGATGGACCGGTTCGGCATCCAGATCAACAAGACGTCGATCAACAGCGTGCTGTTGATCTTCACCATCGGCGTCACCTGGTCGAGTGTGCATCATCTGCTTGACGTGCTGCGCCGGGTGGCTTCCGATTTCGACCGGGCAAAGGAGGCGGCGAGCGTGGCCGACTGGGCACTACATCAACGCCGCGTCGAGGAGATCACCCAGGATCTGCCGCACCTGCCCGACTTCAGCGAGTTCGACGTCGCCTTCCGTCCCGACGACGCCTGCAGGTTCGGCGACACGCGATCGGCTTTTTATGCCGGTTACGAAGAGTCGGACCGCGAGTACGTGCTGATCGGCGCGGCCGGGCGGCGGCTTGCCGAGGGGAAGACGCTGGTGTCCACGACGTTCGTGGTGCCTTACCCCCCGGGTTTCCCGGTGCTGGTCCCGGGACAGGTTGTCTCCAAGGAAATCATCTGGTTCCTGGCCCAACTCGACGTCAAGGAAATCCACGGATACAACCACGAGCTCGGTTTGTCCGTGTTCACCCAGACTGCGCTGAAACGCCTTGAGGCTCAACGGAATGCGGCAATGGCTGCGGTGGGCGACGCGGCGGCGGTGTTCGAGATCCCAGCCGACGCATCGGGTATCAACGGCGAGGGGGTAGTAGCGCGAGCGGGCGCCACTTCCTCCCGCGAGCAGACATAAAATCGCCCTAATCCCCGCCGAAATAGGCGATTCTGCGTCTGCTCGGCACCCGTTGGCTACGGCGTCTGCTCAACATCGGTTGGCGACGTAGAGTCGGGCCCGTGCTGCAGACGGTCGCCATCCGCGGGTACCGCTCCCTGCGCGAGGTCATACTGCCGCTGGGCCGGCTGACCGTCGTCACGGGGGCCAACGGTTCGGGGAAGTCGTCGTTGTACCGCGCCTTGCGGCTGCTGGCCGACTGTGGACGCGGCGAGGTGATCGGTTCGCTGGCCCGCGAGGGCGGACTGGTGTCGGTGCTGTGGGCCGGTCCGGAGCAGCTCGGCGGGGCGCGACGAACCGGAAAAGCCGAGGGCACCGTGCGCAATCGTCCGGTCTCGCTCGAAATGGGCTTCGCCGCAGACGATTTCGGGTATCTCGTGGACCTCGGCGTCCCGCAGTCCGCCGGGCCGGGGTCGGCCTTCGCCCGCGACCCGGAGATCAAGCGCGAAGCATTGTTCGCCGGCCCGGTGCTGCGCACGGCTGCGACCCTGGTGCGGCGGGTACGGGACTTCGCCGAGGTGCGCGCCGAGTCGGACAGCGGCTTTGACGAGCTATCCCGCTCGTTGCCGACCTACCGCAGCGTGCTGGCCGAGTATGCGCACCCACACGCGCTGCCCGAACTCGCGGCGGTACGGGAACGGCTGCGCAGCTGGCGTTTCTACGACGGATTCCGGGTCGACGCCGCCGCGCCCGCGCGGCACCCGCAGGTCGGTACCCGAACCCCGGTGCTCAGCGACGACGGCAACGACCTGGCCGCCGCGATTCAGACCATCATCGAAGCGGGTTTCGGCGACCTGGACCGCGTCGTGGCCGACGCATTCGACGGTGCCGCCGTCTCGGTGGCCGTCCACGACGGGCTGTTCGACCTTCAGCTTCGGCAGCGTGGCATGCTGCGTCCGCTCCGGGCGGCCGAATTGTCGGACGGTACATTGCGTTTCCTGCTCTGGGCCGCCGCGCTGCTGAGCCCACAGGCGCCGTCGCTGATGGTGCTCAACGAACCGGAAACCTCACTGCACCCGAGCCTGGTCGAGCCGCTCGCATCGTTGATCCGCACCGCCTCGTCGAATACTCAGGTGGTGGTAGTCACCCACTCGCGCTTGCTGCTGGACTTCCTCGACACAATTCCCGCTACTGCTGGCGCCCCAGCCGTCGAGATAGAGCTGTACAAGGAATGGGGCGAGACCCGCATCAAGGGGCAGGACCTGCTGACCACACCGCAATGGCACTGGGGCAAACGGTGACGGGTTGCGCTCAGCGGGATCCAAAGTTCGGCGACTCGTCGTAGGTGGCGCAATAGCGGGCGGGGCCGGTATTTTGACTGGTCACGGCCGAATTGCAACTGGCGCAATAGGCTGGCCGGCCACTGAGGGCCGCCGCCGCTCACCCAGAACATGGCGCTGAACCGCATTAGCGTGACGGCGTGGCCACAGCTGAGTCGGCAGTGCCGATCAACCGGTCCCGGGCTGACCGGGCTCGCCGGACGGCTGACGTGCTGCGCCAGCAGATCCACGCCGGCGCGTATCCCGACGGGCTTCCCTCCGAAACCAAGTTGGCAGCGGAATTCTTGGTCTCGCGGAACACCATTCGCGAGGCACTCACCGTGCTGAAGAACGAAGGCCTGATCGAGCGCGGGCCCAAGGTCGGCACCCATGTCGCGCAGCGCAAATACCACCACGGACTCGATGCGCTGCTCGGGCTCAAGGAGACATTCAAGGATCTGGGGGAGGTCCGCAACGAGGTACGCGCCGCGATGCCGGTGGCCGCGCCGCCGGCGGTGGCCAGCCGGCTGCACCTGAAACCAGGCGACCAGGTGATGTTCATCGAGAGACTTCGTTACCTCGGTGACCTGCCGCTCAGCCTGGACCTGACCTACCTAACGCCGGATATCGGAACCGAGATCCTGGACCTCCCGCTGGAAAACTCCTTGGAAAACCAAGACCTGTTCGCGCTCATCGAGCAGGTCAGCGGGCACCGGCTGGGCTCGGCGTCGCTGGCGCTGGAAGCCATTCCCGCCGACGCCCACTCGGCGGCCACACTGCAGGTGCCCGACGGGGCGGCGCTGCTCATGCTGGAGCGGCTCACCAGCCTCGACGACGGCAGACCCGTTGACCTGGAATACATCCGGATGCGGGGCGATCGAATCACCATGCGCGGCAGCCTGATTAGGAGCAACTTATGACACTGGTAAACAACCGGGCCGATGTGCCGGTCACCATCGACGAGTCGTTGTGTATCGACGGTTGCACCCTTTGCGTCGAGATATGTCCGCTGGATGCCCTTGCCATCAATCCGGAAACCGGCAAAGCCTTCATGCACGTCGACGAATGCTGGTATTGCGGCCCGTGCGCGGCCCGCTGCCCGACCGGCGCCGTCACGGTAAACATGCCCTACCTCCTACGCTGAATCAGCCTACAGCCCAGGCCTTTCCATGAAAAGACGCATAGCGCGGCAGGTGTCGATCGTGTGCACGGCCGTCGCGGTCACCGCCGGCTGCTCGCTGGAATCGCTGGCGCAGTCCTCCGGTGTGGTCAACGTCGTCGTCGGCTATCAGTCCAAGACCATCAACACGGTGACCGCGGGCACCTTGCTTCGGGCGCAGGGTTATCTGGAGCGCCGGCTGGCCGACATCACCGCCCGCACCGGAACCAAATACGCTGTCCGGTGGCAGGATTACGACACCGGTGCTCCGATCACCGCACAGATGCTGGCCGAGAAGATCGACATCGGCTCGATGGGGGACTACCCCATGTTGATCAACGGTTCCAAGACGCAGTCGAATCCGCGGGCCCGCACCGAAATGGTGTCGGTCACCGGCTACAACCCCAAGGGCGCACTGAACATGGTTGTGGTGACACCGAATTCGTCGGCAACCATGTTGACCGACCTGGCCGGCAAGAAGGTGTCGGCCAGCGTCGGCTCGGCCGGGCACGGCACGCTGGTACGTGCCCTGGACCGGGCGGGCATCGATCCCGCCGGCGTCGAGGTGCTCAACCAGCAGCCCCAGATCGGCGCTTCCGCGCTGGAATCCGGCCAGGTCCAAGGACTTTCGCAGTTCGTGGCCTGGCCTGGGCTGTTGGTCTACCAGGGCAAGGCCAAACTGCTGTACGACGGGGCCGAGTTGAACCTGCCCACTCTGCACGGCGTGGTCATCCGGCGCGCGTACGCGGCCACCCACCCGGAAGTGCTGGCGGCTTTTCTGCAGGCACAACTTGACGCGACCGACTTCCTGAACGAAAGGCCGCTGGAGGCAGCCCGTATCGTCGCCCAAGCAAGCGGGCTGCCGCAAGAAGTCGTCTACCTGTACAACGGGCCCGGCGGCACCTCCTTCGACACCACGCTCAAGCCGTCCCTGGTCAATGCGCTGAAAAGCGATGTGCCCTATCTAAAGTCGATCGGCGAGTTCGCCGACCTGGACGTCCCCGGGTTCGTCCAGGACGAACCACTGCGCGCGGTGTACGGTGCCCGCGGTCGCGACTACAACGCGGCCCGGGCCGCCACAGCGAACCCGTCGGTACTCGGTGGCGACCCGGCCCAGGCCGGCGAAGTGTGGCTGGACGGATCCGACGCGACCGAGACCGTCGCCAGCCCCACCGCGCTGCTGCAGGCGATTCGGGACGCGACCGCTCGCGGCGCCAAGGTCCGCGCGGCCTATGTCCCCGACACCGAGCTGGGCACCCGGTGGTTCGCCGACAAGGCGGTGTGGGTGCGGGACGGCCAGACCTATCACCCGTTCAGCACCGCAGCCGGCGCACGGCGGTATATCGCCGCGCACCCGGGCGGCGTTGCGGTGGATTACCAACAGGCACTGGGAGGTTCGCTATGACTGCGCAAGTAGTGGCCGGCCAAGTCTTCGACGCGGTCTCGGCGCCCGCGCTGGACCCGCCGCGCCGCCCCGCTTCACCGTGGCGTTCGAGACTGCTGCGGCTGGTGTCCGTGGCCGCCGCGATCGGCCTTTGGCAGGTGCTCACCGCCGGCAAAGTACGGCTCTGGCTGCGATTCGACACGCTGCCGACCGTGACCGAGATCGCGCATGCCCTGACTCAGCGGCTTGGCAAGTTCGACTACTGGCTCGACTTGGCGCAGTCATTGCTGCGCATTCTCACCGGATTTGGACTGGCCGCGGCCGTCGGCGTCGCGACGGGTGTGCTGCTGGGCCGCTCTCGACTGTTCGCCGACCTGTTCGGCCCGCTGGCCGAGCTGGCCCGGCCCATCCCCGCCATTGCGATGGTGCCGGTGGCGATCCTGCTGTTTCCCACCGACGAGGCCGGCATCGTTTTCATCACCTTCCTGGCGGCCTATTTCCCGATCATGGTGAGCACCCGGCACGCGGTGCGGGCACTGCCCACGCTGTGGGAGGACTCCGTGCGCACGCTGGGCGGCGGCCGGTGGGCGGTGCTGAGCCAGGTGGTGCTGCCGGGCATCCTGCCCGGCGTGTTCGGCGGCCTGTCGGTCGGCATGGGCGTGGCATGGATCTGCGTGATATCCGCGGAGATGATCTCCGGGCGCCTGGGTGTCGGTTACCGCACCTGGCAGGACTACACCGTGCTGGCCTACCCGCAGGTGTTCGTCGGGATTCTCACCATCGGCGTACTCGGATTCGCGACCTCCGCGGCGGTCGAACTGGTGGGCCGCCGCGTCACCCGCTGGCTGCCGCGAGCACAGGAGAATCAGCGATGACCCCGAAAAGTATGGGAATGAGCCTGGCGCTGGACCGGATTCGGCTGTCCTACACCGGTATTGCGGTGATCGACGGGTTGAGTTTGGCGGTGCGCCCCGAGGAGATCCTGGTGCTCACCGGGCCGTCGGGCTGCGGTAAGTCGACGGTGCTGCGCGCTCTGGCCGGACTGCTGCCTCCCGACGACGGCCGGGTGCTGGCCGACGGCGTCGAAGTCACCACCACCTCGGGGAATCGGGGGATGGTCTTCCAGGACAACGCGTTATTGCCGTGGCGCACCGTGCGGTCCAACATCGAACTGGCGCTGCGATTGCGCGGTGTACCGCGCGCCACGCGGCGCGCGCAGGCCGAGCACTGGATAGCCGAAGTCGGGCTGACCGGCTTCGGCCACTACCTGCCCAAGAGCCTGTCCGGTGGTATGCGCCAACGGGTCCAGCTGGCCCGGGGCCTGGCCGGGGCGCCGCGCGCGGTAATGATGGACGAGCCGTTCGGGGCCTTGGACACTCAGACCCGGACAGCCATGCAGCGATTGCTGATCGACACCTGGCGCGCCCATCCGACCACTATCGTCTTCGTCACGCACGACGTCGACGAGGCCCTGCTCCTGGGTGACCGCATTGCGGTGCTGGGCCGGGCCGGTCAGCCGCTGCGCGCGCTGCTGGACGTGCCCGACCCGCGGCAGGCTGTGCCGCGCGCTGAGCTGCGCGCTGAAATCATTGCCGCACTGGACCATTCGGGGGCAGCATGATGCAGATACCCGATCGGGTGCCGGTCCGCCTGGACTGCGACGTTTTGGTCATCGGCGGCGGCACCGCGGGCACCTTGGCTGCGCTGAGCGCCGCCGAGCACGGCGCCCAGGTGTTGTTGCTGGAGAAGGCTCACGTGCGGCATTCCGGTGCGCTTGCGATGGGCATGGACGGGGTGAACAACGCCGTCATTCCCGGCAAGGCCGAACCGGAGGACTACGTCGCCGAGATCACCCGGGCCAACGACGGAATCGTCAACCAGCGCACCGTGTATCAGACCGCGACCCGTGGATTCGCGATGGTGCAGCGACTGGAGCGCTACGGGGTGAAGTTCGAGAAGGACGAACACGGCGAGTACGCGGTGCGCAGGGTGCACCGGTCGGGCTCCTACGTGCTGCCCATGCCGGAAGGCAAGGACGTCAAGAAGGCGCTGTACCGGGTGCTGCGGCAGCGGTCGATGCGGGAGAAGATCCGGATCGAGAACCGGCTGATGCCGGTGCGGGTGTTGACCGACCCCAAAAGCGGAGGCCGGGCGGTCGGCGCCGCCGCATTGCACACGCGCACCGGGGAATTCGTCGCCGTTGGCGCCAAGGCGGTGATCCTGGCCACCGGGGCGTGCGGGCGCTTGGGCTTGCCGGCGTCGGGGTATCTGTACGGCACCTACGAGAACCCGACCAACGCCGGAGACGGGTACTCGATGGCGTACCACGCGGGAGCGGAGCTCTCCGGCATCGAATGCTTCCAGGTCAATCCGCTGATCAAGGACTACAACGGCCCGGCGTGCGCCTACGTCGCCAACCCGTTCGGCGGCTACCAGGTCAACTCACACGGCGAGCGGTTCGTCGACTCCGACTACTGGTCGGGGCAGATGATGGCCGAAGTCAAAAGCGAGATCGACTCGGCGCGAGGACCGATCTACCTCAAGGTGTCGCACCTGTCCGACGAGACGCTGACCACGCTGGAGAACATCCTGCACACCACCGAGCGACCCACCCGCGGCACCTTCCACACCAACCGCGGCCACGACTACCGCACGCACGACGTCGAGATGCATATCTCCGAAATCGGCTTGTGCAGTGGACATTCCGCCTCGGGTGTCTGGGTCGACGAACACGCCCGCACCACGGTGCCCGGGCTGTATGCGGCCGGAGACCTGGCCTGTGTGCCGCACAACTACATGATCGGGGCGTTCGTCTTCGGCGACCTTGCGGGCGCCCATGCTGCGTCGACCCTGGCCGAAGTTGCGGCACCGCAAGAACTTCCGCAAGACCAGCTGCACGATGCCCACGACCTGATCTACCGCCCGCTCAAGCATCCCGACGGCCCGCCGCAGCCACAGGTCGAATACAAGCTGCGACGGTTCGTCAACGACTACGTGGCCCCACCGAAGACGGCGGCCAAGCTGTCCATCGCGGTACGCACTTTCGACCGGATGCGCGACGAGATCGGCGGCATGGGTGCCCGTACCCCGCATGAGCTGATGCGCGCCGTGGAGGTGTCGTTCATCCGAGACTGCGCCGAGATGGCCGCCCGGTCCTCGCTGACCCGGACCGAATCGCGCTGGGGCCTTTACCACAATCGCGCCGACCTGCCCGGCCGCGACGACAGCCAGTGGGGCTATCACCTGAACCTGCGCAAGGGCGCCGGCGGCGACATGCTGTTCCTGAAACGGCCGGTGGCGCCATATCTCGTGCCGGTGCCGGAGTTGGACGGCCTGCCGCCGGACGACCAGACGGTGCATGAGGTGGAGCAGCCGCCGCTGGTCGGCGGCCAGGCCCCAGCTACCACTCGGTCCCGGATCGCTGCGGCCACAACCACATTCGAAGCGCCCTCGCCGCGTATCGCCGAGGTGCTTGCGCTCGAGGAGCCGGCCGTCGCCGATTTGGTCCCGTATCTGTCCGACGCCGATTCCGTAGTGCGCCGGACCGCGGTGGCCACGCTGACCGAGCACACCTCCGACGGATACGCCCCGGCCCTGTTCGCCGCGCTGGACGATGACGATGCCGCGGTTCGCCGCACCGCCGCCGACGGGGTCCGCGAACTCGTCGAGGTGCTGCCGGATCCGGCTGCCGCGAGGGCGTATCTGCGCTCCGGCGACACGGTGGTGCGTGCGGCGGCTATCTACGTGCTTGCCGCACGCCGGTCCGGCGATGCCGGGGAGTTCCGCCGTGGGCTGCAGGATCCGGACCACCGGGTGCGGATCGAGGCGGTGCGGGCGGCGGTTTCGGTCGACGACGTGGCCGGGGTGGTGTCCGCCGGCAGCGACGAGAACCGGGAGGTCCGCATCGCTGCCGCCGCCGGCCTGGCGACCCTGCGTGCCGGCGCCGATACCGTTAGCGCGCTGATCGGCGACCCGGATCCGCTGGTGCGCGCCGCCGCGCTGGCCGCACTTGGTGAATTAGGTTGCGATGCAGTAGATTTCGCTGTCGTCGACCGTGCGTTGCAGGCACCGGCATGGCAGGTGCGGGAGGGCGCGGCCCGTGCCATGTCGGGCGCGGCGCCAGAGCAGGCAATACCCCGGCTGGCCCGGGCGCTCGACGACGCGCATCTCGACGTGCGCAAGGCGGCCGTGCTCAGCCTGACGCGATGGGCCGGCGAACCCGCGGCTGCGGATGCTCTGCGCATCGCGCTCAAGGACAGCGATGCCGATGTCCGGGCATACGCTCGTCGCGCGCTGGACCGCGGCGCCGGGTAGTCCGGCCGCCGAGTCTGCAGTGGTGGCATCGAAACTGCGCTCAGCGCTGTGTTTTTCGCGAGAATCGCGCCCTCACCGCAGGCTCGGCGGAGCCCGGACCGCTCAGCGCAGCGCCTTGGCGTAGAGCAGGCTGTCGCACGGTTCGGGCCCGATGGTCGGGTAGACGGCATGGCGGGCCAGCCGGCCCTCCAGGACGAACCCGGCTCGTGCCAGCAGTCGCGCCGAGCGATCGTTATCGACGTTGCAGGTGGCCCAGACGCGGTACACGTCGGGGTCGGCTTCCAGCGCAGCCATCAGCATCGCGAGCGCCTCCGACATCAAACCCTTGCCCCACCAACGCCGGCCGATGCAATACCCGATTTCCACGGAGTGCCGCACCGGGCGCCGGCAACTGGTGAGGCCGATCACGTCGTCGCTGTGCCGCAGCGCGATGGCCCAGGTCCGCTCGTCGTCGCCGGCGTTCAGTTTCTCGGTGATAACCCGCCGCGTCGCCGCCACATCGGGATGCGGGCTCCACAACAGATATTTGGTGACCTCGGGATCGCGGGCGACCCGCTGGAACAGTGCGCCGGCGTCGTCGGGCACGGGCAGGCGCAGCAGCAGCCGCGCTCCGGCGATCCGGTCAGGCGGGTAGGCGGCCATCGGTGAGGTCTCCGCTACAGACCCAGCGCGCGATACGTTTCGCGGACGAACCTCGGTTGCGCGGTCCGCAGCTTGGCCAGCGACGTGTTGCCGGCCACGGCCGTGGCCGCGTCGACGGACATGTCCGGACAATTCTGTATCAGGTACAGCAGGATCAGGCCCGCGGTCGGATCGGCTTGCCACCAGGTTCCGTATGCGCCGGGCCAGCTGAACGTTCCGGGGCCTCCGGGCCCGAACAGCGGCGTGGACTTCGCCGGATCGGTGACCAGCGACAGGTTGAAACCGAACCCGCGCCCGACCCAGAACGGCGCGCCCAGGAAGTTGTGTTGCTTCTGCTCGTCGGTGAGCCGATCGGTGCGCATCAGCCGCACCGACTCCGGTGAGAGCACCCGGACATCGTCGACCGAACCGTCACCGAGCAGCATTCGCACGAATCGCAGGTAGTCCCGGGCGGTTGACCAGAGCCCACCGCCGGCGTTGCAGAACGACGGCGGCTTGACGTGTGGCGGTCCCATGACGTCGTGGCGGAGCTGACCCTCGTTGTCGAGGCGATACATGGTCGCGGCACGTCTTCGCGCATCCATCGGCACGAAGAACCCGGTGTCGGTCATGCCGGCCGGGCCCAGGATCCGCTCGTCGAGAACCTGGTGAAACGGTTTGCCCTCGGCGCGGGCGATGATCACGCCCAGCACATCGGTGGCATGGCTGTAGGTCACCCGATCACCGGGCTGATGCACCAGCGGCAGCGCGGCGAGTTCGGCCAGCCAGGTGTCCGAACCCTGATCGAAGGGCAACCGCATGTAGGCCTGGGAGATGGGTCCGGACACCGAGAAGCTGTAGGCCAGACCGCTGGTGTGGGTCAGCAAGTCGGCGAGCACGATAGGCCGTCGTGCGGGATGCGTCCGGTCCAGCGGACCCCTGGGGTCGTCGAGCACGCGAACGCCGGCCAACTCCGGTGTCCAGCGCGCGATCGGCTCGACGAGAGCCAGCTTGCCCGCGTCGACCAGGCTCATCGCCGCCGCCACCGTGACCGGCTTGGTCATCGACGCGATGCGAAACAGTGTGTCCTGCTGCATCGGCAGGCCCGCTTCGACATCGCGGTAGCCGATCTCGTTGATCTGCAGCACTTCTCCGCGCTGCCAGACAACCGTGACCGCACCGGCGAGCAGACCGGCATCGCAGACCTCCCGGAGGGAGACCTGATTGGCGTCGAGATTCACCCGGTCGAGGGTAAAGCGTCGGCCGAAACGATGTGCGCCGAGGCCGCGGGAACCCGCTGGCAACCCATTTTGCTGGGCGAGGCCACCCGCTGTACCCGGGATTCAGCGCGTCCGGCCCGGTTGCTGCTTTGCCGAAACCGCTCCTCGCGCACCCCGCCGCATGCTAATCTCGCTGCTCTCCGGCCGATGCGATCTGGTGAACAAGCTGGGAGGGCGGCGCATGTCTCGAAAGACGTTGGCGCCGCCGGTGAGCCAGGGTGCGGGTATGCAGTCACCAAGACCCGGAACCTCCGGCGAGAGCTCAGACTGTGGGGACCTCGTCCGTACTGCACGCGAGCGCAGCGAATCGCTGCTCATTGCCACCGATTAGATAACTCAGCAAAGGCTGCCAATGATGGGCTTGACCGACCAAGCGCAAACCTCGTTCCGACGAGCTGTCCGTCGACCTTCCCGCCCGAGATTTCTCACGATCGTGGCCGCGACGGCAATGATCGCGACGGTACTGGCGGGCTGCGGGAACAAATCCACGACATCCCAGACTTCCGGATCTCAAACTCCTGGTGCGTCCGGGACATCAAGTGGGACATCCGGTGCGGCAACGACGTCCGCAGGAACGTCTGCGGCGCCGTCGGCTCAGGCCGCGCAACTCGTTCAGGACGCCTCCAAGGCGACCACGGCCCTGCGGTCGCTCCACATCATCCTGGCGACGACCAACCTCACGACTCTCCCGATGGAGAGCGTCGACGCCGACGTGACCAACCAGCCCCAGGGCAACGGTCAGGCGATCGGTCACGCGAACATCCGGCTGCAACCGCAGGCGCCGGCCGTCGGCAAGGACTTCCTGGTCACCAACAAGACCATGTACACCAAGAACGAGACCGGGAAGTACACCTCGGTGGGACCGGCCGTGAAGATCTACGACCCGGGCATCATCCTGGACAAGGACAAAGGTCTGGGCAGCGCGATCGGCAAGGTCCAGAACCCGCAGATCGCCGGCAACGAGAACATCAACGGCGTGGCCACGGTCAAGGTGACGGGGACCATCGACGCGGCGGTGATCGACCCGATCATTCCGCAGATTGCCAAGGACGCTACTGCGCCTCTGCCGATCACGCTGTACATCACCGACGTGAAAGCGACGCCGGGAACCACCGCGAATCTGGTGCGGATGGTGGTGGACAAGGGTCAGGGCAACGTCAGCATCACCCTGTCGGCGTGGGGTCAGCCGGTCAACATCCCCAACCCCACGGGGTAACTGGCGCCTTCGCGTGAACTTCGGATTGGGAGCCGGCCCGAAATTATGGGCCGGTTTCCGCCCTGACACCCCTACACCTCCACCGACGTCAGAGTTGGAGGAATGCGAATGACCAACGACCTCCCAGAAGTACGGGAGCGCGCCGCTTCGCCGAGCGCCGCCGCCCCTCCGGGTGGGCCGAGGCTGTCAGACGTATGGGTTTACAACGGGCGCGCCTACGACCTCAGTGACTGGATCGCCAAGCATCCGGGCGGTGCCTTTTTCATCGGGCGAACGAAGAACCGCGACATCACCGCCATCGTTGCTTCCTACCACCGCGATCCGGCAAAGGTGGAACGAATCCTGCAGCGGCGGTACGCCTTAGGCCGCGATGCCACGCCGCAGGACATCCACCCGAAGCACAATGCGCCGGCATTCCTATTCGACGAGGATTTCAACAGCTGGCGGGACACCCCGAAGTACCGATTCGACGACCACGACGATCTGCTGCACCGGGTCAAAGCCCGACTGAACGAGCCTGCCCTGGCCGCCCGGATCAAGCGTATGGACACGTATTTCAACGTCGTGGCGGTGCTGCTGTTCGTCGCGTATTTCACCGTTCAGGCGCTGCGGCTGGCCGAACCTCGCTGGATGCCGTTGCCGCTCTTCGTGATTGCGATGGTGTTGCTGCGCAGTTCGCTGGCCGGGTTCGGTCATTACGCTTTGCACCGCGCGCAGCGGGGCATGAACCGGGTCTTCGGCAACGCCTTCGACATGAACTACGTAGCGCTGTCTTTGGTTACCGCCGACGGACACACGCTGCTGCATCACCCGTACACCCAGAGCGGGGTGGACATCAAGAAGAACGTGTTCACGATGATGATGCGGCTGCCCCGGCTGTATCGGGTGCCGGTGCACACCATCCACAAGTTCGGGCATCTCCTGACCGGCATGGCCGTCCGGATCGCCGACGTCTGGCGCATCACGTGGAAAGTCGGCGTACACGAGTCGTATGGGAGCTGGAGCCGGGCGCTCCCACATTTCCTGGGATCCTCGGCGGTGCGGCTGCTGCTCGTCGGCGAACTAGTGGTGTTCGTAGCGGCCGGCGACTTCTGGGCCTGGGCTTTGCAATTCGTCGCGACGCTTTGGGTCAGCACCTTCCTGGTGGTCGCCAGCCATGACTTCGAAGACGGTGGCCGCAGCCGCGAGCAGGATTGGGGCCGGGATCAACTCGAGCACGCCGACGACCTGAAGGTGGTCGGCAATCGCTACGTCGACTGCTTCCTGTCGGCCGGCCTGAGCTCGCACCGCGTTCATCACGTGCTGCCGTTTCAGCGCAGCGGATTCGCCAACATCGCCACCGAGGACGTGCTGGCCGAAGAAGCGGCCAAATTCGGCATCGAGTGGCTTCCCGCGAAAAGCTTTGTCACCGATCGGCTTCCCAAGCTGTGCCGGACTTATCTACTGTCACCCTCCCGGCAGGCCAGCCAGCTGAACTGGGGCTTCCTGCGCGAGCATTGCTCGCCCGCTGCCTGGAAAGCCAGCGCTGACTACGTGATTCAGGGATTCGTCGGAATCGGTTCGGTATGAGCATCTCGGAGGGCAGCGTCCCGCAGCCAGAAAGCTGTGAGCAACAAGGCCATAGCCTGGCCGAGTTGCCACCGTCCCCGCCGACCACTGTGGCGGTGATCGAAAGCATCGCGACCGGCACGCCACAGCGGCTGGTGAATCAGTGCGAGGCGGCCCACCGGGTGGCCGGCCTGTTCGCCGACCCGGTGCAGCGGGACCGAATCCTGCGCGTGTACGCCAAGACCAAGGTCGCAACCCGCCATATGGCCGTGGACCCGCTCGATGCCGGGTTCGCGCCGTTTCGGCGGAATCCGGCGACGATCCGGGACCGGATGGATCTGTTCCACCGGCACGCGGTTCCGCTGGCCGTCGAGGTGGGTGGGCGGGCGCTGCGCGCTCTTCCCTATGCGCCCGACGAAGTCGGGCTGCTGGTGTTCGTGACCAGCACCGGATTCATCGCACCGGGAGTCGATGTCGCGATCGTCAGGGAACTCGGCCTGTCCAGGTCGGTTTCGCGGGTCGTGGTGAATTTCATGGGCTGCGCGGCCGCGATGAACGCCGTTCGCGTCGCCGCCAGTTACGTTCGCGCTCACCCGGACCTGAAGGCGATGGTGGTGTGCGTCGAATTGTGCTCGGTCAATGCGGTTTTCGCCGATGACGTCAACGACGTGGTGACGCACAGCCTGTTCGGCGACGGATGTGCGGCGTTGGTGATCGGCGCCAGCCAGGTGCACGAGAAACTCGAACCGGGCAAGGTGGTGATTCGCTCCAGCTTCAGTCGGCTGCTCGACGGCGCGTCGGACGGCATCGTGCTCGGCGTCAACCACAACGGCATCACTTGTGAACTGTCCGAGAGCCTGCCCGACTACATCTACGCCGGCGTTGCTCCGGTGGTGGCAGAGATGTTGGCAGACAACGGATTACAAAAGTCCGATATCGACCTGTGGGCCATTCACCCGGGTGGTCCCAGGATCATCGAGGAGTCGGTGCGCTCGCTGGCGATCCCGCCGGAGCGGGCGGCGCCCAGCTGGGATGTGCTGGCCGGGTTCGGCAACATGCTGAGCGTGTCACTGATCTTCGTGCTGGAAACGATGGTGCGGCAACCCGAGTCGGCAAAGGAGATCTCGACCGGGGTGGCGCTGGCGTTCGCTCCCGGGGTCACTGTCGAGGGAATGCTGTTCGACATCATTCGCCGCTGATGCCCGAGCGGGTGATGTATCGCTCGTGGATGAGCGACAACCTGCGTTGGGACGCCCTGCGGCTGCGCGAGGGCGACATCGTCATCTCCGCACCACCCAAGTGCGGCACCACCTGGACACAGCGGCTGGTGTCGTTACTCGTGTTCGACGGGCCGCACCTGCCGGGGCCGCTGCCGCTGGTCTCGCCATGGTTCGACCTGACCGTCCAGCCGGTGGAGAAGGTCGTCGCGGCCCTCGACGCCCAGGAGCACCGGCGCTTCATCAAGACCCACACGCCGCTGGACGGCCTCGTGCTCGACGAGCGCGTCACCTACCTCGGGGTGGGGCGCGACCCGCGCGATGCCGCGGTTTCGATGCTGATGGACCACGACCGGATGCGGGCCCTGCGCCTGGCCCAGGGACCGCCCGGCGAGCCGTTCCCACCGATCCGGCGGGACTTCGGCGGCGAGTTCAGCCGACTGGACGTGCTACGCGCCTGGATGGAGCAGCCTGTCGCCCCCACCGAGGGAATCGCTTCGCTGGCGACCATCCTGCAGCATTTCGACTCGGTCTGGTCCCGGCGTCACCTGCCCAACGTGGCGTTGTTCCACTATGCCGACTATCAGGCGGACCTCGTCGGCGAGCTGATCCGGCTGGCCGCGGCTCTGGGTATCGGGCTGGATCGCGATCGGGCGGCGGAGCTGGCGCGGCACGCGGCGCTGGACGCCATGCGCGCTCGCGCTTCGGAGCTCGCCCCCAAGGCCACCGACGGCGTGTGGGAGCGGAACGAACCCTTCTTCCGGGCCGGCGGGCAAGGGGAGTGGCGGGAGATCTTCACCGAAGCCGAGCACCGGCGCTATCACGAGCGCGCGGGTGAGTTGGCCGGGGCGGACCTGCTGGCCTGGGCTCATGAGGGCCGCAGGGGTTGGGACCCCGATCAGTGATGGCCGGCCGAGTCGTCTACCGCTCGTGGCTGAGCGACAACCTGCGTTGGGACGCGCTGAAGCTGCGCGAGGGCGACATCGTCATCTCCGCGCCGTCGAAGTGCGGCATGACCTGGACTCAACGGCTGGTGTCACTGCTCGTCTTCGACGGACCGGAGCTGCCCGGGCCACTGTCGACGGTGTCGCCGTGGGTCGACTTGAACATCAGGCCGATCGACGAGGTCGTCGCCGTTCTCGATGCGCAAGATCACCGGCGGTTCCTCAAGACCCACACGCCGCTGGACGGACTGGTGCTCGACGACCGCGTCACCTACCTCGGGGTCGGCCGCGATCCGCGCGACGCAGCGGTGTCGGAATTGCGGCAATGGGACAACATGAACGTCGAGCGCCTGCGGCGGCTGCAAGGCGGATCGCCGGGGCACCCGGTACCGCCGCCCCCGCCTGCCGCCGGAGTTCCCAGCCCGGTGCAGGCATTTCGGGACTGGATGGAAGGACCGATCATGCCTCCCGAGGGGATGGGCAACCTGCCCCCGAAAGGGATGGGGTTCGTGCCGCCCGACGGCTTCGGGCCCACCGGAATCGGGCCCAAACCCCCCGTGCAGGGCATGGGCTCGCTCGCCAACGTGCTGCACCATTTTTCCTCGTTGTGGGACCGCCGCCACCTGCCCAATGTGGCCCTCTTCCACTACGCCGACTACCAGCGGGACCTGGTCGGCGAATTCATCCGTCTCGGCCGGACGCTCGGGTACCAGCTCGGGCGGGACCGAGCCGAGAAGTTGGCGGAGCATGCCACGCTGGAAGCCATGCGGGCCCGCGCCGACGAGTTCGCCCCCGACTCCACCGAAGGCGTCTGGCACAGCAACGAGCGGTTCTTCCGGGCCGGTGGCAGCGGTGAATGGCGGGACTTCTTCACCGAACACGCGTTTCGGCGCTATAACGACCGCGCCGGCCAGCTCGCGGCTCCGGACCTACTCGCGTGGGCGCACGACGGCCGCCGCGGTCACGATCCAGGCTGAGCGGTTCAGCGTCGCCGCGCGGACCATCTCGACTTCGGCGCCATGGAATGCACGTCGACGGCCCGCGGCCAGCGTTGCGCGTGAATCCTGGGCTTTGCGTGTGAAATCAGGGCTTTGCGGGTGAAACCTGGGCGGAGATTGGTGATCGATCGCCGCCCTAGCCTCACAGCGAAAGCCGTCAGTTCACGACCAAAGCCGTCAGTTCACGCCGAAAGCGCCCTCCGCCAGAGGCCACTGTGGCGTCCCATCGCTCGATCGTTTGCGGCAGCACTCACGACAAGTCCTCAGCGCGTGGGCTATTCGTACAAACGGCAACGCCCGATGAGGATCTCTGCCAGGCGTTCAGGTTCGCTCACCATCAGCATGTGGCAGGTGTCGATCTCAATGAGCGTCTGCACTCCGCCAAGCGCGGCGATGCACTCATGTTGAATCTTCATCGAGACGGAACGATCACGCCGAGTGAGTATCCACGTTCGTGGCACCTCGTCGGGCATACCGCTGCGATCAACTTTTTCTATCATGATGGAGGGTGATTCCTGACAGGACCGAGCCAGCGTGAACCTGCGCTGTGCGGGAGTCATTCCGTTGCAAAATACAAACCCCGCCAACGCAGTAGGCAAACCTCCCGCCCGAACCGAACGGCCTTTCTGCACATAACGTTTCGCGGTGCGACGTGCGTACCAGGTCTGCGCCCCGGGAAGCGTGTCCACCAGGGCGCTGCCGTTGGCTGGTACCTGCGCGGTGGCCAAGATCATCTCCCGCACCCGCGCCGAGCGGAGCTTGGTGACAACACCGGGGACGATCACGCCCGCCAGCGAATGGCCGACGATCACGAAGTCGTCGAGCGCAGCATTCTCGATGTCCGACAGCACCGAATCGACCCACCCATCGACACAAGCGGTGATCAGGTCACCGGGCTTCCCTCGCCGCCCCGGCAGATCAACAGCGAGCACCTTTAGTTCCGGCTCCAGGATGCGGATCACGTCGACGGTGGGCTCCCAACAATCAGCGGCGAACCCGCCTCCGTGCACGAGAACCAATGCGGGCAATCCCATCGCCAGGTCCTCCTTCAGCGTCGTGAGCCCAGGACCGCATCGTAAAGGTTGCGACAGAGCCTGTGCCGGATTCGGACGCAGGAGCTTGCCCCGTGCCGAGGTAGGCACAGGCAGGCACGCGGAGGGGAGGCGGGGCAGGCAGGGCACTCCACCTCCCCGCCCCGCCCCCGCTCGGGGTAGGGGTGCAGGCGTCGGCAGGGGACGCAGGGCAGGCGTCGGGCCTGCCCCTCTCAGCGCGCAGGGGTGCAGGCCAGCAGGTACAGGGTGCAGCGCACCCCGCTTGGCCTGTGCGTAGAGGGGGGCGCGCCGGGCGTAGGCGCCCAGGCGGGTCGCACGCAGGCCCCCACCGGGGCACCCCTACGCCCCCCGCACATGACCGGTCGGTATTGCGTCAGCCTCTCCCGCTGCGATTCGCAGCCTTGAGTTTTTCCCGGTCAGTAAGTTTCGCGGTCCCATCCGAGATGGGCCGCTCCAGCAGGTTCGACACCGTCGAGCCTGATCGACGAATTCGACCTGGACGAGGAGCCGCACAAGGTGCAGGTACTCACCCAGGCGTGCCGGGTGGCCGACATCATCGCAGAGCCTGACGAGCACGCCGCAGAAGCCCCGTTGACCGTGAAAGGCAGTCAGGGACAACCGGTTATCCAGCCGACGCTGTCGGAGGCCAGGTTTCAGCGTGCCCTTCTGGCACAGCTCCTCGGTCGGCTGGGACTCCCGGACAACGACGCCGACGAGGACGACCCAAAGACCAGGCGCCGCAAGGCAGCCCGGACGGCTGCCAAGGCCCGGTGGGATCGGGACCAGACGTAGGCGCACCAAACCCACAGGCCCCCAGGCCGTAGCGGCCCGGCTCCCGGACGAACTCCGGTCGTTCGACCGCTGGTACTACCCGACGGCCTGGCCGAGTACATGGCACTACTGTCCCGGTTTATCGGTGAGGACCAACGGGTTACGCCTGTGGTGAACGCAGCGGGTCTATCCGCTGCGGACTGGTTTCGGGCCATGTTGTCGCGTGGCCCTCAAGAGGCCCCCAGCTCCGCTTAGCGGAACTCCACCACGCCACCGCTGGCACTCGGGCGTGCGGAACTGGCTCGAATGACGGTTTAGGGGACCGGAAGCCCGACGACACACGTCACAGTCATAGGCGCCCACGGCACCTTGTGTCGCTCGATGCGGAAGGTATAGCTGCGCGAACGTAGGGGCGCAACGAGTGATTCGAGTTCGTCGACGGAGTACTGACGCAAGCACGACGCGACGCCGTCCCACATCAAAAACAGCGGAACGAGCGGGATGAGATATGTGAAGACGAAGTTGCTTAACCGACGCGGTTTCACGAACGGCATCAGGATCAACGTGTTGATGAATCCGGTCACCGCTCCGATGACGTTCATCGGTGTCCGCTGGAGGACCTCGAAGGTGAGAATGGGCTGACGTTTGTCAACCGCATCGGTGAAGACGGCGCGCGCTACCTCGGGTGGCAGATGGTGCAATGCGTTGAAGATAGTCCGTACGCCCGCGAGGTCACTCGGGACAGCCGACGCGTCCGTGGGTTGCGTGCGGTATGAAACGGCGCCCGGCAATTCTTTTTCCGCTCGCGCGAACGCACCGAGATTCGGATACATATCCGTGAGAGTGACCGACGCGTTCTGCTTCCCCTCCTGGCGAAGCCGTTTGATAACGCCCAGGATCACACCACCTCCGCCGGAGCAGAGATCGACTACTCGCTCCGTCTGCCCGGTAACCATGGCTTCGCTGATGAGCGGAGCAACGACGGCGGGAACACGGAAGACTTCCATCACCGCGCGTATAACACCGGTCATGGGGTCCCGGAGCGTAGCCGGGAACCAGTCAAAATCTTCGAACTCTGGCGCGGCGATCCTTCCCACCACGGACACACGGTAGCGCACCCCAATGCCCTCGTCACCGGTACCGAGCACGCAAGAAGATGGCCAACCGCCGCCAGTACGAACCCGAGCGGGCGAGGCGCCACCGCTAGCAGAACGCACCGGATCTTCAGGCTCTCAATAAACGAGAAAATTCTCGCCGTAGCCGGGTAGTGAAGGCGGCACAACCTGGTGCGACTGATACCCTCCTAGCCGTTAGGACATGAGAGTGTTCTACAAACCCCCTTTAACGATCCGTCCGGAGAGGCGGAGAAGGAGGTCAAGCTCTCGTATGGGTGCTGCCGGCAACGCCGCTATCGGCGGTGAACTCGAGGGATCTCGGGAACCGCGAGAATTGATGTCCGCGGCCGACGTCGGTCGAACCATTTCCCGTATCGCGCATCAGATCATCGAAAAGACCGCGTTAGATGACCCAGCCGGGCCAGGGCCACGCGTGGTGCTGCTGGGCATCCCGACCCGCGGCGTCACCCTGGCCGAGCGTCTGGCCTCCCACATCCGCGAATTCAGCGGCGTCGAGGTCGGTCACGGCGCGCTGGACATCACCTTGTATCGCGACGATCTGATGACCAAGCCGCCGCGGCCCCTGGAGGCCACGTCAATTCCGGCCGGGGGCGTCGACGACGCGCTGGTGATCTTCGTCGACGATGTGCTGTACTCCGGACGCTCGGTGCGCTCGGCCCTGGACGCGCTGCGCGATGTCGGGCGCCCGCGAATCGTGCAATTGGCCGTGCTGGTCGACCGCGGCCATCGGGAACTACCGGTGCGCGCCGACTACGTCGGCAAGAACGTGCCGACCTCGCGCAGCGAAAGCGTGCACGTACTGCTCAGCGAACACGACGGCCGAGACGGCGTGGTGATCGCGAGGGACCCCGAAGGATGACAGCCTGATGAGTCGCCACTTACTGGCCGCCGGTGACCTCAGCCGCGAGGACGCCACGGCGATTCTCGACGACGCGGACCGGTTCGCGCAGGCACTCGTCGGCCGTGAGATCAAGAAGCTGCCGACGCTGCGCGGACGCACAGTGGTCACGATGTTCTACGAGAACTCGACCCGCACCCGGGTGTCGTTCGAGGTGGCCGGCAAGTGGATGAGCGCCGACGTGATCAACGTCAGCGCGGCCGGCTCGTCGGTGGGCAAGGGCGAGTCCCTGCGCGACACGGCGCTGACCTTGCGCGCGGCCGGTGCGGACGCTTTGATCATCCGGCATCCGGCGTCGGGGGCGGCGCATCTGCTGGCCGAATGGACTTCGGCGGCAACGACTTCCGATGGCTCCGGCCCGTCGGTGATCAACGCCGGTGACGGCACCCACGAGCATCCGACCCAGGCGCTGCTGGACGCATTGACCATCCGGCAGCGGCTCGGCGGTATCGAAGGCCGGCGCATCGTGATCGTCGGCGACGTCCTGCACAGCCGGGTCGCCCGTTCCAACGTCATGCTGCTGCACACGCTGGGGGCGGAGGTGGTGCTGGTGGCCCCGCCCACCTTGCTGCCGGTCGGGGTGGACGGGTGGCCGGTGACCGTTTCCTTCGACTTCGACGCGGAGCTGCCCGCCGCCGACGCCGTGCTGATGCTGCGAGTGCAGGCCGAGCGGATGAATGGCGGCTTCTTCCCGTCGGTGCGCGAGTACTCGGTCCGGTATGGGCTTTCCTCGCGACGTCAGGCGATGCTGCCCGGGCACGCCGTGGTGTTGCACCCGGGGCCGATGGTGCGCGGCATGGAGATCTCTTCTTCGGTAGCTGATTCGTCGCAATCGGCTGTGCTGCAACAGGTTTCCAACGGCGTCCACGTGCGCATGGCGGTGCTGTTCCATGTGCTGGTCGGAACCGAAATGCCGGAAAAGGAGGGCGTGGCATGAGTGTGCTGCTGCGCGGCGTCCGGTTGTACGGCGAGGGCGAGCGCGTCGACGTGCTCATCGGCAGCCCTGGTTACGAGGGCCAGATCGCCGAGATCGGTGTGGGACTGCCTATTCCGGACACGGCCGACGTCGTCGACGCCACCGATCACGTACTCCTGCCCGGATTCGTCGACCTGCACACGCACCTGCGCGAACCCGGCCGCGAATACGCCGAAGACATCGAAACCGGTTCGGCGGCAGCGGCTCTCGGCGGCTACACCGCGGTTTTCGCGATGGCCAACACTCATCCGGTGGCGGACAGCCCGGTGGTCACCGACCATGTCTGGCACCGCGGTCAGCAGGTCGGCCTCGTCGACGTGCATCCCGTCGGCGCGGTCACCGTCGGGCTTGCCGGCACGGTACTCACCGAGATGGGGATGATGGCGGCCGGAGCTGCCCAGGTGCGCATGTTCTCCGACGACGGCAACTGCGTACACGACCCGCTGGTGATGCGCCGCGCCCTGGAATACGCGACCGGTCTCGGGGTGCTGGTCGCCCAGCATGCCGAGGAGCCCAGGCTGACCGTCGGTGCCGTCGCGCACGAGGGACCCACGGCCGCCAGGCTGGGACTGTCCGGGTGGCCGCGTGCCGCCGAGGAAGCGATCGTCGCGCGCGACGCACTGTTGGCCCGCGACGCGGGCGCGCGGGTGCACATCTGCCACGCCTCCACCGCGGGCACCGTCGAGATCCTGAAATGGGCCAAGGAGCAGGGTATCTCGATCACAGCCGAGGTCACGCCGCACCACCTGCTGCTCGACGACGGCCGGCTGGCCAGCTACGACGGCGTGAACCGCGTCAACCCGCCGCTACGCGAGGCGGCCGACGCAATAGCGCTGCGGCAGGCGCTGGCCGACGGGATCATCGACTGTGTGGCCACCGACCACGCTCCGCATGCCGAGCACGAGAAATGCGTCGAGTTCTCCGCCGCGCGCCCCGGCATGCTGGGGTTGCAGACGGCGCTGTCGGTGGTGGTGCAGACGATGGTGCAGCCCGGCGTGTTGACCTGGCGCGATGTCGCCCGCGTGATGAGTGAGAATCCGGCCCGCATCGTCGGGCTACCCGATCACGGCCGGCCGTTGGAGGTGGGGGAGCCGGCCAACCTCACCGTCGTCGATCCCGGCGCCACCTGGACCATCACCGGGGCCGATTTGGCCAGCCGGTCGGCCAATACACCTTATGAGTCGATGACGTTGCCCGCGACCGTCACCGCGACCCTGTTGCGCGGAAATGTCACCGCACGGGATGGGAAGAGCCCGGCATGAATTCGGGCACGCTGGTCGGGTCGCTGATCTTCGCTGCGGTGCTGGTGGTAGTGATCGCCTTCGTAATCCAGCTGATGATGCGCGGGTGGCGCAATCGTGCGCTGCGCCAGGCGGAGTTACTGGGCGCACTGCCCGGGCTGCCCGACCACGTCGGCTCGGCGACCATCACCACCCGCGGCCACTATTGCGGCTGCACGATCGCTCCGAACTGGAACGACCGGGTCGCCGTCGGCGATTTGGGGTACCGCACCAAGGCGGTGATGAGCCGCCATCCCGAGGGCATTCTGATCGAACGCATCCGCGCCCGCCCGATTTGGATTCCGAGCGAGTCGATTTCGGCGATCCGCACCGAACGCGGCATCGCCGGCAAGGTCGGTTCCCGCGCCGGAATACTGGCGATCCGCTGGCGGCTGCCCTCGGGTGTGGAAATGGACACCGGCTTTCGCGCACGAAGCCGCGACGAATACACGGACTGGGTCGACGGCTGGCAGGAGGCCGCATGAGTGGCGCCGGCGACCCGACCGTGCGCCGCATGAGCGGCGCCAATGAAGAGGAGCGGCGCTTGTGACTAGTGCGCTATTGGTACTCGAGGACGGCCGCGTCTTCACCGGGCGGCCGTTCGGTGATACCGGCCAAACGCTGGGCGAAGCCGTGTTCAGCACCGGCATGTCCGGCTATCAGGAGACGCTGACCGATCCCAGCTATCACCGCCAGATCGTCGTTGCGACGGCGCCGCAGATCGGCAACACCGGGTGGAACGACGAAGACGCCGAGAGCCGCGGCGACAAGATCTGGGTCGCCGGATACGCGGTGCGTGACCCGTCACCGCGCGCGTCCAACTGGCGTGCCAGCGGCACGCTGGAAGACGAGCTCATCCGCCAGCACATCGTCGGAATCGCCGGCATCGACACCCGTGCCGTGGTGCGCCATCTGCGCAGCCGCGGCTCGATGAAGGCGGGCATATTCTCCGGCGCCGAGTACGCCGACCCCGGTCAGCTGATCGAGCGGGTGCGCGCCCAAGAGCCGATGCTGGGGGCTGACCTCGCCGGCGAGGTCAGCACACCGCAGAATTACGTCGTGGAACCCGAAGGGCAACCGGGGTCTGCGAGGTTTACCGTGGCCGCGCTGGATCTGGGCATCAAGACCAACACGCCGCGCAACTTCGCCCGACGGGGAATCCGCAGCCATGTGCTGCCGGCGTCGGCCACCTTCGACCAGATCGCCGAAATCAAGCCGGACGGCGTCTTCCTGTCCAACGGCCCGGGGGACCCGGCCACCGCCGACCACGTGGTCGAGCTCACCCGTGAGGTGCTGGGCGCCGGAATCCCGTTGTTCGGAATCTGTTTCGGCAACCAGATCCTCGGCCGGGCGCTGGGGTTGTCCACCTACAAAATGGTGTTCGGGCATCGGGGGATCAACATCCCGGTGATCGACCACGCCACCCGGCGGGTCGCGGTGACCGCGCAGAACCACGGCTTCGCTCTCGAAGGCGAGGCCGGCCAGTCCTTCGACACGCCGTTCGGTCCGGCAGTGGTCAGCCACACCTGCGCCAACGACGGGGTGGTGGAAGGCGTCAAACTCGTTGACGGACGGGCGTTCTCGGTGCAATACCATCCCGAGGCCGCGGCCGGTCCGCACGACGCGGAATACCTGTTCGACCAATTCGTCGACCTGATGGCGGCCCACCGATGACACTGCCCTCCGCGAGCGTGTGTGTTGGTACACCGACATGCCGTAAACGCCGTACTTATGCTTGCAAACGCGCGATGCCGCACGCTTGCGCTGCCCAGAAAGGACGGCGCTAGTGCCGCGGCGGACCGACCTCAACCACGTTCTGGTGATCGGCTCGGGCCCGATCGTTATCGGGCAGGCCTGCGAGTTCGACTACTCGGGCACCCAGGCCTGCCGGGTGCTGCGGACCGAGGGACTGCAGGTGAGCCTGGTCAATTCCAACCCGGCCACTATCATGACCGACCCCGAGTACGCCGACTTCACCTATGTCGAGCCGATCACCCCCACCTTCGTCGAGCGAGTGATCGCCCAGCAAGCCCAGCGCGGCAACAAGATCGACGCGCTGCTGGCAACGCTGGGTGGGCAGACCGCCCTCAACACGGCGGTGGCGCTGTATGAGAACGGGGCCCTGGAGCGTTACGGGGTCGAGCTCATCGGCGCCGACTTCGACGCCATCCAGCGCGGCGAGGACCGCCAGCGGTTCAAGGACATCGTCGCCAAGGTGGGCGGTGAATCCGCGCGCAGCCGTGTGTGTTTCACCATGGACGAGGTGCGTGAGACGGTCGAGGAAGTGGGCCTGCCCGTTGTGGTGCGGCCCAGCTTCACCATGGGCGGGCTGGGCTCGGGCATGGCGCGATCGATCGAGGAGGTCGACCGGATGGCCGGCGCGGGGCTGGCAGCCTCACCCAGCGCCAACGTGCTCATCGAGGAATCGATCTACGGCTGGAAGGAATTCGAACTCGAGCTGATGCGCGACGGCCACGACAACGTGGTGGTGGTGTGCTCGATCGAGAACGTCGACCCGATGGGCGTGCACACCGGCGACTCGGTCACCGTCGCACCGGCCATGACCCTGACCGACCGGGAGTACCAGCGGATGCGCGACCTGGGCATCGCCATCCTGCGTGAGGTCGGCGTGGACACCGGCGGCTGCAACATCCAGTTCGCGGTCAACCCCCGCGACGGGCGGCTGATCGTGGTCGAGATGAACCCGCGGGTATCGCGGTCCAGCGCGCTGGCGTCCAAGGCCACCGGGTTCCCGATCGCCAAGATCGCGGCCAAGTTGGCCATCGGCTACACCCTCGATGAGATCGTCAACGACATCACCAAGGAAACCCCGGCCTGCTTCGAGCCGACCCTGGACTACGTGGTCGTCAAGGCGCCGCGGTTCGCATTCGAGAAGTTCCCCGGGGCGGACCCCACCCTGACCACCACAATGAAGTCCGTCGGCGAGGCAATGTCGCTGGGCCGCAACTTCATCGAAGCGCTCGGCAAGGTGATGCGGTCGCTGGAAACACCCCGCACCGGATTCTGGACCAAGCCGGACAACCCGCAGGGGACGCAAATAGGAGTAGCCGAGGTGCTTTCCCGGCTGCAGACCCCGACGGAAGGCCGGCTCTACGACATCGAACTGGCGCTGCGGCTGGGCGCCTCGATCGAGCAGGTCGCCGAGGTTACCGGCGTGGACCCCTGGTTCGTCGCGCAGATCGGTGAGCTGGAGGTGCTGCGCGCCGAGCTGGTCGACGCCCCCGTCCTGGACGGCGACATGCTCCGGCGCGCCAAGTACAGCGGGCTGTCGGACCGCCAGATCGCTTCGCTGCGGCCGGAATTGGCGGGGGAAGACGGCGTGCGGTCGTTGCGCGGACGGCTGGGCATCCACCCCGTGTACAAGACCGTGGACACCTGTGCGGCGGAGTTCGAAGCCAAGACCCCCTACCACTACAGCAGCTACGAGCTCGACCCGGCCGCCGAGACCGAGGTCGCACCGCAGACCGAGAAGCCCAAGGTGCTGATCCTGGGTTCGGGGCCGAACCGGATCGGCCAGGGCATCGAATTCGACTACAGCTGTGTGCATGCGGCAACCACGTTGTCGCAGGCCGGCTTTGAGACGGTGATGGTCAACTGCAACCCCGAGACAGTGTCCACCGACTACGACACCGCCGACCGGCTGTATTTCGAGCCGCTGACCTTCGAGGACGTCCTCGAGGTCTACCGGGCCGAATCGCAATCCGGCGCCGGCGGCCCCGGGGTCGTCGGGGTCATCGTTCAGCTCGGCGGCCAGACCCCGCTCGGGCTGGCACAGCGGCTCGCAGACGCCGGGGTGCCGATCGTCGGCACCCCGCCAGAGGCGATCGACCTGGCGGAGGACCGCGGCGCATTCGGCGACGTGCTCAGCACCGCGGGCTTGCCCGCGCCGAAGTACGGCACCGCAACCACTTTCGCGCAAGCCCGCCAAATCGCCGCGGATATCGGTTACCCGGTGCTGGTGCGGCCGTCGTATGTGCTGGGCGGGCGTGGCATGGAGATCGTCTACGACGAGGAGACGCTGAAGGGCTACATCACCCGCGCTACCGAGCTTTCCCCCGAGCATCCGGTGCTCGTCGACCGGTTTCTCGAGGACGCGGTGGAGATCGACGTCGACGCGCTGTGCGACGGCACCGAGGTCTACATCGGCGGCATCATGGAGCACATCGAGGAGGCCGGCATCCACTCGGGCGACTCGGCATGTGCGTTGCCGCCGGTGACCTTGGGCCGCAGCGACATCGAGAAGGTGCGCCGCGCCACCGAGGCCATCGCACATGGCATCGGCGTGGTCGGGCTGATCAATGTGCAGTATGCGCTCAAGGACGATGTGCTCTACGTGCTTGAGGCCAACCCGCGGGCCAGCCGGACCGTGCCGTTCGTCTCGAAGGCCACCGCCATCCCGCTGGCCAAGGCATGTGCCCGGGTTATGTTGGGCGCCAGCATTTCTCAGCTTCGCGATGAAGGCCTGCTGGCGGCTTCCGGGGACGGTGCACACGCCGCACTGGACGCGCCGATCGCCGTCAAAGAGGCGGTGTTGCCGTTTCACCGTTTCCGCCGCATCGACGGCGCCGCCATCGATTCCCTGCTCGGCCCGGAGATGAAGTCGACCGGCGAAGTCATGGGCATCGACCGCGACTTCGGCAGCGCCTTCGCCAAGAGCCAGACCGCCGCCTACGGATCGCTACCGGCTCGCGGCACAGTCTTCGTGTCCGTCGCCAATCGGGACAAGCGCTCGCTGGTGTTCCCGGTCAAACGGTTGGCGGACTTGGGTTTCCGTGTTCTGGCCACCGAAGGCACGGCAGAGATGCTGCGCCGCAACGGAATCCCCTGCGACGAAGTGCGCAAGCATTTCGAGGAGCCGCAACCTGGCCGGCCCGCGGTGTCTGCCGTCGACGCCATCAAGGCCGGCGAGGTCGACATGGTGATCAACACGCCGTACGGCAACTCCGGTCCCCGTATCGACGGCTACGAGATCCGTTCGGCCGCAGTCGCGGTCAACATCCCCTGCGTCACGACGGTGCAGGGCGCCTCGGCCGCCGTGCAGGGCATCGAGGCTGGCATCCGCGGCGACATCGGGGTGCGGTCGCTGCAAGAACTGCACCGCAGTATCAGTCCGGGAAGCACCGGCAGGTGACCGGTTTCGGTGCCCGGCTGGCCGAGGCCAAGGCGAGTCGCGGACCGCTGTGCCTGGGTATCGACCCCCACCCCGAGCTGTTGCGGGCCTGGGACCTGCCGGCCACGGTCGACGGGCTGGCCGCTTTCTGCGAGACCTGTGTAGCGGCCTTC
The DNA here is from genome assembly GCF_001667115.1 of Mycobacterium sp. 852002-51163_SCH5372311. Classification (GTDB taxonomy): domain Bacteria; phylum Actinomycetota; class Actinomycetes; order Mycobacteriales; family Mycobacteriaceae; genus Mycobacterium. The sequence goes on along the minus strand of NZ_LZIJ01000089.1, from coordinate 68,205 downwards.
GACGGTTTCGCGGTCGTCAAACCGCAGGTGGCCTTCTTCGAGGCCTACGGCGCAGCCGGGTACGCGGTGCTGGAACGCACCATCGCCGCGCTGCGGGACGCCGGGGTGCTGGTGCTGGCCGACGCCAAGCGCGGCGACATCGGGACGACGATGGCGGCGTACGCCGCGGCGTGGGCCGGCGATTCGCCATTGGCCACCGACGCCGTCACGGCTTCGCCCTATCTGGGGTTCGGTTCGTTGCGGCCGCTGCTCGAGGTCGCCGCCGCGCATGACCGTGGAGTGTTCGTCCTGGCGGCAACCTCCAACCCGGAGGGCGCGACCGTGCAACGCGCCGAGACCGACGGCGGAACGGTGGCCCAACTGATCGTCGACCACGTCGCTAATTTCAATCGGGAGGCCAACAAGGCGATGCGGCCCGAACCCGGATCTGTCGGCGTCGTCGTCGGCGCGACGATCCTGCAGCCGCCCGATCTCAGCGCCCTGGGCGGACCGGTGCTGGTACCCGGTGTGGGCGCACAGGGCGGGCGGCCCGAGGCGCTGGTGGGTCTGGGCGGGGCGGCGCCGGAGCAGTTGCTGCCGGCGGTGGCGCGGGAGGTGCTGCGGGCCGGTCCCGACGTGACGGAGCTGCGCGCCGCCGCCGAACGGATGCTGGACGCCGTCGCCTATTTGATGAAGCCGTAGGCAGCGGTGCGCCCTCGCTGGGTGTGAAGCGTTGGCGCTGGGAGTGAAGCCATGGCGGGGAAATTGCCCCAGATTCCGCCGTGGTTTCAACCGGAAAGCCCAGGATTCACACCAAGCCGTGGTTTCACACCCAACGCACTGGTACTACTCCGAAGTCATCGCTTCGGGTTCGGCGGTCTCCACGATCACCGTGGTGGCCTTGACCACGGCCACGGCCACGCTGCCGGGTTGCAGGTTCAACTCCCGGGCCGCCTCGGTGCTCATCAGAGACACCACGGTGAACGGACCGCACTGCATCTCAACCTGGGTCATCACCGTGTCGCTGATGACTTTGGTGACCAGCCCGACGAAACGGTTACGGGCCGAGCTGCCGACACTGAGCGGATTGGGCGGCGGTGCCGGTGCATGGTTCCGCGAGAACTGGGCCAGTTCCTCGCTGGCGATGACCTTGCGACCGGACGAATCGAGACTTACCGCCAAAGTGCCGTTGTTGATCCATCGCCGGACGGTGTCGTCGCTGACCCCCAGCAACTCGGCCGCCTGACGTATCCGCAGGTTCGGCACCGCTTGATCGTAGCTCGACGCTCCCGACGGGGTCGCCTTACCGGCGGCGCGACACGCGCGACACGCGCCGACAATCAGTGATTCTTTGCACTGCGACTCGTGACGGCGCGAAGCGGGGCACCGCGACGGTCGCCTCGTCGAGCCTGCGGAATCCCGGCGGCACGCTAAAACCGCTGGTAGGCAGGGTATCCAAGCCGGCCGTGAGCGGCTGCTGCCGCCGGACAAACGCCGTGTCCGGCCGCTTCGAGCGGTACGGGGATGGCCCGTCCTCGCCGACACGCGCCGCGTCCACGCTGGGCATTTGTTCTCCCAACCAGGGGGGCGGGTTAGATTTCGTCAGGAAGCGTGAGTACGGTCGTTCCCGCTGGCTGGAGTACCCGGCTGAGACAAGAAAAGATCGATTGATATCGATGAGAGACGGAGGAATCGTGGCTCTTCCCCAGTTGACCGACGAGCAGCGTGCGGCCGCGTTGGAGAAGGCTGCTGCCGCACGTCGAGCGCGAGCAGAGCTCAAGGATCGGTTGAAGCGCGGCGGCACCAACCTCACGCAGGTGCTCAAGGATGCCGAGAGTGACGAAGTCTTGGGCAAGATGAAGGTTTCTGCGCTGCTCGAGGCGTTGCCGAAGGTGGGCAAGGTCAAGGCGCAGGAGATCATGACCGAGCTGGAGATCGCGCCGACCCGCCGGCTGCGTGGCCTGGGCGATCGTCAGCGCAAGGCACTGCTGGAAAAGTTCGGCTCCGCCTGAGCCCCACCGGCCGACGATGCAGGCCGTCAGGCCTGAGGAGGAGGCCGGCAATCAGCTCCCGGCTGGAGCGTCGATGAGCGCCGGCGGGGGACCGGGCACAACCCGTGGCGATCGCGAGCGCGGCGGGGCCGGGCGAAGCGGGTCGCCACCATCAACCCGTGGCGATCGCGAGCGCGGCGGGGCCGGGCGAAGCGGGTCGCCACCATCAGGCCGTGTGGTCGTGCTGTCCGGTCCCTCCGCGGTCGGCAAGTCGACCGTCGTCAAGTGTCTACGGGAGCGGATTCCGAACCTGCACTTCAGCGTCTCGGCCACGACGCGGGAGCCGCGGCCGGGTGAGGTCGACGGCGTCGACTACCACTTCGTCAGTCCCGCCCGGTTCCAGCAGCTTATCGATGAAGGCGCGCTTCTGGAGTGGGCCGAGATACACGGCGGGCTGCACCGATCGGGCACTCTGGCCCAGCCGGTGCGCGACGCCACCGCGGCCGGTGTGCCCGTGCTCATCGAGGTTGACCTGGCCGGGGCGAGGGCAATCAAGCGGGCGATGCCGGAAGCCCTGGCCGTGTTTCTCGCGCCGCCCAGCTGGGAGGATCTGGAGTCCAGACTGGTCGGCCGCGGTACCGAAACTCCGGAGGTCATCCGGCGCCGTCTCGACACCGCGCGCACCGAACTGGCAGCTCAAGACGACTTCGACGAGGTCGTGGTGAACAGTCAATTGGAGTCCGCGTGTGCTGAATTGATATCCTTGCTGGTGGGCACCGCTTCGAACCCAAATTCTTAACCGCTTTCCACCCCTTTCCCGCCCGCTACGCTTTTAAGCCGTCCCAGGAGATTGACTACGTGAGTACCCCCCAGTCCGACACGTCACTGACCGCCGTCGCCGCCGTGGACCAATTCGATCCGTCGGCAGGTGGGCAAGGCGCCTACGACACCCCCCTGGGCATCACCAACCCGCCCATCGACGAGTTGTTGGACCGGGTTTCCAGCAAGTACGCGCTGGTGATCTACGCGGCGAAGCGAGCTCGGCAGATCAACGACTACTACAACCAGCTCGGCGAGGGCATCCTCGAATACGTGGGCCCGTTGGTCGAGCCCGGACTGCAGGAAAAGCCGCTGTCCATCGCGTTGCGCGAGATCCACGCCGACCTGCTCGAGCACACCGAGGGCGAGTAACAGGGCAGGCCCGGCGCTGTGGACGACCACAATAGGATCGCGAAACGGATTATCGTCGGCGTCACCGGAGGCATCGCCGCATACAAGGCGTGCACCGTCGTCCGTCAGCTCGCCGAGGCCGGTCATCAGGTCCGGGTCATCCCCACCGAATCGGCATTGCGTTTCGTCGGAGCCGCGACTTTCGAGGCCTTGTCCGGTCAGCCGGTCCACACGGGCATCTTCGACGACGTTCCCGAGGTGCCCCATGTTCAGCTCGGCAAGCAGGCAGACCTGGTGGTGGTGGCGCCGGCCACCGCCGACCTGCTGGCCCGTGCGGTAGCCGGTCGGGCCGATGATCTGCTGACCGCGACGCTGCTCACGGCGCGATGTCCTGTGCTGTTCGCGCCGGCCATGCACACCGAGATGTGGTTGCACCCGGCCACCGTGGACAACGTGGCCACGCTGCGCCGCCGGGGTGCGGTGGTGCTGGAGCCCGCGTCGGGCCGGCTCACCGGTACCGACAGCGGCATGGGACGGCTGCCCGAGGCCGAGGAGATCACCACACTCGCGCACCTGCTGCTGGAGCGCCACGACGCCCTGCCCTACGACCTGGCCGGTCGTCGGCTCCTAGTGACCGCCGGTGGCACCCGCGAACCCATCGATCCGGTGCGCTTCATCGGTAATCGCAGCTCCGGCAAGCAGGGTTATGCGGTCGCCCGGGTCGCCGCACAGCGGGGCGCGGAGGTCACACTGATCGCGGGGCACACCGCGGGGCTCATCGACCCGGCGGGCGTCCATGTCGTGCATGTCAGCTCGGCGGAGCAGCTCGGCGACGCGGTGTCCAAGCACGCTCCCGAAGCCGACGTGCTGGTGATGGCCGCGGCGGTCGCCGACTTCCGGCCGTCGCAGGTGGCCACCGCGAAGATCAAGAAACGCCCGGACAGTCAGGACGACGCCCCCACGATCGAACTCGTGCGCAACGACGACGTGCTGGCCGGCGCGGTGCGGGCGCGTGCTCACGGAGAGCTGCCCAACATGCGGGCCATTGTGGGGTTTGCCGCCGAGACCGGGGACGCCAACGGCGACGTACTGTTCCATGCCCGGCAAAAGCTGCGCCGCAAGGGCTGTGACCTGTTGGTGGTCAACGCGGTGGGCGACGGCCGGGCCTTCGAAGTGGACAGCAACGACGGCTGGCTGCTGGCCTCCGACGGTACCGAGTCGGCGCTGCAGCACGGCTCCAAGACACTGATGGCCAGCCGTATCGTTGATGCAATCGTCGCGTTTCTGCAAACCGAAACCGGATAACGGCCTGGCAGGATGCCCGGCTTGGTCGGTTGAAGCAGCGGCCATTAAAATAATTTGCCTAACTAAGTTTACGAAGGACGGAAGGATGACAGGGTGAGCGAGAAGGGTCGGCTGTTTACCAGTGAGTCGGTGACCGAGGGCCATCCCGACAAGATCTGTGACGCGATCAGCGACTCCGTCCTCGACGCGCTGCTGGCGGAGGACCCCCGCTCCCGTGTCGCGGTTGAGACGCTGGTGACCACCGGGCAGGTGCACGTGGTGGGTGAGGTGACGACGACGGCGAAAACGGCGTTCGCCGACATCACCAACACGGTCCGCGAGCGCATCCTCGAGATCGGCTACGACTCGTCCGACAAGGGCTTCGACGGCGCGTCCTGCGGGGTCAACATCGGTATCGGAGCGCAGTCGCCCGACATCGCCCAGGGCGTGGACACCGCCCACGAGGCACGCGTCGAGGGCGCCGCCGACCCGCTGGATACCCAGGGTGCCGGCGACCAGGGCCTGATGTTCGGCTACGCGATCAACGACACCCCGGAGTTGATGCCGCTACCCATCGCGCTGGCCCACCGGCTGTCACGGCGGCTCACCGAGGTCCGCAAGAACGGCGTGTTGCCTTACCTGCGTCCGGACGGCAAGACGCAGGTGACCATCGCATACGAGGACAACGTTCCGGTTCGGCTGGACACCGTCGTCGTCTCGACCCAGCACGCCGCCGACATCGACCTGGAACGCACGCTGACTCCGGACATCCGGGAGAAGGTGCTCAACACCGTGCTCGACGATCTGTCGCACGAGACGCTGGACGCGTCGTCGGTGCGGGTGCTGGTGAATCCGACCGGCAAATTCGTGCTCGGCGGCCCGATGGGCGACGCGGGGCTCACCGGCCGCAAGATCATCGTCGACACCTACGGCGGCTGGGCTCGCCACGGCGGCGGCGCCTTCTCCGGCAAGGATCCGTCCAAGGTGGACCGGTCGGCGGCGTACGCGATGCGCTGGGTGGCCAAGAACATCGTCGCGGCTGGCCTGGCCGAGCGGGTCGAGGTGCAGGTGGCCTACGCCATCGGCAAAGCCGCCCCCGTCGGCCTGTTCGTCGAGACATTCGGCACCGAGGCGGTCGACCCGATCAAAATCGAGAAGGTGATCCCCGAGGTCTTCGATCTGCGGCCCGGGGCGATCATCCGCGATCTGGACCTGCTGCGCCCGATCTACGCGCAGACCGCTGCTTACGGGCATTTCGGCCGCACCGACATCGAACTGCCATGGGAGCAACTCAACAAAGTCGACGACCTCAAGCGCGCCATCTAGGTCGCTTCACCGCGCCGTCTGCTGCGCGTCAAATGGGCGGCAGCGGGTGGTCGGGATCCAGGCCGGGCAGGCCGTCAATGCTGTGCTGGTTGCGGCCACGCAGCCGAACGTAAGCCTCCTCGGTCGCTCTCGCGTGATGCGCGTCCAGCACCGGTCGCTCGTCGACCAGCTCGTAGTACGGCACTGCGTAGCCGCAGGCGTCGGCGATCCGCTGCACATCTACAACGACGGCCGCTCGCAAACCTGTATGCATATTCGCGAAATATCTTCGCAGCGAGTCGAATTCGATATCGTCCGGACGGACCATCCGTCCGGTGCCGAACAATCGCAAGATCCGCGAGTTGCGGGTGAACGAGCAGAACATGATGGTGATCCGGCCGTTGTCGCGCAGATGCGCGATCGTTTCGGTGCCGCTGCCGAACAGGTCGAGATAAGCCACCGTGTGGTCGTCTAGCACCGCGAACGTGTCGCGATAACCCTTGGGCGACAGATTGATTCGCCCGCCTACCGACGGGGCGGTGGCGACGAAGAACATGGCCTGGTCCTGCATGAACTTGCGGAGCGCCTCGTCGATCTGCGAAAACTCTTTCGCCACCGACGTCTCCTTTTCAAGTCCGGAATCGCCAATCAGCTTAACCGGGCAGCCGGACCGGGCTTCAGTGCGGCCAAGCTGATGTCGCCGCCGTAAAAATCGAGCACACGCGGGTCCATCACCTTGCGCCACAGCGGCGGGAAGAGGGCCAGCAGCAGCATGGCGCTGTAGCCGCTCGGAAGCTGCGGTGCCTCGTCGACATGACGCAACACCTGATAGTTGCGCAACGGATTGGCGTGGTGATCGGAATGCCGCTGCAGGTGGAAGAGCAGGATGTTGGTGATCACCGTGCTGCTGTTCCAGCTATGGGCGGGGCGCACGCGCTCATAGCGGCCGCTGGGCAGCTGCTGCCGTCGTAGTCCGTAGTGCTCCAAGTAGTTGACCGTCTCCAGCAGGCAAAAGCCGATAATCGCCTGGCCGGCGAGCCATGGCAGCACGACCGGGCGAAACCATACCGCAAGTACGGTAAACAGTCCGAAGGTGATGAGCCAGGCATTGAGCACGTCATTGCGCAGTGACCAGCGCGATCGCCCAATCCCGGCCAGGCGGGTGGCTTCCAGTCGCCACGCCGAGCGCAGACCGCCGAGGATCGACCGGGGCAGAAAGGCGTACAGGCTCTCGCCGAATCTCGCGCTGGCGGGGTCGTCGGCGGTAGCGACCCGGACATGGTGTCCGCGGTTGTGCTCGACGAAGAAGTGGCCGTAGCACGTCTGCGCCAGCGCGATCTTGCTCAGGCGTCTCTCGCGTTGTTCTCGCGTGTGTCCGAGTTCATGCGCCGCGTTGATGGCAAGGCCGCCCATCAGTCCGACCGTCGCCATCAGTCCGAGCTTGTCGACGACGGACATGGTCACCCAGCCGCCGCCGGCCCACAGCCAGCAGGCGAACACCAGTGACAGGTACTGATTGGGCAGGTAGAGGTAGGTGACCCAGCGGTAGAAGGGATCGTTTTCCAGCCACGCGATGACGCTGTCCGGCTGATGGTCGGCGTCGCGCGCCACCATGTGGTCGAGGATCGGCATGACCCCGAACGCCAGGATGGGACTGGCCCACCAGAACACGCCGAGCCCGGTGAGCCACACCCCGAGCCATGACCCGTAGACAAGCGCCGGGATGGCGGCCGCGATTAGCCACAGGTACCTCTTTGGTTGTCTCCAGCGCGCACCCGAAGGGTGCCGTCGCGAGTCGGCGACGCCGGAGTTGGTTAATGGTACTTGCGTCCAATAACATTCCGAAGGTCTAGTTAAAAGCGTGTGCCCTGTCATGCTCGGTCAAACTATCAGTTATCACATACTTATGGTATGGTTATTCAATAGTTATGTGAATCACAGTTGGCTCAGGTTGGGTGTGATAGCTCGCGCGCGGGCCTCGGCCTTAGCTCGGCGAAGTCGTGGAGGCGCTAAATGCATCTGTCGCGCAGACGGTTTCTCGGTGTCGCCGCCGGGGTTGCTGTGGGCGCTCTCGGCGCCGGGGCCGCCGAGTTCAAACGAAGCAGCGACGCAGCCGCCCTGCGACCTCACTATCGGGCCATCGTGGTGGGCAGCGGTTATGGTGGCGGCGTTTCGGCACTACGGCTCGGGCAAGCCGGCGTCGAAACCCTGATTCTGGAAAAGGGCAGGTGGTGGGACGCGGCCGACGCAGACGGCAAACGCTTTTCCCGCATGTTGCCCGCGGACAACCGCGCCGGCTGGTTCACCTCCGTGCCGCCGAGCCTGGTGCCGTCTTTCCGTGGCGTCTCGATGGCGGAGGTCGCCCGGCGCGCGCCGTCGCCGCAGCCCGTCCAGGCCGGGATCTGCGAAAAGGTCGCCCACGGCGCACACACGGTGTTCCGCGGAACCGCAGTCGGCGGAGGGTCGATGGTCAACGCGGCGATTGCCGCAATACCGACCCCCGGCCAGGTCCGTGCGGCGTTCCCGGACATCGACCCGGCCGTTTTCCTGGGCACCTATATCGAACGCGCGAAGGCGACGCTGCGGATCAGCTATCGCGACATGGACTGGTTCGAGCGCACACCCTGGTTCCAATACGCGCGAGTGGGGCGCCGGTACGCGGAGGCAGCGGGTTACCGCGTCGACTACAACGGCAGCGCCTACTCGTTCGATTACATGAAAAGAGAAGAGGCGGGCGAGGTTCCGCGCTCGGCTTTGAACTTCGAGCAGCAGTACGGGAACAACTACGGTCGGTTCGGCAGCGTCGATCAGACGTATATCGCTGCCGCACTGGCCACCGGCAAGGTCACCCTAAAGCCGCTCACCGAGGTCACCGGCATCCGCCGCGAGCGTTCCGGCCAGTACATCCTGTCGATCCGCGAGATCGACCGATTCGGCAAGGAGGTGGCACGCGCCGAAGTCTCTTGTGAGCGGCTGTTTCTCAGCGCCGGGGTGCTCGGTACCACTGAGCTGCTACTGCGGGCGCGCGAGACGGGGACCCTGCCGAACTTGAGCCACGAGATCGGGCGTGGCTACGGAAACAACGGCGACATCATGGCTTCTCACATGCTGGCACCCCGCGATCCCGCCGGTACCCAGCAGTCTTTGATGGGAATGATCAACCTCGACGGCCGAGACGATCCGGATAACCCGGTATACGCCAGCATGTTCTCGCTTCCGCTTCCGGTCGAGACGTTCGCGTTGGGCTACTACGTGATGGTCAGAACCGGCGACCGTGCTGACATCAGCTACGACCGCGCCAAGGATGCCATCGCCATCAATTGGCCGCAGGGTCATACCGATCACCTGCGCGCGAAAGCACGGGTGGTTTTCGACAAAGTGACGCACGCCAACCGGGTGGACTATCGCGACGACCTGTTCGAAGGAAACGCGTTCGCGCCCAACACCGTTCACCCGTTGGGCGGAGTTGTCCGGGGCAAAGCCACGGATGGCTACGGCAGGGTGAAGGGATATCACAACCTTTACGTCAACGATGCGTCATTGCTGCCCGGTTACCTCGGCTGCAACCCCTTCATGGCCATCACCGCGTTGGCAGAGCGGAATATCGAGGGAATCCTCCAAGGCCGCAGGTGACTTTCCCGCGCGAGCAGACGCAGAATCGCACGTTTGACGCACGAATCGTGCGATTCTGTGTCTGCTCGCGCTGACTCGCGCTACCCGGTGAACCGGTAGTCGTCCAGATCGAACCGCCGACTGCGCCAGTAAGCTTCCACCGTCGTGGCGGGTCGGAGCGGAACGTCACCGTTTTTGTCGAAGTAGTAGCTGTTGGCCAGCCGGCAACTGTCCTGCCAGAAGATCTGCCGGTGGCGTTTGCGCATCATCTCGGCGAAGTACCGGGCGTTGGCCTCCTCGGTCACCTCGATCCGGGTGGCGCCGCTGCGCCGCGCCCGCTTCAGGCAGCGCACGATGTGATGGGTCTGTGTCTCGATGAGCGCGAAATACGATGATCCGACGTAGCCGTACGGGCCGAAAACGGTGAACATGTTGGGAAATCCGGGGACGCTGACACCCTCGTAGGCCTGCAGCCGATGCTCATCCCAAAAGCGGCTCAAGGACCGGCCGCCGCTGCCCGTGACCGCATAGGTCGGGACGTTGTCGGTGTCCATGACCTTGAAGCCGGTCGCCAGTATCAGCACATCGATCTCGTGGTTTTCGCCGTCCGTCGTCGCCACCGCACCTGGCGTGATCTTGTCTATCGGCTGGGTGACCAGACGGACGTTGTCGCGATTGAACGTTGCCAGGTAGCCGTTGTGGAAGCCGGGCCGTTTACAGCCGACGGCGTATTGCGGCGTGAGTTGCTCGCGCACCGCCGGGTCCTCGACCTGCTGACGCAGGTAGCTGCGGCCCGCGTCGGCCATGCGCTTGGCCAGCGGAAACACCGTGAAGTACTGCGCCGAGATCGGGAAGGTCAATTCGACGAAAGCCTGGCTGAGGAGCCGTTGCACGAATTTGCCGCCGGGAATCCGCATCGCCCAGCGCGCCGCGGTCGGCAGCGGGACGTCGAACTTGGGAAAGCACCATATCGGGGTGCGCTGAAAGACGGTGAGGTGGGACACAATTGGTGCGATCTCCGGGATCACCTGCACGGCCGAAGCGCCGGTGCCGATGATCGCGACCCGCTTGCCGGTCAGATCCTGAGCGTGGTCCCAGCGCGCGGTGTGCATGGTGATGCCGTCGAAGGAGTCCACGCCGTCGATGTCGGGCAGATTGGGCACGGTGAGCACGCCGCTGGCGCTGATCACGAACCGCGCCGTGATTTCGCCGCCCGGGTCCGTTTGCAGCCGCCATATTCCGTGCTCGTCGTCGAATTCGGCAGCGAGAACCTTTGTGCCGAAACGGATTCGGGAGCGCAGCCCGTACTTTTCGACGCAGTGTTCGGCGTACGCCTGGAGTTCCCGGCCGGGCGCATAGGTCCTTGTCCAGTCCGGGCTCTGCTCGAAAGAGAACTGATAGGAGAACGACGGAATGTCAACGGCGATACCGGGGTAGGTGTTCCAGTACCAGGTGCCGCCGACTCCATCGCCGGCCTCGAGCATCAGGAAATCGTGAAACCCCGCCCGGTCGAGCTGGATCGCGGCCCCGATGCCGGAGAAGCCGGCGCCCACGATCAGCACGTGGTGGTCAGGCTGTGCAGTCATTCAGCTTCTCCTTCCGACGCCGCCAAGCTGTGGCCGTAGTGCCAGCGTAGCCACCATCGGGTCGCCATCAGCGTTGTCAGCCGTGCAGAGCTTTTTTCAAAGCCGCCACTCCGCGGTTGGCGGCCTCGGCTGCGGCCGGAACCACCAGCGCGAAGCTGACGTAGCCGTGTACCAGGTTGGGCTCGTTGCACAACTCCACGGGCACGCCGGCCGCCCTGAGCAACTCGGCATACTGCGCCCCGTCGTCACGCAGCGGGTCGTGTTCGGCGGTGCCGATGAAAGCCGGGGGCAGGCCGGACAAGTCAGCGGCGTTGGCCGGGGCCAGGGTGGCGGGCAACGTCGCGTGGTCGGTGATATCGACACCGGGGATGTACCACTGCATGAATGCGTCGATCACGTCGCGGTCCAGTATCGGTGCGTCGGCATTCTCGGCGAACGACGGCAATGTCAGGTCGGCTGTGGTCGACGGGTACCACAGCAATTGGAAAACCAGTGCCGGCCCGCCCTGATCAGCATTGTCGCGGGCCAATTGCGCCATGACCGCTGCGATGTTGGCGCCCGCGGAATCGCCGGCCACAGCGATTCGAGTGGGGTCACCGCCCAGTTCGGCGGCGTGCTCGCCGACCCAGCGCAGTGCGGCCCAGCTGTCGTCGATCCCGGCGGGGAAGGGGTGCTCGGGCGCCAGCCGGTAGTCGACGGACACCACGATCGCTTCCGCGCCGACCGAGTGTGTGCGTGCGACGGGGTCGTGGGTGTCCAGGTCGCCGATCGACCAGCCGCCGCCGTGGTACAGGACGACGACGGGCAGGCCCTGGCCGCCCGCCTCGGATGTGGCCGGAGGCCAGTAGATCCGGACAGGGATATCGGTCAGCTCGCCGTAGCCGATCGTCCGATTCTCGATCCGCAGCTGGGGAAGCATTTCCGGGGGTGCTTGCAGCTGTTTCATCCGGGCGCGTGCGACCTCGACGCCTTCGGCGGCATTGAACGTCAGCGGAACCGAATCGAGCAGCGCTTTGAACACCGGATCGATGGGTGGCCGGGCAGTGGTCGGGTCGGTCATCCGCCTACCGTACGCAACTGCTGATCTAGGTTGATTCGCGCCTGCTTCGCGCCTGCTCTGCCCGCGCGTCAGGCCTGTAACGCAGCCCGCAACGCGGCCAGTCCGCGTTCCATTGCGTCGGTGGCCGCCGGCACCACGCCGGCGTAGCCAAGGTAGCCGTGCACCATGGTCTCGGCGTTGTGCACCTCGACGGGAACGCCGGCGGCGGACAGCAGCTCGCCGTATCGGATGCCGTCGTCGCGAAGCGGGTCGTGGCCCGCTACGCCTATGTAGGCGCGCGGCAGGCCGCCCAGATTCTCCGCCCGGCCCGGCGCCATGCCTGCCGGCGGGTCGGACAAGTCGACTTCGCCTGCGTACCAACGAGAGAACGCGCCGATTGCGGCGGTGTCGAGGATCGGCGCGTGCGCATTCTCGGTGAAGGACGGCAGCGAAATGTCCCACAGCGTGGAGGGATACCACAACAGCTGGAACGCGACCGACGGACCTCCGCGATCCCGGGCAAGCTGCGCCACCGCCGCGGCGATGGTGCCGCCCGCCGAATCACCGGCGAGGGCGAGCCGGTTGGTGTCGGCACCGATTTCCGGGCCGTGCTCGGCAACCCATACCGTTGCGGCCCAAGCGTCTTCGACCGCGGCGGGGTACGGGTGCTCGGGAGCCAGCCGGTAGTCGACCGACACGACAATCGCCCCGGCGCCGACCGCATGCTGACGACATGTGCCGTCGTGTGTGTCCAAATCGCCCATGACGAAGCCGCCGCCGTGGAAGAACATCACCACCGGCGGCGCCGCGACAGGGGTGGAATCGCTTGGCGGCCAATAGATTCGAAGCCCAAGCGGGCCGCCCGGCCCCACAATGGTGCGGTCTTCCACCCGCAACTCGGGATGCAGAGCGCGGCGCTTCAGGTCGCGCAATCGCTGCCGGGCTGCCTCGATCCCATCTTCGGCTGATAGCCGGAACGGAACCTTATCCAGTACCTTCATCAGGATGGGGTCGATGTCAGGTTTCTCGTCGGCAGTGGTGTCCAAGTTGGGCATGGAGGAACCGTACGCACACCGCTTGGTGACCGGCGGTTGGGTGGTCGCCGGATGGGCCGGCATCGCCTACGGCGTATATCTGACCGTGATCGCGTTGAGCTCGCCTCCGGGCGCCGCGCTGACCGGCCAGTGGATCCTGCAACCGCCGTTCAAGGCTTCGATGGCAGCGTTGCTGACGCTGGCCGCCGTAGCGCACCCCGTCGTCCGCGAGCGACGGTGGCTAATGCCGGCGCTGCTGCTCTCGGCGGTCGGCGACTGGCTGCTGGCGGTTCCCTGGCTGGCGCAGTCGTTCGTTTTCGGGCTCGGCGCATTCCTGTTGGCGCACTTGTGTTTCCTGGGCGCACTGCTTCCGCTGGCGTGGCGCTCGGGCCCGTCGCGCGCTCGCCTTTCCGCCGCCGGGCTGATGGTCGTGCTGTGCGTCGCGCTATTGAGCTGGTTCTGGCCTCACTTGGGCGCGGAAAAGCTGACTCTCCCGGTGACGGTGTACATCGTCGTGTTGTGCACGATGGTGTGCACGGCCTTGCTGGCAAAGCTGCCGACGATGTGGACCGCGGTGGGGGCCGTGTGTTTCGCGGTGTCGGACGCGATGATCGCCATCGGCCGGTTCATCCTGGGCAACGAGCTGTTGGCGGTGCCGGTCTGGTGGTCGTACGCGGCGGCGTTGATCCTGATCACCGCCGGGTTCTTCTTCGGCAGAGAACCCCTCGACGGATCCGACGACGAAACCGAAGAAGCCGACGAAACCGGCGAAGCCGACGACGCTGTCGTCACCGCCGACGACTGAGTGTCGGTGGGCGCCGGTAACAAAGAACCATGTCGTCAAACCATGAATCTCGCTGCGCCGGGCGGTAACCGGTGACGCGCGGCGGCACAGCCCGCACACCCCTCCAGGTGGAGCCGATCGCGCGGGTGCTGCCGATGCTGTCCGTGCCACACCTGGACCGCGAGTTCGACTACCTGGTATCGGCCGAGCAGTCCGACGATGCGCAGCCCGGAGTGCGAGTGCGGGTGCGATTTCATGGGCGGCTGGTCGACGGGTTCCTGCTGGAGCGGCGCAACGACACCGACCACACCGGCAGCCTGGGCTGGCTCGACCGGGTCGTCTCGCCCGAACCGGTGCTCACCCCGGAGATTCGGCGGTTGGTCGACGCGGTCGCGGCGCGGTATGCCGGCACCCGGCCGGACGTGTTGCGACTGGCAGTGCCGGCCCGGCACGCCAGGGTGGAGCGCGAACCCATCGCGATCCCCGCTCGCCCGGAGATCGCGCCCGTCGACCCGTGCGGATGGGAGGTGTACGGCCGAGGCGGGCAGTTCCTGACCGCATTGGCCGAATCGCGCGCCGCGCGCGCCGTCTGGCAGGCGTTACCCGGCGACTCGTGGGCCGACCGGTTCGCCGAGGCCGCCGCCCAAACCGTGCGGACCGGTCGTTCGGTGCTGGCTGTCGTGCCCGACCAGCGCGATCTGGACGCACTGTGGCAGGCCGCGACGGCATGCGTCGACGAGCACAGTGTGGTGGCGCTGTCGGCGGGGCTGGGGCCGGCGGCCCGCTACCGGCGCTGGCTGGCCGCGCTGCGGGGCAGCGCAAGGCTGGTGATCGGTACCCGCAGTGCGGTGTTCGCGCCGCTGAATGACCTGGGCCTGGTCATGATATGGGCCGATGCCGACGACACGCTGGCCGAGCCGCGGGCGCCGTATCCGCATGCCCGGGAGGTGGCGATGCTGCGCGCGCATCAGGCGCGGTGCGCGGCGCTGATCGGCGGCTATGCGCGCACCGCCGAAGCGCATGCGCTGGTGCGCAGCGGCTGGGCCCACGACATCGTCGCGGCGCGGCCGGTGGTGCGTGCTCGCACTCCGCGGGTGGTCGCGCTGGACGACCGTGGCTACGCCGACGAACGCGACCCCGCGGCCCGCACCGCGCGAATCCCGTCTATCGCGCTGCGGGCCGCCCGTTCCGCGCTTGACGGTGGGGCACCGGTGCTGGTGCAGGTTCCACGCCGCGGGTATGTGCCGTCGCTGGCCTGCGGACGTTGCCGCACGATAGCGCGTTGCCGGCACTGCACGGGCCCACTGTCGTTGCAGGAGCGTGGTGCACCGGGCACAGCGTGCCGCTGGTGTGGGCGGGTGGAGCCGACGCTGAAATGCACGCGCTGCGGATCGGATTCGGTGCGCGCCGTCGTCGTCGGGGCGCGGCGCACTGCCGAGGAACTCGGCCGCGCATTCCCGGGTACGCCAGTCGTCACGTCGGCGGGGGAGGCCGTCGTTTCCGAGGTCCCTGCCCGGCCGGCGGTGGTGGTGGCCACCCCGGGGGCCGAACCCCGCGCATCAGGCGGATACGGGTCGGCGCTGCTGCTGGACACCTGGGCGTTGCTGGGCAGGCAGGACCTGCGCGCGGCCGAGGACGCGTTGTGGCGGTGGATGACCGCGGCGGCGCTGGTGCGGCCCCGCGGTGACGGCGGTGTGGTGACCGTGGTTGCCGACGCGTCCATCCCGACGGTGCAATCGCTGATCCGGTGGGATCCGGTCGGTCACGCTGAGGCCGAACTGGCCGCTCGCACCGAAGTCGGGCTGCCGCCGAGCGTGCATCTGGCCGCCCTGGACGGCTCTGCCGAAGCCGTTGCGGCGCTGCTGGATGCCATCCGATCGCCCGACCTGGAACGTCTCCAAGCCGACCTGCTCGGACCGGTGGACCTGCCGCCGGGATCACGCCGCCCAGCGGGCACGCCTACCGGCGCCGTCGTCACCAGAATGTTGGTTCGGGTACCGCGGGAGCGCGGGCTGGAGCTGGCAGCGGCACTGCGGCGTGCCGTCAGTGTGCTCAGCACCAGACAAACCCACGAGCCGGTCCGGGTACAGATCGACCCATTGCACGTCGGCTGACGTGAATCATCGACGAACGGGCGGACGGATAGGCGCCAATTAGATCTCGACGGAAGTCACGGCATTAGAAGATGTTCAAAACGACCCACGACGCTAGTGCAGGCCGGCTCATCGTTTCTTCGCGGTCAGCAGCAGATACTCCCACTCCATGACCCCGCCGACCAGGAACTCCTGCGCGAGTGCGATCAGCTCCGCATCCAGCGCGGCCGCCAGAACCGCATTCTCGCCGATGTTCGCGAACGCCTCGATCGTCGGGCCGTAGTGATTCCTGAAGTAGTAGTGCACGTCCTCGGCACTGTCAAAGCGGTTGACCGTCAACGTCTCTCGACGCATGCTGACGTCGTCGGCCCGATCGCCCAGCAGGCCACGGACGTAATCCTCGCGACCCCACAGCGCCGCCGGTGGGACGGCGGCCGTAAGGGTGGGGCGGTACGGCCGGATGGTGGCCAGCATCCGGCCGAAGAATCCCGTTGGTGTCCAACTGATTACGCCGATCGTGCCGCCGGGGCGGCATACCCGCACCAGTTCGTCGGCGGCACGCTGCTGATCCGGTGCGAACATCACGCCGATCGCCGAGATCACGGTGTCGAACTCGCCGTCGCCGAACGGCAGGGCCTGTGCGTCGGCGTTTTGCCAGTGCAGCGTCAGGCCCAGCTCTGTTGCCCTGCTTCGGGATCGGTCCAGCAGTTCCGGGGTGAGGTCGGTGGATACCACACTGGCGCCCGCCCGGGCTGCCGGAAGCGAGATATTGCCAGACCCGGCGGCGACGTCGAGCACCCGCTGACCGGGGCCAATCCCCGTCGCTGCAACCAGGATTGGGCCGAGCGGGGCCATGACCTCCTCGGCCATCAGGGCGTAGTCGCCCGATGCCCATACCGCACGGTGTGTGGCCGCAAGGTCCTGGTCCTCGCGAATAGGCGTGTCGATCGTCATGGGTAGCTCCTGGGGGTGCGAAGAATGGGGGCAACGTCGCCGTCGACGGTATCAGCAACAGTATACATAAGCAATAATGTACACCTACTACATTCGGGCTTTGCTAGACTCACCGCGCCATAGCTTTTACGGTGATGCGGAAACGAATAGACGGCTCGGGAAAAGGGGAACCCAGGATGCCGGCGGACAATGCTTTACCGGTCGACGACTCCCTGGACGCGATCACCGACGCGTTGCTGACCGCGTCTCGGTTGTTGGTGGCGATCTCTGCCCGCTCGATAGCTTTGGTGGACGAGAGCATCACCATCCCGCAATTCCGGACCCTGGTGATCCTGTCCAGCCAGGGTCCGATCAACCTCGCGACGCTGGCCGGGCTGTTAGGCGTCAAGCCGTCGGCTACCGGCCGCATGGTCGATCGGCTGGTCAGCGCCGGCCTCATCGATCGGATGCCGCACCCGACCTCGCGCCGCGAGCTGTTGGCCGCGCTGACGCCGCACGGACGCAAAATCGTCCGGCAGGTCACTGCGCACCGACGCGCCGAGATCGCCCGCATAGTCGAGCAAATGCCGCTTCAGGACCGCCACGGGCTGGTGCGTGCGCTCAACGCGTTCACCACCGCCGGCGGTGAACCGGCGGCGTACCTCGACGACGAAATGTAGAACTCCGCGGCGCCCCGCTGGCTCCGGCGTTTTCTGGCTCGGCTCTTTCTTAGACTGTGCCGGTGCGCCTCGTCTTCGCCGGCACCCCGGAAACCGCATTGCCTGCGCTGCGTCTGCTCGTCGACTCGCCGCGCCACGACGTGGTGGCGGTGCTGACTCGACCCGATGCCGCCTCCGGCAGGCGGGGCAGGCCAGAGCCGTCAGCTGTGGCTCGCGAGGCGCTGGATCGCGGTATTCCGGTGCTGCGACCGTCGCGGCCGAACTCGCCGGAGTTCGTCGGCGAGCTCTCGGAGGTGGCACCGGAGTGTTGCGCGGTAGTGGCCTACGGCGCGCTGCTCGGTGACGCGTTGCTGGCGGTGCCGCCACACGGCTGGATCAACCTGCACTTCTCGCTGCTGCCGGCGTGGCGCGGTGCGGCGCCGGTGCAGGCTGCGATCGCCGCGGGGGACACCATCACTGGAGCGACGACATTTCAGATCGAGCGAAGCCTGGACTCCGGGCCGGTTTACGGGGTGGTCACCGAGACGATCCGGCCCACCGACACGGCGGGCGATCTGCTTGCGCGGCTGGCGGATTCAGGTGCCGTGCTGCTGTCGACGACCCTGGACGGCATCGCCGACGGGACACTGACGCCGCGACCGCAACCGACCGACGGAGTCAGCGTGGCCCCGAAGATCACCGTCGAGCAGGCCCGGGTGCGCTGGGATCTGCCCGCGCCGGTCGTGGATCGCCGGATTCGCGCTGTGACACCGAATCCCGGGGCGTGGACACTCATCGGAGATCGGCGGGTAAAGCTCGGCCCGGTCCACTTCGACTCCGGCCCTGAGGCACCGGAATCCTTGCCGCCCGGGGCTATTCAGGTAGGACGCAAGAGCGTCTGGATCGGGACCGGCTCGGATCCGGTGCGGCTTGGCCAGATTCAGCCGCCCGGCAAGAAAGCCATGAACGCCGTCGATTGGGCCCGCGGCGCCCGGCTCGATCCCAACGCGCGGGCGTCATGACTCCCAAACGCCCGCAGCGCCGCCGGCCGCTGGACCCGGCACGTCGCGCAGCCTACGACGTGGTGCGGGCGGTCAGCGAACGCAGCGCCTACGCGAACCTGGCCTTGCCCGCGCTGCTCCGTCAACGCGGCATCAGCGGACGCGACGCCGCGTTCGCCACCGAGCTGACCTACGGCACCTGCCGCACCCTGGGTCTGCTCGATGCGGTGATCAGTGCGGCGGCCGGACGTCCGACGCAGGCGATCAACCCGGAGCTGCTCGACCTGCTCCGCCTCGGCACTTACCAACTGCTGCGCACCCGCGTCGGCGCGCACGCTGCGGTGTCCACCACCGTGGAACAGGCTGGAATCGAATTCGATTCGGCGCGAGCGGGTTTCGTGAACGCTGTACTGCGTACCATCGCCGGGCGCGACGAGCGGTCCTGGGTCGACGAGCTGGCTCCCGACCGGTCGCGGGATCCGATCGGTCACGCGGCGTTCGTGCATGCACACCCGCGCTGGATCGCCCAGGCCTTCGCCGACGCGTTGGGCGCGGCAGCCGGAGAACTCGACGCGTTACTGGCCAGCGACGACGAACGGCCTCAAGTGCATCTGGCGGCACGCCCGGGAGTGCTGACCGCCGCCGACTTGGCCGCTGAATCAGGCCCGGAGGGGCACGGCACCGTGGGACGTTATTCGCCGTATGCGGTGTACCTGCCGGGCGGCGATCCCGCGCAGCTGGAGGCGGTGCGCGACGGTAGGGCTTTGGTCCAGGACGAGGGCAGCCAACTGGTTGCCCGCGCGCTGACACTGGCGCCGGTCGACGACGACGCCGGACGCTGGCTGGACCTGTGCGCCGGTCCCGGCGGCAAGACCGCGCTGCTGGCCGCTTTGCTGCCGAGCCAGTGCGCCGGCCCGTTGGCACGGGTTATCGCCGTCGAGCCGTCGCCGCGTCGTGCAGAGCTGGTGGCCGAGAACACCCGCGGGCTGCCCGTCGAGGTGCTGCAGGTGGACGGGAGGCATAGCGATCTCGAGCCCGGTTTCGACCGAGTGCTCGTTGACGTGCCGTGCACCGGGTTGGGCGCATTGCGCCGGCGGCCCGAGGCGCGCTGGCGGCGTCAACCGGCCGACGTACCCGCATTGGCCAGGTTGCAACGTGAGCTGCTGGCGGCCGCAATCGAACTCACCCGGCCGGGCGGGGTGGTGCTCTATGCGACCTGTTCGCCACATCTGGCCGAAACCACCGGCGTCGTCGCCGACGCGCTGCGCCGTCATCCGGTGTGCGCCATGGACACTCGGCCGCTGTTCGAGCCGGTTCGCGAAGGTTTGGGTTGCGGCCCGCATGTGCAACTCTGGCCGCACCGCCACGGCACCGATGCCATGTTCGCCGCCGCGCTGCGCCGGTGTGCCCGGACCTAACCGGAAGTAAGTAGTGTGGCGCACATGTCTGCCGGCAACACGCGACCGCTGATAGCGCCGTCCATCCTGGCCGCCGATTTCGCCCGGCTCGCCGACGAGGCAGCAGCTGTTAACGGCGCCGACTGGTTGCATGTCGACGTGATGGATGCCCACTTCGTGCCGAACCTGACGATCGGCCTGCCGGTGGTGGAGAGCCTGTTGGCCGTCACCGACATCCCGATGGATTGCCATCTGATGATCGAGAACCCGGACCGGTGGGCGCCGCCGTACGCCGAAGCGGGCGCCTACAACGTCACCTTCCACGCCGAGGCAACCGATAATCCGGTCGCGGTGGCCCGGGACATCCGGGCTGCCGGCGCCAAGGCCGGGATCAGCGTCAAGCCGGGCACTCCGTTGGAGCCCTACCTGGATATCCTTCCGCACTTCGACACCTTGCTGATCATGTCGGTAGAGCCTGGCTTCGGCGGTCAGGACTTCATCCCCGACGTGCTGGGGAAGGTGCGCATCGTGCGCAAGATGGTCGATGCGGGCGAGCTGACAATCCTCGTCGAGATAGACGGCGGCATCAACGAGGACACCATCGAGCAGGCGGCCGAGGCCGGCGTCGACTGCTTTGTCGCCGGGTCGGCGGTATACGGCGCGGATGACCCCGAGGCCGCCGTCGAGGCTCTGCGGCGCCAGGCCGGTGCCGCCTCGCCACATCTGGGCGTCTGATCGGTCCCAGAGCAGGTCATGAGCAGCGTCGAAAAGGTCGACAGCATCGACGAGGCGATGCGCCTGGCGATCGAGCACTCCTGCCAGGTCAAGGGCACTACGTATCCCAATCCGCCGGTCGGGGCGGTGATCTTGGACCAGGACTGCCGGGTGGTGGGCGTCGGCGTCACCCAGCCGGCGGGCGGCGATCACGCCGAGGTCATCGCGCTGCGCCGGGCGGGGGGCCTGGCCGCCGGCGGCATCGCGGTGGTCACGCTCGAGCCGTGTAACCACTTCGGCAAGACTCCGCCGTGCGTGGACGCTTTGATCGAAGCGCGCGTCGAGGAGGTGATCTACGCGGTCGCCGACCCCCACGAGATCGCGGCAGGTGGGGCGCAACGGCTGGCGGCGGCGGGAGTGCGGGTGCGCTCCGGTGTGCTCGCCGATCAGGTGGCCAGCGGGCCGCTGCGAGAGTGGCTGCACAAGCAGCGGACCGGGCTCCCGCACGTGACCTGGAAGTATGCCACCAGCATCGACGGGCGCAGCGCCGCCGCCGACGGATCCAGCCAGTGGATCACCGGTGAGGCGGCCCGAGCCGACCTGCATCGGCGTCGCGCCGCTGCCGACGCGATTGTGGTGGGCACCGGCACCGTGCTGGCCGACGATCCGGCCTTGACGGCGCGGTTGCCGGACGGCTCGCTGGCCGAGCGGCAGCCGCTGCGCGTAGTTGTGGGTATGCGTGAAATACCTTCCGAGGCAAAGGTTCTCAACGACGATGCGCGCACTATGGTGATCCGGACCCACGATCCGCTGGAGGTGCTCAAGGCGCTTTCCGACCGTACCGATGTGCTGTTGGAGGGTGGGCCGACCCTCGCCGGTTCTTTCCTGCGGGCGGGGGCGATCGACCGCATTCTGGCTTATGTGGCGCCGATCCTGCTGGGTGGTCCCGTCGTCGCGGTCGACGACGTGGGGGTATCCAGCATCTCGCGTGCGTTGCGCTGGCAGTTCGACTGTGTCGAGCGTGTCGGATCGGACCTGATGCTCAGCCTGGTGTCGCGCGGCTGAACAATCAAGCCGTGGGGGCTGGGTCTGTTACGGGTTCCGCCTCGGCAACGTCGGGTTCTTCGGCGTGCTCTTTGCGGGCGCTGATCAGCAGACCCAATAGCGCACCGACGATACAAATGAGGACGGTGGCCGTGAAAATGTCGCCGTACATCTCTCCGAATGCCTGCGTGATCAGTGGCCGCTGCGCGAGCATCCGGGAAATCCCCTTGAGCTCTGGGGGTATGTGGGACAGCTTCTCCGCGAGGATCTGATTGAACCGGAAGAAACCCCAGGCGCTCAGCGCCGCCACACCGATCAGCATGCCGGTCATCCGGGCCACCACCACCGCCGCTGAGGCGATGCCGTGCTGCGCCGCGGGCACAACGCGCAGGGTGGCCGAAGAAAGGGGCCCGATGACCAGGCCCAGGCCCAGACCGGCAACCAGCAGGTCGGCGTGCACCCAGGGCACATCGAACAACCCGAAGATACTGTGATGGCGGTCCAGCAGGTCTTCCCGCCAGTAGTGAATCAGCCAGTAGCCGAAGGCAGCGATGAGCATCCCGACGAAGGTCACCGCGCGGTCGCCGATCTTGGTGGCGATCCAGCCGCCCAGCAGTGCCCCGATCGGCAGCGCGATGAGGAACCACAGCAGCAGTCCGGCCGCCTCGGTTTGGCTCTTGCCCAGCACGCCCTGCGCGAACAGTTCCACGTCGACCAGCGTCACCATCAGTGCCGCGCCCGCAGTGACGGATGTGCCCAGAGCGGACAGGAAAGGCCGGAAGTGCACGCCGGCCGGGTCGATCAATCGGGTGCGTGCGTAACGCTCCCAGACGAAGAACACCACCGCCGCGACGACCGCACCGATCACCAACGGCAACCCATAGCTCGGCAGCACATGTTTGCCGTCTGGGTTGGGGTTGTACAGCCCGATCACGGCCAGACCCAGCGTGATGGCCAACAGCAGCCCGCCGACCAGGTCGATCCGCTCCGGCTCGGCGCTGCGGTCGTGTGACGGCAGACTCAACTGGATCATCGCCATCGAGATCAAGGTCAGCGGGACGTTGATCCAGAACACGTAACGCCAGTCGTGGAAAAGCCAGACGATGAAGATCCCGTACAGGGGCCCCAGCACGCTGCCCAGTTCCTGGGCGGCGCCGATACCGCCGAGCACTCCGGCGCGGTTGCGCTGCGACCACAAATCGGCGCCCAGTGCCAGGGTGACCGGCAGCAACGCGCCGCTGGCCACGCCCTGGATGGTGCGGCCGGCGAGCAGCATGTGGAAGTCGCCGAAATGACCGGCCAAGGCTGTGACCACCGATCCGACCATGAACGTGGCCAGGCTGACCTGCAGCAGCATCTTGCGGCCGAACCGGTCGGAGGCGCGGCCCAGCAGCGGCATCGCGGCGATGTAACCCAGCAGGTACAGCGTGACGATCCAGGTGATCCGCTGCAGCTTGTTAATCGGGATGCCGACGTCCGTCATGATGTCGCGCATGATGGTCACGACGACATAGGTGTCCAGGGCGCCCAGCAGTACTGCGAGGCTGCCCGCGCTGATCGCGACTCGGCGTCCGGCCCGCATGCTGATCAGCTCTCCGGCTTGGTGACCTGGACCGGCTGGTTCCAGTTCGACAGGGCCATCTGGATCGAATTGCCCGAACCCTTGTCCACCTTCACCTGCGCCAACTGGTGGTCGCCGGTCTCCTGGATCCACACGGTAGTCGGCGTCGGCTGGGACACATTCAGAGGTGCCAGCTTGTTGAGGACATCCGCGCTGACTTTCCCACTGATCCGGATGGTGGTCTGCCCATTGATGGTGTCGCGACCCTCGGCCTTGGGGTCGGTGAGGTTTGCCAGCACGTTGGCGAGACCGGTGTCGGGGTTCAGGATCGACGACGGATCGTAATGGACGAGGTCGTCCACTTTCCCCATGTCGTCCCATTTGCCGGGGCTCAGCGCGGTGCTGTACAGCTCGCCGTCCAGGATCACGAAGTCGGCATCTATCTCACTGCTCCCGCCGAGCAAGATCTTGGCGTTGCCTTTCGCCGCGGTGGTGGGGGTGGTAGCGAGATCGCCGGTCAGTGCTTTGAGCGGCAGCCCCTGAATCTTGCCGTTCACCGTAAGGTCCAGGTGCGCGGTTTTGACGGTCTTGGTGACGTCTGCGGATTGCTTGACCAACGTCTTCGCGTCCGGGAGGGGTGCGCCGCTCTTCTTGGAATCGTGCTGGAGAAAGAAGATCACCACCGCAGCCGCCACCACAACGCCAACGATCAGCAGCACGCCCAAGCCCAGCAGTAGCCGTGTCCGGGACGGCCGGGCGACTGCATCCGGTTCCACGGCGGCTGGTGGGGGTTGCATGCCCATGTTTGCGGTGCCTGGTGCTGTGGGTGGATTGTCCTCAGTAGGTGGCGCCACGGGGTCTAACCCTTCACCATGCGGGACGCCCTTACCTTCATCTGGATTCGTCATGCGTTCCATCGCCTCGGACAATGACGCGACTGCGACCACAACCTATAAATCTGCATAGTCTGCCATCGTAGAGGGTGCTGCTGACGCGGCCAGTGAACCACTGGGGTGCCGGAGCGTCGCAACACTCATTAACCTGGTGCGATGTTCACCGGAATTGTCGAGGAACTCGGAGAGGTGACCGGCCGGGAGAGCCTGTCTGATGCCGCGCGATTGGTGGTCCGGGGTCCTGTGGTGACCGCAGACGCCGGCCACGGAGATTCGATCGCGGTCAACGGCGTCTGCCTCACCGTCGTGGAGGTGCTCCCGGACGGCCAGTTCAGTGCCGACGTGATGGCCGAGACGCTTCAGCGGTCCAACTTGGGTGAACTCGCGGTCGGCAGCCGGGTGAACCTGGAACGCGCCGCGGCCGTCAACAGCCGGCTGGGCGGACACATCGTGCAGGGGCACGTGGACGGCACCGGCGTAGTAATTGCCCGTACGCCGTCCGAGCACTGGGAGGTGGTGAGGATCGAAGTGCCCCCTTCGGTCGCCCGGTACATCGTGGAGAAGGGCTCGATCACTGTCGACGGGATTTCGCTGACCGTGTCAGGTCTGGGTTCAGAACCGCGAGACTGGTTCGAGGTCTCGCTGATCCCGACCACCCGCGAACTGACCACGCTGGGCACCGCGCCGGCCGGGACTCAGGTCAACCTCGAAGTCGACGTGATCGCCAAGTACGTGGAGCGGTTGCTGGGCGCGAGTGGGGGAAACGCTGCGAAAATAGCGGAAGCCCCGTGAC
Organism: Mycobacterium sp. 852002-51163_SCH5372311; assembly: GCF_001667115.1. GTDB lineage: Bacteria > Actinomycetota > Actinomycetes > Mycobacteriales > Mycobacteriaceae > Mycobacterium. The sequence continues at coordinate 43,333 of NZ_LZIJ01000089.1, read as the reverse complement.
AGGAGCGTGACAGGAGAAGGTCGTGAGCGTCTTCCGATATTCACCACACCGGTTACTAGCCCTGAATTCGGCGACGTTTCTCATGTCGACGACCCCGCCACCGGTGACCGATGTCTATCTGCTGCGTCGTAGCCCGATGTTGAGTGTGTTCTGGGGGCTGCCTTACGCCGGATTGCTGCATCGGGGGTCGCCGCCGATCGCGCGCCTAGAGCTCACCGATCAGACTTTGCGCTGCACCCTCGTCGACAAAAGCGGGTATGCCGGGTGGCTGGCGCGGCGAATTCAAGTACCGGACCTCAAGAAGCGACTGAAAAGCGGCCGTCCGGTGACAGTCTTCGAATACCCGCGCGACGGTTACGAGATCAGCTGGCCGGATACCAGCCTGGGCAATCTGTGTGAGATCCGCCAAGGGCAGGCCGAGCCTTGGGTCATTTCATTCACCCTGCCCGCGGACTACGAAGACTTCGACTTCGTCCGCTACTTCCACGTCTTCAGGGCCTTCCAAACGCGCGGTGTCCGCCAGCAATGGCGTCAGGCGCTGGATCCCGCGACTTTGCACGTGAACCGTCCCGTTGAATAAACCGTGGCAATAATGCCAGGGGTGCGGTGGTTCATACTGAATGCAACACTTGGGCACTCAGTACGCGCCCTTCCGACAGCAAGGTAGTAGCGATGACGAGGTTGGACTCCGTCGAACGGGCGGTTGCCGACATCGCGGCCGGCAAGGCCGTCGTCGTCATCGACGACGAGGATCGCGAGAACGAGGGCGACCTGATCTTCGCTGCGCAAATGGCGACACCGGAGATGGTGGCCTTCATGGTCCGTTACACCTCGGGCTATCTGTGTGTCCCGCTGGACGGGGCGATCTGCGACCGGCTGGGTCTGTTACCGATGTACGCGGTGAACCAGGACAAGCACGGCACCGCCTACACGGTTACCGTCGACGCCAAAAAGGGTGTGGGTACCGGAATTTCGGCCTCCGACCGGGCGACCACGATGCGGTTGCTGGCCGATCCCACTAGCGTCGCCGACGATTTCACCCGTCCCGGTCACGTTGTTCCGTTGCGCGCCAAGGACGGTGGTGTGTTACGTCGTCCCGGTCACACCGAGGCCGCCGTCGACTTGGCTCGCATGGCGGGGTTGCACCCGGCGGGAGCGATCTGCGAGATCGTCAGCCAGAAGGACGAGGGCTCGATGGCCCAGACCGACGAGCTGCGGGTGTTCGCCGACGAGCACGGTCTGGCGATGATCACCATTGCCGATTTGATCGAATGGCGGCGTAAACACGAAAAGCACATTGAGCGGATCGCCGAGGCCCGCATCCCGACGCGGCACGGCGAGTTTCGCGCTATCGGCTACAGCAGCATCTACGAGGATGTGGAGCACATCGCGCTGATCCGGGGCGAGATCGCCGGCCCGAACGCCGACGGCGACGACGTGCTGGTCCGGGTGCACTCCGAATGTCTGACCGGCGATGTGTTCGGTTCCCGCCGTTGCGATTGCGGACCACAGCTGGACGCCGCGATGGCGATGGTCGCGCGAGAGGGACGTGGCGTCGTGCTGTACATGCGCGGCCACGAGGGCCGCGGCATCGGCCTGATGCACAAGCTACAGGCCTACCAGCTGCAGGACGCCGGCGAAGACACGGTGGAGGCCAACCTCAAGCTCGGATTGCCGGCCGATGCAAGGGATTACGGGATTGGCGCGCAGATCCTGGTGGACCTGGGCGTACGCTCGATGCGGCTGCTGACCAACAACCCGGCCAAGCGAGTCGGCCTCGATGGCTACGGATTGCACATCATCGAGCGGGTACCGCTGCCGGTGCGGGCCAACGCCGAGAACATTCGGTATCTGATGACCAAACGCGACAAGATGGGCCACGACCTGGTCGGGCTGGACGACTTCCACGAATCCGTGCATCTGCCCGGTGAATTCGGCGGTGCTTTGTGAGTGATGCTCTGTGAGCGGTGGCGCCGGGGTGCCGGACGTACCGTTGCTGGACGCTGCGGGGGTGCGGCTCGCGATCGTTGCCAGCACCTGGCACAGCGAAATCTGCGATGCGCTGCTGGCCGGCGCACGCAAGGTGGCCACTGAGTCCGGGATCGACAACCCCACGGTGGTCCGCGTGCTGGGCGCGATCGAGATTCCGGTGGTAGCACAGGAACTCGCCCGCAGCCACGATGCGGTCGTCGCACTGGGTGTCGTAATTCGCGGTCAAACACCGCATTTCGACTATGTCTGCGATGCGGTGACGCAGGGCCTGACGCGGGTTTCGCTGGACGAGTCGACGCCGGTCGCCAACGGTGTACTGACCACAAACACCGAAGAGCAGGCGCTGGATCGGGCCGGGCTCCCGGACTCGGCTGAGGACAAGGGTGCCCAGGCGACGGCGGCGGCTTTGGCCACCGCGCTGACCTTGCGCGACCTGCGCGCTGAGCCGTGAACCCGCCGCCTCCCGCCGATTGGGATGTCGAGCTGCGTTCCCATCTGACACCGATATTCGCCTGTATCGCAGCGTTTCTGATCGCTTCGGCGCATATCGTCGTGGGCTTGCTGCTGAAGATCAAATCCAGTGGAGTGATCTTCCAGACCGCGGACCAGGTAGCGATGGCCGCGCTTGGACTAGTCATCGCCGGTGTGATACTGCTCTTCACGCGGCCGCGTCTGAGGGTGGGTCGTCCCGGGCTGTCGGTGCGTAATCTGTTCGGCGACAGGCTGGTCGACTGGTCGGACGTGGTCGGTGTGTCATTCCCCGCCGGAAGTCGCTGGGCGCGAATCGATTTGCCCGACGACGAATACATTCCGGTGATGGCGATCCAGGCCGTCGACAAGGAGCGTGCCGTGGCGGCCATGGACGCCGTGCGGTCGTTGCTGGCCCAATACCGGCCGGACCTGAAACGATGATTGTGCGCGGCCCATTGCGGACGGCAGTCACTTTGATCGTCATGCTGACATTGGGTGGGTGCACGACGCCGGTGTCCGGTAAAGCGGTTCGGGCTTCTGGGGAACCGCCGCCGCACACGATCGCGGCCCGAGACCTGTTGCTGCAGGACGGGGACACGACTCCGCTCGGGCCTGCGACGGCGGCGTCGGTGGGCACAAACTTTTTCACCAGCGCCCGCCCTGCAGAGTGCTCGGCGGCAATGCTTTTCGAAGGTTCGCCGCTTCGGCCGCCCGGGTCCAGGGATCATGCCGAATCGTCGTACAAGTTCGACAGCCAGGCGCTGTACGCCGAATCGATCGACGTCTACGACGGCGCATTGAATACCCACGATGTGGTGTGGAATGGCTTCAGCGCCGTGTCCAACTGCCGTGGCGACGCGACCGGCGTGTCCCCGTCGGGCGATTTCGGCCCGATGAGGCTGAGCTTCTTCGGCACGACGTCCGACGGCGTCCTGGTGTGGACCATGACCCGTCCGGATTGGACCTGTGAGTACGGGCTGGCCGTGATCCCGCGAGTGGTTCTGGTCATGTCGGCTTGCGATTCCAACGCAGGATTTCCGATGGCCGACTGGGCGGCGAAAAGACGGGACCAGCTAAACAGCAGAGCCTGAAGGCCGGCAGCCAGAGCAGGTGCCCTTCAGCGTTTCTCGCGCCATTCCCGTTCGAACGGCAACCGCCACGCGTTGGGCGCGATCAACTGATGAATTGCGTTGGGGCCCCACGTACCTGGCTGGTACATCTTGGCCGGCGGCGGGTCGTTGAGCAGTTGTTCTGAACGCTCCCACAACGATTCGATGCCCTCGGCAGTGTTGAACAATGTGTGATCGCCACGCATCGCATCCAGGATGAGCCGCTCATAAGCCTCGAGCACATCGACAACGCTGTCGATCTCCTGCGTAGCGAACTGCATGGACAATTTGTCGAGCTTCATACCGGGACCGGGCCGCTTGCCGTAGAAGGACAGCGAAACCTTCGAGTTGTCAGCGAGGTCGAACGTGAGGTGATCGGGGCCCTGCGTTCCAACGCCCGACCCGGGCGGGAACATGGTTCGGGGAGCCTCCTTGAACGCGATCGAGATGACCCGGATGCCCTCGGCCATCTTCTTGCCGGTGCGCAGATAGATCGGCACCCCGGCCCACCGCCAGTTGTCGATGCCGACCTTGAGCGCAATGAACGTCTCGGTGTCGGAATCCTTCGCCACGCCTTTCTCCTGGCGGTAACCGGCATACTGGCCCCGCACCACATTCGCGGTCTTGACCGGCAGCATCGACCGGAACACCTTGTTCTTTTCTTCGCTGATGGCACGCGGCTCAAGCGCCGTCGGTGGCTCCATCACCACGAACGCCATCACCTGGAACAGATGCGTTACCACCATGTCTTTGTAGGCGCCAGTGCTTTCGTAGAAGTTGGCGCGCTGGTCGAGGCCGAGTTCTTCGGGAATGTCGATTTGAATGTGATCGATGAAGTTGCGGTTCCAGATTGGCTCGAACAGGCCGTTGGCAAAGCGGAACGCCAAGATGTTCTGGGCTGCCTCCTTGCCGAGGAAGTGGTCGATACGGAAAATCTGGGATTCCTCGAATGTTTCGTGCAGGAAGTCGTTGAGCGACACCGCGCTATCCAGGTCGGTGCCGAATGGCTTCTCCATAACCACCCGGGAACGCTCCACGAGCTTGGCGTCGCGCAGTGTGGTGATGACGTCGCGTGCCGCTTTGGGAGGAACCGATAGGTAATGCAGTCGCCGCACGTCGCCCCCCAATTTGTCCTCGGCTTGAGCGACCGCCTCGGCGAGTGCTTCGGGTCCGGCGTCCTGCGGGACGTAGGTGACAATCCGTGCGAAGTTGTCCCACTGTTCGGGCGTGAGCTTGTGCGTGCCGAACGAGTCGATGGCTTTTCTGGCGAGATCGCGGAACTCGTCGTCGTTGAAATCTTCGAGCGACGTCGCGACGATCTGGATGTCGGGCGCTAGCTCGGACTGGTCCAGATACGCCAGGCCGGGCAGCAGCTTGCGTTTAGCCAGGTCGCCCGTCGCGCCGAACAGCACGATGACGTGGGGATCGAGAGGCTCAGCGTCGTGGCGACGCGGGCGCGACCCTGGTGCCGGATAAGAGATTGTCTGCGGTTTCTTGGTAGCCACCCTCGCGATACTTCCACTTTTGGTGCCGCGAGCAGACGCAAAAGCACCTAATTCAGGCTCGAATGTGGTGCTTTTGCGTCTGCTCGGCACCGATGCCGCCACCCCTTAAGCGCCCGATAGCCTGGGATACGTGCCAGATCCCGCGACGTATCGCCCCCCGCCCGGGTCCATCCCGGTCGAGCCGGGCGTATACCGATTCCGGGACCCGCACGGCCGAGTCATCTACGTCGGCAAGGCCAAGAGTCTGCGCAGCCGGCTGACGTCTTACTTCGCCGACGTCGCCAGCCTGCACCCGCGGACCCGCCAGATGGTGACGAGCGCCGCCAAGGTCGAGTGGACGGTGGTCAACACCGAAGTCGAGGCGTTGCAGCTGGAATACAACTGGATCAAGGAGTTCGATCCACGCTTCAACGTCCGCTACCGGGACGACAAGTCCTATCCGGCGCTGGCCGTCACCCTCAACGAGGAGTTTCCGCGGTTGATGGTCTATCGCGGCCCGCGGCGCAAGGGCGTGCGCTACTTCGGGCCCTACTCACACGCCTGGGCGATCCGGGAAACGCTGGATCTGCTCACCCGGGTGTTTCCGGCCCGTACCTGTTCGGCCGGAGTGTTCAAGCGGCACAAGCAAATCGACCGTCCATGCCTGCTCGGCTACATCGACAAATGCTCGGCGCCGTGTATCGGCCGGGTCACTGCCGAGCAGCATCGCCAAATCGTCATGGATTTCTGCGATTTCCTGTCCGGCAAGACCGACCGTTTTGCCCGGAATCTCGAACAGCAGATGAATGCCGCTGCCGAGCAGCTCGATTTCGAACGGGCCGCGCGGCTGCGCGACGATTTGTCCGCGCTGAAGCGGGCCATGGAGAAACAGGCCGTGGTGCTCGGCGACGGCACCGACGCCGACGTGGTCGCCTTCGCCGACGATGAACTGGAAGCGGCGGTGCAAGTGTTCCACGTCCGCGGTGGCCGGGTTCGTGGCCAGCGCGGCTGGATCGTCGAAAAGCCCGGTGACCCGGGTGATTCGGGCGAGGAGCAACTCGTCGAGCAATTTCTCACCCAGTTCTACGGCGAGCAGGCCGAACTTGACGGCGCGGCCGACGAATCCGCCAACCCGGTGCCCCGCGAGGTGCTGGTGCCGTGCCTGCCGTCCAACGCCGAAGAGCTGGCCAGCTGGCTGTCCGGCCTGCGCGGCGGGCGTGTGGTCCTGAGAGTGCCCCGCCGTGGCGACAAGCGTGCGCTGGCCGAAACCGTACAGCGCAATGCGAAAGACGCTCTGCAACAACACAAGCTGAAGCGTGCTGGCGACTTCAACGCGAGATCTGCTGCGTTGCAGAACATTCAGGAAGCGCTGGGGTTGGCTGCTGCGCCACTGCGGATCGAGTGTGTCGACGTCAGTCACGTGCAGGGCACCGACGTGGTGGGGTCACTGGTGGTATTCGAAGACGGCCTGCCGCGCAAATCGGACTACCGCCACTTCGGCATCCGCGACGCCGCGGGGCAGGGACGCTCCGACGACGTCGCGTCCATCGCCGAGGTCACCCGACGCCGGTTCTGGCGCCACCTGCAGGACCAGAGCGATCCGAATCTGCTTTCCCCGGAAGGCAAATCACGTCGCTTCGCCTACCCGCCCAACCTGTTCGTCGTCGACGGCGGCGCCCCGCAGGTCAATGCGGCAAGTGGGGTGCTCGACGAGCTCGGTATCAGCGACGTCGCGGTTATAGGTTTGGCGAAGCGACTCGAAGAGGTGTGGGTGCCCTCGGAACCGGATCCGATCATCATGCCGCGCAACAGCGAGGGGCTGTATCTGTTGCAGCGGATCCGCGACGAGGCACACCGATTTGCCATCAATTACCATCGCAGCAAACGATCCAAGCGCATGACGGCATCGGTGCTGGACTCGGTGCCCGGGTTGGGAGAGCATCGTCGCAAAGCTCTGGTCACCCACTTCGGATCCATAGCCCGCCTCAAGGAGGCCACCGTCGACCAGATCACCGCCGTTCCGGGTATCGGCGTGGCCACTGCCACGGCCGTGCTCGAGGCGCTGCGGCCCGACTCCTCCGGAGCGCCGGAATGACCGTCGAGGATTCGCCGGCCGATATCGACGTCGTGCTGGTGACCGGGTTGTCCGGTGCCGGGCGCGGCACCGCGGCCAAAGTGCTCGAGGACCTCGGGTGGTACGTGGCCGACAATCTGCCGCCCCAGCTGATCACCCGGATGGTCGATTTCGGGCTGGCGGCCGGATCGCGGATCACCCAGCTGGCGGTGGTGATGGATGTGCGGTCCCGCGGATTCACCGGCGACCTGGATTCGGTGCGCACCGAATTGGCTACCCGCCACATCACCCCCCGCGTCGTGTTTCTGGAGGCATCAGACGACATGCTGGTCCGCCGCTACGAACAGAATCGCCGCAGTCATCCGTTGCAGGGCCAGCAGACCCTGGCCGAAGGAATTGCCGCCGAACGCAGGATGCTGGCCCAGGTCCGCGCCACCGCAGACCTGATCATCGACACGTCGACATTGTCCGTGCGCGGTTTACGGGAGAGCATCGAGCGCGCGTTCGGCGGCGACGCCGGAGCGACCACCAGCGTCACCGTCGAGTCGTTCGGCTTCAAATACGGCCTGCCGATGGATGCCGACATGGTGATGGATGTCCGGTTTCTCCCCAATCCGCACTGGGTCGACGAGTTGCGACCGCTCACCGGCCAACATCCTGCGGTCCGCGAATACGTGTTGGGCCAACCTGGCGCGGCCGACTTTCTCGACGCCTACCATCAGTTGCTGTCGTTGGTCGTCGAGGGCTACCGCCGAGAGGGGAAGCGCTATATGACGGTCGCCATCGGCTGCACCGGCGGTAAGCACCGCAGCGTCGCGATCGCCGAGGCATTGATGGGACTGCTGCGGTCCGATCCGCAACTGTCGGTGCGGGTGCTGCACCGGGATCTGGGTCGCGAATGACCTCACCCGTCAGCCCCGCGAACCAAAGCATCGTTGCCCTCGGTGGCGGACACGGCCTGTACGCAACATTGTCGGCCGCCCGCCGGCTGACGCCCTACGTCACCGCCATCGTGACGGTCGCGGACGACGGTGGCTCCTCGGGCCGGCTGCGCAGCGAACTAGAGGTGGTGCCACCCGGAGATCTGCGAATGGCGTTGGCGGCGTTGGCATCCGACAGTCCATACGGACGGCTGTGGGCTACTATCCTGCAACACCGGTTCGGCGGTAGTGGTGCCCTGGCCGGACATCCGATCGGCAACCTGCTGCTGGCCGGGCTCAACGAAATGCTTGCCGATCCGGTCGCCGCCCTCGACGAGCTCGGCCGCATCCTCGGCGTGAAGGGCAGGGTGCTGCCGATGTGCCCGATCGCGCTGCAGATCGAAGCCGACGTGTCGGGCCTGGAAGCCGACCCGCGAATGTTCCGGGTGATCCGCGGCCAGGTGGCGATCGCCACCACTCCGGGGAAGGTCCGGCGAGTCCGGTTGCTACCCGCCGACCCGCGGGCGACCCGGCAGGCCATCGACGCCATCATGGCCGCCGACCTGGTGGTGCTGGGACCCGGATCGTGGTTCACCAGCGTGATCCCGCACGTGCTGGTGCCTGGGCTGGCCGCGGCCCTGCGGGCCACCACGGCCCGACGGGCGCTGGTGCTCAACCTGGTGGCCGAACCGGGGGAGACCGCCGGCTTCTCGGTGGAGCGGCACCTGCACGTGCTGGCCCAGCATGCACCGTCCGGGTTCACCGTGCACGACATCATCATCGATGCCGAACGAGTGCCAAGTGAGCGGGAACGGGATCAGCTGCGCCGCACCGCAACACTGCTGCAAGCCGAGGTCCACTTCGTCGACGTGGCCAGACCTGGTACACCTTTACATGACCCGGGCAAGCTGGCGGCGGCTTTGGATGGGGTACGCGTGGGTGATGATGGCCCGGCGGCGCCTGCTGCGACGGCCACCGAAGAGATCTCGATCGACGGTGAACGTTCACAGAGTGGCGTGCATGGGCCGGGTCGACAACGGACCAAGGGGTGACGACGCGTGGCGATGACGACCGAAGTCAAGGAAGAGCTCAGCCGCCTGGTGGTGAAATCTGTCAGTGCACGGCGGGCAGAGGTCACGTCGCTGCTGAGGTTCGCCGGGGGATTGCACATCGTGGGCGGCCGGGTGGTCGTGGAGGCCGAGGTCGACCTGGGCGGCATCGCGCGCCGGCTGCGTAAGGACATCTTCGACTTGTACGGGTACAACGCCGTCGTGCATGTGTTGTCGGCCAGTGGGATTCGCAAGAGCACCCGTTACGTGCTGCGAGTCGCCAACGACGGGGAGGCGCTGGCCCGTCAGACCGGGCTGCTCGACATGCGGGGGCGCCCGGTGCGGGGCCTGCCCGCCCAGGTCGTCGGGGGCAGCGTCGGCGACGCCGAGGCCGCATGGCGGGGCGCCTTTCTGGCGCACGGCTCGCTGACCGAACCGGGACGTTCGTCGGCGCTGGAGGTCAGTTGTCCCGGTCCCGAGGCCGCGCTTGCTCTGGTAGGGGCGGCGCGGCGGCTGGGGGTCAGCGCCAAGGCCCGCGAGGTGCGCGGCGCCGACCGGGTGGTGATACGCGACGGCGAAGCGATCGGCACCTTGCTGACCCGGATGGGTGCCCAGGACACCCGGGTGATCTGGGAGGAGCGCCGGTTGCGTCGTGAGGTGCGTGCTACGGCCAACCGGCTCGCCAATTTCGACGACGCCAATCTGCGCCGCTCGGCTCGGGCGGCGGTGGCGGCGGCCGCCAGAGTGGAGCGGGCGCTGGAGATCCTCGGCGACACCGTGCCCGATCACCTGGCCTCGGCCGGCAAATTGCGCGTCGAGCACCGGCAGGCTTCCCTGGAGGAGCTGGGCCGGCTCGCGGACCCTCCGATGACGAAAGACGCTGTGGCGGGCCGCATTCGACGGCTTTTGTCGATGGCCGATCGCAAGGCGAAGGTCGACGGCATCCCCGACACCGAGTCGGCGGTGACGCCCGACCTGCTCGAGGACGCCTAGCGTCTGGGCTCGCATCGCCGGCCCCGCCGGTCACTCCCTAGGGGCCTGCCGGCGTTCGGAGTGAGCTGACGGCGTTGGGAGTGAGCTGACGGCGTTGGGTGTGAGCTGACGGCGTTCGCTGTGAGCGTAGGGCGGGGGATCGGCCCGAATCTCCGCCCAGGATTCACCCGCAAAGCCCAGGATTCACCCGCAAAGCCCAGGATTCACTCGCAAAGCCCAGGATTCACACCCAACCGCGAGACATCGAATGCCGCCGGCAGACACGTGCGCGGCAAATCACGAGGCGTCCAAGCCATGTGCGCGAAGAGCGTGCACATTCCCGAGTCGGACGCGGTCATGCCGCCGCGCGCCGTGAGATTGTCGCCGATCGCTGGGCGCGGCACCCAGACGGGCGCTACGGTCATCGCATGAAGCGGCTTTCGAGTGTCGATGCGGCGTTTTGGTCAGCGGAAACTGCGGGCTGGCATATGCATGTGGGTGCGCTGGCGATCTGCGATATCGAGCATGCTCCTGACTACAGCTTTCAGCGACTCCGCGAAATGCTCATCGAGCGGCTGCCGGAGCTCCCGCAGTTGCGGTGGCGGGTCACCGGCGCCCCCCTCGGACTGGACCGGCCGTGGTTCGTCGAGGACCAGGATCTCGACATCGACTTCCATCTCCGCCGGATCGGAGTTCCGGGTCCAGGCGGCCGCCGCGAGGTCGAGGAGTTGGTGGGCCGGCTGATGTCCTACAAGCTGGACCGCTCCAGGCCGTTGTGGGAGCTGTGGGTCATCGAGGGTGTCGAGGGCGGCCGAATCGCGACCCTGACCAAGATGCATCACGCCATCGTGGACGGCGTTTCCGGCGCCGGACTGGGCGAGATCCTGTTGGATGTCACACCGGAACCGCGCCCGCCGCAGAAGGAGACGGTGGGGTCACTGGTGGGATTTCAGCTTCCAGGCATCGAACGCCGCGCGCTCGGCGCACTCATCAACGTGGCGGTCAAGACGCCGTTTCGCATCACCCGGCTGCTCGAGCAAACTGTGCGTCAGCAGATCGCCGCACTGGGCGTCAGCAGCAAGCCGCCCGGCTATTTCGAGGCGCCGAAGACCCGGTTCAACGCGACCGTGTCGCCGCACCGGCGGATCAGCGGTACCCGCGTCGAGCTGGCCCGGGCCAAGACTGTCAAGGACGCGTTCGGTGTGAAGCTCAACGACGTGGTGCTTGCGATGGTGGCTGGTGCCGCGCGCGAGTACTTGCAGAAGCGTAACGAGCTGCCGGCCAAGCCGCTGATCGCGCAGATCCCGGTCTCGACCCGCACCGATGCGACCGCCAGCGACGTCGGCAACCAGATCAGCTCGATGACCGCGTCGCTGGCCACCGATGTCGAGGATGCGGGGGAGCGGCTCAAAGCCATTCACGAAAGTACCCGAAGCGCAAAGGAAATGGCCAAGGCGTTGTCGGCTCATCAAATAATGGGACTGACCGAGACCACGCCGCCCGGCCTGCTGCAGCTCGCCGCGCGCGCCTACACAGCGACCGGGCTGTCGCACAACCTGGCGCCGATCAACCTGGTGGTCTCCAATGTCCCGGGCCCGCCCTTCCCGCTGTACATGGCCGGCGCCAAGCTGGATTCGTTAGTGCCCCTCGGGCCACCGGTGATGGACGTCGCGCTGAACATCACCTGTTTCTCCTACCAGGAATACCTGGACTTCGGCTTCGTCACCACGCCCGAGGTGGCCAACGACATCGACGAGATGGCTGACGCCATCGAGCCGGCGCTGGCCGAACTCGAACGCGCCGCCGAACAGCTATAAGCCGTTAGCGCTTGCCGTGTGACGGAGGCGGATTCGTCACGTACACCCAGGACAAAAACCGGGAGACGGCATCGGCGGCCAGGTGAGCCCGTGGGGAACCGAAGATGTCGAAGGCGTGCTGGGCGTACGGCAGCTCGGCATAGGCGACGGGGGACTTGGAAACCTCACGCAGTTCTTCCACGAATTCCCGCGCCTCGGCGACCGGGATCAGCGAGTCGTCTGTTCCGTGCAGTACGAAGAACGGCGGCGCGTCGGCGTGTACGTACCGCAGCGGCGAGGCGTCGAGGTAGATGTCGCGGTGCGTGCTGAATTTCTGCTTGACCACTAGCTTTTCGAGCACGTCGACGAATTGCGCACGGCCCGGTGCCTCGGTGGTGTACCACTCGTAGCGACCGTAAAACGGGACGGCGGCCACCACCGACGTGTCGGCTTCTTCGAAGCCGGGCTGGAACTTGGGGTCGTTGGGAGTCAGTGCCGCCAGGGCAGACAGGTGACCTCCGGCCGAACCTCCGCTGATCGCAACGAAATCCGGATCCCCACCGTAGGCCGCGATATTCTCCTTGACCCACGCCAGCGCGCGCTTGACGTCGACGATGTGGTCGGGCCAGGTATGCAGCGGGGAGACGCGGTAGTTCATCGAGACGCACACCCAGCCGCGCGAAACCAGTTGAGTCATCAAGGGATACGCCTGGGGACGTCGCCACCCGATCATCCATGCCCCGCCTGGTACCTGCAGCAGCACCGGGGCCTTCCCGTCACGCGGGAGGTCGCGGCGACGCCAGATGTCGGCCAGGTTGGCGTGCCCGTGCGGCCCGTAGGACACGACGTTCTGCTTGTCGACGAAGCGCCGCCGGGCCACCGTGGTGCGCAGCGGTAGGTTGCGCCGGCCGCTGCGGGTCGGCTGCGTCGGCAGTGCTTTGAGTTCCTGTTCGTAGTCTGGGCCGAGTTGGTCGGCCAGACCGGCTTCCAGCACCGGGCCGGCGGTGGTCGTACCGCGATAGCGGATCACCCCCAGGATGCCCCATGATGCGACGGTAAGGGCAAGCGCCGCTTTGCCTTTCGCGCCGGCGAAATCGCCGCGACGGCCACGGCGCACGGCGTCCAGTACCGAGGCGGCACCGTAAATGCCCGGCACCTCCGATGCCGGCCAACCGAACCAGAACACCAGCACCGAGGCGTACGGGTTGCGGCTGAGCGGACGTAATCCGTTGGCGGCGTTGAGTAATTCCAGCGCGCCCCGGGTCAGTGGCCTCGGCTTTCGCAGTGTCCGTAGCAGCCGTGCGCCCCTCATGAGTCACTCACCAGCGATTTGAGTTCGTTGCGCTGGATCTTGCCGGTGCTGCCGCGGGGAAGCTCGTCGAGGATGGTTATTTCCCGGGGCACCTTGTAGTTGGCCAAGTTCTCGCGGACGTGTTGCTTGAGGGTCTCGACGTCAGCCGTGCCGCCGGGTTCGAGCACCACGAATGCCGCCAGCCGCTGCCCGTACTGCTCGTCGTCGACGCCGATCACCGCGGCCTCGGCCACCTCGGGGTGGGCCGCCAGCGTCTTCTCCACCTCGATCGGGTAGACATTCTCGCCGCCGGAGACGATCATCTCGTCATCGCGACCGACGACGAACAGCCGACCGTTCTCGTCGAGGAAGCCGACGTCGCCCGAGGACATGAACCCGGCGTGAAAATCTTTAGAGGCGCCCGAGGTGTAGCCGTCGAACTGGGTGTCGTTGCGGACGTAGATGGTGCCGACTTCGCCGGTCGGCAGTTCGTTGAATTCCTGGTCCAGGATCCGGATTTCGGTTCCACCGGCCGGTCGGCCGGCGGTGTCTGGTGCGGCGCGCAAATCCTCCGGCGTGGCGGTGGCGATCATGCCGGCCTCGGTCGCGTTGTAGTTGTTGTAGATCACGTCGCCGAACTGGTCCATGAACGAGATGACGACGTCGGGCCGCATGCGCGACCCGGATGCCGCGGCGAACCGCAACGAGCGGCCGCTGTAGCGGTTGCGCACCTCGTCGGGCAGATCCATGATGCGGTCGAACATCACCGGCACCACCGCCAGGCCCGTCGCCTGGTGACGGTCGATGAGGTCCAAGGTGGCCTCCGGGTCGAATTTGCGGCGGGTGACCACCGTGCAGGCCATCGACGCAGCGAAGATCAGTTGCGAAAACCCCCACGCGTGGAACATCGGCGCCACGATCACGACGGTCTCCTCCGCGCGCCACGGCGTGCGGTCCAGGATGGCCTTGAGCGTGCCGATTCCGGCGCCCCCACCAGATTGCTTGGCGCCCTTAGGCGTTCCGGTGGTTCCGGAGGTGAGCAGGATGATCTTGCTCTTTCCGCCGGTGCGTTCGGGCTGTTGCCCGAGGTGATCGGTGATCAGCTTCTCGACCGTTAGCTCGTGGTCACCGTCAGCCCAAGCCACGATGCGGAGGGCATCCGGTTGGTCGGCCAGCGCGCGGTCCACCGTCGCAGTGAACTCCTCGTCATAGATGACCGCGTCGACACCTTCGCGGTTGACCACGTCGGCCATTGCCGGACCGGCAAACGAGGTGTTGAGCAGCAAGACGTCGGAGCCGATCCGGTTCGCCGCCACCAACGACTCGACGAAACCGCGGTGATTGCGGCACATGATCCCGATAACCTTCGGGCGGCCGGAGGGCATCTTCTGCAAGGCTGCCGCCAATGCGTTGATCCGCTCGTCGAGCTGCCGCCAGGTCAGCGTGCCCACCTCGTCGACCAGGCCGGGACGGTCCGGGCAACGCTGTGCGGCGCTGGCGAAACCCACCGTCATCCCCATGCCTTCGCGACGCATGGCGGCGGCCATCTTCAAGTAGCGGTCAGGGCGCATCGGGGCGATCATGCGGGCTCGCCGCAGGGTGCTGATGATTCCGACGGCTTGTTCGATACGAGATGCCATGACTCAGCCCAGAATCGGGAAACGACGTTTGGCGGCGAGTTCATCCAGGCCTTGCTGCATCACCGCGCGGACGTGCTCGTCGACCTGATCGATGTCTGGGTCTTTGCCGAATTCCTTGACGATGTCGATCGGTTCCAGCACCTGCGTCACGATCTTGGCGGGCAGCGGTAGATTGGGCGGAATCGGACTGGTCAGTCCGAACGGAAAACCGAAGGACAGCGGCAAAATCTCGCTGCGCAGCAAGCGTTTCAGCCCCAGGGTACGGGCCAGCCAAGTGCCCCGGGTCAGATAGAACTGGGTTTCTTGTCCACCGATGGAGACCATCGGCACGATCGGCACGCCGGCTTCGATCGCCGTGCTGACGTAGCCCTTGCGGCCGTTGAAGTCGATGACGTTTTCCGACATCGTCGGGCGGTAGGCATCGTAGTCGCCGCCGGGAAAGACCACCACCACGCCGCCCGTGCGCAGCGCCTTGGCCGCGTTCTCACGGTTGGCCCGGATGTAGCCGGTGCGCCGGAAGAGATCCCCGGTGACACCGGTGAACAGGATGTCGTGGCTCAGCGTGTAGACCGGGCGGTCGTAGCCGAACTTCTTGTAGAAGTCGACGCTCAGGATCGGAATGTCCATGGGGAATTGGCCACCGGAGTGGTTGGCGACCACCAGCGCCCCGCCCGGCGGGAAGTTATCCAGGCCGTGCACTTCCGACCGGAAGTACGTCTTCAACACCGGCCGCATCACGCTCATCAGCCGCTTGGTCAGGCCGGGGTCCCACTTGCCGTGCTCGTGGTCTTCGCTGTCAGTGCTCACGTTCCTCCTTCGCGGCTCCACCGGCCGTCGAGTCCCTAGATCGTAACGAGCGGAGCCGGCGGGCCTTGATGCGACGGCCGAACCGCTCTGAGCACACGAATATGGCCTGCGACCTATACATTCACCGCGCCGTCGACTTATTTTGCTACCAACTGATTTGGTTCCAACTTCTGGGAATGAGGTCGCGATGGGTTTCATGTCACCGGAGCTTCCGGACGTCGACCCCGAAACTTGGCAGAACCAGCCCCGGGCAGCGCGGCTGCAAGTTGTCACCCGGCACTGGGCCGAGCACGGCTTCGGCACGCCTTATGCGGTGTATCTGCTCTACCTGATCAAGATCGGCCTGTACGTCGCCATTCCCGCCGCGATCATCTCGCTGACCCCCGGCCTGGGCGGCCTGAGCCGCATCGCCGACTGGTGGACACAGCCGATCGTGTATCAGAAGTTCATCATCTTCACCCTGCTGTTCGAGGTCATGGGCTTCGGCTGCGGATCCGGACCACTGACCGGGCGGTTCATGCCGCCGATCGGCGGATTTCTTTATTGGCTGCGGCCCAACACTATTCGGCTGCCTCCGTGGCCGGGCAAGGTTCCGCTGACCAGCGGCGACAGCCGCACCATTGTCGACGTCGCGCTGTACGCCATCGTGCTGGCCGGCGGGGTGTGGGCGCTGTTGTCGCCCGGGCACGGCGGACCCGTCACCGGTACCGGCGATGTGGGTGTGATCGACCCGAAGCTGGTGATCCCGACCATCGTTGCCCTGGCGCTGCTGGGCCTGCGCGACAAGACCATCTTTCTGGCGGCCCGCGGTGAGCACTACTGGCTGAAACTGTTCGTATTCTTCTTCCCGTTCATTCCAGACCAGATCGCGGCATTCAAGATCATCATGCTGTGCCTGTGGTGGGGCGCGGCGACCTCAAAACTCAACCACCATTTCCCCTACGTCGTTGCCGTGATGACCAGCAACAACGCCTTGCTACGCAGCCGGTTGTTCAACCCGGTCAAGCATCTGCTGTACCTCGACCACGTCAACGACCTGCGGCCGTCGCGGTTGCCGAAGCTGATGGCTCATGTCGGCGGCACCACCGCGGAGTTCGTGATCCCGACGGTTCTGGTGTTCGTCGCCGGCGATCAACCCTGGCGGTGGTATCTCATCGGCTTCATGGTGATTTTCCACCTCAACATCATTTCCAACCTCCCGATGGGGGTCCCATTGGAGTGGAACGTCTTTTTCATCTTCTCGCTGTTCTATCTGTTCGGGCACTACGGCGCGATCAAGGCCACCGATCTTCAGTCGCCGCTGTTGCTGGCGCTCGTGCTGGTCGCGGTGGCCGTGGTCATCGCGGGAAACATGTTCCCCGAGAAGATTTCGTTCCTGCCCGCCATGCGGTACTACGCCGGCAACTGGGCCACCAGCGTTTGGTGTTTCCGCCCGGGCGCCGAGGACAAGATAGAGGCCAACATCGTCAAAAGCTCTGCGCTGGTTGTCAATCAGCTGGCCAAGCTCTACGACGCCGACACCGCCGAAATCATGTCCGACAAGGTCGCTGCGTTCCGCGCCATGCACACCCACGGCAGGGCTCTCAACGGCCTGCTCCCGCGCGCTCTGGGTGGAGAGGCCAACGAGGCCGACTACAAAGTGCGCGAAGGCGAGCTCGTTGCCGGCCCGCTGGTCGGCTGGAACTTCGGCGAAGGGCATCTGCACAACGAGCAGCTTGTCGAAGCGGCGCAACGGCGCTGCAATTTCGAGGAGGGCGAGGTGCGCGTCATCATCCTGGAAGGCCAGCCGATCCACACCCAAAAGCAGTGGTACCGCATTGTCGACGCCAAGACCGGTTTGATCGAGGCGGGCTATGTCACCGTCGAGGACATGCTGTCCCGTCAGCCCTGGCCCGAGCCGGGCGACGAGTTCCCCGTCCATGTGACGACTCAGAAGGCCGCGCCCGCCACGTCATGACTTGCCAGAAGGCGCATCGCTTCCGAGCAGTGCGGTGATCGCCAGCGCCGCCTTTGCAGTGTCGTGTTCTTCGCCGGTGATGATGTCGGCGTAGAGAAAGGATTCGACGATCCGCACGATCAGGTAGGCGAGGTCGTGCGGCGGCAGGGGCGGGTGCATCCCTGTGCGCGTAACCTCTTCGCCGACAAGGGTTTCGACGGCGCCGATCAACCGCGACTGAACTGTGCTGGCTCGTGTGGTGAGGATACGAAGCGCCCGTTCCGGTTCTCGCTGCAGAAAAGCTCGGAAAAAGTCCGCTTCGTCCAGCAGGGCGACGAAACGGCCCATGATGTCCGCGATCCGTTGTCCCCCCGACCCGGCCGCGTCGCTGACCGCCCGCGCCAGCGTCGGCTCGGCAAGCGACCAGATGATCTCGGCCAGCAGATCGTCGCGGCCGCCGACCCAACGGAAGAGCGTGGCCCGGTTCACGCCGAGTTCGGCTGCCAATTCCCGCATTTCGATTCGCCGGCCGGCGATGAACCACCGGCGCGCGATGCGGAACGCCGTCAGCGCATCGGGGCGCCGGTCCGTCGCTGCCAGCAGGCGAACCAACTGTGTTTCGCCGATGTCGCACCTCCCTGGCGGTGATCCCGCGTGCTACTGCAACATATTAGCAGGCGATGCCTAAAGTGAAATAAATCGCAGACCGTTGCCTAGATGCAACATATCGGGATACGGTGCAACAGTGATTTCGAGACTATGCCCAGGCGCCGCGTGATGCGCATCCTCGACCGCTTTCGAATCGACGACCGGGTTGCGATCGTCACAGGTGCCTCGAGCGGCCTCGGCGTCGCGTTTGCTCAGGCCCTGGCCGAGGCCGGAGCCGACGTGGTGCTCGGCGCGCGGCGCGAAGACCGGCTGGCCGAAACCCGAGCACTGGTGGAATCCGCGGGGCGCAAGGCCCTTGCGGTGCGCACCGACGTCACGAACCCAGAGCACTGCCGGGGCCTGGTGAACGCCGCGATCGACACCTTCGGGCGGGTCGACATCCTGGTGAACAACGCGGGCGTCGGGACCGCCGTCCCGGCCACCCGCGAGACTCCCGACGAGTTCCGGTCGGTCATCGACCTCAACCTCAACGGTTGCTACTGGATGGCGCAGGCGTGCGCACAGGTCATGCCGCACGGCAGCTCGATCATCAACATCAGCAGCGTGCTCGGCCTGACCACCGCCGGTCTGCCGCAGGCCGCCTACGCGTCGTCCAAGGCCGGTCTGATCGGTCTGACCCGCGACCTGGCCCAACAGTGGACCGGGCGCAAAGGCATCCGGGTCAACGCCCTGGCGCCCGGTTTCTTCGAGACCGACATGACCGACCAGTTCCCGGACGGTTACATCGAGACCACCGTCATCCCGCGCACGCTCATGGGCCGTGTCGGCCACGCCGAAGAGCTCAGTGCCGCACTGGTCTTCCTCGCGAGTGACGCGAGCAGCTACGTTACCGGGATCACATTGCCCGTCGAGGGCGGACTGCTCACCACCTAGCGCGCCGACCCGGAAAGGCAAGCCATGAATATCGGATCGCATCTGAGCAAACGAGCCGAGCTGAATCCCGGACTGGAGGCGCTCGTCGACGACGCCGCCGGCCTGCGGTTCACGTTCACCGAGCTCAACGAGCGGGCCAACCGGGCTGCGCGGGTACTGACCGGCATGGGCCTCGGCAAGGGGGACCGGGTCGCGGTGCTGCTGCCCAACAACCACGAGTTCATCGAGGTGTTCTACGGCGCGGCCCGGGCTGGGCTGGTGTTCGTTCCGCTGAACTGCCGGCTGGTCGCCGACGAGCTGGCGTTCATGCTGCGCGATTCGGGGGCCGCGGTCTTGGTCTTCGACGCCGAGTTCGACGCTGTGGTCGCCGAACTGCATGACCGTGGCGGGAACGACCGCGACGAGGGAGGCACACCGGTGACGCACTGGTTGCGCGTCGGCCCGGATGGCCCCGGGTGGGCGCAGGACTTCGACGGCCTGGTTGATCAGGCGCGGCCGGATCCTGTGCTGGTCGACGGCAACGGGGCAGAGGGGGGTGACCCGCTGTTCATCATGTACACCTCCGGCACCACCGGGCTGCCGAAGGGCGCAGTGCATACCCACGACAGTGTGCAGTGGGCGCTGCTCACCATGTTGGCGAGCACCGATATACGGTTCCGTGACCGCTACCTGATCTCGATGCCGATGTTTCACGTCGGCGCGCTCGCTCCGATGGCGTGTTCTGTCTACCGTGGCGCGACGATCATTCTGCTGCGCAACTTCGACGCGAAACGGATCTGGGACGTCTTCCGCGACGAGCGGGTCACCACCACGCTTGCAGTGCCGGCAATGCTGAACTTCATGCTGCCGACATATCGGCCGGAATTGCGCGAGCAGTTGCAGTTGCGCTGCTTCTTCAGCGGGGCGGCGCCCGTCCCGCCGTCGCTCATCGAGACCTACGCCGGTCTCGGATACGAGGTCCACCAGGTCTACGGGCTCACCGAGACCTGCGGCCCGGCCTGCGTGATCAGCCCCGACGACGCGATGTCGCACATCGGATCGACCGGCAAGGCGTTCTTTCACACCGATGTGCGCATCGTCGACCTGCAGGGCGCCGATGTGGAACCGGGCGTGGCGGGAGAGTTACTGGTGCGCGGCCGTCACATCATGGCCGGCTACTGGAACCGTCCGGAGGCGACCGCGGAGACCATCACCGACGGCTGGTTGCACACGGGCGATGTCGCCGTCCGCGACGCCGACGGTTTCGTCTACATCCAGGACCGGATCAAGGACATGATCATCTCCGGCGGAGAGAACGTGTACCCGGCCGAGATCGAGGACGTCCTGTTGTCGCACCCGGGCATCGCCGATGTCGCGGTGCTGGGCATGCCTTCGGCGAAGTGGGGTGAATCGCCGCTGGCGGTGGTGGTGCGCGCGGATCCGGAACTCGACGAAGCGGCGGTGCTCGAGCACTGCAGCGGCAAGCTGGCGCGCTTCAAACTGCCCAAGCGGGCGGTGTTCACCGACGCCATCCCGCGCACCCCGACCGGCAAGGCGCTGAAACGCGCTCTGCGCGAGCAGTTTTCGTTCGCGGCACCCGAATAACCTAGGAGTTAATCGTGAAGCAACTCACCGGCCTGGACGCCGCGTTCCTGCACATGGAGACGTCGACGACATTCGGGCATGTCACCGGCCTGATGATCTTCGAACGGCCCAGCCCGGACTACGACCCGTATGCGGCGGTGTACGAGAAATACGCGTCGCTCGTCGGCGAGCTGGAGCCCATGCGTCGACGTTTGGTGGAAGTGCCATTCGGACTCGACCATCCCTACTGGATCTTCGATCCCAACTTCGACCTCGACTACCACATCCGCGAATTGCATTTGGCCCGACCGGGTCTCGTAGACCAGCTGGCCGATCAGGTGTGCCGAATCGTCGGGCGACCGATGGACCGCACCCGGCCGCTGTGGGAGGTGTACGTCATCGACGGCCTGGCCGACGGCCGCTGGGCGCTGCTGACCAAGTACCACCACGCCACCATCGACGGGGCCTCCGGGCAGCTGATGCTGCAAATCGTCACCGACACCGAACCTGATGTGCCGCCGCCGGGCCCGGGCCCAGCCTGGGAGCCCGAGGCGCTGCCGTCGAGCGCCGAATTGCTGCGCCGCACGGCGGGCGAACTGGCTCGTAACCCGTTCCGGGCGATGCTGGTGCAGGCCCGGATCGTCGGTCAACTCGCCGACGCCGCCGGGATTCACAGCGTGAGCAGCGCTGCCAGTCGCGCCGGGGCGGCGGTCAAGTGGGTGGCCCAGCTGGGCCGGGGAAACCGGCCCAACATCCCCTTGCCCACGGTCACCGCGCCCCCGACGCCGTGGAACAAATCGATCACCCCGCACCGCCGGTTCGCCATGCGCACCACGTCGCTGGAGAACGTCAAGCGGCTCAAGGACGCCACCGGCAGCACCGTCAACGACATCGTCATGGCGATCTGCGCCGGCGCCCTGCGCCAGTATCTGTTGGCTCATGACGCACTGCCGGACCGCCCGCTGCGGGCGATGGTGCCGGTGTCGATCCGCAGTGGCGACGAGACGGACCCGTGGACCAACCGGGTATCGGCCATCGTCGCCGAGTTGCCGACCGACTGTGCGGATCCGGTGGAACGTGTCGCCCGCTGCCGCAAGGCCATGCAAGACGCCAAGCGCACGCATGAGCTGGTGCCGGCGGCCGAACTGGTCGACCTCACCCGGTACTCGCCGCCGGTGCTGTCCACCGCCGCCGTACGGCTGGCGTCCCGGCTGCGATTGGCGGACCGCGTATCGCTGCCGTTCAACCTGGTGATCTCCAACGTTCCCGGGCCGCGCCAGCCGTTGTACTTCGCCGGCGCCAAGCTGGCCCACCAGTTCCCGGTGTCGATCGTCACCGACGGGCAGGGCCTCAACATCACCGTCGTCAGCTATCTGGACCGTCTCGACTTCGGCTTCATCGCCGACCGCGACCTGATCCCCGACGTGTGGGATCTCGCCGACATGCACGTGGCCGAGATCACCCGTCTGTTCGAGGCCACCGGCGCCGAATGGGCTCAGCCGCCGCAGCCGGCTCACCCGCGCCGCGGTCCGATGAAGCGTGCTCGGCCGAAGACCGCGCCGTCCGACGAAAAGCCGATCACCTAGCTGTCCGGCCGGTCGCGCTGCTTCGAGACTGCGTTCCTGGCGTCGAGCCTGCGTACACGGCGTGCTGTTTCGCGCCCGGCACGCTCTCACCGCAGGCTCGGCCTCGCTGGTCGTCACTCGTGTCCATCGAAACCCTTGAGGCACATCCGTCACAGAGCCCCGGCACTGGGACTGTTACCGACCCCGCGACCGTTGTCAACGACTGATCTAGGCTGACCACGAGCGGTTCATCAGTGAGACAGCGGAGAAGACAGGGAGAGACACGTGACGGTCCGAGTAGGCATCAACGGCTTCGGTCGAATCGGACGAAACTTCTACCGGGCCTTATTGGCTCAACAGGAAGAGGGCACGGCCGACATCGAAGTGATCGCGGTCAACGACATCACCGACAACAGCACGCTGGCGCACCTGCTCAAGTTCGACTCCATCCTGGGCCGGTTGCCCCACGACATCTCCCTCGAAGGCGAGGACACCATCGTCGTGGGGCCGGCGAAGATCAAGGCGCTCGCGGTCAGGGAGGGTCCCGCCGCGTTGCCGTGGGGCGACCTCGGTGTCGACGTCGTGGTGGAATCGACCGGGCTGTTCACCAACGCGGCCAAGGCCAAAGGCCACCTGGAGGCCGGCGCCAAGAAGGTGATCATCTCCGCGCCCGCCACCGACGAGGACATCACCATCGTCCTCGGGGTCAACGACGACAAGTACGACGGCAGCCAGAACATCATCTCCAACGCGTCATGCACGACGAACTGCCTTGCGCCGCTTGCCAAAGTCCTCGACGACGAGTTCGGCATCGTCAAGGGCCTGATGACCACCATCCACGCTTACACCCAGGACCAGAACCTGCAGGACGGTCCGCACAAGGATCTGCGGCGGGCCCGTGCTGCCGCGCTGAACATCGTGCCCACGTCCACCGGTGCGGCCAAGGCCATCGGCTTGGTGATGCCAGGTCTCAAGGGCAAGCTCGACGGGTATGCGCTGCGGGTGCCGATTCCCACCGGCTCGGTCACCGACCTGACTGCCGACCTGTCCAAGTCCGCCAGCGCCCAGGAGATCAATGCGGCGTTCAAGGCCGCTGCCGAGGGCAAGCTCAAAGGCATCCTGAAGTACTACGACGCGCCGATCGTGTCGAGCGACATCGTCACCGACCCGCACAGCTCGATTTTCGACTCCGGTCTGACCAAGGTGATCGACAACCAGGCCAAAGTGGTTTCGTGGTACGACAACGAGTGGGGCTATTCCAACCGTCTCGTTGACCTGGTCGCGCTGGTCGGCAAGTCGCTCTAGCCGTGGCAGGATCTTCGCTTCCAACTCTGAAACACCTGCTGGCCGAGAGTGTTTCGGGTCGCGGCGTGCTGGTGCGCAGCGATCTGAACGTGCCGCTCGACGATGACGGCAACATCACCGACGCCGGCCGGATCACCGCGTCGGCGCCGACGTTGAAAGCGCTGCTCGACGCCGGCGCGAAAGTCGTGGTGACCGCTCATCTGGGCCGTCCCAAGGACGGTCCCGATCCGAAGCTGTCGCTGGCGCCGGTCGCCGCGGCACTCGCCGAGCAGCTGGGCCGGCACGTGCAGTTGGCCAACGACGTGGTGGGCGCCGACGCGCTGGCCCGCGCCGAGGGCCTGACCGACGGCGACATCCTGCTGCTGGAGAACATCCGGTTCGACCCGCGCGAAACCAGCAAGGACGACGGCCAGCGACTTGCGCTGGCCAAGCAGTTGGCCGAATTGGTCTCGCCGGGAGGCGCATTCGTCTCCGACGGCTTTGGCGTGGTGCATCGCAAGCAGGCCTCCGTGTACGACGTTGCCACCCTGCTACCGCATTACGCCGGCACGCTGGTCGCTGACGAGATCAACGTGCTGGAGCAGCTGACCAGCTCGACCAAACGCCCTTACGCGGTGGTTTTGGGCGGGTCGAAGGTATCGGACAAGCTCGGCGTCATCGAGTCGTTGGCAACGAAAGCCGACAGCATCGTGATCGGCGGTGGTATGTGCTTCACATTCCTTGCCGCACAGGGGTTTTCGGTGGGTAAGTCGTTGCTGGAAACCGAAATGGTGGAGACCTGCCGCCGGTTGCTGGACACTTACGCCGACGTCCTGCGACTGCCCCGCGACATCGTCGTTGCCGAGCAGTTCGCCGCCGACTCGCCATCGCAAACCGTGGCCTGCGACGCCATCCCGGACGGCATGATGGGGCTCGATATCGGCCCGGGATCGGTCAAACGCTTCGCAGCGTTGCTGTCCAACGCCAGCACCGTGTTCTGGAACGGCCCGATGGGTGTGTTCGAATTTCCGGCGTTCGCCGTCGGCACCCGCGGTGTTGCCGAAGCGATCGCCGCAGCGACCCGCAAGGGCGCGTTCAGTGTGGTGGGCGGCGGTGACTCCGCAGCCGCGGTGCGTGCTCTGGGCATCCCCGAAGGGGACTTCTCGCACATATCCACCGGCGGCGGTGCGTCGCTGGAATACCTTGAGGGCAAAGCGCTTCCAGGTATCGAAGTACTGCGGAGTGCGCAGCCCGATCAAGACAAGGGAGCAGGAGACTCGTGAGCCGCAAGCCGCTGATAGCCGGCAACTGGAAGATGAACCTCAACCACTTCGAGGCGATCGCGCTTGTGCAAAAGGTCGCTTTTGCGCTGCCGGACAAATACTACGACAAGGTTGACGTCACGGTGCTGCCGCCGTTCACCAACCTGCGTAGCGTGCAGACCCTGGTCGACGGCGACAAGCTGCGGCTGACCTACGGCGCCCAGGACCTGTCGCAACATGACTCGGGTGCCTACACCGGCGACATCAGCGGCGTCTTTCTGGCCAAGCTGGGCTGCACCTACGTTGTCGTCGGGCACTCCGAGCGGCGCACCTATCACCACGAGGACGACGCACTGGTGGCCGCCAAGGCCGCAGCGGCGCTCCGAAACGAACTGACCCCGATCGTCTGTATCGGCGAGCACCTCGAGGTACGCGAGGCGGGAAACCACGTGTCCCACAACGTCGAGCAGTTGCGCGGCTCGCTGGATGGGCTGTCGGCCGAGCAGATCGGGCAGGTCGTCATCGCCTACGAACCGGTTTGGGCGATTGGAACCGGACGGGTGGCCAGTGCGTCCGATGCTCAAGAGGTGTGCGCGGCGATCCGGAAGGAGTTGGCGTCACTAGCCTCGTCGAGGATTGCCGAATCCGTGCGGGTGCTCTACGGCGGCTCGATGAACGCGAAAAACGTCGGCGACCTCGTCGCTCAACCCGACGTCGACGGGGGCTTGGTCGGCGGGGCGTCGCTGGACGGGGAACAGTTCGCGACCCTGGCTGCCATCGCCGCCGGCGGACCGCTGCCCTAAAACTCCTCAGCAGCCGCGTGGCATCGCACGAAGATTCGCGTGCGCATCACATCCTGGCCAGGATCATGAGTAGCGGGAGCGCGACCGCCAGGAACATCGACACCGCTATCACGCCGATGGTGATGCCGACGCCGTTGTAGCTCTGCGGCGGGGCACCCAGCGAACCGCGGCTGAACCCCCACACCGGCGCCTTGTATTCGAGCTCAACCAGCCTGCCGGGATGAACCTCGACCGACGTGTCCGCCGGTCCGATCTGCGGCGGCAGCCAATACGGCACATGTACGTGCACGTGATGCGGACCTGGCCGAGCCGGGACGACCGTGCGGCCCCAACCTGCCACCGGCGCCTCGTACCCGTCGACGACGATCTTAGGCTTGAACAGGGCCATCGTGAATCCCAGCGGGAAGTACTGGGTGGTCACGGCGATGCCTTCGGCGGGCTGTCCGTACCCCTGCGGACCGGGTTGCTGGGGCGGGTAGGAGGGGCGGGCCTGGTACGGACTGGGCTGCGGTGCCTGGGGATACGGCTGAGGCGGTCCGGGCTGCTGGCCGTACCGGGGCGGCTGGCCGTATTGCGGCGGATAGGGACCCGGCGGATAGGGGCCCGACGGCCGATGAGGCTCAGGCGGGGGATAGGGCCCCGGCCCCTGTGGATAGTTCATGCGTGCTGTCAGTGCACGTGGTACTTGATTGCCAGCGCGACGCCGATGATGCTGACCAGCCAGATGCCGGTGATGAACAGCGTCAAGCGGTCCAGGTTCTTCTCGACGACGGTCGACCCGGAAAGGCTGGACTGCACACCACCGCCGAACAGCGTCGACAGACCGCCGCCCTTCGCACGGTGCAGCAGCACCAGCAACACCACCAGCACGCTGGTGACCACGAGGGTGATCTGCAGGGCCAAAACCATGAGGCGCAGCCTACCGAACGTCGTCGGGCCCGCCAAAGGCGCCGCACCCGGCGGTACTAACTGATCCTGCAATGAGGGCGTGAACTGCCGATGAGACTCCGCCGCGGCCGCAGGCTCGATGCCATGAATGCAGACTCGACAGCGCAGACACCCGCAGCAGGCGGCGCCGACGATCCGCGTCGATACTGAGACGCATGGCTGACACCATCGACACCGCGCTGGAACCCATCGGTGCCGTGCACCGGACACGGGTCGGCCGCGAGGCGACCGAGCCGATGCGCGCCGACATCAGGCTGCTGGGCACCATCCTCGGCGACACCGTCCGCGAGCAGAACGGCGACGAGGTGTTCGACCTCGTCGAGCGAGCCCGGGTGGAAGCGTTCCGGGTGCGCCGCTCCGAGATCGACCGGGCCGAGATGTCGCGCATGTTCGACGGGATCGACATTCGTCTGGCGATCCCGGTCATCCGGGCGTTCAGCCATTTCGCGCTGCTGGCCAACGTCGCTGAAGACATCCACCGGGAGCGTCGCCGCGCCATTCACGTCAAAGCGGGAGAGCCGCCTCAGGACAGCAGTCTGGCCGCCACCTACGCCAAACTCGATCGCGCAGAGTTGGATTCGGCTACCGTCGCCGAGGCCCTGAAAGGTGCACTGGTCTCGCCGGTCAGCACCGCCCACCCGACCGAAACGCGGCGGCGCACGGTGTTCGTCACCCAGCACCGGATCACCGAGCTGATGCGACTGCACGCGGAGGGGCACACTGAGACCGACGCCGGGCGCAACATCGAATTCGAGTTGCGGCGCCAGGTCCTCACCCTGTGGCAGACCGCGTTGGTGCGGCTGTCCCGATTGCAGATCAGCGACGAGATCGAGGCCGGGCTGCGGCTGTACCCATCGTCGTTCTTCGAGGTGGTCCCACAGGTCAATGCCGAAGTCCGGGAAGCATTGCGCACTCGCTGGCCCGACGCCGACCTGCTCTCCGGGCCGATTCTGCAGCCCGGCTCCTGGATCGGCGGCGACCGCGACGGCAATCCCAATGTGACTGCCGACGTGGTGCGCCTGGCCACCGGGAGCGCCGCCTATACCGCCTTGGCGCACTACCTGGCCGAACTCACCGCCCTCGAGCAGGAGCTGACGATGTCGGGGCGGCTGATCACGGTGACCTCCGAGCTGGCCGAACTGGCCGAAGGCTGCACGGAGAAGGCCCGCGCCGACGAGCCGTACCGGCGGGCGTTGCGGGTGATCCGGGGTCGACTCACCGCAACCGCGAGCCAGATCCTGGACCGGCAGCCCCAGGATGTGCTGGACATGGGTTTGCCGGCGTATTCCACGCCGACAGAACTGCGGACCGATCTGGACGCCATCGACACCTCGCTGCGCACCCACGGCGCCGCCCTGTTGGCCGATGACCGGCTGGCCCTGCTACGGGAAGGCGTGGGAGTCTTCGGGTTTCACCTGTGCGGCCTGGACCTGCGACAAAACTCCGACGTGCATGAAGAGGTGATCACCGAGCTGCTGGCATGGGCCGGGGTGCATCCGGACTACAGCTCCCTGTCCGAGGACCAGCGGGTCGAACTGTTGGCGGACGAACTGAGCACCAGACGCCCGCTGTTGGGCGACCGCGCGCAATTGTCGGAGCTGGCCCGCGGCGAGTTGGGTGTCGTCGCGGCGGCGGCGCGCGCGGTCGAGATCTATGGTTCCGCCGCAGTGCCCAACTACGTGATCTCCATGTGCCGGTCGGTGTCGGATGTACTGGAGGCCGCGATCCTGCTCAAGGAGGCCGGCCTGCTGGACGCTTCCGGGCCGGAATTGTATTGCCCCGTTGGCATCTCGCCGCTGTTCGAAACAATCGACGATCTGCACAACGCGGCGACCATTCTGCATTCGATGCTGGAGCTTCCGCTGTACCGGGCGCTGGTCACCGCGCGCGGCGACTCGCAGGAGGTGATGCTGGGCTACTCCGACTCCAACAAGGACGGCGGTTATCTGGCCGCCAACTGGGCCGTCTACCGGGCCGAGCTGGCCTTGGTGGAAGTGGCCCGCAAGACCGGAATCCGGTTGCGGCTCTTCCACGGTCGAGGTGGCACTGTCGGCCGCGGCGGCGGCCCAAGCTACCAGGCCATTCTGGCGCAGCCGCCCGGAGCTGTCAGCGGGTCGTTGCGGCTGACCGAGCAAGGCGAGGTGATCGCCGCCAAGTACGCCGAACCCCGCATGGCGCGACGCAACCTGGAGAGCCTGGTGGCCGCCACCCTGGAATCCACGCTGCTGGACGTGGAGGGCCTTGGTGATGCCGCAGAGCCCGCCTACGCCGTCCTCGACGAGGTGGCCGGGCTGGCGCAACGCGCCTACGCCGAATTAGTCCACGACACACCGGGTTTCGTCGACTACTTCAAGGCCTCCACGCCGGTCAGCGAAATCGGGTCACTGAACATCGGCAGCCGGCCGACTTCGCGCAAGCCCACCGAGTCGATCGCCGATCTGCGCGCGATTCCGTGGGTGTTGGCCTGGAGCCAGTCGCGGGTGATGCTGCCCGGCTGGTACGGCACCGGCTCGGCGTTCGAGCAGTGGATCGCCGCGGGTACCGAAGCAGAGCGGGTGCAGGTACTGCGCGACCTCTATGAGCGCTGGCCGTTCTTCCGCAGCGTGCTCTCAAACCTGGCGCAGGTGCTGGCCAAAAGTGACCTGGGCCTGGCCGCTCGCTATGCCGAGCTGGTGCCCGATGAATCATTGCGGCGCAGGGTCTTCGACAAGATCGCCGACGAACACCAGCGCACCATCGCCATGCACAAGCTCATCACCGGCCAAGAGGACCTGCTCGCCGACAATGTGGCGCTGGCGCGTTCGGTGTTCAACCGCTTCCCGTATCTGGAGCCGCTGAATCACCTTCAGGTGGAGTTGCTGCGCCGCTACCGTTCGGGTGATGACGACGAACTGGTGCAGCGCGGCATCCTGCTGACGATGAACGGCTTGGCCAGCGCGTTACGCAACAGCGGATAACGGGCATTTAGCCCAGATGTCCGACGATGCATCCGTCACCCCGACCGAGTTGGCCCAAAACAAGGTCTTCGAGCGTTTCGCCCGCGCTGGGTACGTCGTAAGCGGGTCGCTGCACTTGATCGTCGGCTACCTGGCCATCCGAATCGCGCTCGGCAACGGCGGCACTGCTGACCAATCCGGGGCACTGGCGGCACTGGCAGCCCAACCGGGCGGCCGGATCGCGCTCTGGATCGCCGCCGCCGCCCTTCTGACGATGGGTCTGTGGCGGCTGGTCGAGACGGCCCTGGGCCGGGCGACCGACCGCAGGCCCGACGGCGGCACCTCGTCGGGAGCGATGGAACGGACAAAAGCCTTCGGTCTGGCAATTGTCTACTTCGGCTTTGCCTACTCCGCATTCGGATTCGCCCGCGGCGCGGGGCACTCGACCGGTGAGCAAAATTCGACCATCAGTGCGCGCCTGATGCAGACCACCATCGGCACCGTCGCCCTCGTCGCCTGCGGAATCGGCATCGTCGCGGTGGGTGTTTACCACGTTTACAAAGGGGCCAGCCGCAACTTCCTGGGCGACCTGAAAGGCAAATCGGGCAACCTGGTTCGACGGGTGGGCATGCTCGGCTATATCGGCAAAGGCGTGGTTCTCGCCGGCGCCGGCGGGCTGGTCGTCGTCGCTGCGTTGCGCTCAGAGCCGAAAAAAGCCACCGGACTAGACGGGGCCCTCAAAACACTCGGGGCTCAGCCCTACGGGGCTGCGCTGCTGATCGCCGCCGCCCTTGGGATCATCACCTACGGCCTCTACAGCTTCGCCATGGCCCGATTGACCAAGATGTAGTCGACGCCAGGCGCGTCGGCAACCTAGCGCAAGCTCCGGTTGCGCAACCTGTCCATCACGCCGCGCACGGCGTGCTCGGTCATCGAGAGCGGGGACACCATGGTTTCGCCCAGGCTGACGATGTAGTCGATGCGCTCGACGATTGCTTCCACCGGCTCGACCAGCACGATGAGCCGCTTGGCGAGGTCGTCGAGGCTGTGCAGGGTGCCCTCGAGATGATCCAGGCCGGTCTCAAGTCGTTCAACCGTGGCGTTCAGCGCCGACAGCGAGCTGTTGAGCTCGACCATCGTGTTGCTCAGGCCGTCGAGAACGTCCTCGACCTGCTCGACCGTCTTGTCCGCGTTCAGCGCCGCCTGGGTGAGGGTCTTCATCCGCTTCCGCACCGGTGTGGGACGGTCGGTCTTGTCTGTCATGACGGTCATTATCACCCCGCACGGGTTAGCCAGGAAGCTTGGCCGCCGCTTCCTCGTCGAGCAGCCAGAGCGTGGTCTGCATCCCGACGCCTCCGGCCGCCGGTACCGAGACCGGGTCGGCGCCACCGATTGCAGCGGCCGCCGCGTCAGCTTTCGCGGCACCGGACACCATCAGCCAGACCTCGCGAGAACGCTGAACAGCGGGCAGTGTCAAGGTGATTCGCCGTGGCGGCGGTTTCGGGCAGTCGTCGACCGCGACCACCATGCGGCTGGTCTCCCGCACCGCGGGGGTATCCGGGAACAGCGAGTTGATATGGCCTTCCGGCCCCATTCCCAGCAGGTGCACGTCGAAATTGGGCACCGGTTGGCCGGGTTCGGCGTTGGCGGCCAGCACCTGCTCGTACGCCAGTGCCGCAGCGGCCATATCGCTACCGAACTCACCGTCACTGGCCGGCATGGCGTGCACGTTGCTCGACGGGATGTCGATGTGACCGAGCAATGCGCCGCGCGCCTGCTTGTCGTTGCGCTCGTCGTCGTCTTCGGGAACGTAGCGCTCATCGCCCCAGAACAGATGCACTCTTGCCCAGTCGATCTGTTGCGTGCCCAGCTGGCGCAGCAGCGCGATGCCGTTGCCGCCGCCAGTCAGCACAATCAGCGCCCGGCCCCTCGCCGCGACGGCCGACTCGATGGCCTCGGTCAGCCGCTTGGCCGCGGCATCCACCAGCGTCGTGCTGTCCGGGAAGATTTCAACGGCGGTGCTCATATGTACTGGACCTTCTTGATGCCTTCGAGTGCCGACAGGTAGATCTCGTCCGGATCGAGCCGGCGCAGGTCTTCGGCCAGGCATTCGCCGGTTACCCTGCGCGCCAACGGAACCAGGGCGTCGGGCCGGGCCGTCCGGCTCAGGGTGGCCGTGGTGCCCTCTTGCGGACGGCTTAGCACGATGGTCTCGCTCTTGCGTACCAGCTCGACCTTGAGTTCGCCCACTCTGCGTTGCACCGGCCCGTCGATCCGGCTGGCCAGCCAGCCGGCCAGGATGTCCAGCGCCGGTTCGGTTTTCAATCCGGAGATCAGTGCCGACTCGATGGGCTCGTGCGGCGGCAGGTCAACCGCGGAAGTCAACAGTGCCCGCCAGTAGGTGATGCGCGCCCAGGCCAGGTCCGTGTCGCCAGCGGTGTA
Source organism: Mycobacterium sp. 852002-51163_SCH5372311 (assembly GCF_001667115.1). Classification (GTDB taxonomy): domain Bacteria; phylum Actinomycetota; class Actinomycetes; order Mycobacteriales; family Mycobacteriaceae; genus Mycobacterium. The sequence continues at coordinate 11,447 of NZ_LZIJ01000089.1, read as the reverse complement.
GCCGGGTAGCCGGCTGGTGATAGCCGCCAACGGGTCGATCGCGTTGGTGGCGTCGGTGATGCGGCGGATCGCCAACTTGCCCAACGGATCCTGGGCAGGCACCGCAGGGGCGATGTCGGGCCACCACGCCACCACCGGAATGTCCGGAAGCAAGAACGGGATCACCACGCTCTCGGCGTGCCCGGCGAGCGGCCCGGACAGCCGCAGCACCACGACTTCTCCGGCGCCGGCATCGCCTCCTACCCGCAGCTGGGCATCAAGCCGCGCTTCGTCTGCGTACGGGTCACCCCTCATCGTGACGATGATCCGGCTGGGGTGCTCATGGCTGGCGTCGTTGGCCGCCTCGATGGACTCTTCCACCACGGCGTCGCTGTCCGGCGCGATGATCAGGGTGAGCACTCGGCCCATCATGACGGCACCGATTTCCTCGCGGAGCTCGTCGAGCTTCTTGTTGACCGCCGTGGTGGTCGTTGCGGGTAGATCGACGATCATTTGCGCCGCTCCTCCTCATCACGCCGCTTCGCTGCGTTCTGCATCGTCGCGGCGCGGATCACGGCCGCCGCCATTCCCGGCCGGTGCGGCGAAGCATTTCGAACGCCGACTCCGGTCCCCAGGTGCCCGCCTCATATGGGTCGGGCTTCCCGTGCGCCGCCCAGCGGTCGAGGGCGGGATCTAGTATTTCCCAAGCCAATTCGACCTCCGCGTTGACGGGAAACAGTGAGGGCTCGCCGAGCAGGACGTCGAGGATCAGCCGCTCGTAGGCCTCCGGTGACTCCTCGGCGAACGCCGAGCCGTAGGAAAAGTCCATGTTGACGTCTCGGACCTCCATCGCGGTACCGGGCACCTTGGAACCGAACCGCAATGTGATGCCCTCGTCGGGCTGCACCCGGATGACCATGGCGTTGGTGCCCAGCTCGTCGGTCATGGTGGCGTCGAACGGCAGGTGCGGCGCGCGTTTGAAAACCAGTGCGATCTCAGTGACCCTGCGCCCCAGTCGTTTTCCGGTACGCAGGTAGAAGGGCACGCCGGCCCACCGCCGTGTGTCGACTTCAAGCGTTATGGCGGCGAACGTCTCGGTGGTGGAGTCCTTGGAGAACCCCTCCTCGTCGAGCAGCCCGACCACCTTCTCGCCGCCCTGCCAGCCGGCGGTGTACTGCCCGCGGCTGGTGGTCTCGTCGAGTGGCTCGGCGAGCTGCGTCGCCGAAAGCACCTTGATCTTCTCGGTTTGCAGCGACGACGGGTTGAAGCTGACCGGCTCTTCCATCGCGGTCAGCGCCAGCAGCTGCATCAGGTGATTCTGGATGACGTCGCGGGCCGCACCGATGCCGTCGTAATAGCCTGCGCGACCGCCCAATCCGATGTCCTCGGCCATGGTGATCTGCACGTGGTCGACGTAGTGCGAATTCCAGATCGGGTCGAAGAGCTGGTTGGCGAACCGCAGCGCCAGGATGTTCTGCACCGTCTCCTTGCCCAAGTAGTGGTCGATGCGGAAGACCGCCTCCTCCGGAAAGACCGTATTCACCGACTTGTTCAGGGCCTGAGCGCTTTTCAGGTCATGACCGAACGGTTTCTCGATGACCACCCGGCTCCACCGGTCGCCCTGCGGCCGGGCCAGTCCCGACTTGTGCAGCTGCTCGCACACCACCGGGAACGACTTGGGCGGGATCGCCAGATAGAAGGCATGATTACCGCCGGTGCCGCGCTCGGCGTCGAGCTTCTCCAGCGTCTCGGCCAGCCGCGCGAACGCATCGTCGTCGTCGAAAGACCCTGGGACGAAACGGAATCCCTCGGCCAGCCGTTCCCAGTTCTGCTGCCGGAACGGCGTGCGGCAGTGCTGCTTGACCGCGTTGTACACCACCTCGCCGAAATCCTGCGTGGTCCAGTCCCGGCGGGCGAATCCCACCAAGGCGAACGACGGTGGCAGCAGACCGCGGTTGGCCAGGTCATAGATGGCCGGCATCACCTTTTTTCGGGCCAGGTCACCTGTGACGCCGAAAATCACCATCCCGCAGGGGCCGGCGATTCTCGGCAGCCGCTTGTCCAGCTTGTCGCGCAGAGGATTTCGCCACTGGGCGGCGTCGGCCGAGGCACGGGCCGGCGTCATTTGGCGGCAGAGTCCAATTGCTTCTGCGTCTCGGTCGACAACTCCGTCCAGGAGTCGACGAACTTCTCCACACCTTCGTTTTCCAGGACGACGAACACGTCGGTCAGATCTACGCCGACCGCCGACAGCTGGTCGAACACCCCCTGGGCGGCCGAAGCCGTCCCGGTGACGGTGTCGCCGTTGATCACACCGTGGTCGGCGACGGCGTCAATCGTCTTCTCCGGCATGGTGTTAACGGTGTTCAGAGCCACCAGTTCGGTCACGTAGAGGGTGTCGGAGTAGTCGGGGTTCTTGACGCCCGTCGACGCCCACAGCGGCCGCTGTACCCGGGCTCCGTCGGACAGCAGCGCCTGATAGCGGTCGCCGCCCTCGAACACCTCCTGATAGGCGGCGTAGGCCAGCCGGGCGTTGGCGACACCGGCCTGCCCGCGCAACGCGAGCGCCTCTTCGGAGTTGATCTTCTCCAGCCGCTTGTCGACTTCGGTGTCCACCCGGGACACGAAGAACGATGCCACCGAATGGATCTTGGACAGGTCGTGACCGGCTTCGCGGGCCTTCTCCAGGCCCGCCAGGTAGGCGTCCATCACCTCGCGGTGCCGTTCGACGGAGAAGATCAGCGTGACGTTGACCGAAATGCCTTCTGCCAGAACAGCCGTGATGGCCGGCAAGCCCGCCTTGGTGGCCGGGATCTTGATGAACAGGTTCGGCCGGTCGACGATCTTCCACAATTCGACGGCCTGCTGGATGGTTTTTTCGGTCTCGTTGGCCAGGCGCGGGTCGACCTCGATGGACACCCGGCCGTCGACGCCATCGGAGGCCTCCCACTCACGGGTCAGCACATCACAGGCACTGCGCACGTCGTCGGTGGTGATGGTACGAATGGTGGCATCGACGTCGGCACCACGCTCGGCCAGCTCGGCGATCTGGTCGTTGTAGACGTCGCCTTCGGCGAACGCCTTCTGGAAGATCGACGGGTTGGTGGTCACTCCGACCACGGATTTGGTGTCGATCAGCTCCTGCAGGTTGCCCGAACGCAGTCGCTCCCGCGACAAGTCATCCAGCCATACCGATACCCCCGCGGCACTCAACGCCGCGAGGTTGGCGTTTTGAGTGGTCATGCCAATTACCTCTTCTCAGTTGTCCACTACCTGTTCCGCGGCATCTGCGACGGCCTCCGCTGTGAAGCCGTACTCACGGAACAATGTCTTGTAATCCGCGGATTCTCCGTAGTGCTCTATAGAAACGATTTTCCCGGTGTCGCCGACGAGTTTGTGCCAGCATTGCGCGACGCCGGCCTCGACGGCCACCCGGGCCGACACCGACGGGGGCAGGACGCTGTCGCGGTATTCGTGCGACTGCGACTCGAACCACTCCACGCACGGCATCGACACGACCCGGGCGATGATGTCCTTGTCCGCCAACAACTTCTGTGCCGCAACCGCAAGCTGGACCTCGGAGCCGGTGGCGATCAGCACGACGTCGGGTTCCTCACCTCCGTCGTCGCCCAGCACATAGCCGCCGCGGGCGACCCCGTCGGCGTCGGTGCCGTCCAGCACCGGCACATTCTGGCGGGTCAGGATCAGCCCGACCGGCCCGCTGCCGTTACCGCGGGCCAGAATCGTGCGCCAGGCGTACGCCGTCTCGTTGGCGTCGGCCGGGCGCACCACCGAAAGGTTGGGAATCGCGCGGAGGGCCGAAAGGTGTTCGATCGGCTGGTGGGTCGGGCCGTCTTCGCCCAGGCCGATCGAGTCGTGCGTCCACACATAGATGGTGTCGATGTCCATCAGCGACGCCAGCCGGACCGCCGGGCGCATGTAGTCCGAGAACTGCAGGAAGGTGGCGCCGTAGGCCCGGGTCGGGCCGTGCAGCACGATGCCGGACAGGATGGCGCCCATCGCGTGTTCGCGAACACCGAAATGCAAAGTGCGCCCATACCAGTGCGCCGTGTAGTCCTTGGTGGAAATCGACGGCGGGCCAAAGGAATCCGCACCCTTGATGGTGGTGTTGGTGCTGCCGGCGAGGTCGGCAGAACCGCCCCACAGCTCGGGCAGCTTCGGTCCCACCGCGTCAAGCACCGCGTTGGATGCTTTCCGGGTGGCGATTTCGTCCGAACCGGCTTCCCAGTGCGGTAGGTCGGCGTCCCAGCCGTCGGGCAGGTCCTCGGCAGTCAACCGGTCCAGCAGGGCCTTGCGTTCGGGTTCGCGCTGTGCCCAGGCATCGAACTCGGGTTGCCACTTCTCGTGCGCTTCGCGGCCCCGCTCGACCAGCTTGCGGGTGTGGGCGATGACGTCGTCGCGGACCTCGAAGTTCTTGTCGGGGTCGAAGCCGAGGATCTTCTTGACGGCGGCCACTTCGTCATCGCCGAGGGCGGCGCCGTGCGCCTTGCCGGTGTTCATCAGGTTGGGTGCCGGATACCCGATGATGGTGCGCAGCGAGATGAACGACGGTCGGTCGGTGGCGGCTTTCGCGTTGGCGATGGCTTCCTCGATGGCGACGACGTCCTCGCCGCCCTCCACCTCTTGTACGTGCCAGCCGTAGGCGCGATAGCGGGCCGCGGTGTCCTCGCACAGCGCGATGTTGGTGTCGTCCTCGATCGAGATCTGGTTGTGGTCGTAGAACACGATGAGGTTGCCCAGCTGCTGAACCGCGGCCAGCGACGACGCCTCCGAAGTGACCCCCTCCTCGATGTCGCCGTCGGAGGCGATCACGAAGATGTAGTGGTCGAACGGGCTGGTCCCCGGTTCGGCGTCCGGGTCGAAAAGCCCGCGCTCGTAGCGCGACGCCATCGCCATGCCGACCGCCGAGGCCAGGCCCTGTCCCAGCGGACCCGTAGTGATCTCAACACCTTTGGTATGCCGGAACTCTGGATGCCCCGGGGTCTTGGAGCCCCAGGTGCGCAGCGACTCGATATCGGAGAGCTCCAGGCCGAAGCCGCCGAGGTAGAGCTGCAGATAGAGAGTCAAGCTGCTGTGCCCGGCCGACAGCACGAACCGGTCGCGGCCCAGCCAGTGCGGGTCGCTGGGGTCGTGACGCATCGTGCGCTGAAACAGGGTGTAGGCCAGGGGGGCCAGGCTCATCGCCGTGCCGGGGTGACCGTTGCCGACCTTTTGTACCGCGTCGGCGGCCAACACCCTGATGGTGTCCACCGCAGCCGAATCGATCTCGGTCCAGTCGTCGGGGTGGCGCGGTTGGGTAAGCGTGGAGATCTCTTCGAGTGTGGTCACAGACGCAGTCCTTGGGTCATGAAGCTGATCAATCCTCACCCTAGTGCGGGAGGGCTTGCTATTGCAGGGCCGGATTTCGGGTACCCAGGGCCGGCCCTGCGAAATCCAATGTGAAAATTACGTGCCGGCCGCATACGCTGTCCGATCAATCCGGCGATCCGCCGAAAAAGTCGGTGAATAGACCCTGCAGCGCGGCGGCGGTGGGCATGCTGTCTACCATCGTGTGTAGTAGAAGCTGCGCGCTGCTGCGACCCCGAGGAGTAAAAGCGTTGAGCGTTCGCGGGCGCGTTACGTCGAGCCGGATGACCGGCGCCGCCCGGCGACGAGCCGGGCCGGACGCCGGAAAGGCAAGGAGCCGGGCAGCCGGCATCGTCCTGGCTTACCTGGCGCTGACCAAGCCTCGAGTGATCGAGCTGCTGTTGGTGACCGCGATACCCGCGATGCTGCTGGCCGATCGGGGACACGTGAGCCCCCTGTTGATCCTTAACACGCTGATCGGCGGCATGATGGCCGCAGGCGGCGCCAACACGCTCAACTGCGTGGCCGACGCCGATATCGACAAGGTGATGAAGCGCACGGCGCGGCGGCCGCTGGCCCGCGAAGCGGTGCCCCGGCGAAACGCATTAGTGCTGGGCCTGGTCTTGAGCATCGGCTCCTTTTTCTGGCTGTGGTGGACGACGAATCTGTTGTCGGGGCTGCTGGCCGTGGCGACCATCGCTTTCTACGTGTTCGTCTACACCCTGCTGCTCAAGCGCCGCACGTCACAGAACGTCGTCTGGGGCGGCGCGGCGGGCTGCATGCCGGTGATGATCGGCTGGTCGGCGGTGACCGGCGGCATCGGGTGGCCGGCGTTGGCGATGTTCGCGATCATCTTCTTGTGGACGCCGCCGCACACCTGGGCCCTGGCGATGCGGTACAAGGAGGACTACAAAGCGGCCGGTGTGCCGATGCTGCCGGCCGTGGCCACCGAACGTCAGGTCACCAAGCAGATTCTGGTCTACACCTGGCTGACCGTGCTGGCGACGCTGGCTCTGGCGCTGGCCACCGGCTGGTTGTACGCGGCGGTCGCGGTGGTGGCAGGGGTGTGGTTCCTGGCGATGGCCCACCAGTTGTACGCCGGGGTGCGTGCGGGAGAACCGGTGAAGCCGCTGCGGCTGTTCCTGCAGTCGAACAACTACCTGGCGCTCGTCTTCTGCGCTTTGGCGGTCGATTCGGTGATCGCGCTGCCGACGTTGATCTGAGCCACGTAGTCACACAGGTCACTTCAGCACCGCCACGGGCTACGACATTCGAGTTGGGAATGCGATATCACCGGCGCTAGCGGATTCGGAAAACGACAAGCCCTTCCTCTGCCGATACTGGTGTGGCAGATGGGATTTGGAGGGCCGGCCTCTGCTTGCCGCTATGGGAGCAGCACGATCGAGCCGGCCGTTTTGCGGCCCTGCAAGTCCTCGTGCGCCCGCGCCGCATCGGATAGCGGATAACGTCCGCCCACTTCGACGGTCACAGCCCCGCTGCCGATCACGTCGAACAGCTCGGCTGCGCGCCAGCTGAACTCCTCGCCGGTGCGGATGAAGTGCGCCAGCGAGGGGCGGGTGAGGTATACCGAGCCGGCATAGTTGAGGCGCTGCGGATCGAAGGGCGGGACGGGTCCGCTGGCGGCGCCGAACAACGCCAGCGTTCCGCGGACGGCCAGGCTGGCCAGGCTGGCGTCGAACGTGCTGGCGCCGACGCCGTCATACACCACGGCGACGCCGGCGCCCCCGGTCATCGCACGCACCTTGCTGCCGAATTCAGCCGCGTCGGTGGGGTAGGGGAGCACCTCGGTGGCGCCGGCCTGCCGCGACAGCCGCTCTTTCTCGGGAGTCGACACGGTGGTGATCACCCGCGCACCGAGGCGGGTGGCCCATTGCGTCAGGATCAGCCCGACCCCGCCGGCGCCGGCGTGTATCAGCACTGTGTCGCCGCTTTGCACCGGATATACCGACTTCAGCAGGTAATGGGCGGTGAGGCCCTTCAGCAGTACCGAAGCCGCCACGTCGGAAGCCACCGATTCGGGCACTTTCGCAGTCAAAAGTGCTGGCGCAGTGCAGAATTCGGCGTAGCCGCCGTTTGCCGAGGGGCTCACCACCCGATCGCCCACGGCTAGGCCAACACTGTCCGCTTGGTCTCCGAGGGCGGCGACCGTCCCGGACACCTCGGATCCGACGATGAACGGCAACGGGCGTGCATACTGCCCCGAACGGAAATAGGTGTCGATGAAGTTGACGCCGATCGCGTCGGCCTTGATCAGTAGCTCGCCCTGCCGGGGCTCGGGTCGCGGGACGTCGACGTAGCGCAGGACATCGGGGCCACCGGTTTCGGACACTTCGATCGCATGCATGTGGTTATCATGCCCGTGAATGAAGTTAGCGCGGCCAGACGTCTTCCACCCGCGCATCGTGCTGGCCGGGTGTCCGCGACAAGTCGCCGGCGACGGCGATGACGCCGGGCTGCTTGGCGCCTTGCGACACCGCGGCCTGCACGCTCACTGGATGTCCTGGGACGATCCCGAGATACGCCGCGCGGACCTGGTGATACTGCGGGCTGCCCGCGACTACGCGGACCGGCTCGGCGAATTCCTGGCCTGGACGCTGGAGGTGAAAAACCTGCTGAACCCGCCCCCGGCGGTGGCCTGGAACGCCGACCGGCACTATCTGGACAAGCTCGCGAACCAGCAGGTGCCGACGGTGCCTGGCGAGATCTTCGCCCCCGGCGATCAGGTCCGGTTGCCGCGCACCGAGCAGGTTTTCGTCAGCGCGACCCTCGGGTCGGGAACGCGGCGTTGCCCCGACCGGTCGGCGGCCGCCGAGTGCGCCGCCGAACTGCAGGCGGCCGGTCGCAGTGTGTTCGTGCAGCCCTGCGATTCGGCTCCCGAGACCGTGCTGGTTTTCTTGTGTGGCGAGCAGTCGCATGCCTTCACTCTGCGGGCCGGCGCGTTGCACCAGGCCGAACCCGATTTCGAAATCTGGGATGCCGGAGCTGCGGCGCTGGCCGGCGCGGCGACCCAAATCGGCATCAGCACAAGCGATTTGCTGTACGCGCGCGCCCATGTGATAGGCGGTGCCGACAATCCGCGACTGCTGGAACTTCAGTTGGTGGAGCCGTCGCTGGGCTGGCGAAACCTGGATGCCCGCACCCGCGACCTGGCCCAGCGCGAGTTCGCGCTGGGTGTCGAGTCAGCTCTGGAGCGGTTGGGCCTCGGCCCGTTCTCGCGACCGTTCCCGCATTGAGGCCCAGAGCGCGGCGGTGGCCGCGGTGCATGCCGCGGCGCCCGCGACGTGGATGGCGACCAGCGCGGGCGGCACTCCGGTGAAGTACTGCGTGGTGCCGACGGCGGCCTGCGCGAACACCAGGGCCACCAACACGGCCAGCCGCACTCTGACGGGCCGGGCGGCGCCGACGGCCAGCAATCCGAAGCCCAGTCCGACCAGTAGTGCCAGGTAGGCGACCAGCAGCGACGAATGCATGTGCACCAGGGTGGTGATCTCGACTTTCAGCCGTGGCACGGTCCGGCTGGGGCTCCTGTCGCCCGCGTGCGGTCCGGCGGCGGTCACCAGTGTGCCCGTCACCAGCACAGCGGCCAGATTCACCGCGCTGAGCGCGGTCAGCGCACGCAGCGGCTTTGCCACCCGATGCTCGACCACGCCTTCCCGGGGATAATCGTCGGGCTCGCCGACCTTGACGTAGAGCAGCACGGATAACCACACCATGGTCATCGACGCCAGCAGGTGGACGGCCACCGTCCACCACAGCAACCCGGTGCGCACGGTGATGCCGCCGATCACCGCCTGCACGACCGTCGACGCCGGCATCAGCCATGCGTAGACGAGCACCTCGGTGCGCCGTCTGGCCCGCGTGACGGCCAGCACGGCCAGTATCGCGGTGATGACCACCGCGATGGTGACCATCCGGTTGCCGAACTCGACCGCCTGATGGATACGCGGCACTTCGGCCACCGCTACCGGGACGAAGCTGCCCGGAAAACACTGCGGCCAGGTCGGGCAGCCCAGGCCTGAGGCGGTGACCCGAACGATCGCGCCGGTGACGGCGATGCCGCCCTGAGTCAGGATGACGGCGGCGGCGATGACCCGCTGGACGCGCAGGCTGGGGTCGGGGAGCAGGTCCACCAACCGCAGCAGTGCTCGTCCGACGGGCATCGCCCGATCGTAACGACAACTACGTCACGTAGTAGAAACGGGCCGCGCCGAGCGGGTTTGGCATCGAGATGTAAACCACGCACACCCGCTTCGGCGTGTCGAGTCCGTGGATTAAATGTCGCGGCGTCGGTCCGTAGGGGACGTCAGGTGAAGCGGAACCAGCGGCGCGCGGCCAGAGCGGCGAGCGCACCCCACACCGCCAGCACGGCGAACCCGAACCAGTCCACCGACAGGCTCATGGCCTGCGACAGCGCCTCGGTGAGCGCTCCCGACGGGGTGAGCCGGGCGGCCCACTTGACCGCGGGCGGGATCATGCCGGTTTCGAGAGTCAGGGCACCCAACCCGGCGAAGACGAACCACAGCAGGTTGGCGAGCGCCAGGACGATCTCGGCGCGCAAGGTGCCGCCGAGCAACAGGCCGAGCGCCGCAAACCCCGCGGTGCCCAGCGCGATGACTGCCGCGCCCAGGGCCAGCGCCGCCAGCGCCGGTCGCCAGCCGAGCGCAAACCCGATGACGCCCAACAGAATTGCCTGCAGGAAGACGGTGAAGACCACGGCCAGTGCCTTGCCGATGATGATTCCCCACACCGGCAGGGGTGTTGCTCCGAGCCGCTTCAACGCCCCGTAGCGGCGATCGAACGCCACGGCGATGGCCTGTCCGGTGAAGGCGGTGGAGATGACCGCCAGCGCCATGATGGCGGGAACGAACACCGCGGCGCGGTGCGGGCCGAACGAGCCCAGCGGCAGCAAGGTCAGCCCGACCAGCAGCGTGATCGGAATGAACATGGTCAACAGCAGCTGTTCGCCGTTGCGTAGCAGCAGCTTCAGCTCCAGGCCGAACTGCGCGGCCAGCATCCGGGGCACGGCGTTGGGCCGCGGGTCCGGGGTGAAGGTGCCCGGCGGAAACACGTCAGTCATGGCCGCAGGCTCCGCCCGGTGAGATCGAGGAACAGATCCTCGAGGCTGCGTTGCTCGACGCGCATGTCGGTGGCGAGCACGTTGATCTGGGCGCACCACGCCGTCACGGTGGCCAGCACTTGCGGATCAACCGGGCCTTCGACCAGATACTCGCCCGGTGTCACCTCAGTGACCTTGTAATCCTCCGGTAGCGCCGTGGCCAAGAGGGAGAGCTCGAGCCGCGGCGGCGCGCTGAACCGCAATTGGTCTTTGGCGCCGGCGCGTGTCAACTCGGTCGGTGTGCCCGCGGCGACCGTCACCCCGTTGTCGATGATGACCAGCCGGTCGGCGAGTTCTTCGGCCTCCTTGAGCTGGTGGGTGGTCAGCACAACGGTCACGCCGTCGCGGCGCAGCGCATCGATCAGCTCCCACACCAGCAGGCGGGCGTGAGCGTCCATGCCCGCGGTTGGCTCGTCGAGAAATACCAGCTCGGGACGCCCGACCAGCGCGCATGCCAGCGCGAGCCGTTGCTGCTGTCCGCCGGATAGCCGTCGATAAGTGGTGCGTGCGGCCTCGGTGAGGCCCAGGGTGTCCAGCAGCCACTGCGGGTCCAGCGGGTCGGCGGCGTAGGCGGCTACGAGGTTCAGCATTTCGGCTGCGCGCGCCGCGGGATAGCCGCCGCCGCCCTGCAACATGACGCCGATGCGCGGGCGCAACCGCGCGTTGTCGGTGATCGGGTTCAGCCCAAGCACCTCGATGGTTCCGGCGTCCGGCCGCACGAATCCTTCGCACATCTCGACCGTCGTCGTCTTTCCGGCGCCGTTGGGTCCCAGCAGGGCCAGCACCTCGGCAGCGTGTACCTCGAGATCGAGGTTGGAGACGGCATTGCACACCGACGCGCCCGACCCGTACTGCTTGCTGACCCCGCGCAGCCGAACGACCGTATCGGGGATCTGAGGGGCCGAGCTCACGTGGAATCAGCGTAGGCGTCGGGTGCCGACTTGGAGCGGGGGGTGGGCGGAGG
>NZ_LZIJ01000088.1 GCF_001667115.1 Mycobacterium sp. 852002-51163_SCH5372311 | reverse complement strand
TCGATGGTGGAAGGGTCTACCTGTCCCGCAAGGCTGTCCAGGTATTGCTTGGCGTACTCCCCTAGTGGCCGATTGGCCTTCGCCTTAGCGCTGCTCGGGTCGATGCCCTTAGCACTGTCCAGGGCATCCTCCACCTTTCGCAGACGCGCCTTGGCCTTGCGCTCGGTATCGAACGTCTCTGACGTTTGCTTGAACTGTCCCGTAGGTGCACCGAACTCATCGCGTACAGGCTCCAGCCATACAACCTGATACCGCACTATGGGATTGCCGAACTTGTCCACCTTGCCGGACGGCCGCTTGCGAATGTGAGCCATACTGCGTCCTCTCTTCTGCGGACGAGTCCTCCTCGTCGTCTATCGGCTCCGGAGGACCGTAGCCTTTGCATGTCGGGTCACCGCAGGGCTGCGGCTCAGTCTCTGCCGTGTCGTCCTGCTGGCGTTCCCGGTTCATGCCGACACCTGGACCTGTGTCGTGGCGCTGGCGTAGATCCGGCGAACCGTCGACGGTTGCCACGCCGGTTTGCCTAGCGGACTTAGGGTTTTTTCTTCGGTGAGAGCGGAAGCGATGGCGTCGTAAGTCCAGCCGGCATTCCTGTCTCGGACAATGCGGCGGACCACCGAAGCCGTTGCAGCTCTGGGTCTTCCGATTCTCTCGCCTCTGCGCTTCTT
>NZ_LZIJ01000087.1 GCF_001667115.1 Mycobacterium sp. 852002-51163_SCH5372311 | reverse complement strand
CCCCGCACTAATCGACAACCACCGCTCCCTCCACTGAATTCGAGTCGACTGACTCACAACCAGACTGGCGAAGAGGGTTTGGCGCCGAAATTGGGTGCTTATATGTCTGCTCGCGCTTAAGTAGCGAGTTGCTTGCGCAGCACCTTGCCGGCCGGGTTGCGTGGAATGCTGTCGACGAAATTGATGTCCCGAGGCTGTTCGAACCGAGATACCTTGCCCTTCAAGTACTCTCGTAACGCCGGCTCGTCGATGTCGCTCCCGGGCCGGGGCACGATGAATGCGGCCAGCCGCCGCCCGAACTTCTCGTCAGGCACCCCGATGACCGCGTTCTCGGCAATACCGGGGTGTTCGGCAAGCGCGTTCTCCAGTGCCCGTGGATAGACATTTTCGCCGCCCGAGACGATCATGTCGTCCTCGCGACCGACGATGTACAGCCGTCCCGAATTGTCGAGGTAGCCCATGTCACCCGTGCTGGTCATGCGGTCGATCCGGGCTTTGCCTCCGCCGCCGGTGTAGCCGTCCGCGCCCAGTTCACCGCCCACGAAGATGCGGCCGGTGACACGCGGGCCGACCGGCCTGCCATTTCTGTCGAAGATGCGCACCGGACATCCCGCGACCGGTCTTCCGACCGTCTCCGGGGCATTGCGCACTTCGACCGGTGTGGCCAGCGCACCGATGCCAACCTCGGTGGAGCCGTAGACGTTGTAGAGGACGTCGCCGTAGGCATCCATAAAACGTCGCGCCAGACTGGGATCGAGGCGATCGCCGCTGGAGAGCACCACCCGCAGGCACGGTAGAGAGTTGCGCGCCCGCACGCGCTGCGGCAGGTCGAGAATGCGCGCCAGCATGATGGGGACCACGCTCATCGCGTCGGCACGCTGCAGCGAGGCCTGCGCCAGCGCCGTCTCGGCATCGAAGCGCCGATGGGTCAGCACGGTGCCGCCCAGGCTCACGGCCAGCATCAGCACACCGAACCCCAGGCCGTGAAACATAGGCACTGCCAAGGCGATTCGCGAACCGACACGCAGGCGGGTGCGCTCCAGAAGCGTTACGCCGACGCCCACTCCCGAGCTCAGTCGCGGTGCCCGCGGCACTCCCTTGGGCACTCCGGTGGTGCCCGAGGTGAGCAGCACAAGCCGGCCCGTCCCCGCGACCTTGGGCCGCGACTCGCCGGGTCGCGTCTCGACCGTTGCCGGATCGATCACCGTGACGGACCCGTCGGCCTCGCGTATCTGTCCGCTGAATTCCTGGTCGGCGAACATCGTCTTGATCTGGTGCGAATCCAGCGCGCCGGCAAGCGCATTGAGGCGGAACTCCGTGCTCACCAGCACCACGTCGGCGCCCACGAGGGCGGCCGCGAACGCCGCTGCGACGAAGTTGCGTCCGTTGCGGCACATGACTCCCACCGCCTCGCCCGGTCCGGCGCCGCTGCGCGAGAGCTCACGAGCAAGCGATTCGACCTGCGACTGCAGCTCGCGATAGCTCAGCGCGCCGTCGTCGTCGATGATCGCCGTCCGGTCCGGCCACCGTGCGGCCGAAATAGCAAGCAATGTATAGAGATTGGTGCCGCCTCGGTACACCTCGCGGATCAACCGCAACAGTGGGAGCGGCGCGGGCGGACTGAGCAGTCCGGAAAAGGCCAAGCCCCGCGCCGCGGTGGCGGCGACGCTACCCGTCGTCATGCGTCATCCCGCTCCCGGTCGCCGGGTTCGGCGAAAAACCGGCGGTGCCAAATCCTGGCCGCGTAGTCGGCAGGCCCGGCCAGCACCACCGAGGCGATCTCGGCGGGCCACACCCACGGGGGTTCGATGCTGCGCGGCCGCTCGATGATCGCTTTCGCGATCGAGTCGGCCGCCTGGTCCGGATACAACCCCGGCAATCTCCCCAGCATCGGCGTCGGCTCAATCATCCGGGTACGGACCAACGCGAAGTAGACCGACGTGACGTCGACGCCGTCGCTGTGCAGTTCCGGTGCCACACTGCGCAGCCAGCGATCGAACGCCCCTTTCGACGCCTGGTAGGCGCCCCACTGCGGGCCGGGCACGACACGCACGCCGACGCTCGACACATTCACGATGTGACCATGGCCGTTCTCACGCATGGCCGGCAGCACGCCGAGGAGAAGCCAGATCGGTCCCAGGTAGTTGATGTCGATGGTGCGCTGGAAATCGTGCGGGCGGTCGTACTGCTGGTGCAGCGAGCGGCGCAACGACTTGCCGGCATTGCTCACCACGATGTCCAGCGGGCCGTGGTGCTCGGTGATTTGCTTGGTCAGCACGCTGACTGCGGTCTCGTCGCTGAGGTCGGTCGGGTAGACGACCGCTCTGCCGCCGCCGGCGTTGATCGATGCCGCAAGGTCGTCGAGTCGTTCCGCCGAGCGGGCGACCACCAGCACCGTCGCGCCGGCCGCAGCCAGTTTGCGTGCGGTCGCCTCGCCGATGCCATAGGATGCCCCGGTCACCAGGACGGTCTTGCCCGAAACAGCCTTGCGCAGCCGGTCTGGATCCGATACCTGTCCCGGGTTGGCCACTCTGTCGAGCGTGGCCTCGATGGCCTGGGTGATCACATTCATCTTCACTGCCGCATTTCGTTTCGCACACCGAGGCTGTCGCTGCTCGACCCCTGTGCTCTCGACATGTAACCACTAGCAGACCACAACCCGATCGGGAGGCGGCGCCCAGCCTGCCTGTCGGCAGAGGCCGGACGGCTACGCCGCAGCGCGGTTATACAGCCTGCGCGGGTCGACGCCGGCGCGCCGCCAGGCCGCGGCCGCCCAGGGCGCGTAGACGAACCACAGCGGCATCCTGTTGATCAGCGGGTTCAGCGCGCGCATGACGGCCGCGAAGCGCTGAAAACGCTTCTCCTTCTTGGCATCCCACTGCAGGTCGCATACCGAGCGCATCTGCGGCGGCAGAGTTCCGACCAGCACGAGACGGGTGTAGGCATTGAGCGGCGCCGACAGGATCTTCCACAGCGGCTTGGGGATCCAGCGCGGGCCAGGTATGCCTTTGCGGATGTAGCCGGTGCCGTAGAGCACGGTTTTGTGCGGGACGAAGCGTTCGAGCATGTCGTCCCAGTACTCGAGGAATTCTTCGTACGTCTGCGGCTGCCCGCGGTCGCTCACGCCGTAGAGGCTGTACCAGATCTTGCCTTCGTTGAAGATCTGCTCCTTCTCGGCGTGGGAGAGCCGGCGGATGAACATGTCGGTGTTGTAGATGACCTGGTCGACGAAGGTGGCGTGCGCCCAATAGAACAACTCCGGGTTCAGCGCGTGGTACCTCGACCCGTCGCTGATGGTGCCTTTGATCGGCTTGTGGAAATCCCGGACCTTGCGGCCCCACTCCTGCGGCGTGTCCGAGTAGACGGTCTTCATCAGCGGCGGTGCGGTTCGCTTGGCCCGGCCCAGGGTGTCACTGAAAATAACCGAGTGGTCGAGCACGCCCTGGGCGAGTTGTTCGATGCAGTTTTCGACGCCGGCGACGCGCTGGAATCCGAAGAACTGGGTGCGGTGATCTCCGTAGAACTTCCAGATCAGCGAATCCGGTCCCAGCCGCGTCGCATCGTTTTCGGCGTCGCCGGCAAGCACGGGCACCGCCTCTCGCACTCCGGCATCGAAGCGGGCGCCCGCGCTCGGTCCGGCGAGCGCTTCGTTGTGGCCGGTCATGCCGATCTCCTCGTTGGGCTCCATGCTGGATGCATACCCTGAGCAATCCTGAGACAATGGAACAAAGTGATATCTTTGTTTCAACGTACCAATCGGTTGTGGCGTCCGCAAAGCAGGTGAGGCAGCTCATGCAGTCGGAGATCAAACCCGGTTGGGCAGCACCCGAGGCGCTCTCCGAGCTCGATCGCGCCATCCTGGACACGGCTCGGACGGTGTTCGAGACCTACGGCGTGCGGCGCGCCAACATCGAAGACGTCGCCGCCCGCGCGGGTGTCAGCCGCAGCACCGTCTACCGGCGCTTTCCCACCAAAGACGACCTGTTCGAGCACGTCGTACGACGCGAAGCGCAGCTCTTCTTCACCACGCTGGACCAGGCCACGACGGGCTGTGATCCGCAACAGGCCGTAATCGAGGCCTTCGCGCTCGGCGTACGCCTGGTCCACGACTCGCCGCTGTATTCGCGGATCGCCCAAAGCGAGCCGGAGCTGCTCGGCATGTTCTCCCGATCACACGTTTTCCCGATCGGCCAGTTCGCCGACGGAATCGCCCGCACGCTGCGGCGATGCGGTGCCGACAGCCCCGAGTCGGACCTGGCCAACATCGCCGACATCCTGTTGCGCGTGGCCCTCGGCATCATCGTGTTTCCCACCGATCGGCTCGACACGACGGATCCCGCCGCGGTCCGCGACTACGCGGCCCGCTATCTGGTACCCATCATCGGCCGGACCGGCCGCTAGCCGCCGCTGCGACCTGTCGGTGCGCTGAACTAGCCTGGATGCCGTGACCCGGTTTGCTGGGGCTCCACGAACCCGATACGCCAGTTGCGGCGAGACGGACATCGCCTATCAGGTGTTCGGCGACGGCCCGATCGACTTGGTAATGCTGCCCGGGCCATCCATCCCCATCGACTGCATCGACGCCGAGCCATCGATGTACCGCTTCCACCGGCGATTGGCGTCTTTCGCCCGGGTGATCCGGCTGGACCAGCGCGGGATCGGCCTGTCGTCGCGGGTCTCCTCGCCCGACATGATCGGGCCCGAGTTCTGGGCGAAGGACGTCGTCGGCGTGATGAACGCCGTCGGATGCGAGCGGGCGACCATCGTGGCGCCCGGCTTCACCGCGATGACCGGACTCGTGCTGGCCGCCGACTACCCCGAGCGGGTAAGCAGCCTGGTGATCATCAACGGCGGCGCCCGCGCGCTGTACGCGCCCGACTACCCGATTGGGGCCACCATCGACAGTCTCGATCCCTACACGAATCTCGTGGTCGATCCAGATGCCGTCGACCAGGGCTTCGACATGCTCGCCATGATCGCGCCCAGCGTCGCCCACGATGATGCCTTTCGGTCCTGGTGGGACATGGCCGGTAACCGCGCCGCCTCACCGAGCATGGCGCTGGCGATGATCAGAACCATCCGGCACGCCGACGTGCGTGACACGCTGCCGCGCATCACCGCGCCGACGCTGATCCTGCACCGGCCCGACTCGACCTTCACACCCATCGCGCACGGTCAATATCTCGCCGAGCACATCACCGGGTCTCGCCTGGTCGAACTACCCGGCGAGGACAACCTGTACTGGGTCGGCAACACCGGGCCCATGCTCGACGAGATCGAAGAGTTCATCACCGGGATGCGGGGTGGTTCCGACACCGAACGCCTGCTCACCACGATCATGTTCACCGACATCGTCGGCTCCACTGAGCACGCCGCCCTGCTCGGCGACGATCGGTGGCGCGACCTGCTGGACAACCACGACACCATCGTGCGCCACGAGCTGCAGCGCTTCGGCGGACGCGAAGTCAACACCGCCGGCGACGGATTCGTCGCGACATTCAGCAGCCCGAGCGCCGCGCTAGCCTGCGCCGACGACATCGTCGACGCGGTCAGGGTGCTCGGCATCGAGGTCCGGGTCGGGATTCACGCCGGAGAGGTAGAGGTCCGCGGCGGCTTGAAGGACGACGTGGCCGGCATGGCCGTGCACATCGGTGCGCGGGTGGCCGCCCTTGCCGGGGCCAGCGAGGTACGCGTGTCGTCGACGGTGCGGGACATCGTCACCGGATCACGGCACAGGTTCGCCGACCGCGGCGAAAGTGTCCTCAAAGGCGTGCCGGGGTTGTGGCGAATGTATGCCCTGGAGCGCGAGCGCGCCGTCGTCGCGCGGTAGAGAAGGAGCGGCGATGACCGACGTCAATCTCTCGATGCCCCCTGCGTTGCGCCGGGCCCTGGATCTGCTCATCGATCCGCCCGCGCATCCCGACGTCGGCAAGGGCTACCTCGATCTGCTGGGCACCGCGTCCGATGCGGTCCCGAAGAACACCGGTGCGATCCAGGCCGCCTGGGCCTCACCGATCGGGTCGATGCTCTATGACAACGCACAAGCCCTTAGTCGGCGTGTGCTCAGCGCCTGGCAGCACCCCGTCGAGTGGCTCAGCATCCCGCCGGGCGGAGTCGCGCTGGACGTCGGCTCCGGCCCTGGCAACGTCACCGCGTCTTTGGCCCGCGCCGCCGGGCCGGACGGCCTGGCCCTCGGCGTCGACATCTCCGAGCCGATGCTGTCCCGCGCCGTGCGCGCCGAAGCCGGACCGCAAGTCGGTTTCCTGCGCGCCGATGCACAACGACTTCCGTTGCGCGACAGTGCTTTCGATGCAGTCGTCTCGATCGCCGTGCTGCAACTGATTCCCGATCCCGCGGCGGCGCTCGCGGAGATGGCGCGGGTGCTGCGGCCCGGCGGACGGCTGGCGGTGATGGTCCCTACGGCAGGGCGTGCCGCCCGGTTCTGGCGCATGCTGCCGAACACCGGTGCGCATGCGTTCGACGACGACGAAATCGCGGACACGCTGGAAGACCACGGATTCGTCAGCGTGCGAGTAAAGACCCTCGGAGTGTTTCAGTGGGTGCGTGGCAAAAAAGGGTGAGCCCTACGGCCGCTGCCGGTCCCGTTTGAGAGCGGGGTGGTTGCGTGCCAGCAAGGGCAGCAGCAACTCAGGCGGCGTGATCCGGGAAAGCGACGCGGCCACCCGGTTGACCCGCCCGGGGATGACGACCGCCTTGCCGGCCGCCAGCCCGTCGATCCCGGCCTTCGCGACCTGATCTGCAGGAATCCACATCACCTTCGGCAGTGCCGATTCTGCTTCCTCCTTGGAGAAACCGGCCGCCTCACCGAATCCGGTGTCCACCGGGCCTGGACACAGCGCGGTCGCGCTCACGCCGGTGCCACGCAGCTCACCGCGCAGGCTATGGGTGTAGGACAACACGAATGCCTTGGCGCCGCCATAGGCCGCTTGGCCGGGCAGGGGTTGGAACGCGGCCGTCGACGCCACGTTGAGCACCGCGCCACGATGCCGGTCGACCATTCCCGGCAGGAACCTACTGCACAGGTCGACTACCGCCGCTACGTCGACTTCGACCAGGTTGAGTTCCTTTTCCGGAACCGATTTCGCGACGACCCCCGTGGTCGAGAGCCCCGCGTTGTTGACCAGGATGTCGGGGACCAGACCCAGCGCCGTCACCCGGTCCGGCAGCGCCGCTCGGTCCTCACGGTTCGACAGGTCAGCGGGTAGCGGATGAGCGTGCGCGCCCAGCCGTCCGGCGAGCTCTTCGAGCCGATCGGCGCTGCGGGCTACCAACACGACCTGATAGCCGCGCTGGGCGAGGATGCGCGCGAATTCCTCACCGATGCCGGAGGAGGCGCCGGTAACGATGGCTGCGCGGTCATTTCCTGGTGGTGGAAGAGCCATACCGGGACCTTACCGGGCGTCAGGGCGGGGCGCCCGGGTCGGAACTCTGGGCGAGCACCGCCAACCGGTCCAGGGAAGCGCGCAGCATGTCGCGTGTCGTCGCGCGGGCACGGGTCAGACGGACGGGATCGGTCAGCTGGGTCCAGTCGTAGGTATGGGTCACGCTGGTGAGGTCGGCGCTCACCGGCTCGAGCTGCCAGCGCCATAGATGGCCGGGCGGCTGCTTTCCGGGTTCGGCTGGGCGCCACGCTATTTGGCTTCCTTCGATGAACTCCACGACGTGGTTCTCCCGCACGCCGCCTTGGGTCAAGGTCATCTTGAACACGTCTCCGGCCTGCCGGATACGCTGGCCCGGCGCAGCCGAGGCGAGGTTGTTGTTACCGTCCCAGCTCGGCTGCAGGGAAGGGTCGGCGATCAGATCGAAAATCCGCTGGGCGTTCGCCGCGACGATGCGGGTTGCGCTCACAATCCGTTCTTCGGGTTCCATGACGCAATCCAAACACGTCGAGCCTGACGTCCGCGCGGTCAGCAGCGCTCAGCGCCTCTTTGCATGAGCCGCGGGCGGTTGCCGAGTTGGCGTTGCTTGCGCCTCAGCAAGGCGTACAAGGCGTCACACGCCCGCGCCCGGACCGGCGCGGCTACATGCAAGTCGTCAGGGCTCTGGCTTTTCCAGGCCTGGATAGTCGGCATGCGCGTGGTCCTTTCGAAAG